>DAISWG010000059.1:0-23024 GCA_036826475.1 Miltoncostaeaceae bacterium | reverse complement strand
GCGCCGGCGAGCAGGGCCGCGGCTTCGCGGTCGTGGCCGACGAGGTGCGCAAGCTGGCCGAGTCGGCCGCCGCCGCCTCCACGCAGACCCGCGAGGCCTTCACCGAGCTGGCGGGAAGCATCGAGCGCACCTCCGGGTGCGTGGACCAGCTGGCCGGCGCCACCCGCGAGGTGTCGGCGGTCACCCGCGAGACCCGCGCCGCCGCCGAGCAGGTGTCCACCGCGACGCAGCAGACCAGCGCGGCGTCGGAGGAGGTCGCCGCCTCGTCTGAGCAGCTCGCCCGCACCGCCGAGCGGCTGTCCGAGGCCGTCGAGCGGTTCGTCACCGCGTAGCGCGGCCCGCCCGTCCTCCCGTCCGAGGGCCCGCTCCGGCGGGCCCTCGGCCGTCGACGGCCCGGCAGGATGTGGGCGTGCCGCCCTCCCCGCGACCGCGACGCCCCACCCGCGAGGAGCTCGAGGAGGCCCGCGGCCTCACGGTCCCGGACGTGGTCGCCGACGACCTGCGCCTGCTGATCTCGGGCATCAACCCGGGCCTGTGGACGGCGTGGGCGGGACACCACTTCGCCCGGCCGGGCAACCGCTTCTGGAGGGCGCTGCACGCCGGCGGCCTCACCGACCGGGTGCTCGACCCGTCGGAGGAGCGGCTGCTGCTGGAGCGGGGGATCGGGATCACGAACATGGTGCCGCGCACGACCGCGGCCGCCTCGGAGTTGTCGCCGGACGAGATCCGCGCCGGCGGCGAACGGCTGGCGGCCCTGGTCGCCCGCCACCGCGTCCGGACGGTCGCCGTCCTCGGGATGGGCGCGTACCGCACCGCCTTCGGCCGTCCGCGGGCGGGGCTCGGCCTGCAGCCGGAGCTGCTCGCCGGGGCGGCGGTGTGGGTGGTGCCGAACCCGAGCGGCCTGCAGGCGCGCTACGGGGTGGAGGAGATCGGCGCGCTGCTGCGGCAGGCGTGGGCGAGCAGCGACACGCCGGGCACGTCCAGCCCGCCCTCCGTGTCGGCGTAGGGGGCGACCTCCGCCAGGGCGTGGGCACGCGCGGCCGCGATCCGGTCGGCCGGCAGCGTCGCGAGCCGTCGGGCCACCGGCCCGCCCATCGCGATCCCCCGCGCCCACCAGGCCTCCGCCGACGGCGCGCGGAGCGGCACCGCGACCTCCTCGACGCACACGTCGGTGAACCCCGCGCCGGCGAGCAGGCCGGCCAGCAGGCCGTCGGCCGCGAGCGAGAACGGCCCCGGCACCCCCGGGGGCGGGATCGTCTCGCCGAGTTGCGTCCCGACCGCGTCGAGGAGCGCGCCGAGCCAGGGATTGCGCTCCCGCGGACCCCAGACGGCGGCTGCGAGGCGCCCCCCCGGGCGCAGGACGCGGGCGGCCTCGGCGCAGGCGCGGGCCGGGTCGACGGCGAACATCAGGCCCTCCCGGCAGAGCACCACGTCGAAGGCGCCGTCCGCCTCGTCGATCGCCTCGAAGTCGATGCGGCGCAGCCGCACGTTCGCCAGGCCGGCCGCGGCGACCCGCTCCCCGGCGGTCGCGAGCATCTCCTCCGAGACGTCCGACAGCGTCACCCGGCCGGACTCCCCGACCCGCCGGGCCGCGGCCATCCCGAGTCCGCCGGGTCCGCAGGCGAGCTCCAGCACCCGGTCCCCGGGCCCGGGTGCGGCCAGCGCGAGCATCCGCGCGGCCAGCTCCGCGCCGCGTGCGTCGACGTCGTCGGCGTGGTCGCGCCACGCGGGCGCCACCGACGACCACATCCCGTGGATCCGTTGCCGCACGGTCGCCATCCCGAGCCTCCAGTTTCGCGACATGAACAGTGTAATGAATCGTGTGCAAGAGTACCGGAATGGCCGCCCGCGACGTCACGCCACCCCGCCGATACGACTCGCCGCGGAGGCGGGCGCAGGCCGAGGCGACGCGCGCCGAGATCCTGCGGGCCGCGCAGCGCCTGTTCGAGCGTGACGGCTTCGCCGCCACCACGATGGCCTCGGTCGCGGCCGAGGCGGGGGTGGCGCTGAAGACCGTCTACGTCGCCTTCGCGACGAAGAGCGGGCTCCTGCGGGCGCTGTGGAACGTGCTGCTGCGCGGCGACGCCGAGGACGTGCCGATGGGGGAGCGGCCGTGGTACCGGGACATGCTGGCCGAGCCGGATCCCGGGGCCCGGCTCGACCGGATGGCCCGCCAGTCGCGGGCGGTGAAGGACCGGGCGGGGAGGCTGCTGGTGGCCATCCGCGACGCGGCGGCCGGCGACGACGACGCGGCCGCGCTGTGGAACGCGATCGAGGCGCAGTTCCGGGGGCTGCTCGAGCCGGTGGCGCGGACGTTCGCCGAGGAGGGGTCGCTGCGGGCCGGGCTGGACCCGGAGCGGGCGGCGGATGTCCTGTGGGCGCTCAACCACCCGGACGTCTGGCGCCTGCTCGTCCGGGTGCGCGGCTGGTCGGCCGACGAGTACGAGGTCTGGCTGGCGGGTGCGTTCCGCCGGGAGCTGCTCGCGGGATAGCCTGGCGCGGTGACCGACGAGACCGGGCTGAACGCGCACCTCGGCATCCGCGACCGGAAGGTCGTCGAGGGCCGTGCGGAGGTGGTGATGGAGGCCGGCGACGAGCATCTCAACCCGGCCGGCACGGTGCACGGCGGGGCGATCGCCACGCTGGTCGATGTGGCGATGGGCCGCGCCGTCGGGTCGATGATCGACGAGGGCGAGCGGCCGGTCACGATCGAGATGAAGCTGAACTACCTGGAGCCCGGGAGGCCGGGGGCGCTGGTCGCCGTCGCGGAGGTGCGCCGCCGCGGTCGCCTGTTCACGGTCGTCCAGGCCGAGGTGGTCCAGGTGGAGGACGGCGAGACCCTGGCCGAGGCGATGGGCACCTTCACCAGCACCGGATGACCGCCGACCTGAGTCCCCTCCTCGCGGGCCTGATCGTGGGACTCGCGCTGGGCCTGGGCTGGCGCTGGGCGGGCGAGCGCCGGGAGCGGCGCTCGCGGGACGCCGCGCAGCTGCTCGACCGGCTGACCCGTGCCGAGCGGGAGCTGGAGCGGGCGATGGCCATGCGCGAGGCGCTGCTGCTCCGCGCGGGGGACGCGGGGGAGTGGTGGCGCCCGGCCGTGCAGCTCGCGGCGGGCCTGCGCGACGCCGCCGAGGTCTGCGGCGACCCGCGGCTGGCGGAGCTCCCCGACCCGGCCCCGGTGCAGGAGGTGATCCGCGCGGCCGCGCGGTCGCGCGAGGCGCTCCGCGCCGAGGTGCTGCCGCCGCCGGCGCCGACGCCGGAGAGCCTGGTGCTGGTCCGTCGCTCCGCCGGCGTCCCGGTCGACCCCCCGTCGACGGAGGAGGCCCGCGCGTGGCGGGCCTCCTGAGATCGTCGGGCCGGGCGGGACCGGGGCCTAGCCGCGCTCGGACGACTTCCGCGCCAGCACCTCCACCGCGTTCCGGATGGTGTTCATCAGGCTCTGCACCGTCCGCTGGTCCGTCGTCCCGATCCCTCCCGGGTACTTCGCGTTCAACCTGACGGTCGTCGCGTCGGGACCCTCCTCCGAGAGGAGTACCTCCACCCGCGCGAAGGACCCCGTCGCGAAGCGCATGCCCTTCTTGAGCACCAGCCGCCGCGGCTCGATGGACTCCAGCAGCGGCCAGTCGAGGTAGACGACGGCCTCCCTGCACAACCAGGACGCCTCCTCCACCGGAACGTCCAGCCGGAACTCGTCGGAGAGATCAGTCATCGGCCACCCCACGCCAGACCCTCCTCGCCGCCCCGGGGCACCGTCAAGCTCCCGCGCCGGACCGCCCACTGTGCGGTCCGGTGCTGCTCGGGGTGGTATCCGGGCTCCTCGGAGCCCGGGAGGGCGGCGACGCGATCGGCGTGATCGCGGTCACCATGCCCTATCTCACGGAGCGGGAGTGACGGGACTCGAACCCGCGGCCTCCGGATTGACAGTCCGGTGCTCTAACCAATCTGAGCTACACCCCCAGGCGGGCCTCGCGGCGGGGGCGGATGGGCGGTGACGGATTTGAACCGCCGGCCACCTGCGTGTAAAGCAGGCGCTCTACCGCTGAGCTAACCGCCCGAACCGCGTTCGGCTCCGGGGGACGATACCAGCCCGACGAGAAGACGGCGCCGAAGCCCCTCCGACGCCGTCTCGGTGCGGCCGTTGCCCATACGGCCACCGGGTATGAGGAGCGACTCGAGGGAGTGAGTGGCTCGTTGTGGATTGAGTATCGCCCCGTGCCCGCCGCAGGTCACGGGTGTCTAGAGGGGATGCCCATGCCCGCTCCGGCGGCCCTCCCGGCATGCGAGCATCGCCGCGTGGAGCGGGCCGACCTCCACCGCTGGATCCGCGCCTACGAGGCCGCATGGCGGGCGCGCGGGACGGCCGACGCGGCGGACCGACGACGCGACCTACCTCGTCCACCCCTACGCGCAGCCGGTGGCCGGGCGCGACGCGATCCTCCGGCTCTGGGACGAGGAGCGGGAGCCCGGCGAGGAGTTCACGATGGCCTGGGAGGTCGTCGCGGTGGACGGCGACACCGGCGTCGCGCGGATCGAGGTGCGCTACCTGGCCCCGGAGCAGGCCGGGTTCCGCGACCTCTGGATCGTCCGCCTCGCGCCGGACGGGCGCTGCCGCCACTTCGAGGAGTGGCCGTTCGCCCCCGGCCGCTCAGTCGGCTGAGGGCGCCCCGGCGGGCAGGCCGAGCTCGGCGGAGATCGGCTGGAGGGCGGCGACCACGTTCGCGATGTGCGCGTCCAGCTCCAGGCCGAGCAGCTCCGCGCCGGCGTACACCTCGTCGCGGTGCACCCCCGCGGCGAACGACGGCTGCTTCAGCTTCTTCCGCACCGACTTCGGCGTGAGGCCCTCCAGGCCCTGGGGGCGCACGAGCCCGCAGGCGTGGACGAAGCCGGAGAGCTCGTCGCAGGCGAAGAGCGTCTTCTCCAGTCGCGTGTCCCGCGACAGCCCGAGGTGCTCGGCGTGGGACAGGACCGCCCGGATCAGCTCCTCCGGGTAGCCCTCCTCGCGCAGGATCGGCGCGCCGTCCTGGGGGTGCCGGTCGAGCGTCGGGTGCATCTCGTAGTCGAAGTCGTGGAGCAGCGCCGCGCAGCCCCAGAACTCCTCGTCCGCGCCCTCCAGGCGCGCGTAGAAGCGCACCGACGCCTCCACCGCCATCGCGTGCCGCAGCAGCGACTCGCTCGTGGTGTACCGGGTCAGCGTGGCCCAGGCGCGCTCGCGGGTGACCGGCTCGCTCACGCGCGTCACCCTACCGGCGCCGTCGCGGCCGCCGCCTCCAGCAGGGGCGCCAGGTCGCCGCGGGGCGCCACGCGCACCGACCCGAGGCCCAGCCACCCCGCCATCAGCGCCAGCTCCGCCGCGAGGGCCTCGGCGGTCGCGCCGGTCGCCTCCCCCGGCTCGGCGTGGGCGGCCCGCACCAGCAGCGCACCGGCGGCGCGGTCGGCCTTCAGGTCGACCCGCGCCACCAGCCGGTCGCCCAGGAGGAACGGCAGCACGTAGTAGCCGTGCGTGCGCTTGTGCGCGGGCGTGTAGATCTCCAGCCGGTAGCGGAACCCGAACAGCCGCTCCGTCCGCGGACGGAACCAGACGAGCGAGTCGAACGGCGACAGCAGCGCCCGGGCCCGCGCTGCGCGGGGGACCGCCGCATCCGGGTGCATGAACGCCGGGCGATCCCAGCCCTCCACCGTCACCTCCCGCAGCAGCCCGTCCTCGACGAGGCCCTCCACCAGCGGCCGGGCCCGCGGCACGTTGATGCGGTGGTAGTCGCAGAGGTCCTGGAGGCTCGCGACGCCCAGCGACCGGGCCGCCATGAGCAGCAGCTCGCGCTTCGCCCCGGGCTCGTCCGGGGCCGGCAGCGCCAGCACCTGCCGGGGCACCACCCGCTCGGTCAGGTCGTAGACGCGGGCGAAATCCGACGGCCGCCGCCGCGCCGTGAGGGCGCCGCTCCAGAACAGGTACTCGAGCGCCCGCTTGCCCTGGCTCCAGCCCCACATCGACGACGACCGGCGCCCCGGCTCCGGCAGGTCGCCCACCGTCAGCGGCCCGCGCTCCGTCACGAACGCCAGCACCTCGTCCACGAGCCCCGGCGCCTCCCGGCCGATCGCGTGCACGCCCTTCCACACCCCGTCCGGGCTGCGCATCCGCCAGCGCATCAGCGGCCAGGTGGCGATCGGCAGCAGCGACGCCTCGTGGCACCAGTACTCGATCAGCTCCACGTCGGCCGCCATCCGCGGCAGCACGTCGCGCGGGTGGGGGCCGAGGCGGGCGAACAGGGGCAGCTCCTGGGATCGCACCAGCACGTTGACGGAGTCGATCTGGATCAGGCCGACCCGGTCGAGCACCCTGCGGACGTGGCGGCGGTCCACCCGCCCGCCGGGGCGGGGGCCCGCGAGGCCCTGCGCCCCGAGGGCGATGCGGCGCGCCTGCGCCGCCGAGACGTCGGCGCCGCCCCGCCCGCGCGTGGGCGTCACGCCGGGTCGTCGAGGGCGAACGAGCCGGTGCGGGGCTCGCCCGCCACGGCGTACGTCGCGCGGATGACGCCGCTCGGGAACACCTCCGCCTCCTGCAGCTCCAGGCCCGCCGCCCGCGTCCCCACGCCGAACAGCCGCTTGCCCGCACCGAGCACCACCGGGAACGTCCAGACGTGGAGCGCGTCCACCAGCCCCTCCGCCAGGACGGACTGCAGCAGGCCCGAGCTGCCGATCACCAGCAGGTCGCCGTCGGCGTCGTCGGCGGCGCGGCGCAGCGCCGCGAGGTCGGACACGACGGTCGTCGGCGACCAGTCGCCCGAGGTGCGCGTGCGCGAGACCAGGTACTTCGGGGAGCCGTTCAGCTTCGCGGCCAGCGGGTTGCCCTCGGCGGGCACGCGCGGCCAGTGGGACCCCAGCAGGTCGTAGCTACGGGCCCCGAGGACGAACCCGGCGGCGTCGAGGTGGAGCCGCCCGACCGCCTCGCCGCCCGCCTCGTCCAGGTGCGGGACCAGCCAGCCCCCGTACGCGAAGTCCGCGTCCACGTCCTCGCCCGGCCCGCCCGGCGCCTGCATCACGCCGTCCAGCGACACGAACGTCGTCACGGTCAGCCTGCCCATCACGGTCCTCCTCCGTCGCGCCCCGCCGGCGGCCGGGCCTCTCGCTCATGCGTCGAACGAGCGACCGCCGGATCGACACGGACTCATCGCGGGCCGTGGGTCAGGCCGTCTCCGGATCCTCCGCGACCGGGCCGCGGCGGCTCCACCAGATCATCGACTCGCGGATGGCCGCGAGCCACTCGTCCAGCGTGCGGCCGGCGGGGAGCACGTCGATGTGGGGCTCCTCGTGGCGGTGGATCCGCATCCGCGGCGCCTGCCCGTTGGTGGGCAGGTCGTCCGGCGACTCCGGCCGGCGCTCGAGCCGGGCGATCTCGGCGAACGGCACCACCCGCCTGCGGGCGAGCAGGAGGCGCTCCATCGGGTTGGGCTCGAACTCGAGCCGATCGTGGTAGAGCCGCAGCAGGCCGCCGCGGGCGAGCCACCCGTTGTTGATGCTCACCAGGCCGCGCTTGCGCACGCCGGTCTCGGGCCCCAGGAACGCGCCGTCCCGCAGACCCACGAACAGCCGGTCCCAGTCGGGGCGATCGGCGTCCCTGTCGTTCCAGTCCCAGTCCTTCATCCCCACGACGGACCCCTCCCCGATGCCCGCCCCGACCATCCCACCCGGACGCCGCCCGGGGCAAGCCGGTCTGCGGCGGCGGACCGCCCGGTGGTGATGATCCGGACCCGGCCGGGCGCTCGGTCACCAGATGACGCGACGGACGTCGGACGGGGCGGCGGTGCCCGCATCATGGCGAGCCCGGGAGCGGGTCGTACGGCGGCCCGGCCGGCGTCAGGCCCCGGGGGTCGGCCGCATCTCGCGCACCAGGGGCACGCTGGCCAGGAGCAGGGCCCCGGCCACCAGCCACAGGGCCGAGTAGGGGACCGTCCCGAGGGGGGTGCCCAGCGTCCGCTGCGCCTGGATCGCGGCGCCCGCCAGCAGCGGCCCCATGACGATGCCCGCACCGCGGCTCATGCTGTACAGCCCGGTCAGCAGGCCGTGGCCGGCGCGCGGCATCATCGGGATGAGCATCGCGTAGGGCAGGGCCATCATGATCCCGGCGCTCGCCGAGATGAGGGGGATCATCGGGACCAGCAGCGCCGGGTCGTCGGAGAGGAACGGGACGACCATCGGGGCGCCGTACGTGACCGCCGTCCACCGCACCACCCGCTCGGTCCCGAACCGCTCCGCCAGGACGCCGGCGACGGCCGCCCCCAGCAGCACGCAGACGCCGGCGGCGCCGACCACCCCCGCCGTGGCCACCAGGCTCAGGCCGAGGCCCGCCGTGACCCACAGCACCACGAACGTGCGGATGGCGCCGAGCGCCGCCTCCCACAGGGCGTTCGCGACGAAGAAGGCGCGCAGGGCCGGGCGCCGGACCAGCAGCCGGCCGACCCTCCGGAACGCGTCCGCCGCCGCGATCGCGTCGCCCCGCTCCTGCTGCAGCGGCTGGTCGCGGTGCACCAGGGCCCAGGTGAACGCCCCGACCGTGGCGAGCAGGATCCCGGCCGCGGCCACGAAGGGGACGGGCTCGGCGATCGCCAGGAGCAGGCCGCCGCCCACCAGCGCCAGGGCGGTGCCGACGCCGCGGGCGACGGCCTGGGCGCTCTGCGAGCGGCCCGCGTCGCGGGCGGGCACCAGGTCCGGATAGAGCGTGCGGTACGGCTCGTAGGCGACGTAGTAGGCCGCGAACAGCACGATGACCACCGCCAGCGCCGGCAGGATCCGGTCCTGGAAGCCCACCAGCACCAGCGCCGCGGCCATCACCGGCACCCCGGCGAGCACGAACGGCAGCCGCCCGCCGATCGGCGTGACCAGCCGGTCCGACCGCGCGCCGATCACCACCGGGAGGAACAGGGCCATGATCCCCTCCACCGCGATCAGCGCCGCGATGGCGGTGGGCGAGCCGGCGTCCTGGGCGACGATCACCGGCAGGTACGTCCCGACGGTCGTCGCCGCGAGCGAGAACCCGAGCGTCGGGACGGCCAGCAGGGCGTGGGTCCCACCCGGCGTGCGTCGTTCGCTGCGGTTCACGGGCTCCGGTGTCCGGCGTCGGCGGCCCGGGCAGCGTAGTGGGGCGGCCGGGAGCCGAGGGCGGGCCCGTGTAGCGTCGCCGGGTGTCCTGGTGGGACCGCAACGTCGTGGAGCCCCAGAAGCTGCCGCTGCTGATGCTGCTGCTGGCCTTCATCGTCACGTTCCTGGTCACCCGCACGATCACCCGCTCCATCCGGGCGGGGCGGGGTCCGTTCCGCGACATCGACCCGGCCGGCGTGCACCTGCACCACTCCATCCCGGGCCTGATCCTGCTGACGGCCGGGGCGGTGGCGTCGGTGGCGGTCCCGCCACACGTGGGGTGGCGGTCGCTCGCGGCCGTCGCGATCGGCGTCGGCGCCTCCCTCGTGTTCGACGAGTTCGCGATGCTGCTCCACCTGGACGACGACTACTGGCGGGCGGAGGGACGCCAGTCGGTGCAGGCGGTGGGGCTCGTCACGGCCTGCCTCGTGCTCGCGGTGGTCGGGTTCGTCCCGTTCGGCGTGGAGGACGTGGGTCCCCGCGAGCTGGGGGTGCGCTGGGGCGTGGTCGGCCTGGAGGCGCTGACCGTGTGCGCCGTCGTGGTCTGCGCGCTGAAGGGGAAGTACCGCCTCGCGCTCGTCTCGGTCTTCATGCCGCCCGTCGCCGCGGTCGGCGCGGTCCGGCTCGCGCGCCCGGGGTCGCTGTGGGCGCGGCGCCACTACGCCGGCTCGTCCGCCACCCTCGCCCTCGCCACGCGCCGCGCCGAGGAGTTCGACCGGCGCTGGGATCCCATGTGGCGGCGGATCGGGAACGTCGTCGCCGGCGCCCCCGACCCGTAGCGGAGCGGGGCGGCCCCAGCCGGGGGCCGCCCCGCTCCGGACCGTCAGGGCTTCACGTTCTGCGAGGCGATGCCGCCCGGCGCGATCGCGTCCTGCGTGAGCCCCGCCTGGAGGCTCGCGATGTTGAGGTTGGCCCGACGCACCGCCACCTGGGAGATGCGCTGGTTGATGAGCAGCTGCTGGGCCGAGAGCGTCACGTTGGAGCCGGAGCCGTTGTTGGGCTTCGGGACCACGATCGGCGTCCCCGGGCTGTTCGCCCCGAGCGTGCCGAACGCGAGGCCCGGCAGGAGGTTCGCGCTGCCGAAGACGCCGCTCCCGATCTGCGACGCCGTGAGGCCCGAGGCGAGCCGGTCGCGCACGGCGTTGGAGCGGAGCACCGCGGCCTGCGAGATGCGCTGGTTGATGAGGAGCTGCTGCGTGGTCAGCTCCACCTGCCCGCCCCCGCCCGTCTTCTTCGGGACCGGCACCACGTAGTTCAGCGCCTTCGAGGGGGTGCCGGGCTTCGCGGTGCCGGTCAGCGGGACGCTCGCGCCGAACGCCGGGGCGCCGAAGGCGGTGGTCCGGAACGCCGTCGCCGGGAGGCCCGCGTCCAGCGCGTTCAGGGCGCCGTTGGAGCGGAGCACCGCCGCCTGGGAGATGCGCTGGTTGGTGAGCAGCTGGCCGGTGCTGAGGGTGACCTCGCCGCCCGCGCCCGCCGGCCGCGTGGAGGCGAACACGCTGCCCAGGCCGGAGCCCGGTGCGCTCGCCCAGACGGCCGTGCCGAGGCTGTTCTGGTCGAGGCCGGCGCCGATGACGGCGCGCGTCCCCGTCCCGGGGAGGGCCTCGACGTTCGCGAGGGTGCTCGCGGTCAGCGTGGAGCCCCACGAGGACGTCAGGTTGCCCCCGTTCTGCTGGAGCACGAGCGTGTCGCCGGCGGGGGCGACGGCCAGCGCGGAGGTGCCGCCCGGCCCGAGGGCCTGCGACGGGCTGTATGCGCCGCTGCCGACGTCGCGGACGCTGTAGCCGGAGCCGGTGAGCGCGGCGTTGCCGACCAGGTCGAAGCCGAGGGCGCCGGGGGTGCCGGCCGGGATGACCGTCGGCGTCCGCCACCCGTCGTCCAGGTACGAGCGGTACACGGACTGCGGCTGCGCGCCGCCCGTGTACGTCGCCAGGGCGTTGCCGTCCCCGTCGACCCCGATGCTCCCGAGGGTCGACGGCGCCGTGCCCACGAGCTCGGGCGCGGTCCAGGCGGTCGCGTTGGCGGAGTACGACGCGAAGGCCTGCGTCCCGCTGGACGCGCCCGTCAGGAGCGTCCACCCGGCCACGAACGTGCCCTGGCCGTTGCCCGCGAGGGTGACGCCGTCGAACCCGTTGTAGGGCGCGGCGAGGCTGTACAGCTGGATCGGCGGCGAGAAGGCGGTGGCGCCGGGCGCCAGGTTGGCGGCGTAGAGCTTCTGGTCCGTCGGTGAGTTCGCGACCATCACGACCGCGGTCACCGAGCCGTTCGGCCCGAGCGCGATGTGGGCGTTGTCGGCGTTCAACGGCGCCGGCACGACCGACCACGTCGGCTGCGTGGGCGTGATCCGGGCGACCACGTTGCTGTTGGTGACGCCCGGGAGCCACGTGGCGACCGCGGCGGTGCCGTCGGCGCCGATCGCCGCCCGGACGAACTCGGGCTTGCCGCCCGTCGCGACCGTGAAGGCGGGGCCGAACGTGTCGGCGTTGGGGGCGCGGTAGGCGGCGACGGTCGCCCGATTGCCATGCCATGCCGCCACCGCCGCGCCGTTCGGCGCCTCCGCGAAGCTGACCAGGCCGTCCGCCTCGGTGCAGCTCGAACAGATCGTCTGCGGGTCGGCCCACGCGGCGCTCGCCAGCGCCGGGGCGACCGCGGTGGCGGCGAGGGCGGCGGCGCCCGCCGTCAGGAGCATGCGCCGCCGGCGATGATGGCGGCGCCGGCTCGGGGGATGGTCAGCGTTCATGGGTGCGCCTTTGTCCGGGGGCGGGATCCCCGCGGCGGACGCGACCGGCCGGCGGGGGGCGACGCGGCGTGTCCGACCCGGTCACCGGCGCGAGGCTATTACGGAATCCGCCCGAGGCGCTCGTCGGCCGGGAGCGCCTCCTACGCCGCCGGGGTGCCGTCCGCCGAGGGCACCACGGCGATGACGACGACCGCGATGATGGGCACCACGAAGCCGAGGACCGCCCAGATGACGGGGTCGCGGCCCTTGCGCAGGGCGAGCTTCGCGCACACCCAGGCGCAGATCACCGCCACCACGAACGAGATCAGGAACAGCAGGAACAGGTCCACGGCGCCTCCAGGGGACCGGGGTGATGCCACGGCGCGATCCGGGTCCGCGCCGCCGCCTCCGAAGGGGTGGACCGCGCGCCCGATGCGGGGCCTTCCCGACGTTACTCCTTGAACCTGACCCGGACGGTCGCCTCGCCGCCGGAGATGACGAACGGCACCGGCACCGTGATCCCGGCCGCCAGATCGTCGGCCTCGTCGCCCGCCGCGAGCAGCCGCACGGCGTCGTGGCGGTCGTCGGTGCGGGCGTCCACCTCCGCCATGACCCGCTCGAGGCGCGTGCCGGTGGCGCGCGGCCCGGAGCGCGCCCGGGAGGCGGCGGGCCGCCGGGGCGCGAGGGAGCCGAGGGCGTCGCCCTCGACCGCCGACAGGCCCATCTGGAACGGTTCGTTGAAGCCGCCCTCCGACTTCGGGACGACGCGCAGCACCGGCGACGAGGGGTTCACTCCCGCGGGGAGTCGCACGGAGCGCTTCACCAGGGTCGATGACGCCCGGTACGGCTGCACCCGGAGGACCAGCTGGGCCGCGTGACCCGGCCGCACGCGCCCGCGGACGCCCACGGCGACGATGCGCGCGGCGCGCACGCGGGGCTCGAAGCGCTCGTCGACCGTGACGGAGGTGACGGGCACCTTCCGCAGGGTGTTGCGCATCAGCATGTCCAGGATGCTGGGCAGCCGGCCGCTGCCCGCCCAGGCCAGGTCGCTCGTGGCGGCATAGACGTTGCGGTAGGTGAACGGCGTCGCCAGGTCAGGGCTCGTGACCGAGATGCGGAGCGTCAGGGTGCCGCCGGCGCTGCCGTCGGTGACGCGCAGGGCGGGCTCGTCCTGCAGGACGCTGCTCACGTCGGGCGCGGTGCGCTGGTCGGCGGCGAGGGTGACGCGCACCGTGCTGTCCGCGCCCCGGCTCGGGTTGCTCGCGGTGGCGACGCCGGCGATGCCGGGCGCCGGCCCCAGGCGCCCCGTGACGGCGTCGGCGCGGTCCGCGACGATCGACCCCTGGATCGTCCCCGGCTCGGCGATCTTGTAGCTCGCTCCCAGCGTGGGGGCGGGGATCGCCCCGTGCACGTAGCCGTCGGCCATGAGGAAGTCCGAGCGCCCCCCGTCGATCAGCGAGTGGCCGTAGCCGATGACCGTCGGGCCGTCGACGTACGTCACGGTGCCGATGGCGGCCACGACGACGTCGCCGCCGCTCAGCAGCGTCGACATCGACGCCCCCGGCACCAGCGGCACGGCGGGGCGCGGCGTGGCGGCCCCGATGGAGGTGAGCCGGATGCTCCGCGCCGCGAGCCGGGCGCCCAGGCGGCGGGCGAGCGGCGCGGACACGCCGGAGACCGTCCAGCGGGCGAGGGGGTACAGCCCGACGGTGGCGGGGCTCCGGGCCTCCAGCGCCCGCGCCGCCGCCCGGGTCCGCACCATCACGGCGGTGCGGGAGAGGAGGGACGCCGGCGCGGCGGCGCCGCGCTCGTTGGCCCGTGCCCCGGCGTTCGAGTCGATCATCTGCTCGATGGGCGTGACGCCGACGACCACGTTGCCCTCGTCGCCCGAGCCGAAGGCGATGGCACCCATCACGCGGGCCACCCCGTCGGCGCCGGTCACGGAGACCGGGCTGCCGCTCATGCCGTCGGCGACGCCGCCGGTCTCCTCCATCAGCGGACCCGCGGCCCGCACGAGGATGTGGGTGCCGCCGGGCCCGCTCGACCCGCGGAGCACGTCGATGACGGTCACCGGGAACGTGGCGATGTCGGTGCCGTGCACCACGGTGCGCGCCTCCCCGACCATCCCCGGCCGCACATCGGAGAGGGGGAGGATCGGGTCCGCCGCGGCGGCGGTCCCCGCCCCGGCCAGCGAGAGGCCGGCCGCGGCGACGGCCCCGGCGATCACGGTGCGGGGGCGGGGGCGGGGGCTCCGGAGTCGCGACATGGTCCGAGGATCGCGCTCCGCGCCGGGGGCGGCGTCGGGGGTGTCCCGGGGCGGCGCGCGGAACCCCGCGGCCGCGGCGCGGTGAAGCCGCAGGCGCACCGGCGTCCGGACCGGCCGGTGCGGGCGGGCGGGCTAGGGCCTGACGTTCTGGGAGGCGATCCCGCCGGGGGTGATCTGGTCCTGTGTCAAGCCCTGCTGGATGCGGGCGATGTTGAGGTTGGAGCGGCGCACCGCGGCTTGGGAGATGCGCTGGTTGATGAGGATCTGCTGGGCCGAGAGGGCAACCGTGCCACTGGATCCGCCGGAGGCCTTGCGCACCGTGATCGGCGTTCCCGCCGCGTTGGGGCCGAGGGTGCCGAAGGAGAGCCCGGAGAGCAGGCTGGGCGTCGTGATCGCGCCCGTGCCGATCTGAGCGGCGGTGAGGCCGGCGTCGAGCCGGTCGCGCACCGCGTTGGAGCGCAATACCGCGGCCTGGGAGATGCGCTGGTTGATCACGAGTTGTTGTCGTGTCAGCTCCACCTGGCCGCCGCCGCTGGACTTCCTGGGGATCGGCACGAGGTAGCCGCGTGCGCTGGAGGGTGCGGTGGGCGTGGCGGTGCCGAGCACCTGCACGTCGGAGCCGAACGCGCCGGCGCCGATCGCGCCGGTGCGGAAGGCGGTGGCCGGGAGCCCTGCCTCCAGCGCGTCGAGGGCACCGTTGGAGCGCAGTACCGCGGCCTGGGAGATGCGCTGGTTGGTGAGCAGCTGCTGGGTGGAGAGTACGACCGTCTCGCCGGCGCCGGCCCCGCGGGTCGATGCGAGGACGCTCCCGAGCCCTGAGGTCGGGTTGATCGCCCAGACGGCGGTGCCGAGGCTGTTCTGGTCGGCCCCCACGCCGACCAGGGTCTGCGGGCCTGCGCTGGGCAGGGGATCCTGGTTGCCGGGTACGGCCCCGCTGAGGGTGGATCCCCATGACACGTACAGGGCACCGTCCGACGGCCGCACGACGAGCGAGTCCCCCAAGGGGGAGACGGCCAGCCCGGCGACTCCGGCGGAGACGGGCGTCGAGTTGGTGTAGCCGCCTGTGCCGCCGTTGCGGACGGTGTACTCCCAGACATCGTTGCTCGTGCCGGAGGTGCCCAGCAGCGCGGCGTTGCCGGCCAGGTCGAAGGCGATCGCCTGCCCGGCGCCCGCGGGCACGGGGGTCGGCGACGTCCAGCCGTCGTCGAAGTGCGAGCGGAACACCGACTGGGGCTGGGCGCCGCCGGTGTAGGTCGCCAGGGCGTTGCCGGAGGAGTCCAGCGCAAGCCGGGTGAGGGTCGATGGGGCGACACCCACCTTCTCGACCGGCCGCCACGCGGATCCGTCGGGGGAGTAGGCCGCGAGCGCCTGGGTCTGGGCTGCCACCCCGCTCGAGACGGTCACCGCCGCGACGAAGGCGCCCTGCCCGTTGCCCTCGAGGGCGATGCCCTGCTGGGAGGTGAAGGGCGCCGCGAGGCTGTACAGCGTCGTCGGGGCCGAGAAGGCGGTGGCGTCGGCCGGCAGCCGGTAGGCGTTGAGCTGCTGATCGGCGGGGGTGGTCCGGCTCACGATCCACTGCGCCACCACGATCGAGCCGTCCCCGCCGACCGCGACGTGGGCGTCGGTGCCGGCCTCGGGGGCACCGACGACGGTCCACGCGTTCGCGGAGTGCGTCCGCCGCGCGATCACCCCGCTGTTCGCGGCGGCGGGGATCCATGTGGCGACCGCGGCGGTGCCGTCGGCGCCGATCGCGGCGCGCACGAACTCGGGCTTGCCGCCGCCGGCGACCGTGAACGGGGCGCCGAAGCTGTCGTCGTTGGGGCCGCGGTACGCCGCCAGGGTCGCCGCGTCCCCGTGCCACGCCGCCACCGCTGCGCCGTTGGGGGCCTCGGCGAAGCTGACGAGCCCGTCCGACGCGCTGCAGCCGGCGCAGATCGTCTGGGGGTCCGCCCATGCCGCCGTTCCGGCCGGCGGCGGCAGGCGCGGCATGGGCGTGCTCGCCGCCGCCGGCAGCGCCACGGCGGCCGTGGCCGCCACCGCCAGTGCCGCGGCGAGTGCCCCCGGAGGGCGCCGTCCCCTCCTGCTGGTCCTTGGCGCGCGCCATGTCGTCATCGCGTTCTCCCGGGTTCCGGGCGTGTGAACCTCGCTACGGGAGGCCGCCGACCCGCAGGTGGGCGCTCGCCCCCGCCGTGCGGCCGGCGCCGCGTGCGGCAACCTGCAGGCGGTAGCGGCCGCGCGCAAGCGCGCCGTCCCCGGCGATCTCGACGGTCGAGCCTCCGGCAGGCAGGCTGCGGGTGCGCCGTGCGACGAGGCGTCCGGTCGGCAGGAGGAGTCTCACCGTCACGCGTGCCTCCTCGGCGAGGCGGAGGCGTACCCTCGCGTCGCCCTCCCGGGACCACCCCGTCATGCGGGCGAGGAGGGGGCGCGGTTCGCTGCGCGCCGCCTGGAGCACGTACCCCCGGCCCGTCGACGCGGCCCAGGTGACGACCGATGCGCCGCCGGGTCCCGACGCCACGTGGTGCAGGTGGGCCGGGAGGCTGCGGTCGTTGAGGACGGCCGCTCGCCGGAACGCGCCGCCGGGTGGCCGGACGGCCGCCCAGACGGTGCCGGCGACGCGTCGGAGCCCGCTTCTGCGGAGTTCCGACCACGCCACCACCACCCCTCCGTCGGGCCCCACCGCGACCAGCGGCCCGGTGACCTCGCCGGCCGGCGCGGGTGATGAGATCGCGATCGGGGTGCCGAATCCCTCCCCTGGCAGGCGCAGGAGCACCCTGATCCCGCGCAGGCGTCCCCCCCGCCCGGGTTCGGCCCACGCGATGGCGGCGGTCCCGTCGGCGCCCATCGCCGCGACGCCGGCGCCCCAGACGCGGCCATCGATGGTCCGCGGCGGTCCGAAGGACCCCCCGGCCGGCCGGAGCCAGGCGGTGTACGTGTCGTCCGGCGGGCTGGCGACCAGCAGCGCGTCGCCGCCGGGGGTGCCCGCGAGGGCGCGGAGCGCGACGGGCTGCGCGCCGGTCGGCGATGGCACCTCGGCGAACGCGCCACCCGGCGCCCGCTCGGCCAGCCGCAGGCGGCCGCGGCCCGGGCTGTCGTCCGGCGCGTCGTCGCGCCAGGCCGCGGTCATCGCCCCGCCGTCGTGCGCCACGACTCGCGCCCACGGCGCCACGGGGCCGAGGTCCAGCGGGATCCACGGCCCCCCGCCCGCCCGCGCCAGCACGACCGACGGATACGGCGGGTCGACGCTGTCCACAAGGCCCACGACGACGTTCCCGTCGGCGTCGGCGGACAGGCTGCCGACCCGAGCGTAACGGGAGGACGCAGGCCCGATGTCGGTCACCGGGGACCACGCGCCCTCACGGCTCCGCGAGGCCGTCAGGACCCGCGCCACGTCCCCGCGGCCGTCGGTCCACACCACCAGCGACTCGGCCGGCGTCGTCACCAGACCCGCCCCGAAGGCGGGGCCGAGCGACCGCGGGACGGACCATGCCCCATCCGCGGACTGCTCGGCGTACCGCAACTCCCCGTAGTCGAGGAGCGCGAGCGCGGATCCCCGGGCATCGACGGCGAGGGCACGGTGGCCGTCGGTGAGGGAATCCGCCGGCGCGATGTCCTGCGGGGCGGACCAGGCGGCGGCGGCGACCGCGGGCACGACCCCCCACGCAACGCCGACCAGCGCCCCGCCGATCCCGCCCCACCGCGCACTCCGCCGTCGGCCCATGGCCGCCGCCTCCGCGATCTCGTGTCGACGCAGATCCTCTTCGAGGTGTCGGCGGCGTGGCAAGGCCGTGTGCGCCCGCCGGCGCGGGCGCACACGGGGCGGGGTGCTACGGCGCTATGCAGACGGCGTAGGTCAGGATGTTCGCTGGGCTGCCCGTGGCGGTGCTGGCGCGGACGCTCCAGGAGATGTACCCCCGATCGTCGTTGGGCGGGGTCGGGTAGGAGGCGCCGATCGCCGGAACCGTGCTCAGGTCACCCGGGACCACGGGCGCGGGCGCGAAGTAGCCGCCGGAGACGACGTGCGAGCCGGCGGGGCACGCGACTGCGACCGTGTCGGTCGCGCCGCCGGCGAGGTTGAGGTTGCCGACCCGGACGCTGAGCTTCGCGGGGTCGAGGCCGGGTGTCTGCCCGGGGGCGAACAGGTCCGCGCGCAGCGAGCCGGGCGCCAGCTTCGCCGAGGTGACGGCGCTGTTCGCGAGCTCCGCGGTGCCGACGGTCCCGTCGCCGATCGCCGCGGCCGTCACCGACCCCGCCGCCAGCTTGGCGGCCGTCACGGCGCCGTTGCGGATCTTCGGAGCGGAGGCGGCTCCATTGGCCAGCTTGGCGGCCGTGACCGCCCCGTCCCGGACCTTCGGGGCGGTCACCGCGCCGTTCTGGATGTCGCGGGTTCCGATGGTCGCCGCCGCGAACGCGGTTCCCCCGAGGGCGACGAACACGGCGAACGTCGCCATCACGTTCGCGTAGGTGATGCGGCTCAGCAGCGCGTGCATGGGCACTCCTCCGACGACGTGGTCCCACCGGCGACCCCGTCGCGCCGAGTCGCCGCTTCGGGACGACGCTAAGCCCGCCCGGAGGGCCGGTCAACGGCGTGATGCGCCACGCCTTCCGAGCCCCGGGGCGACGTCGGGGAACCGCTCGCCGGGGACCGCGTGGACGGGCGGACCTCGGGACGGTGGGCGGGATGCCCCCAACGGGATTCGAACCCGTGCCGCCGCCTTGAAAGGGCGGTGTCCTGGGCCGCTAGACGATGGGGGCGGGGCCGGACAGAAAGCGGGCCCGGGACGGTGATACGCCGTCCCGGGCCCCGGTGGCAGAAGAGGTTTGGCCGAGGGGCGTCGATGACTCCCCCTCGCTGCAGCTGCGCGTCGGGGGGACGCCCCTAGCTACTGCCACCTCCACAGTCACTATGCAATAGGACCACCTCCTTTCCGTGGTGAGTCCACTGTAGCCAAGCTCCCGGTCGTCGGCCAAGCGGGTGCGGATCCGGGGCGTGCGAGGAGGCCCCGCTGCCACCATGGCCCGGTGATCCCGAGGAGGAGGGACGACGTGCCGAAGGCCATCTGGAACGGTGAGGTGATCGCCGAGAGCGACGACACCGTCGTCGTCGAGGGGAACCACTACTTCCCCGCGGAGGCGGTCCGTGGGGACGTCATCGTCGCGAGCGGCGAGCGCACCCACTGCCACTGGAAGGGCACCGCCAGCTACTACGACCTGGTGGTCGGCGGGGAGCGGAACGCGGGGGCCGTCTGGTACTACCCCGACCCGAAGCCCGAGGCCGCCATGGTCGCCGACCGCGTCGCCTTCTGGCGCGGCGTGACCGTGGAGCCGTGAGCCCCGGCGACCGCGGGTAGGTTTCGGGTCATGGTCGACGCCGACCTGATCGTCATCGGCGCCGGGATGGCCGGCATCAACGCCGCCGCCCGGGCGGTCGAGGCCGGCGCGAGCGTCGCGGTGGTCGAGCGCGACCGGGTGGGCGGGACGTGCCCCATCCGCGGGTGCATCCCCAGCAAGGCCCTCATCCGCAGCGCCGAGATCGCCCACGAGGCCCGCCACGCCGCCGACTACGGCATCCAGGTCGACGGGGTGCGGGTGGACATGGGCGCGGTCATCGACCGCGTCCAGGGCATCGTCGACCGGGGGGCGAACGGCGCCCGCGCGTACCTCGAGTCGCTCCCCGGCCTGCGCCTGGTGATGGGGGAGGCGGCGTTCGAGAAGCCCGGCGTCGTCGTGGTCGACGGCGAGCGGATCCGGGCCCCGCGGGTGATCGTCGCCACCGGCAACACCCCGAAGCCACCACCGATCCCCGGCCTGGGCGAGACGCCGTACCTCACCAGCAGCGACGTGCTGGTGCGGCGGGAGCTGCGGGAGCGGCTCGTGGTGGTCGGCGCCGGACCCATCGGCCTGGAGCTCGGGCAGGCGCTCTCCCGCCTCGGCTCGCGGGTCACCATGGTCGAGGCCGCGCCGCGCCTGCTGATGGCCGCCGACCCCGAGATGGGCGACGAGCTCGCGACGCTGCTGCGCGGGGAGGGCATCGATCTGCTGCTGGGGGCGACCGTCGAGCGCACCGCGCCGCGCGGGGCGGGCGTCCGGGCGACGGTCACCGCCGACGGCGCCACCCGCGACATCGACGCCGACGCGCTGCTGGTCGTCGCCGGCTGGGCGTCCGACGTCGGCGCGCTCCACCTCGACCGGGCCGGCGTCGACGGCGGCCCGAAGGGCGTGCCGGTCGACGCCCGCCTGCAGACGAGCCAGGATGGCCACTACGCGGCGGGCGACGTCCTGGGCCCGCCCTTCGGCGCCTACACCCACACCGCCCGCGTCCTCGGCCGCGGCGCCGCGTCGAACGCGCTGGACCGCGACCCCCACGACGTGGGCCCCGACCACGGGCCCGCCGCGATCTTCACCGACCCCGAGTTCGTCTCGATCGGCCTCACCGAGGCGGCGGCGCGGGAGAGGGGCCTGGACGTCGGCGTCGCCTCATCGGGGTTCTCGGGCGGCAAGGCCCGGGCGTGGGGCCAGGAGCGCGGGCTGGTGAAGGCCGTCGTCGACCGGGCGACGCACCGCATCCTGGGCGCCCAGATCCTGGCCTACCACGCGGCCGACCTGATCCACCCCGTCGTCGTGGCCATCCAGGCCGGCTCGGCCGAGCCCCTGACCAAGGCCTTCCACATCCACCCGACCCTCGGGGAGCCGGTCCAGGGCGCCGTGCGGAGCGCCCTGGCGGGCTAACTCCCCGCGCCCGCCCCCCGGCGGTCGCCCGCCCGCCGTCGTGCGACCCCCGCGACGTACCGCCGCCGCAGCGGCGCCGGCAGCCAGCGTCCGATCGTCTTCATGGCGACCGACATGCGGCGCGGGAACGCGATCTCCGCGTCGCCCGCTTCCAGGCCGTCGGCGATGATCCGCGCCGCCTCCGGCGCCTCGATCACGAACGGCATCTCGAAGTCGTTCTGCTCCGTCAGATCCGTCCGCACGAAGCCGGGGGCGACGACGGTCACCTCCACGCCGGAGCGCTCGCCCGCCAGGTCGGCGCGCAGGCTGTCGCACATGGAGATCAGGAACGCCTTGCTCGCGCCGTAGGCCGACGCCATCGGCAGCGACGCGAAGCCGGTCACGCTCGCCACCACCGCGATGCGCCCGGCGTCCCGGCGGCGCATGTCCGGCAGGGCGGCGGCGATGCAGTTGACGGTCCCCATGATGTTGACCTCGACATGGGGCCGGAACAGCTCGGGGGAGAAGTCCTCCGGCAGCACCGGACGGTACGTCCCGGCGTTCAGCAGCGCGATGTCGATGCGCCCCTGCTCCGCCACGATCTCGCCGGCGATCCGCCGCATCTCGTCGGCGTCGGTGATGTCCCCCGGCTTCGCGCCGATCCCCGCCGCGCGCGCCGCCAGCGCGGCGAGCGCGTCCTCCCGCCGGGCGGTCGCCACCACCGTGGCCCCGCGCCGCGCGAGCTCCTCCGCCACGGCGGCCCCGATCCCCGCCGACGCGCCCGTGATCCAGACCACCTGTCCCGCGAGGCCCGCCATCAGAAGGCCAGCCTCGGCGCCGGATCGTGCGGCAGCCGGTCGTTGAACGGGCGAGTGAGCACCAGCTGGTAGTCGTGGATGGCGCGGGTCCGGAACGCCGCCTCGCAGAAGGCGAGGTAGAAGATCCACGCGCGCACGAAACGCTCGTCGTAGCCCAGGGCGCGGACCTCGTCGCGGTTGGCGATGAAGCGCTCGCGCCACTCGCGCAGCGTCCGGGCGTAATGGAAGCCGATGTTCTCGGCGCCGTGGAGGATCAGCTCCGACGAGCGGGTCATGGCGCGCAGTATCGCCTCCAGCGACGGGATCACCGCGCCCGGGAAGACGTACTCGCGGATCCAGTCGTTGCCGCGGCGGTAGCGCTCGTACCGCTGGTCGGGCACGGCGATGGTCTGGATGCACGCCACCCCGCCGGGCGCCAGGAGGCGGTCGACCGCGGAGAAGTACACCGGCAGCTCTTCGTGCCCGATGGCCTCGAGCATCTCGATCGACGCGACGTGGCTGAAGTGACCCCGCGTGACGCGGTAGTCCTCCAGCCGGATCTCGATGCGGTCGGCCAGGCCGGCCGCCGCGGCGCGCTCGCGCGCCAGCGCCGCCTGCTCCTCCGACAGCGTCAGCCCGGTCACCCGCGCGCCGAAGCGCCCGGCGGCGTGCAGGGCGAACCCGCCCCACCCGCACCCGATCTCCAGCACGTGGCTGTCGGGGCCCAGGCCGAGCTTCTCGCAGATGCGCCGGTACTTCGCCTGCTGGGCCTCCTCGAGGGTCATCTCCGGCCGCTCGAACACGGCGCACGAATACGTCCACGACGGATCCAGGAACAGGGCGTAGAGGTCGTTGCCGAGGTCGTAGTGGTAGGCGATGTCGCGCTTCGACGGCAGCAGGCCGTGGCGGGACGGGAGGGCCGGCCGGCGGCGGTGGAACCCGGTGAGCGCGCGTCCCGGCAGGCTGTGGCGCGCCCGTTCGGCGGTGACGGCCAGGACCTCCAGGAGTCCCACCAGGTCGTCGGCCTCCCAGTCGCCGGCGACGTACGACTCGCCCACCGCCAGCCGGCCGCGGGTGGCCAGCCGGCGCCACAGGTTGCGGGACGCCACGGTCACCTCGACGTCCGGCCCCGTCGCCGGGTCGCCGCCACGGCGCACCGAGCCGTCGGGGAGCCGTACCGAGACCCGCCCGCGGGCGGGATGCGTCAGCGCGTGCATCGCCAGGCGGCGCGCGACCGGGCTGCCGGGCGAGCGCGTCGCCGGCGGCTGCGGCCGCAGCGCGCGACGCGCCGGGGCGTCGTCGGCCGGGGGCGCGGACGTCGCGGTGCGCGACCCCTCGCCGGGCGCGAAGCGCGGCTTGTGGTGGAAGGGCACCCTCTTCATCGCGAGCTTCACCGCCTGCCAGTGGA
>DAISWG010000058.1:0-23322 GCA_036826475.1 Miltoncostaeaceae bacterium | reverse complement strand
GGCTTGTGGTGGAAGGGCACCCTCTTCATCGCGAGCTTCACCGCCTGCCAGTGGATGAGGCCGGTCACCTGCTGGGACATGAACGGATAGCGCGTCAGCGCCCGGGCCAGCGCCGCGTCGGTCAGCGGGCGCCGCCGGCCGGTCAGCTCCGCCCAGAACGGGCGCTCCCCGCCCTCCATGATCCCCACCCCGGCGTGGATCCGCTCCCCCGGCTCGGTGAACGAGAAGCGGTACGTCTGGTCCATCCCGAAGAACGGCGACACGTGCAGCCGCTTGCGGTGCTCGTACACGAGCCGCGACCCGTCGCGCACGCGGTTCTCGGCGGTGAGCAGGTACGGGTGGCGCTCGCCGAACGTGTTGCCCACCTCCGCCAGGATCGCCGCGAGCGACCCGTCCGCGGCGTAGCAGTAGAAGTAGCTGACCGGGTTGAACACGTACCCCAGCAGCCGCAGGTTGGTGAGCAGCACGATCCGGCCGCCGGACAGGTCGATGCCGTTGCCCGCCAGGTGGGCGACCACGTTCTCCTTCACCGGCCGGTCCGCGGGTCCCAGGTGGTCCGCGTCGCGGAAGGTCAGCACGTTCGGGCGGTTGTAGCCGAACAGGCGCAGGCGCCGGTCGAGCTCCGGCAGCTCGTCCAGGTCGAGGAGGTAGAAGCAGACGGGGTAGCGGAAGACGTTGCGCACCGGCGAGGTGCGCGCGTGCAGCAGCGTGCCCTCGTAGAGCGCCGACCCGGGCGTCACCACGGCGCCCCCAGGGCGGCGGCCGCCCCCAGCCCCGAGCGCAGGCCGTCCTCGTGGAACCCGAACCCGTGGTACGCCCCCGCGAACCAGGTGCGGCGCCGCCCGTCCAGCAGCGGCAGGCGCGCCTGCGCGTCGAGGGACGCGAACGTGTAGAGGGGGTGGGCGTACTCGAACCGCCGCAGCACGCGCTCCGGCGCGATCAGGGCGTCGCGGTTGAGCGTCACGCAGTAGTGCTCCGGCTCGTCGAGGGCCTGCAGCTTGTTGAGGTAGTACGTCACCGTCGGCTCCGCCGACGGAGCTTTGCAGTCGTCCACCAGGTAGTTCCAGGAGGCCCGGGCGGCGGGGGAGCGCGGCAGCATGCGCGCGTCGGTGTGCAGCACCGTGCTGTTGCGGGTCGTCCGGAACGCCCCCAGGATCCCGCGCTCCAGGTCGTCGGCGTCGCCGAGCATCGCCAGCGCCTGGGGGGCGTGGGTCGCCACCACGACGGCGTCGAAGCGGTGGGCGGCGTCGTCGTCGGTGCGCACCGTCACGCCGTCGGCGTCGCGGAGGATCGCGCGGACGCCGGCGCCCAGTCGCAGCCCGTCGCCGAGCGGCGCGGTGATGCGGTCCACGTACCGGCGGCTGCCGCCCGTGACGGTGCGCCAGCGGTGGCGGCGGAACCCGAGCAGCCCGTGGTTGTCGAAGAAGCGGACGGCGTACGCGGCGGGGAAGCCGAGCGTCTGGTCGGGCGACGTGGACCACAGCGCCGCGGCGAACGGCACCACGAAGTGGTCGCGGAAGGAACGCGAATACCCCTCGATGCGGACGTAGTCGCCGAGGGTGCTGCGCGCATGCCGCTCCCCCAGCGCCCGCCGGCCGGTGGCCATGAACCGGACGATCTCCGCCAGCAGCCGGGCCATGGACGGGCGGACCACCGCCCGCGGCTGGGTCCAGAGCCGCACCGCCGAGTACTCCAGGCGGCAGCGGGCGCAGCTCACGCCGAATGACATGTCCGAATCCTGGGTCGCGACGCGCAGATCCCCGAACAGGCGGGTCAGGAGTGGGTAGTTGTGGCGGTTGTGGACCAGGAACCCCGTGTCCAGCCCGAGCAGGGTGCCGTCGCCGCGGTCGACCTCTACGGTGTTGGCGTGACCGCCCGGCCGGGCGTCGCGCTCGAACACCTCGACCTCGTGGGCGCGCCGCAGCGCGTACGCGGCCCCGAGGCCCGCGATGCCCGCGCCGATGACGGCGACCCTCACGGGCGCCTCCTGTCCGGATCCCCTGGAACCCGATCCACGTCATCCGTATACGAGTGCGGCCCGTAGACGGATGAGGGGCCCCCCGTCGCGGCCCCGACGTCCCCCGTCCCTGTGACCCACCGAACCGGAGTGCCCGCCACGTGACCGAGCTCACCGCCCGCCGACCGCCGATCGCCACGGTGCGACCGAGCACGAGCATCCCGAGCCGCATCGTCACCCTCGTCGCGGTGATGGTGCCGCCGCTCGGCGTCCTGGCCGCGATGGGACTGCTGTGGGACGTCGCCGTGCGCCCCGTCGACGTGGTGATGCTGGTGGTCCTCTACACGCTGTGCGGCCTGGGCATCACGGTGGGCTTTCACCGGCTCTTCTCCCACCGGGCGTTCAAGGCGCACCCGGCGATCCGGGGGGCGCTCGCGATCCTGGGCTCCATGACCATCCAGGGCCCCGTGACCCAGTGGGTCACCGACCACCGCAAGCACCACGCGCTGTCCGACCGCGAGGGCGACCCCCACTCGCCCCACGGGCGCGACGGGGTCCTCGGCGGCCTGTCGGGCTTCTTCCACGCCCACATGGGCTGGCTCGTGACCACGAAGGGCATGGAGCGGGGACGGCGCTACGGACGCGACCTGTACGACGACCCGCTCATCCGGAGGATCGACCGCCTCTACATGCTGTGGGTGGTGCTGTCGCTCGCCATCCCCTTCGCGATCGGCTACGCCGTGGACCCGACGTGGAAGGGGGGCCTGACGGGGCTCGTCTGGGGCGGCCTGGTGCGGATCTTCCTGTTCCACCACATGACGTGGAGCGTGAACTCCGTCTGCCACACGTTCGGCCGGCGGCCATACGAGACCGAGGACGAGAGCCGCAACAACTGGGTGGTGGCGCTGCCGACCTTCGGCGAGGGCTGGCACAACAACCACCACGCGTTCCCCGGATCCGCGATCCACGGACTGGGGCGCCTCCAGGTGGACATGAGCTGGTGGACGATCCGGGGACTCGAGAAGCTCGGGCTGGTGTGGGACGTGAAGGTCCCGACGCGGGAGCGCCTGGCGCGGCGCGCTCAGGCGCCCTCCTCCGCCTGAAACCGGGCGACCTCGGCCGACACCAGGCGCGCCCACGTGCGGGCGCGCGGCGCGGGCACCGGCCGGCCGCCCCACCGCAGGGCGATGGGGTGCACCGCGCCGTGGATCAGGTGGTACGTCGCCGGCACCCCCGCGGCCCGCACCCGCTCGTAGCCGCGGCGCGAGCTGCGCGGGCTGATGCCCGGGACGCCGGGGATCCACCCGTCGAGCGACCCCTGGATCACCGCGAGGCGCTTGCCGCGGAGCCCGTCGACCGGCAGCCGGTCGGGGATCCACGGCGCCAGGCCCACCACGCCCGCCACCGCCGCGTGCCCGGACGCGCCGATCGACACGGCGCCGCCCATCGAGAACCCGATCAGCAGCACCGGCCGCCCGTCCCGGGAGGCGGCGTCAAGGGCGGCCACGGCGTCCTCGATGCAGGAGTCCAGGCGGTTCCAGCTCTTGGTGCGGTAGCGCACCTCGTGGAACGCCACGTCCGGGTGCGCCGGCGCCAGGCGGCCGACGAGCCATTCGATGGACGCGCTCCAGTCGCCGGGCACGACCGCGGCGGCGCCGCCGTTGACGCACACCACGGGCAGCCCGTCCGGCGGGCCGGTGCGGCGGATCGCGGCCCCGCTCGCGAGCGGGGCTACCGCCGCAGGAACAGCCCGGCCGCCCCCACGGCCGCGAACCCCAGCGTCATCGCCAGGACCTTCGGCCGGCCGCGTCCGTAGCGGGCGGCGTCGGAGAGGTCGAAGGCGACGCGCGTCGCCAGCGGCAGACGGGGGTCGGACGCGGTCGCCAGGGCGATGGCGCTCGCGGCGTCACGGATGCCCAGCGCGCGGATCTCCGACGGCGTGGTGCCGCACAGCTCGGCCATGCGCCCGGTGCGCCCGAAGGCGAGCGCCACCCACGCGACGCACCCACCCACCACCAGCCGTGCCCATGTCCGCTGCGTGATCCGGCCCACCCGACGAGGATAGGGACGGGGCGCCGGCGCGGCCTACGATCGGTCGATCACCACCGGCGTGCCGGCGCGGGCGTAGCGGGCGGCCACCGCCAGCTCCGGCTCCCCCAGGATCACGCAGCCGAAGCTGCTGGGCTGCCCCACGCGCCAGCCACGCCCCGTGCCGGTGCCGTGGATCGCCACGAGCCCGTCGCCGCCCATGAACCGCTTCAGCACGTTGGAGTGGGCGGTGAGCGTGAGCGTCCAGGCGCCGTACACCGACCGCCAGCCGGGGACCGTCGGCACCGGGTCCTGGATGGCGAACCGCCCGACGGGCGTCGGCGTCCCGGGCCGGCCGATGCCCGCCGCGAAGCGGTGCAGCAGACGGCCGCCCCGCCAGATCTCGAGGCGGCGGGACCCGAGGTGCACCTCGAAGCGCACGTGGGTGCCGGTCAGCCGCACCCGGTCCGCCCGCACCCAGCCGGCCGAGCCGTTCGGGCGGATCGGCAGCTGCACGCGCACCCAGTCCCGGCCCGCGCGGTCGGTGTGGCGGCCGGTCACCAGCAGACGCTGGGCCGACCCCGTCCACGCCGTCGCGCCCCGCAGGGACATGACGCGACGCGCCCCCCCGCGCGGCGCGCCGTACGCGGTGGTCGGGAGCACGACACGGGCCGTCAGCACCGGCGTCGCGCGCTCCTGCGCCGTCGCCGGCGCGGCCCCCGCCACCGGCGCGAGGGACAGCGCGGCCATCACCAAGCCCGCGCACAAACTCCAAAACCTCCACATGCATTGAGAGGTCGTCCACTTCGCTCCGGGGCTTGAGTGAGATCCCTCTACGTCACCCGTCACGCAGTGCGTGAATGCCGATGCACTCCCCGTGACCGCTCCGCCCATCACCTGGATCCCGGCGCTCGCCGCGGGCGACCCCGCGGACGTGGAGGCGGGCACCCTCCTCGGCGTCGGGTCCCACTGGGCCGCCGACCGGGTGGGCGACGGCGCGGTCGCGGTGCTGCGGCCCGGCGGGCGCGTGGAGGTCCGGGCCGCACGGGACGGCGTCCCGGTCCTCTGCCCGGACGGGGTGGTCGTCGGCCGCCGCCACGAGCGCATCGGCGGGGCGCACGGCGCGGTGCGCGGCTCGCTGCGGATCGACGGGCCCGTCGGGCCGGGGCGGGCGCTGCGGGCCACGGGGCCGATGCGCGTGGAGGGCGACGTCGACCGCGCCGAGGTGCGGGCGGGCGGCGAGCTGCAGCTGGAGGGTCGCGCGACCGGCGCCGACCTCTCCGGCGGCGCCCTGGCCGCGCTGCGGATGCGGATGCACGTGCCGCTGCGGGGGATGGCCGACGACCTGGACGAGTTGGTGCTGGTGACCGGCAACCTGCTCGCGGCGGCCTCCGCGCGCGGGCGGGCGATCCCGCCCGCGCGGGCGCTGCGGGTGCTCTGCGAGGGGCGCCACGCGGGGGTGGAGGAGCGGCTGGCGCTCGCCCGTGCCGAGGTCGCGGCGGCCCGGCGGACGTGGCCGGAGGGCTGCGCCGGCCTGGCCGCCGTGCTCGCTTCGGCCCACGCCGCGCTCGCCGACCCGTGCGCGACCGCCGACCCGCTGGGCGACCTGACCGCCGCCGCGGGGTTCCTGGCCGCCGCGATGCCGTCGCGGCGCGCGGTGGCGCCCGTCGGCGCCCGCATCCGGTCGGCCGTGCGCTGCACGATCGCCACCGCGGGGCCGCTGCGGCTGCTGGGCGCGGGCGCGACGGACTGCGACCTGGAAGTGGGCGGGGACCTCCACGCGGTGGGGCCCGGCGGCGGCGTGTGGGGCGGCACCGTGCGCGCGGCGGGCCGGGTGCGGGTCCACGAGCTGGGGGCGCGGGCGGGGGCGCCGCTCCGCATCGCGCTCGACCCGGCCGCCACCGGCGGCGGCACCGCCGACGACGTGCTGGTGGCCGGCGTGGTCGGCGCCGGGGTGGAGGTGACGGCGGGCGGCGCGACGCTCCGGTTCGACCGGCGCCGCACGGACGTGCGGGTGGGGCTCGCCGGCGGCCGCCCGGTGCTGGCGGCCGCCGCGTAGGGGGCGCTACGGCGTGCGCCGCCGAAGGGTCGCGGCCCCGAGCGCCAGCGACAGCAGGGTGACCCCGGTCACCACCGCCACGTCGATCCAGAACCACGCGCCGAGGTCCCCGGCGCCCGTGGCCCGCTGCAGCGCGTCGTACGCGTAGGTCAGCGGCAGCACGTCGGAGATCGCCTGGAGCCAGCCCGCCATCTGGTCGCGCGCCACGAACAGGCCGCACAGCAGCAGCTGGGGGAGCACGATCGCGGGCATGAACTGGACGGCCTGGAACTCGCTCTGGGCGAACGCGCTCACGAACAGCCCGAGCGTCACGCCGAGCAGGGCGTTGGCCAGCGCCAGGGCCACCAGCAGCGCCGGCGAGCGCGCGGTGTCGAGCCCCAGCGGGCCCAGCGTGACCACGGCCAGCAGGACGGTCTGGACCAGCGCCACCAGCGCGAACGCCGCGCCGTAGCCGGCCAGCAGGTCGAGCTTGGCCACCGGCATGCTCATCAACCGCTCCAGGGTCCCCGACGTCCGCTCGCGGAGCATCGCGATCGACGTGACGATGAACAGGGTGATGAACGGGATCAGGCCGAGCATCGGGGCGCCGATGCGGTCGAAGGTGCCCGGCTGCCCGTCGAACGCGTAGCGCAGGATCACCATCAGCACGCACGGCACCACCAGCAGCAGCGCGACGGTGCGCGGGTCGCGGCGCAGCTGGCGCAGCACCCGCTCGGCGATCGCCCACGTCGAGCCCGCGCTCATCGCCCCGCCCCCGCGGGCTCGATGAGGCGCAGGAACGCCTCGCCCAGGTCGCGGACCCCCGTCCGCCCGCGGAGCCCGTCGGGTGTCTCGACCGCCACCAGCCCGCCCTCGCGCATCAGCACCAGCAGGTCGCATTCGGCCGCCTCGTCCATCACGTGACTCGACACCAGCAGCGTCACGCCGGTGTCCGCGAGCTCGTGGAACGTGCGCCACAGGTCGCGCCGCAGCAGCGGGTCGAGCCCCACCGTCGGCTCGTCCAGCCCCAGGGGCCGCGGCGCGCCGAGCGGGGCCACCGCCAGCGACACGCGTGCCCGCTGGCCGCCGGACATGCGGGACACCGGCTGGCCCTCGCGGTCGGCGAGGCCCACCGTCCGCATCACGCGGGTCGCGTCGCCGGCCGGCGCGCCGATGAGGCGTGCGAAGTGGCGGACGTTCTCGCCCGCGGTCAGGTCGGCGTACACCGACGGCGCCTGGGTCACATAGCCCACCTCCCGGCGCAGGGCGGGGTCCCCGGCGGGGCGCCCGAGCACCGTCACCTCGCCGCCCGCCACCCGCTGCACGCCCACGACGGCGCGCATCAGGGTGCTCTTGCCGCACCCGCTGGGGCCGAGGAGGCCCGTCACCCGGCCCTCCGGCACGCGGACGGCGAAGTCCCGCAGCACCGGACGCCCCCCGCGCGTCACGTCCAGGCCGTCGACCACCACCGCGTCCATGGCTAGGAGCGGGTGCTTTCGATCCAGGCGAGCAGATCCCCGAGGCGGTGCGCCCAGAAGAGGGTGAGCCCGTCCGCCTGGGCCTCGGCGAGCGGCGCCGCCTTGTAGACGCCGGCGAGGACGGCCGCCGGGACCACCTGGTCGCGCCCGAAGATCTCCAGCCACTTCACCGCCTTGACGGCCGCGTCGTTGTTGACGCGCTTGTACGAGTTGGTGCTGGAGTTCGAGACCTTGCACTCGAGCGGCATGCGGCGCCGATCCCAGAGCCCGATCACGAGGTCGGCCTTCCGACCGCCGAAGTCGACCTCGTGGCAGAACTCCCCCGGCCCCGGCGCATCCTCGAGCGTGCGGATGGCCGACGGCGGCGGGACGCGCCGGAACCCGGCGTCCATCAGCGCCGCCGCCACGGCGCCCTCCTGGTCGAGCTTCGCGTTGCTGCGCCGGAGCGTGCGGGTCCGCTCGGTCGCGAGGAGGACGGCGGTGGAGAGCACCGCCGCCTGCCGCTCCGGCTCGGTGGCCTCCCGCTCCTCCGCGAACCACGGGAACCGCTGCCCGTCCAGGCCCAAGAGCACGGTGTCGACGATCCGCGCCGCCGCGTCGGGGTCCTTCCGCAGTCGCGTGCGGGAGAGGGTCGTCCGCGCCAGCACCGTCAGGTCGTCCTCCGAGACGAACGGACCGGCGCAGAAGCGGAGGGCCTCCAGGAGGGGCGCCTCCGTCACGACCTCGACGGCCCGCTCGTGCAGCTGCAGCAGGTCCACCGTCAGCTCGATCAGGTCGTTCACGGTGCCGAGGTACTGATCGAGGTATTCCCGATACTGATCGACCGGCTCCTCGCCGCGCTCGCGCCGGAAGCTGTCCATCGCCGCGTCCACTGCCGCGTCGAGCTGTCCGGCGGTCCACCGCGGCGCCGCGACGAAGGTGGCGCTCATCCGGCCGCCAGGAACGGGTCGGGCACCGTCAGGCGCTCCATCTCACGGGGCTCGAACTTGGTGAGGCCGCCCGCGTAGGTGCGTCCGTCCTGCACGGAGGCGGTCCGCCGCAGGCTCTCCACCAGGCGCGCCAGCACGGGCTCCGGCAGCTCGGTGCGCGGGTAGAGGCCGTGGGCGATGTTGATGTGCCGCGCCCCGGCGGCGTTGCGGGTGAACGCGGGGGGGCGGCGCGCCATGTAGGTCGCGAGGATCGGCGCGGGACGTCGCAGGCCCACCGACCACCAGGCCCGGCGCGTCCGGGCGATGTAGCCGTCGTGGGCGCCGGCGCGGCGGGCGTCGCGCAGGAAGCGCTCCACGCGGCGGCGGTCCTCGGGCGCGAGCACGTCCAGCTCGGCCGGCAGGTCGACCACCAGCCGCAGGTGGGCGGTGCTCGACAGGGTGCGGCCGGCGTCGAAGATCTCCCGCGCGCGGGTGACGGCGGGGAAGAGGACGTCCTCCGGCAGGTCGGCCTCGCCGGCGCGGACGACCCACGTGGCGTTGCGGCCCGTCACGGCGCCCCGGTGCACACGGCACAGCTCGCCGAGCTCCACGTGGTCGGGTGGGACCGCCCGCGGGGCGCGGGTGAGCGGGGTCCAGCGGCGTGCGCCCCGCAGGACGTCGCCCAGCCCGGCGACGTCCTCGACCCGCCGCAGCCGCATCGCGGCCGGCGGGCGCGGCGGCTCCGCCACCGCGAAGCACGTGATCGCGGCCGTCACCGCCGCGTCCTCGAACGGGGTGGCGGTGGGGTCGACCACGTGGATCGCCCGGCCGCCGAGCGGGCCGAGCAGCAGGTCGCGCACCAGGCGCCCGTAGTTGGTGTCGAGCCACTCCGACGACGTGATGAACGCCCCCGCGTCGCCCGGCCGCAGGCGCCCGGCGGTGGCCAGGAAGAAGTGGACGTGGAGGCCCGCGAGGCCGCTCGCCTCGAGGCCGTGGGAGCGCGCGGCCAGCGCCAGCCACTCCTTCCACACGGGCGCGATCTGGTGGTGGCGCACGTACGGCGGGTTGCCGAGGTAGAGGGTGGCGCCGTCGGCGCGGCCGAGGTCGGCGGTGCGGTAGTCGTCGGCGACGACCCGGGACCGTCCCGCCAGACCGGCGGCGGCGAGGTGGCCGCGGCAGACGAGGGCGGCGAGCGGGTCGCGCTCGACCGCGACGATGCCCGCGCGCGGGAAGCGGCGGCCCGCGGCGACCGCGAAGCGGCCGGAGCCCGCGCCCGGGTCGACCACCCGCTGGGGGGCGGGCCGCCGGCCCGCCCAGCCCACCATGGCGTCAACGATCGGCCGCGGCGTGTACGTCGCCCCGTCGGGGCGCCGCCGCTCGGGGCCGCGCAGGCGGCAGAACGCCGCGCCGAGCGGATCGTCGCCCGCGGCCACCGCGGCCCGCAGCGCCGCGACCCCGCCCGGCGGCGGCTCCGCGACGCGCGCGAGGGCGGTCTCGGCGTCCGACCATCCGGGGACGTCCCGCGCGCCGAGCGCGAGGGCGGCGCCGGCGAGCGCCGGCTCGGTGGTGATCCCGTCGCCGGGCGACCCGGACATCCACCGGAGGGTAGGAGCGACGGCGGACGTTGCCCCGCGCCCGTCCACTCGTACAGACTCCCGGCGGTGAAGTGGCGGCGGACGTCAGGCGGCGGCGGGGTCGAGGACATGCGGGGGAAATCCTCGCGTCCCGGCGGCATCCCCATGGGCAGGATCGGCGGGGGGCTCGGCGGGGCCGGGGTCGCCGGGATCATCATCGCGCTGCTGTTTACGTTTCTCGGCGGCGGCGGGGGGTTCGACCCGGGCGCCGGGCTCGACCAGCTGAACCCGACCCCGGCGGCGACGCAGGACCAGATCGCCGACGGGCCCGACCCGGACGCCAACCTGGTCGCGTTCGTGCGCTTCGTGGTGGAGGACGTCCAGAACAGCTGGACGACCGCCTTCCAGAACCTGGGCCAGCAGTACCAGCCCACGAACCTGCGCCTCTTCCGCGCCGCCATCCGCACGGGGTGCGGCGCGGCGTCCTCGGCGACCGGCCCGTTCTACTGCCCGGCGGACCGCTACGTGTACCTCGACCTCGGGTTCTTCGGCGAGCTGCGCGACCGCTTCGGCGCGCCCGGGGACTTCGCGCAGGCGTACGTGATCGCCCACGAGTACGGGCACCACGTGCAGAACCTCCTCGGGATCCTGCCGGAGGTGAACCGGCGCCAGCAGGAGAACCCCGGGGAGGCGAACGAGCTGTCGGTGAAGCTGGAGCTCCAGGCCGACTGCTTCGCCGGCGTCTGGGCCCACTCGGCCTACGAGCAGAACCTGCTCGAGGAGGGCGACCTGGAGGAGGGCCTGAGGGCCGCGTCGTCGGTGGGCGACGACCGCATCCAGCAGGCCGCGACCGGGCGCATCGACCCGGAGTCGTTCACGCACGGCAGCGCCGAGCAGCGCCGGAACTGGTTCCTGACCGGGTTCCAGGAGGGCGACCCCGCCGCCTGCAACACCTTCACCGCCGGGAGCCTCTAGCCCTCGCGGCCGGCGGCGGCCCCGACGCTGCGGAGCACCAGCACCGGGCACGGGGCGTGGTTCACCAGGTGGTGGGCGAAGCTCCCGAGCGCGACGCGGTGCGCCAGGCCGTGGTGCGACGCGCAGACCAGCAGGTCGACGGCGTGGCGCTCCGCCCACGCCACCACCTCGCCGGCGGGGTGGCCGTGCAGCACGATGGCGGTGCCCTCGTCGACGTCGGCGGTCACCTCCTCCAGCCACCTCCTGCCGCCGGCCTCCATGTCCTCCAGGTCCACCTGGATGCCGTATCCGGTGGAGAACGGCGGCGGCCACTGCACCACGTGGAGGACGGTGAGGCGCCCCTCCCCGAACGTGCGCAGGCGGCGCGCCTCGGCGAGCGCGCGCCGCGACGCGTCCGAGTCGTCGATGCAGACGGCGATGTGGCGGAAGGCGGTGTTCATCGGGGTCGCTCCGGTGTGGATGGATGGGCGCGGAGCCGACGGTCGCCCCGCAGGGGATCCCGCCGCCCTCGTCTAACCTCCTCCACAGGATGCGGAGGATCAGCGACATCATCGCCGCCGGCCCCACCCTCTCGGTGGAGTTCTTCCCGCCGCGGTCGGAGGAGGCGGAGCGCCAGCTCCAGGGTGCGGTGGCCGACATCGCGGGACTGGGCCCGTCGTTCGCGTCGGTGACGTACGGGGCGCTCGGCGCCACCCGCGACCGCACGCGCGACCTGGTGATCGACATGAACGCCGCCCACCCCTTCCCCACGATGGCGCACCTCACGTGCGTGGGGCACACCCGGGCGGAGATCGCACGGCTCCTGGACGACTACGCCGCGGCGGGGGTCGCGAACATCCTGGCGCTCGGCGGGGACCCCCCGGCGGACGGCCGTCCCGCCGACGGGGACTTCACGTACGCGATCGAGCTGGTGGAGGCGGTGCGGGCGCACCCGGCCGGCTTCTCGCTCGGCGTCGCGGCCCATCCGGAGCTGCATCCGCGCTCGACGGACCGGGGGGAGGACCGCCGCCACCTGGCGCAGAAGCTCGCCCTGGCCGATTTCGCGCTCACGCAGTTCTTCTTCCGCGCCGACGACTACGCCCGGATGCTCGACGAGCTGGCCGCCCTCGGCTGCGACCGCCCGGTGATCCCCGGGGTGATGCCGATCATCAGCGCCGCCGGGGTCCGGCGGATGGCGGCGATGAACAACACGACGATCCCGGCGGAGCTGTCGGCGAGGCTCGATCGCGTGGCCGACGACCCGGCGGCGGTGGCCGCCCTCGGCGTGGAGACGGCCGCGGCGCTCAGCGAGGAGCTGGTCGCGACGTGCGGCGCCCCCGGGCTGCACCTGTACAGCCTGAACCGCTCCGCATCGGTGCGGCGGCTGTGGACGCCGGTGGCGTCGGCCGTCGGCCGGTGAATCGTTCCTCGCCCGTCGCGGCCTGCGGGACCCCCTGACGGCCTCGCACACGATCGACGAGCGCTGAAACCTCCCGGCGACCGGCGGGGCGCCGGGGGAACGACGGCCCGTTTGCGGCCCGGGGGGCATGGGGATCACGGCGCGACGGGATCGCAGGATCCCACCGGACCGGAGGACTCATGGGCATCATCGCCTTCATCATCCTCGGCCTCCTGGCGGGCATCATCGCCAAGGCCATCATGCCGGGACGTGATCCCGGCGGCATCATCGTGACCACCCTGATCGGCATCGTGGGGGCCCTGCTCGGCGGCTTCCTGGCCGGCGTGCTGTTCGACGCCGACCCCCTCGACGAGTTCTTCGACGTCTCCACCTGGCTCACCGCCATCGTCGGGGCGATCATCCTGCTCGTGATCTACCGCCTGATCGTGGGCGACGGCTCCCGCCGCCGCCACGGCCTGACGTCGTAGCGCCGACGCCCGCGCCGGCCCCCGCGGTTCGGGGTCGGCGCGCAGGCGCGCCGTGTCCAAACGAACGACGGGGTCTCGTTCGAATGAACGAGGCTTCGTCCGGCTCGGTTGACGACGCCGTCCACCGCGTGATGTGGTCGCCGTCCCCCCTTGGGCGTCTCGCTCGGGAGCGGGGTGGCCCTCGGTCGCGGCCCGGCAGGTGTGATGCGACGCTGGACGAGGCAGGACGGCTCTCACAGGCCGGTGCAGCGAGAACCGCCGCCCGCTCCCTACTCGGAGCGTCGCCTCCAAGCGCTCGCTGACCATTTTCTCACGGGCCCGCAGAGATTTGCCGCCTGGGGTGAGGGCAGGTGGGTGCAGGGACCCGGCGACCTGGCCGGCATCGCACGCGCCGCCACCGTTCTCCCCGCACGTCTCTTGTGGACGGTCGGGACCCATTTGGTGGGGCCTGCCGGCGCGTACTCGCCTCTCGATCGCCCGCGACGCCAGCAGGTCGATGTGCCCGGGCCCCCGCCCCCGGGGCCCGGGGCCGCAGGGTCTGGGGGGCGCTTCACCGACGAGCTCGCGGTCCTTCTTTCGCAGGACGAGTTGGTCTGCGTCCAGGATCGCGGGTGGAACGGCGTCTGGCGCTCACCGACGCGGGACATCCGCTCGATCACACGGAGAGAACGTCACCCGCCGGAGTGGCCGGGCCGCAAGGCGGTCGACGTCCTCGTGCTGCACGACGTCCTCGTGCGTATCGACGCAGCGCGAGGCCGCTTCTCCTTCGTCCTTCCGCCCGGGCCGGCCGGCGCACTCGTTCGCCTGCTTGGGGCCGATGCATAGGCGGCTGCACGGACCCGTTCAAATGAACGACGGGGTTACGTTCAAATGAACAAGCGGCCCCCCGGGCGAGCCGCCTCAGGCGGGGCGGGCCTCGTGGTCGAGGAGCCACCGCTTGACGTCGACGCCCCAGCGGAAGCCGCCCAGGCCGCCGCCGGTGCGGACGACGCGGTGGCAGGGGACGAACAGGGCCGCGGCGTTCCGGGCGCAGGCCGAGGCGGCGGCGCGCACCGCGGCGGGGCGGCCGGCGATGGCGGCGTAGTCGGCGTAGGTCACCGGCGCGCCCGGCGCGACGGTCCGGAGGACGTCCCACGCGTGCATCCGGAAGTCGCCGGACCGCTGCACCACCCGGACGTCCCGGATCGCCTCCAGGTCCCCCGCGTGGTACGCCCGCGCCGCCGTCGTCACGGCACCCAGATCGGCCCGCGGCCGCACCGTCCCATCGCCCCGGAGGCCGGGGTGGATGAGGGGGACGAGGGCGTCGGGGTCGGCGGTCCAGCCGCTCGCCAGCACCGCGCCGTCATCGTCGGTCACCGCGGTGAACGGCCCCGTCGGGGTGTCCAGCGTCGCCACGTTCATCGGTCGTCCTCCATCGTCGTCTCCGAGGTCCACAGGTGCAGCAGCGCGTAGCCGCGCCACGGGCGCCACCGCTCCGCGCGGGCGGCCAGCCCCGCCGGGTCGCCCGGCAGCCCCAGCCGCGCCGCGGCCCGTCGCGCGGCCAGGTCGGTCGGCATGAAGGCGTCGGGGTCGGACCGCATCCGCAGCGCCACGTAGCCCGCGGTCCACGGTCCCACCCCCGGCAGCGCCACCAGGCCGTCCCGCACCGCCTCCGGGTCGTCCCCCGGCTCCAGCGACAGCCCGCCCGATGCCACCGCCGCGGCTAGGGCGCGAAGCGCCGCGCGGCGCGGGCCCGGCATGGGCAGCGCGGCGTCCGGGGCGTCGGCGAGCGCCTCCGGCGACGGGAACGCCAGCGCCGGCCGGCCCTCGTCCCCGGACTCCACCGGCTCGCCGAGCGTCGCGGCCATCCGGCCGAGCACCGTCCGCGCCGCGGCGACCGACACCGCCTGTCCCACCACGGCCCGCACCGCCGCCTCCCACCCGTCGGCCGCGCCCGGTATCCGCAGCCCCGGCCGACGGGCGACCAGCGGCGCCAGCGCCGGGTCGTCCGCCAGGGCCGCGTCGACCGCCACCGGGTCGGCGTCGAGGTCGAGGATCCGCCGGCAGCGCGTCACCGCGGCCCCCAGGTCGCGCAGGTCGTCGAGCGCCAGCTCCGCCCGCACGTGGCCGTCGGCCGGCGCCAGCGACACCCGGCCGAGGCCCGACGGCAGGCGCAGCACCCGTCGGTACGACCCCGCGTCCGCCGCCTCCACCCCGGCCACGGCACGCGTCGCCAGGAACCGCAGCGCCGCGCCCAGGTCCGCCGGCCGCCGGTACGCCAGCCGCAGCGACACGGCGCCCGGCCCCGCCTCGTCGCCCACCCGGACCCGGGCGCGCAGCTCGCGGGGGCTCAGCGCGAAGACCTCGCGGATCGTGTCGTTGAACTGGCGGATGCTGGCGAAGCCCGCCGCCGACGCGACCTGGGTGAACGGCAGGGTCGTCGTCTCGATGAGGATCCGGGCCGTCTGGGCGCGGCGTGCGCGCGCGATCGCCAGCGGCCCGGCGCCCACCTCGGCGCGCATCATGCGCGTGAGGTGGCGCTCCGTGTAGCCGAGCCGGCGCGCCAGGCCCGACACGCCCTCGCGCTCCACCACGCCGTCGCCGATCATCCGCATCGCCCGCGCCACCAGGTCGGAGCGGGCGTCCCACTCCGGCGACCCGGGTGCCGCGTCGGGCCGGCAGCGCATGCACGCCCGGAACCCGCCGCCCTGGGCCGCGGCCGCGCTCGGGAAGAAGCGGACGTTCGCCCGCCGCGGGGTCCGCGCGGGGCAGGAGGGACGGCAGTAGATGCCGGTGGAGGTCACGCCGACCACGAACCACCCGTCGAAACGGGCGTCGCGGCCCTGGATGGCGCGGTAGCAGACCTCGGCGTCGGGGAGCGGGCTCACGGGCCCATCGTGGCACCGCCCCCGGCGGTGATCTAGCGGTTTTCGGACATCACGGCCGGACGACCTCGGCCCACACCCGCGTCCGCCCGCGGGCGGCGTGCTCGATCCCCCAGCTCCGCGAGCAGGCGGCCACCAGTGCGAGCCCGCGGCCGTCGGGCTGCGACTCGGTCAGCAGCCGGCGCCGCGGCATCGTGTGCCAGCAGCGGTTCTCGACCTCCACCCGCACGCCGCCGTCGTAGGTGACCAGCCGCAGCCGCATGCGCCGTCCCCGCCCGTGGCGCACCGCGTTCGCCACGAGCTCCGTGATCACGAGCGCCAGCCCGTCGTGCGGCTCGGGGCCAGTGGCGCCCAGGGCGTCCGACGCCAGCGCCCGCGCGCGGCGCACGGCGACGGGCCGGCGCGGCAGCACCTCGTCGACCGACACCAGCGCCTCTCCCACGGACATGCGGTCTCCTCCCTCCTGGAGGTGGTGGACGACCGGTCCGGGCCGACGGCCGAGCAGGCGCAGATATTGACCACACGGGACGAGGGAATGGAAGGCCTCCGCGCGCATTGGGGGTCACCCGGGGGAAGACTGGGGTCGGATTGGGGGGTCCTCCCCCATGTGCCGCCGGCGTCCGGGCGAGAGGGTCGGGTCGTGATCCACGCCCTCCGCCTCCCGCTCCCGCGCCGCCGCCCCTGGCTCGGCGAGATCATGCTGTTCGCCGCCGCGCTGCTCGTGTACCAGGGCTCCCGGGCCCTGGTGATCGGCGACCCCGCCACCGCGTTCCGCAACGCGCGCGGCGTGATGGGCCTGGAGAAGGCGGCCGGCGTGTTCGTGGAGCCGTCCGTACAGCGGGCCCTGATGGACCACGAGGCGCTCGTGTCGCTGCTCAACCAGTTCTACATGTCGGCCCACTGGGTGGTGACGCCGCTCTTCTTCGTGTGGCTGTACCGGCGCCGCCGGCACGCGTACGCGTACGTCCGCAACGCGTTCCTGGTGGGGAACGCGGTGGCGCTGGCGGTGTTCATGCTCTTCCCCGTCGCGCCGCCGCGGCTGGCGGGCGCCCACGAGGGGTTCGTCGACACGCTCCACACGGTGAGCGGGGTCGACCTGCACGGCGGGATGCTGTCCGGCTGGTTCAACCCGAACGCCGCCGTGCCGTCCATGCACTTCGGCTACGCCTTCCTGATCGGCGTGGTGGGCGTGACGCTGGTGCGCGGCCCGCTCGCCCGGGTGGCGCTGGCGGCGTATCCGGCGCTGGTGCTCCTGACGATCGTCGGCACCGCCAACCACTACGTGCTGGACGCGGCCGCGGGCGGCGCGGTGATGCTGCTGGGCCTCGCGATCGCCGCGGCGTGGCCGGCGCGCGCCGCCCGTGCGCGTCATCGCAGCACGTCCCCGAGCCCGAGGCACGCGGGGCACGGCGTGGGCGCCAGGACCGTCCCCTCCCCGTTGCGCGCCTCCACCGGCGTCCAGATCCGGCGCTGCCCCCAGCAGTGAGGGCACGGCACCCACTGGGGTGCGGGCGCCTGCGTCTGGGCGGGGGTGCGGGCCGGCGGGGTCACCGGACCGCTCCGTCCGCGCGGCGGATGCAGAAGTCGCTGACGGCGAGGGGCTCCGCCGTGTACCCCCGCCCCCGGTACGGCCAGACGCGCCAGACGTAGCAGCGGCCGGCCCGCAGGGCGCGGCGCGGCGCGAACACCCACTTCGTGCCCAGCGGATACATGGAGCGGACCTTCCGCAGCCGGGTGCCCGCGACCTCGAAGACCTGGACGTTGTAGAGGGACGCGCCCGGGGGTCCGCCCGACCAGCGCAGCACGGGCCGGCGGGTCCGGACGACGGCCCCCGAGGAGGGGCGCAGCAGGTCCGCGTGCTGGCGCCACCCCGCCGCGCCGGCCGCCCCCGGCGCGGGCGCCGCCGCCGCGCTCCCTGCCCGGAAGACGAGCCGGGCCCAGGGGCCGGCGTTGCCGGCGGCGTCCGTCTGGCGCACCTCGAAGACGTAGGAACCGGGCCGGAGCGGTCCCGCGTCGGCCCGGGCGGCGGCGGTGTCGGAGGGCCCGGCCACCACGTCGTCGCCGGCCAGGACCCGCCACGTGGCCGTCGCGCCCGGCTCCATCCCCGTCCAGGCGAACGACGAGCCCCCCGCCGGGACGGGGGTGGGCGCGGCGGGGGCGGTCGCGTCGACCACGAAGGCCCGCGCGGCCGCGGGACCCTCCCGGCCGGCCGCGTTCGTCTGCGTCACGCGGAACACGTAGGCGCCGTCACCCAGGTCGTCGACCTCGGCGCGCCCCGAGGCGGCCGCCGCCTCACCGGACCGCACCGGCCGGCCCCCGGCGTCGTCGACCGTCCAGCGCGAGCCGACCCGGTCACCCGCCCACGCGAACGATCGGGCGCCCGGTGCGGCCGACGGCATCTCGGTCAGGGCGGGCGCGCCCGGCACCGTCGCCACGACCACCGACGGACGCTGCGCGACGGGCGTGCTGGCCGTGCCGCCGTTCGCGTTCACCAGGCGCACGAACCAGCGGTAGGTGCCGTCGTCGGGCAGGTCGAGCGTCGCCCGGGCGCTGGTCGCGGCGGTCGGGGCGTCGGCGACGCGCAGGGGCGCGCCGCCGACCTCGGCGAACACCTCGTAGTGGTCGGTCGGCGCGCCGCTCGAGCCCGGCGCCCACGTGAACACGGGGCGCAGCGTCGGCGACACCGCGCCGTCGGCCGGCGCCAGGGGCACCGGGGGCGCGGCGGCCGCCGGCGCGACGGCCGGCAGGAGGGCGGCCAGGACGGCCGTGACCGGAACGGTGGCGGCGGCGGCGGTGCGGCGGTGCATGTCGGCCTCGTCTGGGGTGGGTGGCAGTGGACGACGCCACCCCACCAGGGGGTCCTCACGCCGCCGTCACGGCCGGCTCACGGGCGTGGATCGGCGACTCTGGCGGTCCGCGAAGTTCTTTTACGTACGGAGGGTGGGGAGGGACGCGATTCCGGGGACGATCCATCTGCGATGAGCACCGCGACCCCCGCCCGCGGCCCGGGCTTCCTCGACGACGGGTCCCGTCCCGTCGAGGGTCTCGAGGCGGCGTTCGAATCGCTCTACCGCAGCCACCGCGAGCGGGTGCTGCGGCTGTGCCGCGCCATGGTGGGCCACCCCCAGGACGCCGAGGAGGCCGCCCAGGCCACCATGCTCAGCGCCTACCGGGCGCTGGAGCGCGGCGACCGGCCCGACGTGGCGGGCGCGTGGCTCAGCACGATCGCCCGCAACGAGTGCCGTGACCTGATCGCGCGGCGCAAGCTCGAGGTGCCGCTGCCGGAGGGCCTCCCCGCGGTCACGTCCGATCCCGCCGACACGGTCGAGCGACGGGAGCGGATCCGCGAGCTGCGGCGCGACCTGGAGGAACTGCCCAGCGGGCAGCGCACCGCGCTGGTCCTCCGCAGCATGGGTGGACTGCGCCACTCCGAGATCGCCGAGGTGGTCGGAGGGTCCGAGCAGGCCGCCCGCAGCCTCGTCCACGAGGCGCGCGAGTCGCTCGCCGAGTTCGAGGAGGGGCGCGCCCTGGGGTGCGCCGACGTGCGCCCGCGCATCGACTCGAGCGACGGCCGCGCGCTGCGCGCCCGGCGCGTCCGTGCCCACATCCGCGTGTGCGACGGCTGCCGCGAGGCGGCGGGCCGCCGGCGCGGCGGCCGGATCGCCGGGTGGCTGCCGGTGCCGGCGTTCTGGGCGGCGCTGCGCGCCCTGTTCACGGGCGGCACGGCCGTGCCGGTGGCCGGCGGCGCGGCGCTGGTGTCGATGGTGGCGGCCGGGGCGCTCGTGATCCCCGGGCCGTGGAACCCGTCCTCGGCCCCGGCCGACGCGCGGCCCGCGGTCGCGACGCCGGCCGCGTCCGCCGCGTCGTCGTCGTCGACCGACGCGGCCACGACCGCGGGTGGATCCGCCGCTGGGACCGCGGGCGCTCCGCGCGCGGTCACGCGGCCGCCGCCGGCCCCGGCTCCGGGTGCGGCGCCCGGGTCGCCGGCCCCCGCGCCGGCCGCATCCGCGGCGCCCGCGACGGCCCCTGCCGCGGGTGAGCCGGCGGCCGGGTCGGCGCCGTCCGGCCAGGCGCCGGTCGCGCGGGTGCGCGCCCGCACGGGCGGGGCGGCCGGCACCGGTCTGAGCGTGACCGCCCCGGGCGCGGGCGCGACCGTCGGAGGCTCCGGGGTCGATGTGGACGTGGCGGGCGTGGGCGTGAGCGCCGGATCCGGTGGGGTGCAGGTGACCTCTCCGGTCGCCGGCGCCGGCGTCCAGCCGCCCGCGACGGGCGTCGTGCCGGTCGTGGACGCCACCGTCGACGCGGTGCGACTGCCGTCCGTGGAGGTCCCGTCGGCGACGGTGCCGTCAATGGGCACCCCCCTCGGGGCGACGCCGCAGGTGACCACGCCGGCGGGGACGGTGCCGTCCCGGGTCGCGACGCCCCCGCTCGCCGGTGGCGCGGGGCCGCCCGTGACGGCCGACCTGGAGGGCACGCCCCGGATCGCCATCGGCAGCCGGTAGGGACCGCCGGTCCGGGCGCGCGCCGGGTCGGCATCATGGCGGGGTGGAGAGCGCGCTCGGGGTCCTGGCGATCGTCCTCACCGTGGCGTTCGTCGCCGGGCTGTCGCGGCGGCTCGGGCTGTCGGCGCCGCTGGTGCTGGTGGTCGTGGGCGTCGCGGCGTCGCTGGTCCCCGCGATCCCCACCTTCGAGCTCGACCCCCACCTGGTGCTGGTGGGGCTGCTCCCGCCGCTCCTCTACGCCGCGGCGATCCGGACGTCGCTTGTCGACTTCGCGCGCGTGCGGGACGCGTTGCTGCTCCTGGCCGTGGGGCTGGTGCTGGTCACCACGTTCGCCGTCGGGCTGGCGACGTGGTGGGCGCTGCCGTCCGTCTCGCTGGCCGCCGCGCTCGCGCTCGGCGCCGTCGTGGCCCCCCCGGACGCCGTGGCCGCGACGGCGGTGGCCCGGCGGGTCGGGTTGCCCCGCAGGGTGGTGACCGTGCTGGAGGGCGAGAGCCTGGTGAACGACGCGACCGCCCTGGTGGCGGTGACGGCCGCCACCGCCGCGATCACCTCGTCGGTCACGCCGGCCGAGGTGGCGCTCGACTTCGTGATCGCCGCCGCGGGCGGCGTGCTGGTGGGGCTCGCGGCGACCTGGGTGCTCGCGCGGATCCGGCTACGGATCGACGACCCGGTCCTCGACACCACGCTCTCGTTCACCGCCCCGTACGTCGCGTTCCTCCCGGCCGAGGCGATCGGCGCCTCCGGCGTCCTCGCCGTGGTGGTGACCGGCCTCCTGCTGGGGCACAAGTCGCACCGCCTCCAGAGCGCGGCGTCGCGCCTCTCGGAGGCCACGAACTGGCGGACGGTCCAGTTCCTGCTCGAGAACGCCGTGTTCCTGCTGATCGGCCTGCAGATCCGTCCGATCCTCCAGAACGTGGGCGACTCGTCGCTGGCGGCGTCCACCATCGCGCTGGTCTGCGTGGCCGCCCTCGTCGTGACGATCGCGGTGCGGATCGCATACGTCATGGCCGCCGTCTGGGCGTACAAGCACGGCACCCGGCGGATGCGGAGCCAGGCGTGGGGATGGCCGACCGGCGCCGTCGTCGGGTGGGCGGGGATGCGCGGCGTGGTGACCCTTGCGGCGGTCTTCCTGCTGCCCGTCGAGACCCCGCACCGGGAGGTGCTCCAGCTGGCCGCGTTCGTGGTGGTCGCCGGGACGCTGCTCATCCAGGGCACCACGCTCCCGTGGCTGGTCCGGCGGCTGCGCCTGCCCGCGCCGAGCCCCGCCGAGGACGCCCTCCAGGCGGCGGCGCTCATCACCGAGGCGTCGCGCGCGGGGCTCCGGCGCCTGGACGAGGTGGCCGGTCCGGACGATCCCGACGACGTGATCGAGGAGCTGCGGCACCGGGCCCGGCGGCGGGCGGACGGCGCATGGGAGCGCCTGGGCCGCTCGCAGGAGGAGATCGAGCCGCCCGCCGCGACGTACCGGCGCCTGCGGCTGGAGATGCTCGCCGCCGAGCGCGACACGGTCATCCGCGCCCGCGACGCCGGTTCGGTCGACGACGAGGTCCTCCGCTCCGCGATGACCGCCATCGACCTGGAGGAGTCGCTGCTCGATCCGGTGGAGGACGCCCAGGCGATGCGCGAGGACGAGCTGCGCGTCGCGGCCGTGCGCGCCGGCGACTGCCCCCACCTGCGGGCCGCCCCGCTCGCGGTGCCGGCGCGGACACCGGAGGGCTGCGAGGAGTGCCTGCGGGACGGTCTCAAGTGGGTGCACCTGCGCCTCTGCCTCACCTGCGGGCACGTGGGGTGCTGCGACTCGTCGGTGGGCAAGCACGCCACACAGCACTTCCACGAGACGGACCACCCGGTGATGCGCAGCATCGAGCCGGGGGAGGCGTGGCGGTGGTGCTTCGTGGACGAGCACCTCGGATGAGCCCCGCTACGCTGGCGGCCCGCCCCCGCCCACCGAGGGATCCATGACCTACTGCCTCGCCCTGCGCCTCGACGAGGGCCTCGTGTTCCTGGCCGACACCCGCACCAACGCCGGCGTGGACGACGTCAGCACGTACCGCAAGCAGCACGTGCTGCGGCCCGCCCCCGACCGCGTGTTCGTGCTCGAGTCGGCCGGCAGCCTGGCCACCACCCACGAGGTGCTCGACCGGATCCAGCGCGACCTGGAGGCGCCCGGCGAGCACGAGAGCCTGGCCACCGTTGAGCGGCTGTTCGACGCGGCGCTCTACGTGGGGCGAATCGGGCACGAGGTGGCGCAGTCGCACCGCGAGGCGCTCGCGGCGGTCGGCGCCGACGGGACGGCCACCTTCATCCTGGGCGGCCAGATCGGCGACGCGCCGCCGGACATCCTGCTCGTGTACCCCGAGGGCAACTGCATCCGCGCCTCCGAGGAGCGCCCCTTTCTGCAGATCGGGGAGAGCAAGTACGGCAAGTTCATGCTGGAGGTGGCCGTCACCGCGGCCGTCGGGCTCAGGGACGCCGTGAAGATCGCCCTCGGGTCGATGATGAGCACCGCCCGCGCCAACCTCTCCGTGGGCCCGCCCTACGACCTCGCGATCTACCGCAACGGGGCGCACGACGTGGAGGAGCTCCGGATCGCCGCCGACTCGGCCCTGCTCGCCGAGCTGCGATCGCACTGGGAGCGGATGCTCAACGAGATGGTCGCCGAGCTGCCCCACGTGGGTGGCCGGGAGCTGACCGGCACGGTCTGACCGGCACGGTCTGACCGCCGCGGATGGACGACCTCGACGCCCGCCTCGATGCGCTCTACGCCGGCCCGCCGGGCGCGTTCACGGCGGCGCGCAACGCCCTGGCCAAGGAGCTGAAGGGGGCGGGGGAGGCCGAGCAGGCGGCGCGCGTCGGCGCCCTGAAGCGGCCCACCAGGCTGGCCGCCGAGCTCAACCGGCTCGCGCGCGAGCGGGCCGACGCGGTGGCGGCCCTGCTCGCGGCCGAGGAGGCGCTCGCCGCCGCCCAGGCCGCGCTGCTCGACGGCTCGGGCGACGCGGCGGCCCTGGACGCGGCGGTGCGGGCCGAGGAGGCGGCCGTCGCCGCGCTCGCGGCCGACCCGGCGGTGGCCGCGGCCCTGCGCGCCGCCGCGCGGCGCGGCGGGGAGCGCGACGACCTGCGCCGCGGTCGCCT
>DAISWG010000057.1:0-24136 GCA_036826475.1 Miltoncostaeaceae bacterium | reverse complement strand
TGACGTAGCCCAGCCGAAGAACGTTGGGAGCGATCGTCTCCGGAACGTTCGCCGCCGCCGAGATCGTCCCCGCGATCGCCAACCGCACGTTCTCCCTTTCCGCCACGAGGTATGGCATCACGTCGCGGAGGAGGAAGCTCACGGCCTCGCGATTCGGTTGGTTGTCCGCGCCGACGAACAAGATGTCATGAGCGAAGACACGGCTGGAGTACGGCCGACCTGCGTCTTCAGTCAGGCCCGCAACTTGGGACGGGACGAAATGCAGTCGCCCCCCCGGCAGTCGCTGCGCGAGGATCTCGTGCTCGTGGCGCGAATCGACGATCACGTGGTCGAAGCGACGAAGGAGCTCAACTTCCCGTGCGAAGTTTTCCTCGAAATCGAATCGCAGGTCTTTCGAGTAGGCGATATCCTTCCGAACCAGCCGAAACAGGGAGGTGATGTCGTGTATGTCGATCACTCGACGCATCCCCGGCCTGCGAAGCCTGCTTGCCAGATGGGCGTAATCGAGATTGTTGATCCAAATCGCGTCGAACGGTCTTTCGGCGACGAGCTTCTCGACGAACCTCACATAGCCAGGCGGAGCGAAATAGTCTGAATCGACTGGAAGCTGCCGCCGTCGGATCCGCTGATGGTAGGCGCTCTGCGCTCGGCTGTGGATGTAGTCGCGCCAACTACGCTCGCCGCGATAGAGGTGAAGGCGCTCGACGAAGGGCGAGATATCGGCTATTCGCTGGGGCGACCACTCCGGGTGACCGAACTTATTTCCGGCCACAGCCTCGACCTGGAAGCGCTCGCGGCGCCCGTGGAGAACCTTGAGCATCCCCGTCAGACGACCCGTGGTCCCAGTTTGTGCGTCGGGGGCGACTGGCACCGGCAGGTGGAAGAGTATCCGTCGTCTTCGAGCGTACACGTGATCTCCCCAGTCAGTTCCGCGTTGGAGGACCCACAAGCGTCGCGATGCCCTCCATCAGGCCGACTCGCGGCTCCCAGTCGATGGCCTCCTTCAACTTCGAGATGTCTGCGAGAAGGTGCAGACGCTCGCTTCGCCTTACGCGGGCCGGATCCACCTCGATGCGGAGAGGCTCGCCTAGCGCTGCCTCGAACGCCGCGACTACTTCGGTGACGGAGTACTCGACTCCGCGCCCGAGGTTAAAGATACTGATGCCGCTATCGACCGAGTGAAGAAGCTTGAGGATGGCGTCGGCCATGTCAGTCGTGTGAACGAAGTCGCGCTTTGGGATCAAGTTGCCGAGCGCGAGGGTCCGGGCACCCGAATTGACTTGTCGTTGGATTTCTGGGATCAGGTGTGGATTCGTCTCGTTCGGGCCGAAGGCATTGAAGAAGCGACAGATGATCGTGGGGACCGATGTCTGCAAATGAAACTCGTTCAGCAGATGCTCGCCCAAGAGCTTCGAGAGTCCATAGATGTCCGTGGGGGCCACAGGGTAGTTCTCGTCGACAGCGACATCGCAAACCGGGTAGACGGCTGCGGTGGACGCAAAGAACAGCTTCTCGAGGTTCGGGAGGGCGCGCGCCGCCGTCAGTAGGTTCCTGGTCCCACCGAGGTTTACGAATGCGGTCTCGACTGGATTGGCGTTGCAGTACGGGAGAAAGTGGATCGCCGCGAGGTGAACGATCCAGCGCGGGTCGACGTGCGCCACGATCCTCGAGACGGCGTCCGCATCACGAATGTCGCAGGCGAAGAAGTGGTCTGCCGTGACGTCGGCGAGTTCACGTCGTCCGAACGACAGATTATCGATCACAAAGACGTCGTGGCCGCGGGAGCGGATCTCGGGAATCAAGGCGGATCCGATGAACCCGGCGCCGCCAGTGAGCAACACCGGCAGGGATTCGTGTGGCACATGTCCTCCCTGAGATTGTTCGTGGAGCGTCTACCCGCAGGTTGAGCATAGAGGAGACGAGAGTATGGGGATTCACGGTGACGCTTGGTGTGCCCCGCGATTGAAAGTTGCGTCCGGCACGAGGTGTCGCGCCAGCGTCGGCGTTCGCCGGCGCTAGCGGCGGCCCCCTGCGTCAGGTGAGGCTTGAGATCGCCCTGTGCGTCGGCGTCTCGGGGAACCCGTGACGATGGTCGTCCCGTCCGCTATCCGTTGCATACGCATCGGTCGGCCGCGGGCGACCCGCAGGAGGGCCTCCACTTGGCCGCGCACTGAGGGCGCCGTTCGCCCCCAGGTCGCACGGTCGCCTTGCATCAGACCAACCATTCCCCGCAGGAGGCCGGGACAGCCGCGGTCGCCCACGAGTACCCCGAAGAGCGCTCGACGCCACACGAGGTCCGGACGGAGGGACGCGATGGAGTAGACGAGATTGTCGGCCGAGGCTCTGGCGAGGAAGCGGTCGCCGGGGGACCGCTCGGAGCCGTCGACCCTCGCAGCAGGCGTGTGGTCGACGAGCACGCGAGGGTCATAGACGAGGCTGCTTCCTTCGCGGGCCACCCAGAGGGACATCGCGACCTCGTAGTGGTCCTTGGTCGCGCCACCGCGGAGGCTTACGGGGATTGCCAGGAACTCTCGCCGGACCGCCATGTTTACGCCCTTCAGGACGTCGACGCGCCGCCCAGGCCCGGAGCCGACGTGGTGGTTGCCTATCAGCTTGCCCCAGTACGTGATCCGGCCAACGGTCGCACCGTCCACCGCCGGTGTCCGTGGCTGCGCGTCGCGGCCTCCGACGGCACCCACGGTCGTGTCGGCGAAATGCGCGGCCATCCGAGCGAGCCAGTCCGGCGCGGCCTCTGCATCGTCGTCGATGGTGCAGACGATGTCGCCCCGAGCCGCCTCGAACCCGGCCTTCAGACCGGCGACCTGGGAGCGTTCGGAGACAGTCACTCGCACCGCCTGCGGGTGGTGCGCGACCACCTCTGCACTCGCGTCGTCGTCGTCGGGGTGCGCGACGATCACCTCGAAGCTGTCGTGGGTCTGGGCTCCAAGGGCGCGAAGGCAGCGGTCGAGCTGTTCCACTCGTCCGTGAGTGGGTACGACCACGGAGAAGAATGGCGTACTCACCCGACCACCGACAGCGGACGATCGTTTTCCAGGGACGGGTCGAATGTAGCCCCCGCTGACGCAGAACGCCTTCGCAGGTGATGCGCCTCGGCCCAGCCGAGAAGCAGCCACGGGAGCAGTCCGACGGCGTACTGACCCCCATTCAGCCACTGCAGACCCGTGGCGGTGATGATGCCGAGACCGGCGAGGGCGAGGAAGCTCGGTTGTCGCTGGGCGACGGCGTACATGCGAGCGAATCCGGTTGCCGCGATCAGTAGGAACACGAGCAGCCCCGGGATGCCCATCGCGACCGCCGCGGTCTCGATGTCAGTCTCGGCGCCAGCGGCGCCGCCGCCAGCTTCTGTTTGAGCATCCCCGAGACGTCCGCCCGAGATGGTCACATTTGCGAGCCCGGAGCCCGTCGGCGTCGTAACCGATTGGACAAGGGAGTCGAGGATGATGGTTCCGTGGAGAACGAGGGTGGACTCGCCCTTGTCTGTCGGGTCCGCGAGCCCACCGACTTGGTGTGCGACGAGCGGGTTGTCGGACCCGGCTGGCGCCAGGCGCTGTGCCACGAAGGGCACCAAGAGGATGAGCGTTGCTGCGAGCGTGATGGCGATCGGGCCACGAACGCGCCGACGCGCCGCGAGCATGAGCAAGAGGGCCGCAAGGGTCGTGAACACCGCGGCCCGCTTGGAAGAGAAGAAGATCGCGGTCGCCAACAATCCGATGACCGGCAGCGCCAGGGGCAGGTACCGCGCCCGCCCGACGAGGGCGGCGCAAACAATCACCAGACCGACGGAAAGATAGGCAGAGTATTCCGAAGCGCTCGAGAAGGACGCGAAGGGTCTGATCTCACCGCCGACGTTCAGGGCGATGTATCCAGCGTCTGCGATCCAGCGCTCGTCCCACACCGGGAAGCCGCTGAACGTCTGGAAGAGGCCGTACACGGCGGCTGCGCATGCAAGTACCGCGACGACGCAGAGCGAACTCCGGAGCGTCTGATCGTCGATGCGGGTGCCGATCCAGAAGCCCAGGACGGGAATCAGCACGAACATGAGGCCTGCCAGGCCAGCGAGAAGGGATTCGTTGAGCGGGTTGATCGCCGCTACGAAGACGAGGATCGCGAGTATCGCGACCAGAATGGCGAGCCGACTCCGCCGCAGGAGCGCCGCCCGAAACGACGGCGTTCCTATGATGAGCGCGAGCACGACAGCCGGTCCCAGGAGCAGAAGGACGTCAAACTGAGTCGGCTCGATCAGGTCTGTTACGAGCCGCCTGACGAGGCCGAGCGCGGCAAGCCAAATGATCAGGGCCGGCACGAGAAGGCGCGACGACACAGCGCCGAGTCCGGCGACCATGCCGAGCATCGCCGTGAGCATCGCCAAGCGAACGTCTCCCGGGTGGACGATGAGCCAACCCACTAGAGCCGCACCGCCGACCGCGAGCACGCCGATCACGAGGGGGGATGCAGCACCTCGGCCGGCGACCGCCCGATTCATCTGGTGCCTCGAGTGCGGTCGCCGTGCGCCGTCAACACTCGTGCGCCGGCGGCGCCAGCCCACGGCCAGGCCGAGCCCTACGAGGACGACGCTCGCCACAATCGGCAGTACCAAGGGATGGGTGTCAAGGCCGGATCGTCGACGCACAGTCGGCGGAAGGTCGATGATCGACGATGCGGCTGTGCTCGCCCGGCGAGCCGCGGTCGAGATCTGTTGCGCCGCCTCGGCATGCCTCGCCCTCAGCCGTCGCAGCTCAGCAGCGTGACGGCTGGCGCCTGCCTCTGCCCGCTCCGAACGATCGAGCGCCCCAGCCTGGTTGGCTGGCGTCGGCGGTTGTGGCGCGGCCCTCGCAGCCGGGGCTGCGTTGATCGACGGCGATGGCGCTGGCGGCGCGAGGTCGGGCGTTGGCTCTGCTGCCGGCGCAGGCGGGCTCGATGGGGCGACCTCGGGTGAAAGTGATGGAGGCAGGTCGGGCTTGCTGGGCAGGGAGACCTGCGAGATCGCCTGCGGCGCGCTGACGAGCATCAGGATCCCGAAGATCACGATCGAGAATGCGCGCAGGCCCTTCACTGCACCCCTTGAAGGTCGGCGATAACCAGCCTCAGGCGAGCGATGAAGGCCGCCTCGTCGAATCTCTGGCCGTGCGCGGCGATCACGTTGCTGTCCCAGGGGAGGCTGAGCAGACGGAGGAGCGCATTCCGGATCGCGTTCGGTTCTGGTTCGTCGAAGTAGACGCCAGTCTCGTCCTCGATGACGGTGTCGAGGAACCCGCCCCACCGGAGGGTCGCCGAGGGGCGGCCGAAGGTCGCAGCCTCAAGTGTCGTCAAGCCGAAGTCCTCGTAGGATGCGGCGACCACGCCCACGCAACGCCCATAGAGCCAGCGGAGCTGATCGTCCTCGACGCGTCGCAGCATGTGAACCCGGCTGGGCGCGACCTGCTCGATGTGCCCCCGCTCTGGTCCGTCGCCCACCACCACGAGAGACGCCCCCGGGATCATCGCGACGGCGCGTACCACAGCGTCGACGTTCTTGTATGGCATCAGGCGCGAAACGCAGAGCAGGAAGTCGTCTGGAATCCCCGGGATGGCGCGTCGCGGGCCGCTCAGTTGGGAGGTCACCGGCGGCGGTAGCACGTCCGCCTCGATGCCGTAGGCGCCCCGGATCCGGTCGCGCACGACGGTCGAGTTCGCGACGTACCGGTCTGCGGAACGGGCGCGGTTGCGGTCCCACCGACGCAACGGGGCACCGAGCGCGGTGGCGGCGAATGCACGCGTGCCGCGCGTCGGCGCGTACTGCGCGCGCTGGTACAGCCAGCGGGCGGGGTTGTGGCAGTAAACGAGCTTGCGGCCAGCCGTCCTCACGCCGTGCGCCCAGCCGCTCGAGCTACAGAGCACCACGTCGGCGTCGATGCGCGCCGCCGTCACGGCAGGCGCGAGGAGGGGGAACGCGAGGCGGTGATGACGGCGGAGCCCCGGGATCCGGTCCAGAACCATCGGGCGCACGTCGAAACCGGCGAACTCCGGGAAGGTGCCGTGAGCGTCGAAAAGCGATGTGTGGATCGGTGCCTCCGGAAAGGCACGGGCCATCGCGAGCACGACGCGCTCCGCTCCGCCGCGCTGCGTCAGATAGTCGTGGACGATGGCGATCTTCATGAGCGCGCCTCGGAACGGGTGGATCCGAGGAGGACGTCGTAGAAGCCGATCAACGATCTCTCGACGTCTTCCGGCTCCATGCCCGTGAGCGCGGACCGGGCGTTCTGGCCGATACGCCGACGGAGCGCCTGATCGCCGGCGAGCCTCGTCAGGGCGACTGCGAGGGCGGACGCGTCGCCCGGCCTGAAGAGGAGTCCCGTCCCGCCGTCGTCGATCAGCTCACGAGGGCCGCCCTGCGCCGGCGCGACGACCGGCAGCCCGGCGGCCATCCCCTCGGCGACCGTCTGTGCGAGCCCTTCCGGGACGGTCGAGCTGACCACCAGGATGTCGAGCGTCTGAAGCTCTTGCTGGACGTCCTGTCGGAACCCCCGGAAGTCCACGCGGCCCTCGAGGCCCAGCTCGGGCACCGCGCGCCGCAGGCGATCGAGATAGTCGAACTCCCCGAAGAGCGGCGCTCCGATGATCGCCGCACGCTGGGAGCCGTCCTGGAATGCCTGGGCGAACGCTTCGAGGAAGAGGTGCTGCCCCTTGATCGGCGAGATCCGTCCGACGTTGCCCACGACCAGGTCTCCGTCAGCTGAGCGTTCTCGTGGTTGGCGGGGCCGCTCGAGCGGCGGCGGGATCACCGCGATGGGGCATCCGACAGGAGGGAGCGTCGCTCTGGTCGATTCCGAGTTCACGATGATCCCGGAGGCCAGACGCGCCGCGTTCCTCAGGACTGCGAGGGGCATTCTCGGATAGAGATCCCGGCTCAGCTGCTCGTGGACGTACCACGTCGCGGGAATGGCAGCGGCCCGCGCGACGGGAAGTCCGTACACGGCCGCCTTGGCCGAGTTCGCCTGTATGAGGTCCGGTCTGAGTTGGCGCAGCCTGCGGAGGAGTCGCACCGCGTAGGCGGCGAATGCCGCTGACGCGGCGATGGGGGGACGCCCGCCCCTGAGGGAGTCACGTCCCGCCCGGCTGCTTCGACCGAGGCGCATGATCTCGACCGTCGCTCCCGCGTGCTCGAGCGCGGAGGCCAGCGGCCCAGGCTCGCCCAGGATCACGTGGGCGCGCACGCCGCGCAGGCAGCTGATCATCCGGCACATCGCGATCTCACCGCCCGAGAGCTGCGCCGTGTGGTCGAGGAACACGATCTTGCGGTCTCGTGCCGTGGACGGCCGCATCACACGTCGGTAAAGCTGACGATGCCGCTTCGATGCGGCATCCCACGTGAAGCCTTCTGCGTGCGACCTGCATTCGGCACGCGTGGGAACTGCGACGGTTCCCTTCCGGATGGCGGCCAGGCGCTCGGCGAGTGCAGACGCATCGCCGGCAGGCACGACCATCTCGTCGCCCAGCGTTCCAAGCGCCTCCGGGAGCCCGCCAGAGTCGGTCGCCAGAACCGGTGTCCCGCATGCGAGCGCCTCGAGCGCGACGAGACCGAACCCCTCGAGCTGCCGGGTCGGGACGACCACGAGATCCGCAGCCCGGTACCACGCCTGCAGCGATCGGTCATCGACGCGCCCGAGAAACCGAACCGTGTCTTGGACGGAGAGGTCACGGGTGAGCCGGGTGAGGGTCGCGCGGTCCGGGCCGTCGCCGATGACGACCAGCGTGCGTCCGCCACCCCCGTGGTCGCCCATCGCGGCCCAGGCCTCGACCAACAGATCAAGACCCATCCGAGGGACCAATCGCCGCGCCGCGACGACGAGCCACTGGTCGGACGGTACCCCGAGGCCGGGACGTTCCTGGGCGCGTCCGGGCGAGAAGCGTTCGAGATCGATACCGGGCGGGATCACCTCGATCCGCCAGGGAGGGATCCCGTAGTCCTCGATGAGCAGCTGGCGGAACGCGGCGGACAGCACCACGACCGCATCGGCGCGCCGCAGGACGCGTCGTTCCACGAGCTTCTTGACCCTCGATGCGGCTGCACTCGCCCCCGCGGCCCGGCTCTCCGCCGCCCACGGGCCGTGGAAATGGACGATGAGCGGCAATCGCCGCGATCGACCGACGTTGACGGCGACCAGAGCGTAGAGCGGAAAGTGCACGTCGATGAGGTCTGCCCCGGCGGCCGCGCGCGAGGCCGCCCTGGTGTATCGAGCGAGCCTCGACCAGAGCGGCTGTCCGGCGTCAGACACCGCCCTGATCGACGACGGAGGATTCGTCGCAGGCCCGATGACCACGCACCGGGGCTCCGCTCCCGCGACTCTCAGTGCCTCCTGGAGGTCATGGAAGTACCGGTTCGATCCGCCGGGCTGGTCGGGGGACCAGCCCATGCCGAGCATCAGGGGCGTCTCCCCGTCCGCGCTCCGGTTGCCTTCGGGCGACGGGCGCCCCATCGTCATCGCGGAGTTCGCGGCTGCTCGCTCGGAGTCTCGACGACCGTCGTCTTGACGTCGCGGTATCCGTCGTACGCGCCGCCGTAGGCGTCGCCCGTGCCGGTCCCGGTCACCACCACGCCGAGCTTCACGGCGCGCATCCGGTTCAGCACCCGGGAGGCCTCGGCGAGCATCGGTCGCGACACCACGTTCAGGCGGGCGACCACGAGGAGCGCGTCGATGTTGACGCTGAGCGCCATCGTGTCGCCGACACGGAGCAGCGGCGGCGTGTCGACGAGGAGGATGTCGCACTGCTCGCGGAGCTCTGCGAGGAGCGAGCCCAGGGGGTGGCTCCCTGCGAACTCACCCGCGTCCCGCGGGAGAGGGCCGGCGGGCAGGACCTTGAGACCCTGGGGGTCCCCGCCGCGGCCGTTGCCGAGCGTGCCCGAACGCTCGTCGAGGTCGAGGGCGATTGGGACGAGCGCCTCGCCGAAGGACGCCGTGTCGAGCACGACGTCCGTCACGCCCGGCCGGTCCGGCAGCCCGAAGAAGCGGTGCAGGACCGGGAGGCGCATGTCGAGATCGACCAGGATGACCCGGTTGCCCGCGAGGGCGAGGGCGACGGCCAGGTTCGCCGCCGTGGTCGACTTGCCCTCGTCGTTGACGGAGCTCGTCACGGCAATGGTCTTCGCACGTCGGTCCGGGTTCACGAACTCGAGGTTCGTCCGCAGCATCCGGAACGCCTCCGCCTGGACGCCTGCCGGCTCCTCCATCATCACCAGGCGGTTCGCCGCGCGCAGCCTGCGAGGGGGCTCTGGCAGTCGCGCGAGGAGCGTGAGCCCGAGGCGCTCGCTGATCTCCTCGGCGCTCCTCACGCGGGTGTCGAGCGCCTCACGCAGGAACGCCAGGCCGACGCCGAGGACCAGGCCGAGCCCGAAGCCAAGGAGCCCATTCCGCTCCGGCTTCGGCGAGGTCTGGGTACCCGTGCCGCCCCCGCGGACCAGCACGGCGTTGGACTGCTGGAGGGTCTGCAGAGTGCGCAGCGTCTGCGCCGTGTTGCCCAGGCTCTTCAGGAGCTCCGGGTTCGTGCCGTCGGCCCGCACCTGGTCGATCCGGCCCTGAAGCTCGTTGCGGGCCCGGCCGATGGCCGCGGTGTCGAGCTCGAGCCGGTAGGCGATGAACTGCTTCGCGTACTCCGTCGCCAGGCGTCCCGCGGTCTCAGCGTCGCCGTTCGAGACCGTGAAGGTGAGGAGGTCGGTGTCCTCGGACGCTGTCACCGACGAGCTTTCGAGTAGGTCGTCGGCTGTGCCACTGCCCGGCACGGCCGCGACGGTCCGGCGTGCGACGACCGGCGACCGGGCGACCTCCGCCTGCGTGCTGGTGATGCGCTGTGGATCCCGGTTGATGGAGTAGTCGATCGTGCCGGTGAGGGCCGCTGCCAGGTTCTGCTGGGAGAGCAGCACCTCGGACGACGATTCGTAGACGGGCGTCTGTGTGCGCGACAGGGCGACCGCGACCGCGGGCACGACCAACGCGCAGACGGCGACGATCCACCACCGGCGCCGCAGGATCGAGAGAATGCGGCGGACGGCGAGCGGCTCCGACAGCGAGTCGGACGCGCGTCGGCTTTCCATCAGCGAGGCCTCCGGCGGACGACGACGGGGGCGGACGGGAAACGATGATCGACCTGCACTGCCACATCCTTCCGGGTATCGACGATGGTGCAGCGAGCCTGGCCGAGAGCGTCGAGATCGCTCGGGGCGCCGTTCGGGACGACATCGTCGCGATCGTAGCGACACCGCACGTCCGCGACGACTATCCGACGACCGCGAGCACGATGGAACGGCTGGTCGACGAGGTCAGGGATGCGCTCGCGGGCGAGCGCATCCCGATCGAGGTGCTGCGTGGCGGCGAGGTCGCCCTGGATGCGCTCATGGCGCTCGAGGAGCCGGAGCTCCGCCGCTTCGCCCTGGGGGGAGCCGGGCGTTACCTGCTCGTGGAGTTCCCGTACATGGGTTGGCCGTTGCCCCTGCCCGACCAGATCGAGCGCCTCCACGCCCTCGGGCTCGGCTGCGTCATCGCCCATCCCGAGCGCAGTCCCGACGTCCAGGAGCGTCCTGAACGGCTGGCGCCGCTCGTCGAGGCCGGCGCGCTGGTCCAGCTCACCGCCTCGTCCCTCGACGGGCGCCTCGGCCGACGGAGCCACCGATGCGCCATCAGACTGCTGGACGCCCACCTCGCGCACGCCGTCGCGAGCGACGCCCACGGCCCGCTGACGCGCGCCGTGGGGATGTCCGGCGCGGCGAGTGCGGTGGGCGACGACGCGCTCGCACGGTGGCTCACCGTGGAGGTGCCCACCGCCATCGTCGCCGGCGATGACGTCCCGCCGCGGCCACGGCGGCGGCGCCGCTGGGGTTTCGGGCGCTAGCGTCGTCACGACCTCAGCTCCGCGCGGAGCAGCGCGATCCGCTCGTCACGCGGATTCAACGGTGTCGCCCGCTCGACGAGGAGGCGGGCCGACGCCCGCTCGCCACGCGCCAGCAGCGACGAGGCCCAATCGGCATGGATCGTCCAGTCCTCGGGGGAGCGGGCCAGTGCGGCGGCGAACGCGGCGTCCGCGCGCGCGTACCGGCCGAGATCGTCGAGCAGGTTCGCCTCCAGGAGCCTCGCATCTGCGTTCTGCGGATCCACGCGCACCGCGTCCCGCGCGATGTCCAGGGCGTGGACGAGGTCACCCCCCCGCGCGGCTCCGCGAGCCTCATCGAGCCGGTCCGCGGCCGAGACGGGCCCGGCCAGGACGACGATGCCGGCGACGGCCACGGCTGCGAGCGCCCACGCCACCAGGACGTTCCGGCGGGATGTCGTGGGAGATCCTCGCGATGCGCTGATCGCAGCGGCTCCGAGCACGAGGCCCGGGAGCACCACCGCCGGCATCTGCCAGGCCCAGTCCCCGGCCAGATGGAAGGCGATGACGGCCCCCGCGGCCCCCGCGATCCCGAGGTCCCGTGCCAGCTCCGGCGGCGGGCGTCGTCGGAGTGCCCCCACGATCGCCACGCCCGTCGCACCGAGGGGGAGGAGAAGGAGCGCGAGGCCGACCAGCCCAGACTCCCCGAGGGTCTCGAGGTAGAGGGAGTGCGCGTTTCGGACGGTGATGTCGATCTCCCGCCGCTGCGCCCAGAGGAACCGGTAGTCGCCCGCACCCGTCCCCATGAGTGGCGCCGAGCGGAACTCCTCCGCGGCGACGCTCCAGTTCTGCCAGCGCCCCGACCCCGCCGCGACCGCGAGCCGGTCCGAGACGCTCTCCGCGTCATCGCGCGCACGCGGGTCATAACGCTGGAAGGAGTCGATCTGCCGATCGGCCCACGCGAGCGGACCGCCGTCGGGTGGGCGCGTGGCGAGACCGGCCGTCAGCGCCACGAGGGCGGCGGCGGCGACGGTGACGCCCGCCAGCGTGCGCCGCCGGGGGGCGGCGTCGAGGAGGCGCCCCACCCGCGGCGCGGCGAGCGCGGCGAGCGCGGTCGCGGCCGACGCGAACAGGAGTGCGACCAGGACTCGCGCGCCCTGCGTCACGTGGGGCGTGCCGATGACCCGCTGGGGCGAGAGCTCGTCGAATCCGTTCGCGTAGAGGAGCAACGGCACGCTCACCGCAAGTCCCGCAGCCAGCATCAACCCTGTCTCCAGCCGGCCGCGGGCGAGCACGAGCAGGGCAGCCGAACCCAGAAGCAGTACGACGAGCGCACCGCGGGACTGGGTGAAGAGGATGCCCAGCGGGAAGAGGGGCAGCGCGGCTGCCGCGGCGGTGCGTACCGCGGGGTGACGGGTGGGGTCGCCGGCGACGCCCGCGGCGAGCACCCAGCCGAAGGCGAACACCAGGGCGAGGTTGTTCCAGTAGGAGATCGGCGTCGCCAGCCGGCCGTTGTCGTCCCCGCCGATCAGATCGGGGATCAGGCGCGCGCCAACCGAGCTGACGGTCAGCGCCACGGCAGCGAGCAGGGCGAGGTCGATCAGCCGCCGGAGGGCACGGGCCCCGGGCGCTGCCGCCAGGACCAGCGCGAACGCGCCACCGTAGAGCAGGGTGAGCCCCATCGCCTCGGTGGCGGCCGAGGGGTCGTCCGCCCAGAGCGCCGAGATCCCCTGCCAGCCGGCGAGACCGAACCAGCCGGCGACGGCGACGGCACCCGGCACGCCGCCGATGCCGCGCTGGAGCGCGAGCGCCGTGACCGCCAGCACGCCGAGCACCGCGATGGCCCCGACGCCCCAGGATGTGATCCTGTATCCGCCGTCGTGGAACGCGAGCACGACCGCCGCAGCCAGCGGGATCGCGGCGATCGCGACGGGCAGATGCCGCCTGACCGCGGCGGCGGTGGCGTCCCGCGAAAGGGTGCCCGGCATCGCGGCCGAGCCGATCATCTCGGCCGGGAGCGCGTCCGCCAGACCGCCCCCGCGACGGCCGCTCCGATGAGCACCCCCGCGAGCCCAAGCAACCACGCCGGCGCGACGCGCACGGAGGCGGTCGAGACCGGGCCGTCGACCTCGCTCGCCGCGAGGGCACCGCGCACCTGAGCGATCGTGGAGCCGGGTCTCGATGAAGGTCGAGGGGCTGCGTCCTCGCCCTCAGGCGCCGCGCCGCGTCTGGTGAGGTCAGCGGACTCCGCATCCGCGCTGGTCGCGCTCCCAATAGCTGACGTGGCGTCATTCGGGGGAGGCGACGGGATGTCGCCGCCCGTGTCACCCCGCTCGCCGGCCGCGGTGGCCCGCTCATCATCCGCGTCATCCCGCCCAAGCGCCGTGACCTGGACCTGCGTGCCGTCGTCGCCCTCAAGCGTTGCACGGCACGCCGCCTCGAGGTTGAGGTACTGCACGATCACGGCTTGGTCGGGCGGCGCGTACTTGAGCAGGTTGTCGCGGACGCAGGCCGCCACCTGCGCGGCCGTGACCGGCGCGCCAGCCAGGGAGGATGGAACAAGCAACCCGGCGATCGCCGTGACCGCCATCGTGGCGATGCAGCGGCGGAAGCTCAGAAGGCTCCCCGGCGCGAGAGGACGGCGCCGGCCGTCGACGCGAGGATCTTGAGGTCGAAGCGCAGGGACCAATGCTTCGCGTAGGTGCAATCGAGCTGCATCCGCTCCTCCCACGGGATGGTGCTGCGGCCGAGTACCTGCCAGAGCCCGGTCACGCCGGGACGCACGTCGTGACGACGGCTCGCCCAACCCTCGACGCCCTCTGTCTCAGTGACGAGGACCGGCCGCGGGCCCACGACGCTCATCGCGCCGCTGATGATGTTGAGGAGCTGGGGCAGCTCATCGATGCTGAGCTGGCGGAGCACGCGCCCCACGCGGGTGATGCGGACGTCGTCGGGCCGCTTGAGGTCTCCTCCCACGATATTCGCGGCGTGCGCCTGGTGCAGCGTGTCGGCTCCGTCGAACATGGTCCGCAGCTTGTACATGGTGAAGGGCCGGCCGCGTCGTCCGAGCCGGATCGATCGGTACAGCACCGGTCCGGGTGAGTCGAGCTTGACGGCGACGGCGGCGACGGCCAGCACCGGGATCGTCAGCACGAGGAGAGAGAATGCCACGACCAGGTCGAAGCATCGCTTCGCAGCGCCTCGGAACGCGCTCTCGGGCCGAGCCGTCAGCGACAGGAGCGGGAATCCGCCGACGGTCCGGCTTCGGGGCGCGGGGCCGACGAGCTCGAACATGCGGGGCACGACGTCGACGTCCACGTGTCGCGACTCGCACTCGCGGAGGATCGCCGAGATCTCCTCGTCCCTGGTCATCGAGAAGCAGACGATCACACGGTCGACACCTCCCGAGTCCAGCAGGCGCGGGAGCTCGCTCACGGGACCCAGCATGGGCGGGCCGTCGCCCTCGCGGGCCTGTGGGTCATCGTCGATCCAGCCCACGATGTCGATCGCGCGGTGAGGGTGACGCTCGGCCAGGAGCGTGATGTGGGCCGCCACGCGGCCGCTCCCGACGAGGACGACGCGCTGCCGGTGCCGGGACCGCAGGAGGATGCGGCCGAGGAACCACAGGAGCGGCAGCACCAGCGAGATCACGATGAGCTGGTCGAGGTCGACCTGCCAATGGGCGGCCGAGGCGCCGAGCAGGGTGAGCCAGACCGCGACTGTCGCGACGATCACGAGCCGGAACAGGAGCGTGAGGTGCCCGCCCAGCTCCAGGTTCTCCCGTTCGCCGAGCATGGTGATCCCGGCGATGGCGACGATCGCGAACAGTACTGCTGCCGGCTGCAGCGGTGACATCGCCTCGCCGGATCCCGCATCCGCCGACGGTTCCGACGCCACCAGCTCGATGGCCGCGAAGGGCATCGCAAGGACGACGGAGGCGACGATCGCGACCAGATCCCAGGCGAGGAGTGCTTCACGCCGCCCTCGGGAGATGCCACGGGACGGCATCGCCACCTCACCCGGATCGCCGTCGCGGGGCGCTTGTTCGCGGATCTTGACGGTCGTCACTGTCGGGCCATCCCCCGGCAGGGTGGTAACGGACGGGATGACACCAGCCAGGCCGGGACCTCGCACTGGACGGACGACTAGTAGCTCGCTGAACTTCTTGGTCGGATGAGGAGTCTTATTCGCGACCGGGGTACCTACGCTGGCACCGTGCGGAGGACGGCCTCGCTCACGCTCGTCATGCTGCTCGTCCTCACGGGCAGCGCGGCCGCCGTCGTCCCCGACGCCGGCCTCCGCGTCAACTCGCGCGACACGCAGCGCGAGATCGCGGCAGTCCGGGAGGCCGATGTCCCCTGGGTCTCGATGGGCACGAGCTGGCGCGGCCTGCAGCCCGTCGAGGGGGCGCCGCTCGGGCCGGACGGACCCGGCGGCGAAGCGTGGACGAAGCTCGCGGCGGATCTCGGGTACGCGAAGTCCCTCGGCCTGAAGACCTTCGTCCAGTTCACCGCTGCGCCACCGTGGGCTACCGGGGGCTCGGACGCGCTGGGCGCGACGCCCACGGACGAGGGGATGGCGGCGTACGGGCGCTTCATGGAGGACTTCGCCCGCCAGATGGGACCCCTCGTCGACGCGTACTCGCCATGGAACGAGGTGAACCGGCCCCTCTACTGGTCGAACCCGAGCCCGGCGCGCTGGGTCGCGATGCAGCGAGCGGTCTACCCGGCGATCAAGCGCGGGGATCCGACCGCGACGGTGGTCTCGGGGATCGTCTACGGGGCGCCGGGCGCCTTCGACTACCTCCGGCAGGCGTACGCGGCGGGGCTGGCCGGCACCTTCGACGTGCTCGGCTACATGATCTTCCCGACGCAGGAGCCGGAGGCGCCGCTGCAGCCCTCCCTGCCGTACCCGCAGCAGACGCTTCCCGCGATCCTCCCGCTCCAGGATCTCCTCTCACAGTCGGACGCGGGCCGGCGCATCTGGATCGCCGAGTACAGCTACAGCACCTGCAAGACGAACCCCGACAACGGCTACGTCTGCATCAACGAGGCGACGCAGGCCGACTACCTGGTCCGGGCGTTCACCTACATGCGCCGGTACCTGCGCGTCGAACGGCTCTTCTGGTACAGCGTCCGCGACAACGGGCTGAGCCCCCTCCAGGACCGGAACTTCGGATTGCTGCGCTGGGACTTCTCCCGGAAGCCGTCCTTCGCGGCGCTCGCTTCGCTCGCCGTCGGTCCGGGCGGCGACGTGCCCGGGCCGGCGGGCGCGGTGGCCGTGCCCAGCATTCCCGCGTCGAAGCTCCGCGCACCGGCCCCGGCGGCCTTCACCGGCCGCGACGGACGCCGCGTCGCCATCACGCCGCTCCGGCTCAGAGTGCTCCGCAGCTCCGGTCGGATGACGCTCCAGTTCTCCGTCTCGGTCGCCGGCGGGCGGAGCCGCATCGTCGTGGAGGGGCTCCGCCGTGGCCGGTGGGCATCCGTTGCGCGCACGACCGTGCAGCGCTCTTCCCGCGTGGTGATCCGCTTCCGCGACCGCGGCTATCTTGCGATCCGCGTCCGGGTGAGTCGCCCGGGCGGCACGAGCTGGGTGGCGTCTCGCGTCGCGAGGGTGCCGGGGGTGCGGGTCCGGGCCCGATGAGCGGCCCGCGGCCGCATGAGAGCGGCCTCAGATCAGGCGGGTAGCATCCCCCCGACCGTAGGGGAGTACCCCGGAAACGGCGTCATCGTCAATACGGCCGCCCCGGCGGCCCGGTGACGCCGGCCCACCGCATCGCGCGGCGGGTGGGGGAGACCTCGGCGCACCCGCCACCGCGTCGAAGGAACATTCCCCGTGGAACCACCGCTCTGGGCATGGATCGCACTCATCCTGGGCGTCCCCGTGCTGGCCGCGATCGACCTCTTCTTCTTCGGGAGGGGCGACGAGCGGGTGTCCGTCAAGAAGGCGTCCCTGTGGAGCGCCGGCTGGATCGCCCTGGGCCTGTCCTTCGCGATCGTGCTGGCGCTCACCCAGGGCAGCACCGCCGCCGGCGAGTACCTCTCGGGCTACCTGATCGAGTGGAGCCTCTCGATCGACAACCTGTTCGTGTTCGCCGTGATCTTCACGTACTTCATGGTCCCGCCCGAGCTCCAGCCGCGCGTGCTCATGTACGGCGTGCTCGGCGCGCTCGTGTTCCGAGGCATCTTCATCGCCATCGGCGCCGTCGCGCTCGGCGCCGCCGGGTGGGTGATCTACATCTTCGGCGCGTTCCTGATCTTCACGGCGTACCGCCTCGCGACCCAGCACGGCGAGCAGGTGGACCCGAGCAACAACAAGCTCCTGAAGGCCGTGCGCCGCTGGGTGCCGAGCACCACCGAGTACCACGGCAACAAGGTGTTCATCCGCAAGGACGGGATGCGGCTGGCCACGCCGATCTTCGCCGTGCTGCTGGTGGTGGCCAGCACCGACGTGCTGTTCGCCATCGACTCGATCCCGGCGATCTTCGCCGTGACGGACGAGGCGTTCATCGTGCTCGCCGCCAATGCCTTCGCCCTGATGGGGCTGCGGGCCGGCTACTTCGTCATCGTCGGGGCCCTCGACCGGTTCCAGTACCTCAACTACGGGCTCGCGGTGGTGCTCGGCCTGGTCGGCCTGAAGATGCTGCTGTCCGACATCTGGCATCCGCCCGTCTACGTCACCCTCGGGGCGGTGGTGGTGGTGCTGGGGACCGCGGTGCTCGCGTCGCTGTGGGCCACCCGGAGCGGCGCGGGTGGGGAGGGCGCGCCGCCCGCCCGGCCCGCCGGCTGAGTCCCCTCGGGCGGTCCCGCCGCGGGGAGGTGCGCGCGCGGCAGGACCTGTGAGAGGGTCGTGCCGTGGGACGTTCCCTGACCTTCACCGTCGCCGCGCTGGTGGCCCTCGCGGCCGCGGCGCCCGCGGCCTTCGGAGCCGGGTGGGCGAAGGTGTCGGGCGACGATGTCTCGGGCATCGACCAGGCCGCGCTCGTCACCAGCGGCGGTCGCGTGGTGGCCGCATGGCCGTCGGGGACCGGCAGCGAGCTCGCCGACTCCATCGCGTTCCGCGGCTGGGCGCCCACGCCGCAGGCCCCCTTCGCCGGAGCCGGGGCCACGGCGACCGCGACCGGCGGGTACTCGAACGTCTCCCAGCGTCCCGGGCTGGTCGCCGCCCCGGATGGTCTGAGCGTCATCACCGGCGGCGTCATCGCCGGCCAGGCGCGCGTCTACCGGACCCCACCGCTCACGGAGGGCCAGGCGGGCGGCCCCGCCACCGAGATCGCGGAGCAGCTGACGGGCCCCATGGATGCGCTGGCGCTCGCGGGCGGCGGCATCGAGGTGGCGGACATGACCAACGGCGAGGTCCGCGTCTTCCGCGACGCCGCGCCCGCCGGCGGCATCGCGCTCCAGCCGCTGCTCGGCGGTCCCGCCGGCTACCACCCGGCCCTCGGCCAGGACGCCTCCGGACGCCTCTGGGTCGCGTGGTACTCGAACGCGACCGGGAACGTCGGCATCTACCTGCTGCAGCTCGACCCGGCCACGGGCGGCCCCGCGGCCGGCGCGACCCCCGCGAAGGTGCCCCAGAGCGAGTCGCCCGCCAACAACGGGTTCCACCTGGCGCTGGCATGCGCCGCCTCGTGCCGGATCGTGTACGGCGCCCAGACCGCCCCGACGGCCCAGCTGCGGCTGGCGTCGTGGGCGCCGGGCGAGGGCGCGTCGCCCACCAGCATCGGCGGCGGCGCCCGGCTCAGCCTGGGCCTGCCGCTCACCGCCGCGTACCGCGCCGACGGGCGCCTGTGGGTCGCCTGGTACGACCTCGGCACCACCAAGGGCTTCTACGCCGCCAAGCTCGGGAACGCGAAGGGCGCCGGCGGCACCGTCCAGAACCTCGGCCGCCCGGCGGGTGCCGCGTTCCTCGACGCGCGCGACCTGGAGTCCGTGGCGGTCGGCACCGACCTCGTGGTCGCCGGCACCGTCGTCACCAGCCAGCCGCGCGCGTCCCTGTGGACCAGCTACGTCCAGGATCCGGCGACCGCCATCGAGAACCCCCGGACCTTCCGGAACGGGCCCGCGACCATCACCGCCCCCAAGCGGATCTCGCTGAAGAACCTGAAGCGCGGCGGCAAGTGCGTGAACGTCAAGGTCAGCGTCTCCGCGCCGTCGCGGGTGCTCGTCCAGATCTTCTCGGGCCCGAAGAGCCGCCGCCTGTTCGGCGAGAAGGTCCTCGCCTTCCGCGCCGCGCCCGCCACCAGGTTCGTCTGCGTGCGGGTGCCGTTCCGGGCGAAGACCTTCGATCCGCGCGCCCCCGCCGGGATCCTGGTGGCCGTCCGCCCGCCGGGGGCCACCGGGAGGTCGGGACCGCCGGCGAAGGTCGTGACCAGGGACGTCCGCTTCTTCTGACCCCTAGGGTCGGCGTGCGACGACGCGGAAGCGCGGCGTCTGCAGCCAGCCACTCCCCAGCGTCCCCTGCTGCGCGAGCGCGCCGGCGGTCTGGCCCTGCAGTCGGAAGTCGAGGCCGCCGCCGTCGATGTCGTCGTACCAGAGCACCGCGTGGAGTTGCGGGTAGTCCTTGCGGAGCGTCTGGAACGTCTGGCGGATCCAGACGCGGGCGTCGCCCCCGTCGCCGGTGGTGCCGATCTCGCTGATCATGATCGGCTTGCCGAACCGGGAGAGCTTCTCGTAGGTGTCGCGGTACAGCGCGTCGGCGGTGCGCCAGGTGCTCCACTCGTAGGCGGTGCCCCAGTTGAACCCGCTCGTCGAGACCCAGTCGACCCATTTGCGGCCCGGGTAGTACGCCTCCACGTCGTGGCTCTCGCCGGCGATCCGCTCCAGGTTGTTGATCGACCAGATCCAGCTGACGTTGCGGGCGCCCGCGCGGTCGAAGATGCGGTGCACGTGGCGCCAGGCCCGCACGTAGTCGGCGGGGGTGTTGCCGTTCACGCGGACGCCCCACGGGTACCAGGTGCCGTTCATCTCGTGCATCAGCCGGATGTAGAGGGGGCCCCGGTAGGCGGCCACGTCGCGGGCCCACGCGCGGATGAGTGGGTCGAAATGGCCATCGGCGATCCGGGCCAGGCTGATGTTCGGCTGCTCCGCCACGTGCTTCTCGCCCTCGGGGGCGCTCCACGGCTCCCAGGTGATCATCGGGATCGCGCCGGCGCGCGCGACGCGCCGGGCCCACTGCGGCTGGAAGCGGCGCTCGCCGGTGAGCCACTGCTGGAACCAGTTGACGATCCGCGGGCGGGCCCCGTTCGCGGCGGTCCAACCGGCGATGGCGCCGGGGGTCGAGACGAGGTGGAAGTTGGACACGCCGAGATAGACGCCGTGCTTCGGCGGCAGCGCCTTCAGGACCGGGTCGGCCTGGTTCCGGTGCGGGTCGGGAACCGGCAACGTCAGCGGATCGACCGTCCGCAGTGCGACCGGCGGCCGGTCCTCCCGGGTGACCCAGGGCACCGAGATGGCCGCGCCGGCGATCACGAGGAACGCGATGCAGAGGCCGATGGCGGCCACGCGGCGGGTCCAGGGCGAGCGCTCCATCCTCGTGGGGGTCGGCAGCCACGCGGTGAACATGAGGTCGCGGGCCTCGCGCGCGCGCGACGCCCGTATGAGGTTTCCGTAGGCTTCAGTCCGCGCGCGGACTGCCGATAGGGGCGGCACGTGCGATGCGGCCACACCCGTGCCCAGACGATCTCCGTGCCCATCCAAGGCCCTCCGGGCCGCCCTTGCCGCAGTCGCGGTGGGTCTCGCGACCCTCGCCGCGTCCGTGACGGCCGGCGCCCAGGCCGGGCTCATCGGGTCGGTCGCGCCCGTGGGCGGCGTCGCCGTGAACCGTGACCTCCAGCCGAACCCCGTCGCGGCGCGGGCGCTCTACGTGGAGCCGCACAACGCCGTTCGCGTCCGCCAGCGCAGCTGGCACGCATCCCGTCCCGACGACGCCGCGCTGCTCGCGCGGATCGCCGACCAGCCCCAAGGGCTCTGGCTGGGGGAGTGGCGCCGCGACGTGCGGGGGACCGTGGCCGCCCGGGTGAAGGCAAGCCTGAGGGCCGGCTCGACACCGGTCCTCGTGGCCTACAACATCCCGCACCGCGACTGCGGCCTGCACTCGTCGGGCGGCGCGTCCGACGGCCGCGCCTATCGCGCCTGGATCGCCCAGATGGCGCGGGGGATCGGGGGCGCGCCGGCGATCGTGATCCTGGAGCCCGACGCCCTCGCCGGGATGGGGTGCCTGCCCCGCCGCCTGCGGACGGAGCGCACCACCCTCATCCGCGAGGCCGTCGACATCCTCTCTGCGCTGCCGCAGACCGTGGTGTACATCGACGCCGGCAACCCCGGCTGGATGCCGCCGGCGAGGATCGCCAAGCGGCTCCGCGCCGCCGGCGTCGCGGGGGCGCGCGGCTTCTCCGTCAACGTCTCCGGCTTCGCCACCACCGGCCGCTCGCTGGCGTTCGGCCGGGCGGTGTCCGCCCGGACGGGCGGCGCGCGCTTCGTGGTGGACACCAGCCGCAACGGCCTCGGCCCCCCGCCCTCCGGCGAGTGGTGCAACCCGCCGGACCGGGCCCTCGGGCCGACCCCGACGGCCGTCACCGGCGAGCCCCTCGCCGACGGTCTGCTGTGGGTGAAACGGCCGGGCGAGTCGGACGGCACGTGCAACGACGGCCCGCCGGCCGGGACGTTCTGGCCGGAGTACGCGTTGGGCCTCGCGAGGCGGGCGCCCGCGGCCTGACGCAAGGCTCGGATCCCGGACGGGAGGGCCGATAACGAGTCGGCCACCACGTTCCCGCTCGGAGACCGGGAGCACGACCCAGGGAGGCATGGATGCCGGACCCGATCGCCAAGGACGAGGGCACCGCGAGCCACATCGGCTCCACCGCCCACCCGCCGCTCGCGCCCGCGGTGCGCTGGGCCCAGGCGGTCGCGCTGCTCGCCACCCTCGCCGCCGGCGGCTACCTCATCTGGCGCTGGGGCTTCACCCTGGACGGCACCGCCCTGTGGCTGGGGCTGCCGCTGCTGCTGGCCGAGACCTACGGCTTCGTGATGCTCATGCTCCTGGCGTACTCCTGCTGGCGCACGACGCTCCGGACGTCGCCGCCCCCGCTCGCCGGGCGCCGCGTGGCCGTGCTGGTGGCGACGTTCGACGAGGACGAGGACGTGCTGCGCCCGACGGTCGTCGGCGCGCTCGGCATCCGCAACGACGTGCCGCCGGAGGTGTGGGTCCTCGACGACGGCGGCCGGGCGTGGGTGTCGGAGATGTGCGACGAGCTGGGCGCCCGCTACGTCAGCCGCCCCGCCCCGCGGGCGCACGCGAAGGCGGGGAACATCAATCACGCCCTCCAGTACGTCGACGCCGAGTTCCTCGTGACCCTCGACGCGGATCACGTGCCGCGCCCCGAGCTGCTGGAGCGGATGCTCGGCCACATGGCCGACCCGCAGGTGGCGGTCGTTCAGGGCCCGCAGTCGTTCTTCAACCGCGGCTTCGGCCACCCCCGCCGGCACGAGGACCCCCTCCGCAATGAGCAGAGCATCTTCTTCGACGTCATCCTCCCCGGGAAGGACCGGCATGCGTCGGCGTTCTGGTGCGGCTGCCCGTCGGTGGTGCGCCGCGCCGCGCTGATGGACATCGGCGGCGTCGCGACGCGCACGGTCGTGGAGGACGCCCACACGAGCCTGGTGCTGAACCGCCGCGGCTGGCGGGTCGTCTACCACCACGAGGTCATGGCGCTCGGCCTCGCGCCGGAGGAGATCGGCGCGTTCGTGGTCCAGCGCGGCCGCTGGGCGCGCGGTTCCATCCAGATGCTGCGCCTGGAGTGGCCGATGTTCCGCCGCGGCCTGACGTGGGCCCAGCGCATCGAGTACTCGGCGAGCTGCCTCCACTTCTTCGAAGGCCTGCAGCGCGTCATCGGCTTCGCCGTGCCCTCGCTGGTCCTGGCGACGGGGGCGGTGCCCATCGCCGCCGCCCCGGCGCTGTACCTGATGGTGTTCCTGCCGCAGTTCGTCCTGGTACCGCTCACCTCCTGGGCGCTCACCCGCGGCCGCTACCGCCCCCTCGAGGGGGAGCGCTACGCCGTGGTGCGCATGGAGGGCTACCTGCGGGCGCTCGCCGCGTTGCCGCGCGGGCGGGGGCGGGGCTTCGCGGTGACGCCGAAGGGCGCCCGCTCGGGGGAATCCCCGGTGCTGCGGGCGCTGCGGGTGCCGCTGGCCCTCGCAGCCCTGGCGCTGGTGGCGGTCGCCGTGCAGACGGCCGCCCAGGTACTCGACTGGCCGAACCGCCTCACCGCGGGCGCGGCGACGGTCACGATGGTGTGGGCGCTCGTGAACGTCGCCCTGATCGTCTACGCCGTGTTCTGGGCGTCGGGCGTGCAGCACCGCCGGCGCAGCCACCGCTTCCCGGTGAGCCTCACGGCCGCCTGGGCGCCCGACGACGGGGGCCTCCCGTCGCTGACCGGGCACATCGACGACCTGGGCCGCCACGGCGCCCGCCTCATCGTGGACGTCCCCCGCGACCGCGGCGACCGCGTGCGGCTGGTGATCCTGCTGGAGGACGGGCCGGTGGAGGTGACCGGGCGCGTCGCGACGGTGAAGCGCATCCGCGGCACCGAGCAGCACCGGGTGGGGGTGGCGTTCGACCCGATGGACGCCGGGATGGCCGACGCCATCGTGACCTCCTGCTTCCGCAACCCCTTCGGGCCGGCCGCGCCCGCGACGCCGCCGCCCGCCCAGGTGCCCGCACCCACGCTGCGGCCCGCCCCGGCACCGGCGATGGACGTCGCGTTCCTCGCCGCCGCCGAGACCGCTTCCGCGACCGAAGGCGCCGACGACCCGGAGGCCGGCACGGCAGGGCCCTGAAGCGTCGTCGAGGCGCGCTCGCACTTCGCGAGCGGGACACGTCCGGGAAGACGATGGAACCCGGATCGTCCGTCGGCCGAGATCTCACGACGAGGGCCGATGCCCCCAGGATCGCCGCCCAGGACGGGTGGGCGAATGGAGTCGCCCCCTCCGTCGGTTCGTCCGATGCGCGAGGACCTGCCCTCCGAACCGGTCGTCGATGTGACCGAGATGGCGCTGTGGCGGCGGCGGGCCGAACCGGCCGGCCGGTGCATCCACGCTCGGCCGGGGACCCCGCCGCCGGTCGGGGACGACGTCTCGAGATGGGGCGCGATCATCGTGTGCAGCTGCGGGCCGCCACGCGCTTCTCGCCTCGTGGCACCCACACTGGGTTACGCTGGCCCCTCGGGACGTGGCGCAGCCTGGTAGCGCACCGCCTTTGGGTGGCGGGGGTCCCCGGT
>DAISWG010000056.1:24071-24821 GCA_036826475.1 Miltoncostaeaceae bacterium | reverse complement strand
GCGCCGATGGTACTCCGAGTGAAGACTCGCGGGAGAGTAGGTCGCCGCCGGGATTAGTTCGATATACGTTCGAAGCCGCCGCTCCGCCGGCGGCTTTCGTCGTCGACGGGGAGGCACGGGATGGCCGACGGGCGGACGGTGGTGGTGACCGGAGGGACAGGGGCGCTCGGCACCGGCGTGGTGGACGTGCTGGTCGCGCAGGGATACGCGCCGCTGGTGACCTGGGTGGTGGAGCGCGAACGCGCCGCCACGCAGGAGCGGTACGGAGCCCGGGTGCGGCTCGAGCAGCTGGACGTGACCGACGCCGCCGCCACGAAGGCGCTCGGCGCGCGGCTGGACGAGGGCGGCGGGGCCTGGGGGCTGGCGCACCTGGTGGGCGGGTACCGCGACGGAGAGCCCGTCGCGGAGTTGGACCCGGCCGGCTGGGAGGCGCAGATCGCCCTGAACATGACGAGCGCCGCCTACATGATGCGCGCCCTCCTCCCCGGGATGGTCGCCCGTGGAGGAGGGCGGGTGGTCGCGGTGTCGAGCCGGGCGGCGCTCAGGCCGTTCCCGGGATCCGCCGCGTACGCCGCGTCAAAGGCCGGGCTGTTGGCACTCGTCGGCGCCGCCGCGGAGGACGTGAAGCACGACGGGGTCACGGTGAACTGCGTGCTGCCCAGCGTCATCGACACGCCGGCCAACCGCGCCGCCCAGCCGGACGCCGACCCCGGCCGCTGGGTGGGGCCCACCCAGATCGGCGAGACGATC
>DAISWG010000056.1:20355-24061 GCA_036826475.1 Miltoncostaeaceae bacterium | reverse complement strand
GGGGGGGGGGCTCGGGGGCTCGGGCGGGGGGTGGGGGGGGGCCCGGGGGGGCGGGGCGCGCGGGCGGCCCCGCCGCCATGTGGGCCAGCCGCCGCTCCGTCTCGGCACCCTCACAGCCGGACATCCGGACCGTCAGGAGCTCGCGGTGGTGATGCATGTGCCGACCCCCTCCCTCGACGTTCGATGCGAGTCGAAGCAGATGGTCCCAAGGGTGGACGATCAGCACAAATCGGATTAGCGTGTCTTTCCATCATGGAACGTGATGGTTGGCTCAGGGTCGAGGTGCGGCACCTCGCCGCCCTCCGGGCGGTCGCGGAGGAGGGGTCGTTCGGCGCCGCCGCGGTGAAGCTCGGCTACACGCAGTCGGCGGTCTCCCAGCAGATCGCGACGCTGGAGCGCGCGGTGGGGGAGCGCCTCATCGACCGGCCCGGTGGGCCCCGGCGGGTCTCGATGACCGAGGCCGGGAACGTGCTGCTGCGGCACGCGGAGCGGATCGTCGCCGGGATGGAGGCCGCGTGGGCCGACCTGGCCGCCCTGGCCGCCGGCGACGCCGGGACCATCCGGGTGGGCACCTACCAGAGCGTCGGCGCGAGGATCCTGCCGGAGCTCATGCGCCGCCTCGTGGTGGAGCGCCCCGGCCTCGACATCCACCTGACGGAGAGCGCGTCCGACGCCGAGCTGCTCGACCACCTCGAGCGGGGCGACCTGGATCTCACCTTCGCGGTGCTGCCGGTGGGGGACGGCCCCTTCGAGGCCGTCGAGCTGCTGCGCGACCCCTACTACCTGATGGTGGCGTCCGACTCCCCCCTGGCGCAGAAGGGCGTCGCCGAGCTGCGGGACCTCCACGGCCTGCCGATGATCGGCTTCCGCCACTGCGTGTGCGGCGAGCGGATCGACGGGTGGCTGCGGGAACGGGGCGTCCAGGGGCGGGTGGTCTTCCGCAGCGACGACAACGGGACCGTGCAGGGGCTCGTGGGCGCCGGCATGGCGGCGGCGCTCGTGCCCCGGCTCGCCGCGGACGAGGGCGACGACGCGGTGGCGCTGCTCGGCGTGGAGGGCGGCGTGCCGGACCGCAGGATCGCGATCGCCTGGCATCGCGACCGCGCGCTGTCGCCGGCCGCGCGGGCGTTCATCGCCCTCGCGCAGGAGCTCTGCGCGAGGTTGCAGCCGCCGGTCCTCCGGGAGGCCGTCGGCGGGTAGGTAGCATCGCGGCGATGACCGGACCGGGGACCGCCGAAGGGGTCGACTGCATCGTCGTGGGCGCGGGGCTCGCCGGGCTCGCGTGCGCCCACGGGCTGGTCACGGCCGGGCGCTCGGTGCGGGTGCTCGAGGCCGAGGAGGCCCCCGGCGGCCGGGCGCGCACCGTGTGGCACCGCGGCCGGCCGGTCGACCGCGGCTTCCAGGCGCTGTTCAGCGCGTACCCGCGCACCAGGGAGCTGCTGCGGGCCGTCGGCCTGCCGCGCCGCGACCTGCGGGCCGTCAGCGGCGGCGCCATCTTCATGAACGGCGCCGAGAACCCGCGGTTCGGCACGTCGCCCCTGGCGCCCCTCGGATTCCGTGGGCTGCCCCCGGCCGACCGGGTGCGGCTGGCGAAGCTCGGCGCCTCGGCGCTGGCCACGCCGGCCGAGGTGCTGCTGGCGGGCGACGACGACGCGCAATCGACGGACGCCTTCCTGCGGTCCCACGGGTTCTCGGAGCAGGCGCTGGTGGGCTTCTTCCGGCCGTTCTTCGGTGTGGTGTTCCAGGACCGGTCCCTCGCCGCCGACGCCGGCTACTTCCGCTTCCTGCTGGCGATGCTGGCCAAGGGCACCTCGGTGATCCCGAGCGACGGCATGGGGATGATCGCCGAGTGGACGTCCGCGGCCGTCCGTCAGGCCGGGGGCGTCGTCGAGCTGGGGGTGCGCGTCGAGGGCCTCGAGCCCGACGCCGCCGGCCGCAGGATCGCCGCGGTGCGGACGGCCGACGGGCGGCGCCTGAGCGCACGGCACGTGGTGCTCGCCGTCGATGCCCCCGCCGCCCGGGCGCTCCTGGAGCCCCTCGACCCCGCGGCGGCGTCGCGCCTGCCCATCGAGCCCGCGTCGTCGGCGACCGCGGCGTTCGCCCTCGCGGCGCCCCTGTACCGCGGACGGACGATCCTGGTGAACGCCGCGTCCGGACGCGCCGATGAGCCCCGCGTCGACCTCGTGTGCCAGACCACCAACATCACCCGCCCCGGCGCGCCCGACGGCCCCCACATCGTGCTGGCCACCACCGTCACCACGGACGGCGGGACCGCGGACGGCCTCGTGGAGTCGGTGGGACGGCTGGTCGCGCGGTGGGCCCCGCGCTTCGACTGGGCCGGCCTGGCCGAGCCGATCGGCGTGTACGAGCACCGCTTCGCCCAGTACCGGCCCCGCCCGGGCGTGCGACGCGCGCTGCCGGGCCCGCGGACCGCCGTCGACAACCTGATCCTGGCGGGGGACATGACCACCCACCCGTCCATCGAGGGCGCCGTGTCGAGTGGCACCCGCGCGGCGGGGATCGTCGCGGCGCTCCTGCCGTGAAGCTCGTCGGCCACCGCCGCGTCTTCTCCGTCGAGGAGGTCACGGCGCGCCTGGCCGAGATGTTCGAGGGCCTGCGCCAGTTCTGGGTGGAGGCCGAGATCGAGGACGTGCGGACCGGCGGCGCCCGCGTGTACTTCAACCTGCGCGGCGAGCACGTCATCCGCGCGTCGATGAAGACCGCCGTGTGGGACCGGCTGCCGCAGAAGCCGGCGCGCGGCGACCAGGTCCACGCCTACGGGAAGATGGAGCTCTGGCGGGGCCGCGCCGAGGTGACGATGGCGGTCGAGCGGCTCGAGCCCTCCGGCGAGGGCCTGCTGCTGGCCCGCATCCAGGAGCTGCGCCGGCTCCTGGGCGCCGAGGGCCTGCTGGCGCCGGAGCGCAAGCGCCCGCTGCCGATGCTGCCGCGGCGGATCGGCCTGGTCACCGCCCCCGACGGCGCCGCCCGCCACGACGTGCTCACCACGCTCTGGGCCCGCTTCCCGGCCGATGTGGTGCTGGCGGGGGTCCCCGTGCAGGGCGACGCCGCGCCGCGTGCGATCGAACGCGCCATCGCCCGACTGAACGCCGTGCCCGGCGTGGACGTGATCGTCGTGGCGCGCGGGGGAGGCTCCCTGGAGGACCTGATGGCGTTCAACAGCGAGGTCGTGTGCCGGGCGGTCGCGGCGTCGGAGGTCCCGGTGGTGTCGGCGGTGGGCCACGAGCGCGACGTGACGCTGTGCGACGAGATCGCCGACGTGCGGGTCGCCACCCCGACGGCGGCGGCCGCGGCGGTGGTGCCGAGCGCCGAGGCCCTGGAGGCGCGGCTGCGCGACGCGGACCTGGCCGTGCGGCGGGGGCTCGTGCGGGCGCGGGCCGAGGCCGAGGCGGCGGTGGGGCGGCGGACGGCGGCCCTCGCGGCGGCGCTGCGCCGCCCCGAGGCGATCGGTCGCGACCGGGTCGAGCGGCTGGAGCCGCGCATGCGGTCGGCGCTCACGCGGGCGGCGGCCCGCGCGCCGGGTCGGCTGGACGACTCGGCCAGGGCGCTGGCGCGCGCCGCGGCGGCCCGCCGCGAGCGCGCCGAGGCCGGCCTGGCCCGCGCGGAGGGCCTGCTGGGCCTGCTGTCGCCCCGGCGGACCGTGGCGCGGGGCTACGCGATCGTGCGCGACGCGGACGGCGGGGCGGTC
>DAISWG010000056.1:0-20345 GCA_036826475.1 Miltoncostaeaceae bacterium | reverse complement strand
CGGTGACCGCCGGACAGGGGCTGTCGATCGAGCTTCGTGACGGGACGGTGGCGGCGACGGCGACGGAGGTGTCGCGGTGAGCGGGACGGGGGACACGCCGGCGCCGGCCACGTTCGAGGAGGCCCTGCGCCTGCTCGACGAGGTGGTCGCCCGGCTGGAGAGCGGCGACGTGGGCCTGGAGGAGGCCGTCGCCCTGTTCGAGCGGGGCCAGGGCCACCTGGCGGTCTGCCGCGACCGGCTGGCGGCCGCTCAGAAGCGCATCGAGGAGCTGACCGCCGACGACGGCCCGCCCGCCGGGCCCTCCGGGGCGTCCACCGACGAGCCCTTCTGAGGGCGCTCGCCCTCCTCGCGCCGCCGGCGCCAGCGCCCCAGGCGCTCCAGGTCGCGCTCGACGGTGGAGAGGGGCACCTGGCACCCCGCGCCGCCGACGTTGGCGTACGAGAGCAGGCGGTCCTCGTCGGCACGCAGCGTCATCCACTTGGCCAGCACGTCGTCGCCCACGGGCAGCAGCGGGCCGTCCGGCATGCCCGTGCGGTCGGGGAACTGCACGCAGTACTCGCGCACCGGCGCCATCGATCGCGGCAGCAGGGCCACCACCGGCAGGTGGGGGTAGATCAGGTAGCGGTACCGCGGCGGGCTGTCCGGAGGGCTGCCCGGCCGGCGGCCGCGCCGCCCCGTGATGCAGATGAACCCGAGGTCCTGGAACATCTCCCACTCCTCGGGGTTGACCACCGAGCGCAGCAGCTCCAGCGACCGGCGCTCGGCCTCGTCGCCGCGCAGGGGCGGCTCCCGCACCCACGACGGCATCGCCCGCACGGCCCGGCGGCGGGCCTGGGCGGCCCGCGCCGGGCGCGCCATCACGGTCGCGAGCATCCCGAGGGCGACCACGAGGACGATCACCCCGAGGCCGGCCACCGCGCGCCGGCGCTAGGGCGTCTGCGGGGCCGCGCCCCCGGCCGCGCGCGGCCAGAAGAGCACGCGCTCCGCGTCCTCGGGGATGTCGGCGAAATCGGTCACCAGGACCGCCTCGCGACGGCCGCTGCCCGCGTCGGTGACGGGGACGGCGGCCCACATGCCCTCCTCCAGCTGGCGGCGGAAGGCGTCGACGAGGGCCTCGCGCTCCTCGTCCAGGCGGGGGTCGCCCTCCGCCACGAGCGTCTCGCCGTACCCGGGCATCATGCGTAGCAGCCTCATGCCAGGCCGTTCTACCAAGCCGCGCGCGCCGCGCGCAACGGGACGGTCCGGGGTGCCACCCGGGTAGCATCGGCCCGGTGCGCCCGCCCCCCACCGCGCTGCACGCCGACCTGCCGTCGCTGTCGGCCGAGACCTACCTGAACACCGGCGGCTGCGGCCCCCTCACGCGCGCGGCCGCCGACGCCCTGGTCGCGTGGGCGGGCGAGGCGATGTCCCACGGGCGCGGCAGCCTGGCGGGCTTCGGACGCACCGAGGCGGCGTCGGTGGCCCTGCGCGACGACCTGGGCCGGCTGGTGGGCGACCCGGACGGGGCGCGGATCGCCCTGACCGGCAACACCACCGACGGGCTCAACCGGGCGGCGTGGGGGCTCGACCTGCGCCCCGGCGACCAGATCGTGACGCCCGCCCTCGAGTACCCGGGGACGCTCGTGCTGCTGGCCAACCTGGCGCGCCGCCGGGGCGCGACCCTCCGCCTGATCGATCCGGACGGGACCGAGGAGGACCTGGAGCGCGCGGTCGGGGAGGTGGCCGGCCCCCGGACGCGCCTGGTGATGCTGTCCCACGTGTCGTGGTCGACGGGGGCGCTCCTCGCCGTGGCGGGCGCGGTGCGCGCCGCCCGCCGCGCCGGGGCGGCGGTCGTCATCGACGCGGCCCAGTCGGCGGGCGCGATCCCCCTCGACGCCGCCGCGCTCGGGGCCGACGCGGTGGCGTTCCCCGCGCACAAGTGGCTGCTCGGCCCGGAGGGCCTCGGCGCCCTCTGGGTGTCGCCCGAGGCGTCGGGGACGATCGACCTGACGTTCACCGGCTTCGAGACCGGCCGCGACCACGGGGCCGACGGAAGCCTGACCCTCCACCCGGGCGCCCGCCGCCACGAGGCGGCGACGCTCCCCGCGGCGCTCCTGCCCGCCTGGCGCGCGTCGCTCCGCTGGCTGGACCGGGATGTCGGCTGGGAGACCGTCTTCGCCGGCACGCGCGCCGCGCAGGCCGCGGCGCGCGCGGCGCTGGCGGCGATCCCGGGCGTCCGGGTGCTGACGCCGCCGGGGCCGCAGGCGGGACTGGTGTCCTTCACGGTGGACGGGGCGGCGGCCGAGGCGGTGGCCCGCCGGCTGGCGGCCGGCGGCGTGATCGTGCGGTGGATGCGGCGCCCCGAGGTGCTGCGCGCGTCGCTGGGGTTCTTCACCGGCGAGGAGGACGTCGAGCGCCTCGCGGCCGGGGTGGCGGCGGTCGCGGGTGGAGGCGGCTGCTAGCTTCCAGCGTCGTGAGCCAGGACAGGTTGGTCATCCGTGGCGGCCGGGCGCTGTCCGGCCACATCGTGCCGAGCGGTAACAAGAACGCGGCGCTGCCGATCCTCGCGGCATGCCTCCTCACGGACGAGGAGGTCATCGTCGAGAACGTCCCCGACATCCTCGACGTGCACGTCATGCTCGCCCTGCTGGACGACCTGGGCGTGACCATCCGCGACGACGGCCCCAACGCGCTGTCGCTGAAGGCCGACCGCGTCCGCACCACCCACCTCGATCCGGACCTCTGCCGGCGCCTGCGCGCGTCACTGCTGCTCGCGGGGCCGCTGCTGGCGCGCTGCGGCGAGGTCGAGCTGCCGCTCGCCGGCGGCGATTTCATCGGACGCCGCCGCGTCGACACGCACCTGCTCGCGTTCCGCGCCCTCGGCGCCGAGACGCTGGTGGAGCGCAGCTACAAGCTCCGGCACGACGGGCTGCGCGGCGCCGAGATCTTCCTGGACGAGGCCTCGGTGACCGCCACGGAGAACGCGCTCATGGCCGCGGCCACCGCGCCGGGCCGCACGATCATCCTCAACGCCGCCAGCGAGCCGCACGTGCAGGACGTCGCGCGGTTCCTGGTCGAGCTGGGCGCGCAGATCGACGGCATCGGCACCAACCGCCTGGTCATCGACGGGGTCGAGCGCCTCCACGGCGGCCGCTTCCGGATCGGCCCGGACCACATCGAGATCGCCTCGTTCATCGGGCTCGGCGCCATCACCGGCTCGGACCTGACGATCACCGACGTCCGCGCCGAGGACCTGCGGATGATCAACCTCACCTTCGAGCGCCTCGGCATCCGGGTGGAGATCACCGGCGACACGCTGCGGGTGCCGCCCGACCAGGACCTGCGCGTCGTCTCGGACGAGGGCGAGGCCATCCCGAAGGTCGACGACGGCATCTGGCCGGCGTTCCCGGCCGACCTCACCAGCATCGCCACCGCCGTCGCCACCCAGACGCACGGCACGGTGATGATCTTCGAGAAGATGTTCGAGAACCGGCTGTTCTTCGTGGACAAGCTCGTCGCGATGGGCGCCCGCATCGTCCTGTGCGACCCCCACCGTGCCGTGGTGAGCGGTCCCGCGCAGCTCTACGGGGAGCGGCTCGAGAGCCCGGACATCCGCGCCGGCATGGCGATGCTCATCGCCAGCCTGGCCGCGAAAGGGACCAGCGTGATCGGCAACGTCGGCCAGATCGACCGCGGCTACGAGCGCATCGACGAGCGCCTCCAGGACGTGGGCGCCGACATCGAGCGCTTCCGTGACTGACCCGGACGGACCGCCACCGGCGGCGCTGCCCGCGGGGTCGAAGGACGTGCTGCCGGTCGAGGCCGGCGAGCTGCGGGAGGAGGAGGGGGCGGTCCGCGCCCGCTTCGCGGCGTTCGGCTATCGCGAGGTGATGACCCCGGTCCTGGAGTACGCCGACGTGCTCGACCGCGCCCAGGAGGGCCGCCTGCGCGACGCGTTCCGGCTGTTCGACGAGTCGGGCCGCGTCCTGGTGCTGCGCCCCGACCTCACCATCCCGATCGCCCGCCTCGTCGCCACCCGGATGGCAGACCACCCCGGTCCCGTCCGCGTGTCGTACCTGGCCCACGCGTTCCGCCCGCCGGCGCCCGGCAGGCCCGCGCCGGCCGAGCAGCGCCAGGCGGGGGTGGAGCTGCTGGGGGACGGCGGGCCGGGGGCCGACGCCGAGGTGCTCGCGCTGCTGGTGGGGGCGCTGCGGGCCGCCGGCCTGCCCGACCCCCGGGTGGGCGTGGGCGACGTGTCGCTGACCGCCGCCGTGCTCGCGGGCAGCGGGGTGCCCGAGGGCTCCCGCGCCGCCCTGGGCGCCGCGCTCGCCGCCCGCAACCTGGTGGAGTGGCGGCGCCTCGCCCGCGCGGCCGCGCCGGACGCCGCCCTGCTCGCCGAGCTGCCGTCCCTGCGCGGCGGGCGCGAGGTGCTGGAGCGGATCGCCCGCGAGGTACCGGGCGCCGCGGCCGCCGCCGAGCGGCTGGGCGCCACGCTGGACCTCCTGGCCGGTCACGGGGTGGAGGACGCGGTGGTGCTGGACCTGGGCGTGCTGCGCGAGTGGCACTACTACTCCGGGATCGTGTTCGAGGCGTACGCGCCCGGCGTGGGCGCGCCGATCGCGCAGGGCGGGCGCTACGACGACCTGGGCGGTCGCTTCGGGCGCCCGCGTCCCGCCGTGGGCTTCGGGATCACCCTCGACCTGCTGCACCAGGCGCTCCTGGCGGCCGGGGACGGCGGCCCCGTCGCGCGCGACGGGGTGGTGCTGGTGGGCGGCCTGGACGACGACCCGGCCGCCGGGGAGGCCGTGCGCGCCGCCGGCGTGCCGGTGGTGGCGCTGGCGGCGGCGGCGGACGACCCCGAGGGGCTCGCGGCGGCCGACGGGTGGCGGTGGGTGGCGCGGCGGGCGCCGGAGGGGTACACCGTGCTCGACCGCGTGGCCGGCACGTCGCGGACGCTGGCGCGCCTCGAGGAGGTGCTGACGCCGTCATGAGGATCTGCGTGCCGCTCGGGGCGCTGTTCGAGGACTCCGTCGAGGCCCTCGGCGGCGCGGGGCTCGACGTGGCCCCGCTGCGCGATGCCGGGCGGCGCCTGGTGGTGGAGGCCTCCGACGGCACCAGCTACATCACCACCCGCCCGAGCGACGTCCCGACCTACGTGGAGAGCGGCGCCGCCGACATCGGCATCGTCGGCAAGGACGTGCTCAACGAGCGCAAGCCCGACGTGTACGAGCTGCTGGACCTGCGCTTCGGAGGGTGCCGGATGGTCTACGCCACCCGGGAGGGCGACGACCCGACCCCCGGGGCCCTGGCGCACCTGGGGCTGGTGCGGGTGGCCACCAAGTACCCGGTCGCCGCGACCGGTCACTTCACCGCCACCGGCCGGCAGGCGGAGGTGGTGAAGGTCAACGGGTCCGTGGAGCTGGCGCCGCTGGTGGGGCTGGCACACGGGATCGTGGACCTGGTGGCGACGGGCCGCACGCTGCGCGAGAACGGGCTGGTGGAGCGGGAGGAGATCTTCCACAGCTCGGCGCGGGTGATCGCCAACCGGGTGAGCCAGACGCTGCTGGCGGGGGAGATCGACGCCCTGCTCGCGCGCCTGGAGGAGGGGCTGTCGTGACCGACGTGCGCACGGCGCGCCTGCGCGCCGGCGGGGCCCAGGCGATCGCGCTGACGCTGCGGCCCGACCTGGACGAGGAGGGCGTGGCCGGGAGCGTGGCCGCCAGCCTCGCGGCCGTGCGCGCGCGCGGCGACGACGCGCTGATCGACGACGTCCGCCGCTTCGACCTGGAGGAGTTCACCCACGACCGCCTGCGGGTGCCGCGCGTCGCCCTGGAGCGGGCGGTGGACGCGCTGCCGGAGGAGCTGCGGACGGCGATCGTGGCGGCGGCGTCCCAGGTGCGGGTGGTGGCCGAGGCGCTGCTGCCCGGCGACCACACCATGACGATGCCGTTCGGCCAGAGGATCCGGGTGCGGCACGTCCCCGTCGACTCGGCCGGCTGCTACGCGCCGGGCGGGCGGGCCGCCTACCCGTCCAGCCTGATCATGGGCGTCGTGCCCGCCCAGGTCGCGGGCGTCGGCCGGATCGTGGCGGTCAGCCCGCCCGGGCCCGACGGCCGACCGTCGCCGCTGGTGATGGCCACCGCGGGGCTGCTGGGCGTGGACGAGGTGTACGCCGCGGGCGGCGCCGCCGCCATCGCGGCGCTCGCGTACGGGACCGCCACCATCGCGCCGGTCGCGGTGATCGTGGGCCCCGGCAGCCCCTGGGTGCAGGAGGCGAAGCGCCAACTGGTGGGCACCGTCGGCATCGACGGCGTCGCCGGCCCCAGCGAGGTGCTGATCATCGCCGACGCCACCGCCGACCCCGCCGCGATGGCCCTGGACCTGCTCGCCCAGGCGGAGCACGGCCCCGACTCGCCGGCGGTGCTGGCCAGCGACGACCCCGAGGTCATCGCCGCGGTGGCCGAGGCGCTCGACGGGATGCCCGAGGCCATCGGGCCCATCACCCTGGTCGAGTGTGCCAGCATGCCCCTGGCGATCGAGCTGGCCGAGGCGTTCGCGCCCGAGCACCTCGAGATCGCGACGCGCGACCCCGAGGCCGTGGCGTCGCGGATCACGCGGTCCGGGGCGGTGTTCATCGGCCCCAACTGCGCGACCGCCTTCGGCGACTACGTCGCCGGCTCCAACCACGTCCTGCCAACCGGGGGCGCCGCACGGCACGCGTCGGCCCTCGGACCAACGACCTTCCTGCGGAGGATGTCCGTGGTCGAGATGACCGACGAGGCCGTCGCACAGCTCGCGCCCCACCTGGCCGTGCTCGCCGAGGCCGAGGGCTTCCCGATGCACCGCGCATCCGCCGACGCCCGGGTGAAAGACGCATGAGCCGCCGGGCCGAGTCGCGCCGCGCGACGGGGGAGACCGACGTCCGCGCCGCCGTCGACCTGGACGGGTCCGGCGTCGCCACCGTCTCCACCGGCGTGGGGTTCTTCGACCACATGCTCACCCTGCTGGCCCGCCACTCCCTGATCGACGTGGAGGTGGATGCGCGGGGCGACCTCGAGACCGGCAGCCACCACACCGTCGAGGACGTGGGCATCACGCTGGGCCAGGCCATCGACCGGGCGCTGGGCGACCGCGCCGGGATCGAGCGCTACGGCAGCGCCCTCGTCCCCATGGACGAGTGCCTGGCGCAGGCGGCGATCGACCTCTCCGGCCGGCCGTTCACGCTCATCGACGTGCCCCTGCCGGCGACGGTCATCGGCGGCTTCGAGACCGAGCTGCTGGAGGAGTTCATGCGGGGGCTCGCCAACCACGCCGGCCTGACGCTGCACCTGCGCCTGCTGGCGCCGGGCAACGCGCACCACGCGATCGAGGCCAGCTTCAAGGCCGTCGCGCGGGCGCTCGGCGCCGCCGTGGCCCCCAACCCGCGGGTGGGCGGCGTGCCCTCGACGAAGGGCTCGCTGTGAACGCCGACGTCGTGGTGCTCGACTACGAGATGAGCAACCTGCGCAGCGCCGTGAAGGCGCTCGAGCGGCTCGGCGCGACGGTCCGGGTGATCCGCGGGCCGGAGGGCGTCGGAGCGGCCGACGCGGTGGTGCTGCCCGGCGTCGGGCACTTCGGCGAGGCGATGCGCCGCATCCGGGGTCAGGGCCTCGACGACGCCGTGCTCGGCGCCGTGGACCGCGGCGTGCCGGTGCTCGGCATCTGCCTGGGGATGCAGCTGCTGTTCGAGGAGAGCGAAGAGGCGCCCGGCGTCGCCGGTCTCGGCGTGCTGCCCGGCACCGTCCGGCGCCTGCGCACCGAGCGCAAGCTGCCCCACATCGGGTGGAGCCGCGTCGCGTGGAGCCCCGGGAGCGGCCTCGGCCCCGGTCCGGGCGAGGGCGGCGACTCCACCTACTACTTCGTCCACACATTCGGATGCGAGCCGGACGATCCGGCCCTGGTGCTCGGCCGCGCCGAGCACGGCGTGGCCTTCTGCGCCGCCGCCGGCCGCCCCGGCCTGCAGGGCGTGCAGTTCCACCCGGAGAAGTCGAGCGCCGCCGGGCTCGGACTGCTGGGCCGCTGGCTCGCCGGCGTGCGCGCCGCGCGCCCCGCCGCCGCGTGATCACCCTCTACCCGGCGATCGACCTGCAGGGCGGCCAGGCCGTCCGTCTGCGGCAGGGCGACTTCGCCCAGACCACCGTGTTCAGCGACGACCCCGTCGACCAGGCCAAGCGCTTCGCCGACGAGGGCGCCCAGTCGCTCCACGTCGTCGACCTGGACGGCGCCCGGGCGGGGGAGCCGGTCCACGCGGCGCTGGTCGCGAGCATCGCCGCCGCGTTCCCCGGGACGGTGCACCTGGGCGGCGGCCTGCGGTCGCGGGCGGCGATCGAGACCGCCCTCGCCACCGGCGTCGACCGGGTGGTGGTGGGGACCGCGGTGGTCGACGACGGCGAGCTGCTGAACTGGGCGATCGACCGGCTGGGCGACGGCCTGGTGGTGGCCCTCGACGCCCGGCAGGGCAAGGTCGCGACCCACGGGTGGACCCAGATCACCGACCGCGACGCCGTGCAGGTGGCGACGAGCCTGGTGACGATGGGCGTGCGGCGGCTGGCGTACACGGACATCGGACGTGACGGCACGCTCGGCGGTCCCAACATCGCGGCGATGAAGCGCCTGTCGGAGGCCGCCCCGCCTCTGCGGCTGATCGCCTCGGGCGGCATCTCGTCGCTCGACGACCTGGCCCGGCTGCGCGACCTGGGGGTGGCGAACCTGGACGGGATCATCGTCGGCCGGGCCCTCTACGAGGGGCGCTTCACCGTGTCCGAGGCGCTCGACGTGCTGCGGGCGGGGCAGCGGTGATCCGCGTCATCCCCTGCCTGGACGTGAACCAGGGGCGGGTGGTGAAGGGCGTCAACTTCGTGGGGCTCCGCGACGCCGGCGACCCGGTGGAGCTCGCGGCCCGCTACGACCGCGAGGGCGCCGACGAGCTGGTGTTCCTGGACATCACCGCCAGCCACGAGGGGCGGGACACCATCGTGGAGCTCGCCCGCCGCACCGCCGAGGAGGTGTTCATCCCGTTCACCATCGGGGGCGGCCTGCGGACGGTGGAGGACATCCGCGCGGTGCTGGCGGCCGGCGCCGACAAGACCTCGCTCAACTCGGCGGCCGTCCGCGACCCCGACCTGATCACCCGCGCGTCGGAGCGCTTCGGCGCCCAGTGCATCGTGGTCGCGATCGACGCGAAGCGGCGCGAGGACGGCTCGGGCTGGGAGGTGTACCTCAACGGCGGACGCCTGCCGACGGGCCGCGAGGCGGTCGCCTGGGCGTCCGAGGCGGCGGAGCGCGGCGCCGGCGAGCTGCTGGTCACCAGCATGGACCGCGACGGCACCAAGGACGGCTTCGACGTGGAGCTGCTGGCGGCGGTGGCCGAGGCGGCCCCGGTCCCGGTGATCGCCTCCGGTGGCGCGGGCACGCTCGACCATTTCGCCGACGCCGTGGTGCGCGGGCGCGCGGACGCCGTGCTGGCGGCGTCGGTGTTCCACGACGGCGTCTACTCGATCGCCCAGGTGAAGGCGGCGATGGACCAGGCCGGCGTCCCGGTGCGGCAGTAGTCTGGGCCGGTGAGGACGATCCGCACCGAGGCCGCGCCGGCGCCCGTCGCGGGCGCGCCCTACAGCCAGGCGGCGGCCGCCGCCGCGGGCGAGGGGGAGATCGTGTGGGTGTCGGGCCAGCTCGGCATCGACCCCGCCGACGGGACGCTGGTGGCGGACGACGTGTCGGAGCAGACGGCGCTGGTGCTGCGCCACGTCGCCGCGATCCTGGCGGAGGCCGGCGGCGGGCTGGGGGACGTCGTGAAGACGACCGTCTACCTGACGGACCTCGCGGGCGACTTCCCGGCCATGAACGAGGTGTACGGCCGCGCCTTCGCCGACTCCGCGCCCGCCCGCGCCACGGTCGGCGTGGCGGCGCTGCCGCTGGGCGCCCGCGTCGAGATCGAGGCCGTGGCCGTCATCCGGCCGCGGTGAGCGGTGGCTACTCGGCCCAGGTGCGGCGCTCGAGCAGGCTGTCGAGCGCGATCCGGTCCAGGTAGTCCGGCGCATCGCTGATCGGGCGGCCCTCGTTGGCGGGATCGCGCACCCACGCCTTGAACCGCTCGTCGGCGGCGTCGAAGGTCTCCTGGAGCTCGGTGAGCGTCAGCCCCTCGAACCGCTCGAACGCCTCGACCAGCTCCGGCGCGATCGGCGCGACGGCGCTCAGCTTGATGGAGACGGGGTCGTAGGCCACGACCCGGACCCTATCCGCTCGGCCTACGCGAGGGTCCTCGCGCACCCGCTGATGCACCGTGTCCCCGAACCGGTCAGGACGCGGGCCATCGCCGTCGGCGGCGCCGTCCGGGACGCCCTCCTCGGACTCCCGCCGGGCCGGGACCTCGACCTCGTGGTCGAGGAGCCGGCCCCGGTGCCCGACTGGTCGGCGCACGATCGTTTCGGAACGGCGATCCAGGTCTTCCCGGAGGGGACCGTGCACGTGGGGATCACGCGCACGGAGCGCTACGCCGCGCCCGGCGCCCTGCCCGAGGTGACGGCCGGGACCCTCGACCAGGACCTCCGGCGCCGGGACGTCACCGTCAACGCGATGGCGTTCCCGCTGTCCGGACCGCGCGAGGGCGAGCTGATCGACAACCACGGGGGCCTCGACGACCTGGCCGCACGGCGCATGCGCATCATGCGGCCCGACGCCTTCGTCGAGGATCCGAGCCGGCTCGTCCGCGTGGCGCGGTACGCCGCGCGCCTCGGGTTCACGCTGGAGGCCGGGACAGAGGCCGCCGCGCGGGCCGCCGCGCCCCACCTCGATCTCGCCAGCGCGCGCGTGGCGGGCGAGTTCCGGCGCCTCCTGGAGGAGGACGACGCGCCGCGGGCCCTCGCGACCCTGGCCGATCTCGGCGTGCCGTGGATCGGCGACCCCGCCGGGCTCGCGCCCCTCGACGAGGCGTTGGCGGGGCCGGGCCCGCCCGACGTCCCCGCCTGGGCGGCGCGCCTCGCCGCCGCCGCCGCGCCGTCGGCGGCCGAGCGGGCCGCGCTGCCGGGGTGGGCCGTCGCGACGGCGCGGGAGGTGCGCGAGGGTGCCGCCGTGGCCGAGGGCCTCGACGGCGACGCCCCGCGCTCCGCGGTGGATCGCGCGCTGGGCGTGCTGCCGCACGCCGGCGTGCTCGGGGCGCTGTCGACCGGGCGGCCGGCGGGGCGCACCTGGTGGGATGTGGACCGCGCCCGCCGGCCGGCCGTCACCGGTGCCGACCTCGTGGCCGCCGGCGTCGCCCCCGGCCCCGCGATCGGCCGGGCCCTGGCCGAGGTGCGGGCCGCGGTCCTGGACGGTGTAATCGAGACCCCGGAGTCGCAACTGGACCTCGCCCTGCGGGTCGCCCGGGAGCACGGGTGAGCGCCGAGGTGATCGTCGTGGCGACCGGCGCCCCGGCCGGGGCCGGGTTCACCACCCGCGCCGGCGGTGTGAGCGGGGGGCCGTTCGCATCGCTCAACCTGGGGCCCGACCGGGACGATCCGGACGGCAACGTCCGCGAGAACCGGCGCCGCGCCTGTGACGCCCTGGGTGTCGACGCGGCGTCGGTGAGCGCCAACCGGCAGGTCCACGGGGCGGACGTCCGCGCCGTGGACGGCGCGCCGGACGGCGGGTTCGTGGCGCACCTGCGCGACTGGCCCGAGGCGGACGGCCTGGTGACCGGTGCGGCGGACGCGCCGCTGGCGGTGCTCGGCGCCGACTGCCTGCCGGTGCTCATGTGGCGCCGCGACCGGCCGCGCGTGGGCGCCGCGCACGCCGGGTGGCGCGGTCTGGTGGCCGGGGTGCTGGAGGCGACGGTCGCAGGGCTGGGCGACCCGGCGGCCACCGGGGTGGCGATCGGCCCGGGGATCGGGCCGTGCTGCTACCCGGTGTCCCCGGAGGTCCGCGACCGGTTCGCGGCCCGGTTCGGCGACGCGGTGCTGGCGGGGGAGGCGGTGGATCTGGCCCTGGCCGCGCGCCGCGCGCTGGTGGCGGCCGGCGTCCCCGACGCGGCGATCGCCACGGTGCCGGCGTGCACCTCGTGCGAGGAGGCGCGCTTCTTCTCGTACCGCCGCGACGGTCGCGGCACCGGCCGCCAGGCCGGGATCGTGTGGGCGGGGGCGGCGTGATCGACCCGGATCATCTCCGCGCGGCCCTCGCCGAGGCGCGGGAGCGGCTGGACGAGGCCGCCGCGCGGGCCGGCCGGCCCGCGGGCGCCGTGGAGCTGGTGATGGCCGGGAAGTACGTCGCGGCGGAGGAGACCGAGGCGCTGATCGCCGCGGGCGCGACCGTGATCGGCGAGAACCGGCTCCAGGACCTCCAGGCGAAGGCGGCGATCGCGGCGGGGCGCCTCACGTTCGACTTCATCGGCCCCCTCCAGCGCCGCAAGGTGCGCGACGTGCTCCCGCTGACACGGCTCGTCCACTCGGTCGACTCGGTGCGCCTCGCCCAGGAGATCGACCGCCGGTCGGAAGGGCCCATGCGGGGTCTCGTCGAAGTCAACGTCGCCGAGGAACCGAGCAAAAGGGGTATCGTGCCGCCCTCCCTCAGGGCGTTCGTCGAAGAAGTGTCGGAGGGGTCCGACCTCGTGATCGGTGGTCTGATGGTCATGCCCCCGCTCCATGCCGACCCAGAAGCGAGCAGGCCGTGGTTCGCGCAGACGCGCGAGCTGGCCGGGCGACTTGCGGGGGAGTGGCGGGGCCGACACGATTTCGGCGATCTCTCGATGGGCACGAGCCAGGACTACATCGTGGCCGCCGAGGAGGGCGCCACGAAGGTCCGGGTCGGGCGCGGTCTCCTCGAGCGCACCCGCACAACCAGCCAGGGACTCATCTAGATGGCCGTCACCGACCTGTGGCACAAGACCCTCGTCTACTTCGGCATGGCCGATGAGCCGGACGACTGGGTCGAGGAGTACGACGACGAGACCGAGACCCGCTACGGCAGCGGCGGCAGCAGCCGCGACCGGCGCAGCGACGCATCGGACGACCTGGAGCGCTCGTACCGCGAGCGCCCGAACGTCCGCCGGCTCGGCCCCCGCCGTCGCGACGACAGCTTCGACGACATCTTCGCCGAGGAGCCGCCCCGCTCCACGCGCCCGGTGATGCGCTCCGTGGAGTCGCGTCCGCAGCCGGCCGAGGTGCATCTGGTCGTCCCGAAGAGCTTCAACGACGCCCAGCAGATCGCGGACAAGTTCAAGGGGACGATCCCGGTGATCCTGAACCTCCAGAGCGCCGAGACCGACCTCGCCAAGCGTCTGATCGACTTCTCCAGCGGGCTCACGTACGCCCTCGACGGCGGCATGCAGCGGGTGGCCGACAAGGTCTTCATGCTCACGCCGCGCAACGTCGAGGTGTCGGCCGAGGAGCGGGCCCGTCTCCTGGAGAAGGGCTTCTTCAACCAGTACTAGGAGTCACGGTTGTCGCAGGCCTGGCCCGGGAGCATCGGGCTCATCGGGGCGGGCGCCATGGGGCGGGCCTTCGCGGCCGGTCTCGTCCGGGGCCGCCCGGACGTCGCCGAGCGTCTGCTGGTGACCGATGCGGTGCCCGATGCGATCGCGGCGGCCGTCGCCGACTGCGGCGGCCGGCCGGCGTCGTTCGGCGAGGCGGCCGCCGCCGACCTCGTCGTCGTGGCGGTGAAGCCCAAGGACGCGCCCGAGGCGTTCGCCGCCATCGGCGCCGCCGCGGCGCGGGATGCGACGGTGCTGTCCGTCATCGCCGGATGGGACCTCGACCGCCTGGCGGCGGCGCTGCCCGGGACGGCCCTGGTGCGGACGATGCCGAACCTGGCGGTCCGCCACGGCGCCGGGGTGGTGGCCCTGTCCACCCGGGGGCTCGACGACGCCCGCCGGGAGGCGGTCGGCGCGCTGCTGCGGCCCCTGGGCGCGGGGGTGCCGCTGCCGGAGTCGCTGTTCGCCGCCGCGACGGCCCTGGCGGGCAGCGGGCCGGGCCTGGTGGCCGTGGTCGCCGAGGGGCTGGAGGAGGGGGCGGTGGCGGCCGGTCTGACCCGCGGTCAGGCCCGCGAGATGGTCCACGCGGTGCTGGCCGGGACGGCCGCGCTCCTGGCCGACGGCACCGATCCGGCGCTGCTGCGACAGCGTGTCAGCTCCCCGGCGGGCACCACGATCGAGGGCGTGGCGGTGCTGGAGCGGGGTGCGGTGCGGGCGCACATGGCCGACGCCGTCCGCGCGGCCGCGAAGCGGGCCGGAGGGCTGTAGGGGTGGACCACGTCGAGACCTACGTCTCCGCCCTGTTCACGGTCTTCATCCTGATCATCTTCATCCGGATCCTGCTGTCGTTCTCCCCGATGGCGCCGTCGTCGCGGCCGGCGCGGGCGTTCTGGGACTTCTGCCACCAGAGCACCGACTGGTTCCTCAACTTCTTCCGGCGCCTCATCCCGCCCCTCGGGATGTTCGACCTGTCGCCGATCCTCGCCATCATCGTGCTGTACATCCTGCGTAGCCTGGTCCTCTCGCTCCTGGACAGCTTCTGAGCACCCTGCCCCCGTGGATCACCCTCCGCGACGACGGCGTGACCGTCGCGGTGAAGGCCGTGCCCCGCTCGCGGGCGACGCGGGCGGTGGGCGTGCAGGACGGCGCGCTGCGGGTGCAGATCGCGGCGCCGCCGCACCAGGGGCAGTCGAACGCCGCCCTGTGCGGCTACCTGGCGGGCGCGGCCGGGGTGCGGCCGTCGGCGGTGCGCCTGCGGCGCGGGTCGTCCGGGGCGCGGAAGCTGATCGAGGTGGACGGCCCGCCCGCCGAGGTGGCCGCCCGGCTGGCCGCCGCGATCGACGTGGGGGAGCGGTGAGCGCGCCCCCGAGCACCCGGGAGGCCGTGGCCGACGCCATCGCGCGCCGGCACCGCCGTCAGACGAAGGCCCGGTGGTACCTGTTCGGCGCCCTCGCGCTGCTGGTGGTGGTGCTCGACCAGATCACCAAGGCGATCATCCGCGGGCAGCTGGACCTGCGCGAGCGCCGCGAGGTGACCTCGTGGTTCTCGATCTCGCGGGTCAACAACGAGGGCATCGCGTTCGGCCTGTTCCCGGGCAGGCAGGAGGCCATCGCCGTGCTCACGGTGGTGGCGCTGTCGGCGATCGCGATCGCCCTGGCGGGGCTGGTGTCGCGCAACCCGATGGTGGCGGCGGGCGCCGGGCTCCTGGTGGGGGGGAGCCTGGGGAACCTCATCGACCGCCTCGCCCACGGCGCGGTGACCGACTTCATCGATCTCGCCCGCTGGCCGGCGTTCAACGTGGCCGACTGCGGCATCACGGTCGGTGCCGTGCTCATCGTGCTGGGCCTGATGGCCGACGACCGTGAGGCCGAGGAGCCTGACTGACGACCCGCCTGCGGTGCGCGCGGCCGCGGGCGCGGAGCGCGCCGGGATGCGGCTCGACGCGGCCGTGGGCGCGATGGAGGAGGTCGGCAGCCGCGCGGAGGCGCAGCGACTGATCGACGCGGGCCGCGTGCTGGTGGACGGGGCCCCGCGGCCGAAGCGCCACAGGCTGGCGGCCGGCGAGATGATCGAGGTCCGCCCGATGGCGCCGCCCGTGTCGGAGCTGGTGCCCGAGGCGTCGGTCCCCTTCCGGATCGCCTACGAGGACGCCGACCTGATCGTGGTCGACAAGCCGGCGGGGGTGGTGACCCACCCGAGCGCCGGGCACCGGGAGGGGACGCTGGTCCACGGGCTCCTCGCGCACGCCGTCGCCGGCGGCGCCGACCCCACCCGGCCGGGGATCGTCCACCGCCTGGACCGCGACACGAGCGGCCTGCTGGTGGTCGCCCGCTCGGAGCGGGCCCACCGGCGCCTCCAGCGGCTGCTTCGCGACCGGGAGATCCGCCGCGAGTACCTGGCCCTCGTCCACGGTGCGTTCCCGCCGGCGCTCACCATCGACCGTCCCATCGGGCGCGACCGCCGCGTGCGGACCCGCCAGGCGATCGACCTGGAGGAGGGCCGCGACGCGGTGACCCATCTGCGCCGCCTGGAGGCCCTCGGCCGGTTCAGCCTGGTGGAGGCGCGCCTCGAGACCGGCCGTACCCACCAGATCCGGGTTCACCTGGAGTCGGTGGGCCACCCGGTGGTGGGCGACCGGGTGTACGGTCGCCGGGAGGAGGCCCTGGGCCTCGAGCGCCAGTTCCTCCACGCCGCCCGCCTGGCGTTCCCGCACCCGGAGACGGGGGAGGAGATCGACGTGACGAGCCCCCTGCCGCACGACCTGGAGCTCGCGCTGGGCCGCGCGCGGAGGATGGCGTGAGCCGCCGCCGCCGGCTCCCGCCGCGCTGGTTCATCCGGTCGTTCTGGGTGGGGCACCGGTTCGTGTATCGCGTCACCGGCGGCCGGTTCGGCCTGTGGCGCGCCCGCGACACGCGGTGGGGCACGATGCGCATCACCACCCGCGGACGGCGCACCGGGCGCACCCGGGTGGCGATCATCGCCTACCTGGAGGACGGCCCGAACCTGACGGCCCTGGCGATGAACGGCTGGGCCGACCCGGAGCCCGCGTGGTGGCTCAACCTCCAGGCCGACCCGGACGTGACGGTGATGCTCCCCGGCGGGCCGCGGGACGTCCACGCCCGTGCCGCCGCCGGCGAGGAGCGCGCGCGCCTGTGGGCCCGCTGGGCCGAGGTGGACGAGGGGCTCGACGATTACGCCGCCCGCCGCTCGCGGGCGACCGCCGTCGTCGTCCTGGAGCCCCGGCCCGGTCCCTGAGGGCTACTCGATCTCGTCGTAGTCCGCCGCCCACGCGCGCCGGTCGGAGCCGGCGTCGCGCGGAGCGGTGTCGCCCGGCAGCGGCGACGCATCCCAGACGGGGTCGATGCGGGGATCGGCGGTGACGGGCGCCGTCGACCGCCCAGGTCGTGCGGGTTCCATCCGTGTCCTCCCGAGGGTGGACGGTGCCCGCCCACCCTGGAGCCGCGCCGTTGGGCGGGCGTTGGAGGGACGTTGGAGCGGACGCTCGTCGGACTGGCGCGGCCGGGCGGCCGGGCCTAGGGTCGCGGTGTCGGATGAACACCCGCATCCACCTGTGCGGCGCGGTCGGCGTCGTCGTCGGCGGGGAGCACCGCGAGCGGCGGCTGCCCGGGCGGCAGGGCGTGCTGCTCCTCGCCTTCCTCATCGCGAACCGGCGGCGTCCCATCGAGCGCGAGACACTGATGGAGGTCCTGTGGCCGCGCGGGCGGCCCCCGGCGGCGGGGGCCGCCCTGCGGGCCCTGCTGTCGAAGCTGCGGACGGTGCTCGGGCCCGCCGCCGTCGCCGGCCGAGAGCGGGTGCGCCTGCACCTCGAGGACGCCTGGATCGACGTGGAGGCGGCGGAGGAGGCGCTCCACCGGGCCGAGGGCGCCGCCGCCTCCGGCGACTGGGGGGAGGTGTGGGGCCCGGCCCGGGTCGCCGCGGTGATCGCGGACCGCGGGTTCCTGATCGGCCACGACCACCCGTGGGTCGACGAGCGGCGCCGGGAGCTGGACCGGATCCTGGAGCGCGCGGAACGGTGCATCGTGGGCTGCGGACTCGCGCTCGGCGGCCGTGAGCTCGCCCCGGCCGAGCGGGCGGCCCGCCGGCTGGCCGAGCGGCGTCCGCTGGACGAGTCCGCCGTCGGCCTCCAGATGCACGTCCATGCGGCATCCGGGGACCCCGCGGCGGCGCTCGTCGCGTTCGAGGGATTCCGGCTGCGCCTCCGCGACGAGCTCGGCACCGCTCCGGGACCCGAGCTGCGGCGCCTGCACCGGCGGTTGCTCGCCTAGGGGCCGGTCCCGCCCCCGCGCCACGTGGGCCGGCGCCTGGCCAGGAACGCGCCGATCCCCTCCTGCGCCTCGTCGCCGGTGATGGTGCGCACCGTCAGTTCCACCGCCCGTTCGTACGCGTCGTCGATCGGCCCCTCCAGCGACCCGTGCAGGCCGCGCTTGGCCAGCGCCGTCGCCCCGGGGGCCCCGGATGCGGCGCCCGACGCGATCGCCCGTGCCGCGGTGGCGAGCTCCTGCGCCGGCACGACGGCGTTGACGAGCCCCCAGTCGAGGGCCGTGGACGCGGACACCGGCGCGCCGCTCAGCAGCATCTGGCCCGCCCGGCGCCGCCCGATGAGGCGGGCGACCTCCACCATGGCCGTCGCGCCGACGAGTCCCATCACCGGTCCCGGCACGGCGAACGTCGCCTGCGGGGAGGCGACGGCGAGGTCGCATGCGGCCACCAGATGGCACCCGGCCGCGGTCGCCGGGCCCTGGACGCGGGCGACGACCGGCTGGGGCAGCTCGCGGATGGCCCGCATGAGCGCCGTGTCCGCCTGGAAGATGGTCCGGGCGGCGTCCTCGTCGGCGCCGTGGAGCTCGCGCAGGTCGTGCCCGGAGCAGAAGACCGGTCCCGCGGATCCGATCACCACCGCCCGCACGCTCGGGTCTGCGCCGATCGCGTCCAGCTCGCGGCGGAGGGTCCGCATCAGGTCGAGGGACAGGGCGTTCCGTGATGCCGGGCGGTTCATCACGAGGGAGGCGATCGGTCCGTCGCGCCCGACCGCCAGGGGGACGCCGGCGCTGGGGGACGCGTCATCCTCCACCGGGTCCGGCGCGACCTCCACCGCCATGGCGAGCAGGTCGTCGCCCCGGACGCGCCCGGCCAGGGCCGGATGCTCCCGGCGTAGGTGCTCCTCGGCGGCGCGCAGCAGCTCCTCGTCGGAGTCGCCGCGGCAGATCAGCCCGCAGTCGCAGTAGATCGCCTTCGTCACCGAGCCTCCGACGCCGACCCTACCCCGGAGGCGTCACGGGTCGACCCTCAGCGCGAGCAGGTCGGCGTCGCTGAGGCGGCCGACGAGGTCGGGATGCCGCGACGCGATGTGTTCGCGGGCGGCGGCGAGCAGTCGCTCCTCGCCCTCGCCGGAGACGAGGTGCCCGCATTCGCAGCGGATGGTGAGCAGCGTGGTCACGGCGTTCCTCCGTCATCGCTGGACGACGACGGGACCGTCTCGCCCGGGCGTTGGCGCGTGGTTGGCGCGGGCACCCCCGGCCCGCGCATGCGTCAGTCCACGATCTTCCAGTACGAGTCCTTCCGGCTGATGCGGCCCCCCGAGAACGCGAAGAGGTCGCAGCCGCGCACCTCGATGGGCTCGCCGCCGCGCAGGGTGCCGCGGATCGTCCACTCCGAGACGCCGCGGTCGCCGCAGACCCAGTGGCGGTCGTCCTCGTAGCGCACGTCCGGGATCCCCTCGAGCCGGGACCGGATGCCCTCGCGGACCTCCTCCAGGCCCACCAGTCGCCGCCCGCCGGGGGCGGGGCCGCGCGGCATCTCGAACACGCAGTCCTCGGTGAAGAAGGCCATGATCGCGTCCAGGTCGTGGGCGTTGAACGCCGCCAGGAAGCTCCGCAGCACATCGGTGGTGACCGCGGGCCCCGTCATGGCGACCCGAGCTCCTGGAAGAGGGTGAGCTGGAGCCCGGCCTCGCCCTCCAGGCGCGAGTTCAGGCTGTTCCAGGGGGTCACCACGGGCTCGGCGATGACGGTCGCGCCCGCGGCGCGGGCGGCGTCGGTGGCCGCGGCGGCGTCATCGACCTCCAGCGCGACGCGGATGTGGCCCGCGACGCGGCGGCCCACCTCGACCCGGTCGATGTACTCGCCGTGCCCCAGGTTCGTGAGCTCGATGGTGGCGCTGCCGGCGTCGAGGATGGCGATCCGGCCGCCGGGGGAGGAGACGGCGTCGGCCTCGGGCATGCCGAGGACGTCGCGGTAGAAGGCGAGGGCGGCGTCGAAGTCGTCGGCGAGGACGACGAGCCGCAGCTGACGGACGGGCATCCGGGACCTCCGGGTCGCGTATCCGGGCCGGCCGATCCTCCCACGCGCGCTAACATCCGCGCGGTTCGACCCAATGTCCCCTCCCCGGCGCACCCCACCCGATGGCGGTGCCCGGGCTTTCGCGCGTCCAGGATGCGCGAGGTCCGGGAACCATCGGACGGCGCCGGCGCACCACCCTCCAAACCGTCATGCAGAAGGAGTGGCCGACGTGCCCAACGTCACCATGAAGCAGCTGCTGGAGTCCGGAGTGCACTTCGGGCACCAGACGCGCCGCTGGAACCCGAAGATGAAGCGCTACATCTACGGCGAGCGCGGCGGCATCTACATCATCGACCTGCAGCAGACGATCGTGCTGCTGGAGCAGGCGTGCGACGTCGTGCGTGACATCGCCCAGCGCGGCGGGACCGTGCTGTTCGTCGGCACCAAGAAGCAGTCGCAGGACGCGGTGCAGGCCAACGCGGTCCGCGCGGGCATGCCCTACGTCTCGCACCGCTGGCTCGGTGGCCTGCTCACCAACTGGGGGACCATCTCCCAGCGGATCCGCCGCCTCCACGAGCTGCGCAACC
>DAISWG010000055.1:0-25899 GCA_036826475.1 Miltoncostaeaceae bacterium | reverse complement strand
AGCGTGTCCTTGATCGGCGAGTCGCCCTCGCGGGGCGCGTACTTGTTGAGCTCGTCCAGGACGACGAACTCGATGGGGTCGCGCTGCCCCGCCTCCTTCGCCGCGAACGTCTGGGCCAGCAGGGTGCCGACCACGAAGCGCTGCGCGAACTCGTGCAGGCGGGCCAGGTGGACGACGGCGACCGGCGGCTCGTCCTCGGCCGCGTCGCCGCGGGGGATGGGCTGGGCATCCGAGCGGACGAGGCCGCGCAGGCGCCCGGCCGCGCTCTCCAGCCGGCGCACGAACGCGCTGACGGTCCCCGAGGCCGCGCGTCCGGTCCACGCCGCGCCCGCGCCGTCCTCGTCCTCCAGCTCCGCGACCAGCCAGGCGACGAGCGCGTCGAGGTCGTGGAACGGCCCGGCCATGAGCTCGCCCGCGGGCCGTGGCGCCCGCGACCGGGGCCGCCCGTCAGCGGGGCCGTTGAGCAGGCCCACCGCGCCGGGGTGGTCGAGCACGGGGACCGCCCGCCGCAGCAGCTCGCCGCGCACGCGCTCCTCCACGAACGACAGCTGGCTGCGCATGTCGGACGCGTCGGCGAAGCAGAACCGCAGCAGCCCCTCCAGCACGAACGCGTGCGGCGTCCACCCGAACACCTTCACGCCCTCGTGGCGCGACTCGCTGCTGGGAAGCGCGTGGTCGTCGCGGCGCGGCGGCGCCCAGAACGCGACGTCGGGGAAGCCCCCCGGCTCCGGGAGCCCGAGGCGCGCCCAGCGCGCGTCCAGGTCGCGCCGGTCGGCCGACTCCGCGTACCGGCGGTTGGGGTGGTCCAGGAACAGGAGGTCCTCGCCCTTCACGTTGAACAGCAGCACCCGGACGCGGCGGCGCATGGCGGGGTGGGCGAGCAGCAGGCGGATGAGGGCGAGGGCGGTGCTGGTCTTGGTGGCGACGCCACTGATTCCCGAGATCGAGACGTGGCCGCCCTTGGTGCCGTCGAGGAAGTCCAGGTCGATGTGCACCGGCTCGCCGTCGCGCCCCAGGCCGATCGCGAGGGTCCGCTCCATCGTGTCCTCGTAGAGGGCGAGCCGGCGCTCCTCGCCCTGCGCCCGCCGCACCGCGAGCCCCGGGTGGGGCGCCACCCACCGCTCCGGGTCGACCCGCACCACCTGCACCTCGGCGGTGCGCACGAGCTCGCCGGGCATCTGGCCCTGCGCGATCACCATCGAGTCGGAGGGCATGGTGGCCCCCTCGTGGACGGCGTGCGACTCGGTCACCACGCCGTACGTCACGACGTCCCCGACCGGGTCGGGGGTGGTGACGGCGACCAGGTCGTCGACCTCCAGCGACTCGCCGTCGAGGATGCCGACCTGGAAGGCCTGGCTGCTGGCCGCCTGGTGGCCCAGGACCACCCCGACGCCGCTCACGCCGGCGCCGCTCACGCCGCCACCGCCCGCTCGGGCTCGGCGACGCCGACCGCGGCCACCGGCAGGGCGTCGAGGCGGGCGCCCACGGCCGCGCGCCGGACGGCGCGGAGCGCCAGGCGCCGGTCGCCCATCCGGTGGCGCAGCCGCCACTCCAGCGCAGCGACCGGCGCGAGGTTCTGGGGCGCGCGCGGGTCGCGGTGGGGGCGCCCGGCGAAGTGGGGCAGCTCGGCGGCGGCCCGGTCGGCGAGCCGCACCGCCTCGGCCACCCCGGCGGACCGTGCGACCTCCCCGCGCAGGATCCCCGCCCAGCCGCCGGTCCCCACCCCGGGGAGGCGCTGGTACCACGACAGCCGGTCCTCGCCGATCGCGAACAGCGGAGTCCGCTGGCCCACGCCGAGCCGGACGACGCAGGCCGCCTCGTCCGGGCCCAGGTACATGCGGTGGTGGCTCTTGATGGCCCCGACCACCGGCCCCTGCGCGTCGCGCAGGAAGTGCAGCGGGCCGTCGAGCACCACGAGCCGCCCCTCCGCGGTGAGCCCCTCCGCGAGCGTGAGCTCGAGGGCCTGGCGCATGTCGCCGACGCGCCGCGCGAGCCCGCTGGCCTCGTGCGCCGCCCCCGCCCGCGGCTCCCAGCGGAACCCGCCGGTGGCCGGCAGCTCCAGCGGCCGGTCGCCGACCGTGAGCACGTGGCGGCGCACCGCCACCCCCTCGATCCGCGCCGCCGCCCCCGCCGTGGCCAGCACCGCGCCGGCGGCGATCGCGAACGCCGCCCCCGGCAGCGCGGCGGCCTCGCCGGGGGGCGTCACCGTGAGCCACGCCTCCACCTGCTGGGCGCCGTCCACGAACGCGAGTTCGGCGGGCGCCGACGCCACCGGGTCGATGGGAGTCCACTCACGATCCTCCACCCCGGTGTCGACCGGCGCGGTCTCCGCGTCCTCGGGGTGAAGTCCCGGTCCGTACGAGGGATCCGAGACCAGGACGGAGGGCTGGGGCGTGCGCGCGTCCATCCGCCGACTGTAGCCCGACCCCCGGACGCGCCCGCCGCGCGCGGCAGCCGCTATCGTCGCCCTCGGCCGGGCGCGAGGAAGACCGGCGGAGGGCGGAGAAAAGGGGATCCTGGCGTGAACAGGCGGTACATCATCGGCGCGATCGTCGCCGCGGTGGTCGTGGTCGGTGTGCTCATCGGGATCAGCTTCGCCGGCGGCGGCGACGACTCGGTCTCCAGCATCGAGAACGTCGACCAGGTCACCTCCGAGTTCGCGGGCATCCCCTCGGACGGCAGCACCATCGGGAACGCCGACGCCACGGTCGAGATCGTCGAATACGGCGACACGTCGTGCCCGGTGTGCAAGGACGCGTCCGAGACGTCGATACCCCAGGTGGTGGACGAGTTCGTGAAGAGCGGCCAGGCGAAGATGACGTTCCGGCCCATCGCATTCATCAGCCGCAGCTCCGAGCGCGGCGCCCTCGGCGCCGAGGCCGCGGCGATGCAGGACGCGATGTGGCCGTTCGTGACGCTGATCTACGCCAACCAGGGCCCCGAGACCGAGCAGGACTGGCTCACCGACGACCTCCTGGAGGAGGCGGCCACCAAGCTCGGCCTGGACGTGGACAAGTGGAAGGCCGACTACGCCGGCGACGCGGTCGCCAGCCAGTTCTTCCAGCGCCAGAACCAGGCCGACGCCGACAACGTCACCGGCACCCCGTTCTTCGTGGTGAAGGGCCCGAACGGCAGCGAGTCGTTCAGCGGCGCCGTCGGCCTGTCGCGCTTCCGCGAGGCGATCGAGAAGGTGCAGTAGCCGCACCGTGGCCGCCGGGATCCGCATGCCGGGCGAGAACGCCCTGCGCGTCGCGCTCGGCGTGGTCGCGGTGCTGGGCATCGGCGTCGCGACGTACCTGACGGTCGTCCGGGCCGAGGGCGACAGCCCGACGTGCGTGATCGGCGGCGGCTGCCACACCGTCCAGTCGAGCGAGTACTCCGAGCTGGCCGGGATCCCCGTCGCCTGGCTCGGGCTGGCGGCCTACGTGGGCCTGCTGGTCGCGGCGATCCTGCCGGGCCAGGCGGGGCGGGCGCTCGGCCTGTTCACCGCCGTCGTGAGCTTCGGCTTCTCCGCGTGGCTGACCTACGCCGAGATCGTCCTGATCGACGCGATCTGCGCCTGGTGCGTCACGAGCGCGATCCTGGTGACGATCGCGCTGGTGATCACGATCCTGCGGGCAGCATCCCCTTCAGCCACCCCGGGAGGAAGCGCTCGTCGGTCAGCGCCAGACCCCCGATCGCCAGCGCAGACCCCAGGATCGAGCACATGATCACGGCGGGGTCGGGCGTGGACACCTCGAAGAAGTTCCGCCACCCCGGCAGCGACAGCACCACGAGGTAGAGCGCCAGGAGGGCCAGGCAGAGGCCCCCGACGGTGTAGTCGCGCATCCGGCTCGAGCTCTCCAGCACGACGATCAGGTAGAGCCCCACGACCACCAGGACCGTGGTGGCCACCGTGCGGGCCCGCAGCTCGCTCATGTCGAGCAGGTTGAGCGCCAGCAGGAAGCTCGCGACCACCCCCAGGCCGGTCGCGGTGCCCGCGGGGATCGCGAAGCTGGCCAGCTCGCGCAGGAACCGGGTGGGCCGCCACGGGCCGGCGCTGGGGGCCAGGGCCAGGAAGAAGGCGGGGATGCCGATCGTCACCGCCGAGGCGAGCGTGAGGTGGCGCGGCAGGAACGGGTAGCTCTCGGCGGAGAGGCCGACCGTCAGCACCAGGAACGCCGCCAGCGCCGATTTCGCGACGAACAGCTTCGCGACCCGCTGGAGGTTGCGGAGCACCTTGCGCCCCTCGCGGATCATCGGCGGCACCGACGCGAAGCCGCCCTTCACCAGGATCAGGTCGGCGATGCCCTTCGCCATCTGCGAGCCGCTGCCCTGGGCGATCCCGATCCGCGCCGCCTTCAGCGCGGGGACGTCGTTGACCCCGTCGCCCACCATCGCCACGTGGCCGCCGGCGGCGGTGAGCGCCTCCACGTAGCGGCGCTTGCCGTCGGGCGAGATCCGCCCCACGACCGTGGTGCGGCCCACCAGGTCGCGCAGCTCGGCGTCCGACGCCGGCAGGTCACGGCCGTCGACCGGCTCGCCGCGCACCTCGATGCCCGCGTCGCGGGCGATCGCGGCGACGGTGGCGGGCGCGTCCCCGGAGATCACGCGGATGTCGATGCCCTCCTCCTGGAGGAAGGCGATCGTCTCCCGGCAGTCCTGCCGCAGCTCCTCCGCCAGCACCACGATCCCCACCGGCGCCAGGCCGCGCGGCGGCGGGGCGTCGGCGTCGGGGAGCTCAAGCGGCACGTCGCCCGCGGCGAAGGCGAGCACCCGCCGCCCGGCCCCCGTCTCCCGGCCGGCGCGCTCGCCGAGCGGCCCGTCCAGCGCGAAATGCTCGGGCGCGCCCATGACGTACGTGCGCCCGCCGATGCGGATCCCGCTCCACCGGCGGCGCGAGGCGAACGGGACGCTGGTCTCCACGGGCTCCGGCTCGCCGTGCACGTGGGCCTTGACCGCGTCCAGGGTGGTGGTGCTGCCCGGCGAGCTCGCCGCGAAGCGGCCGAGCATCACCGACAGCTCGCCCTCGTCGACGCCCGACGCCGGCACCAGCGCCACCACCCGCAGGGCCTCCTCGGTGAGCGTCCCGGTCTTGTCCAGGCAGATCACGTCGGTGGACGCGAGCGACTCGACGGCGTTGAGCTGCTGGCTCAGGGCGCCCCGGCGCGCCATCCGCATCGTCGCCACCGCGAAGGTCACGCCCACCAGGAGCACCAGGCCCTCGGGGACGATGGTGATGACGCCGGCCACGGCGGTCGACACGGACTCGCGGAGCGGCACGTCCTGCTCGATCAGCGACCAGCCCAGGAGCACGCCGAAGGGCACCATCGCGATGCCCAGGATCAGCACCAGGCGGTCCAGGGCGAGCTCGAGCGGCGAGCGCGGGTGGCGGAACTCGCGGGCCTCGCCCACGAGGCGCTCCGCGTACGTGTCCGGGCCCACCGCCTCGGCGACGTAGGCGCCGGTGCCCTCCACGGCGTACGACCCGGCGCGCATGGGGTCGCCCGGCCCGCGGGAGACCGGCTCGGACTCCCCGGTGAGGATCGACTCGTCCACGCCGAGGCCCTCGGCGCGCGCCAGCCGCCCGTCGGCCACGACCTGGTCGCCGGCGTCCACCAGCACCAGGTCGCCGGGCACGACGTCGGCGATCGCCACCTGCACGGCGCGGCCGTCGCGGACCACCGTGGCGCGCGGCGCCACCAGCGCGGCCAGCCGGTCGAGGCTCGCCTTGGCGCGCGCCTCCTGGATGATCCCGATCCCGGCGTTCAGCACCAGGATGGCCAGGAACAGGGCGTCGCGCCAGTCGCCGAAGATCAGGGTGACGATGCCGAAGATCAGCAGCGTCACGTTGAACACGGTGAGCAGGTTGGCGCGGAGGATGCTCGACCACGAGCGGCTCGTGGGCGGCGGCTCCACCTCCCCCCGCGCGGCCAGGCGACGCCGCGCCTCCGCCTGTGTGAGGCCCTCCGCCGGCGGCGGCATGCGCTGGGTGGTGGCGGTCGTCAGGTCCGCAGCGCCTCGGCGACCGTCGGGTTGACCACGCGCCCGGCGCGCACGTTGACGCCCGGCTCCAGCCCCGGGTGGGCGTCGATGGCGCCGTTCAGGCCCATGTCGGCGAGCCACGTCACGTGCGGGAGGGTGGCGTTGCAGAGCGCGCGGGTGGACGTGACCGGGACGGCGCCCGGCATGTTGGCGACGCAGTAGTGGATGACGCCGTCCACGACGTAGACGGGGTCGGAGTGGGTGGTGGGCCGGGTGGTCTCGAAGCAGCCGCCCTGGTCGACCGCGACGTCCACGACCACCGACCCGGGCCGCATCAGGTCGAGCGCGGCGCGGCTCACCAGCCGCGGCGCCCGGGCGCCCGGCAGCAGCACCGCCCCCACCACCAGGTCGGCCGAGGGCAGCAGCTCCTCGATGGCGAGCTGGGTCGAGTGCAGCAGCTCGACGCGTCCGCCGAGCACCAGCTCCAGCTCGCGCAGCCGGTCGAGGTCGGTGTCGAGCACCGACACGTGGGCCTGCATGCCGATCGCGACCATGGCGGCGTTGACGCCGACGATCCCGGCGCCGATCACCATCACGTTGCCGGGCGCCACGCCCGCGACCCCGCCGAGCAGGACGCCGCGCCCGCCGCCGGCCTTCTCCAGGTGCCGCGCGCCGGCCTGCACCGACAGGCGGCCGGCGATCTCGCTCATCGGCGCGAGCAGGGGCAGCCGGCCGCCCCCGTCCTCCACCGTCTCGTACGCGATCCCGGTGCCGCCCGCCGCGACCAGCGCCTGCGCGACGCCCGGGTTGGCGGCGAGGTGGAGGTACGTGAACAGCACCTGGTCCTCGCGCAGGAACGCGAACTCCTCCGGCTGGGGCTCCTTGACCTTCAGCACCAGGTCGGCGGCCCAGGCGTCGGCCACGTCGCCGATGCGGGCGCCGACGCGCGCGAAGTCCTCGTCGGCGATGCCCGACCCCGCGCCCGCGTCGCGCTCCACCACCACGTCGTGGCCCCGGCGGGCGAGCTCGAGCGCGCCCGCGGGGGTCAGCGCGACGCGGTACTCGTCCGACTTGACCTCGGCCGGCACGCCGACCCTCATGACCCCTCCGGCGTCGTTGGACGGGCCAACCCTAACGGCCTCCGGCGCCGCCCCCGGGGCGGCCGATGGTGGGACGGGCCAGCGCGACCGCGCACGCCGCGGCGGCGACGACCGCCAGCACCGCGACGCCCAGCAGGATCCCCTGGCGGCGGTCGTCGGCGCGGAGCGCGAACGGGCTCGCGGCGAGGGCCTGGCTCCGCGCGAGCTCGCGGGAGGCCAGGGCGTGCCGCGGATAGGCGCGCAGCGTCGCGTCGAAGCGGCGCTGCGCGTCGCCGAGGTCGAGGCGCCAGAGGGCGGCCATCGCGGCGCGGAACGACTCGGTCGTGGCCCCGGCCTGCGGCTCCAGGCCCTCCCGGCGGAGCAGCTCGCGGACCTCGGTGGCGGTCTCCGCGATGCCGCCGCCCGAATCGCTGCGCTGGATGATGATCCCGCGCACGGCCCCGTCCTCGTCGACCACGGGCCCGCCCGAGTCGCCGCTCCGCACCCCGGCCGAGACGACGAACCCGGTCCGCGCGCGCCGCGTCCCGTCCTGGAGGGTCCCGGAGGTCCGGATCACGCCGCGGCGGACGGTCGCCTGGCCCTCCGGGGCGGCCGGGGTCGTCAGGTGGTCGCCGCCGCTGAAGCCGATGGTGGCGATGGGCGTCCCGGTGCTCCGGGCGTCGTCGAGCGTCACGGCGGGCGCCCCCTGCACCCGGATCCGCACCAGGGCGAGGTCGGCGGTGTCGCTGCGCCGGCGGTCCATCCCGGGCAGCGGCTCCTGCCGGACGGTCGCGTCCCCGACCGCCGCCGGCGTGACCTCCGTCCGGGCGACGGTCCCGGGCTCGGCGACGGCGCCGTTGGCGGTCACCCATTCCCGGGCCGCCTGCTCGTCGGCGTGCGCGCGACCCTGGAAGGCCTCGCGGGTCTGGTAGGCGAGCCTGGCGACCGTCGCCGCGTCCGGCTCCGCGACGTGGGCGGCGGTCACGAGCCAGCCGTCGGGCGTCACGGCGACGGCGGTGCCCACCTCGGTGATCTCGCGCCCGCCGGCGGGCATCCGCAGCACCCGGCCGTCGCCGAGCCTGATCCGGTCGACCCGGATCGTCGTCTCCACCCGGTAGACGCTGGGCAGCGCGAGCAGCACGCCGCGGTCGAGCGGGTCGGCCGAGAGGTCGTCCGGCACGGCCGCCGCCGCCCCGGACGCCGTCGCGGCGAGGATCAGGAGGGCGATGGCGATGGCGCGCACACGCACAAGGGTAGGCCCTCGCCGCGCGACCGCGAGCCGGTCCGTCCCCCCGCCGCCGGGGCCACTTGACCTCAACCGCGGTTCACCCCCCAGGGTCGTGGCGGACCATCGAGAGGAGGCACCATGACGACGTCCGCATCCGCCACCGCGAGCGCGCGCATCACCGCCGAGGTCGCGTCCTGGCCGGGGGTCACCGCCGGCCCCGGCCCGCGCGGGGAGCTGGGCTTCCGCGCCGGCCGCCGCGAGATCGGCCACCTCCACGGCGATCGCGTCGCCCACTTCGGCTTCCCGCGCGCCGTCTGGCGCGCGCTGATCGACGCCGGCCGCATCGTGCGCCACCCCATCGACCGCGACGGCTGGGGGGCCCGCCCCATCCACGGCCCCGAGGACGAGGCCGAGGTGATCGCGCTGATGCGGCTCAACTACGACCGGGCGGTCGCCGCGGCCCGGTGACCGCGGCGCGCCGGTCCCGGGGCGTGGGATTCCGGGGCGTGGGTAGCCTCATCCCCGTGACGGACGCGACGGCGCCGACGAGCGGGGATCCCGGCGCCGAGCGGATGCTCCTCGACGCCGTCGAGGCGGCGCCGCTCGGCATCGGGGTGCTCGACGAGGAGCTCCGGCTGGTGCGGGCCAACACGGCGTTCGGCCGGGCGCTCGACGGCCGGGCACTGGCGCCCCTCGCGGTGGAGGCGCTCACCCGCGACGTCGAGCTGCGGGTGGACGACACCGCCCGCCAGGACGAGGACGGCCGCTGGCGCGTGCGCCTGTTCCCGCTGTCCGCCGGCCATCGTCCGTCGGGGGGCGTCGGCGCGCTGGTGGACGATGTCGAGGGACTCGTCGCCGCCGAGCGGGCCGGCCTCGCGCAGCTGGTGGCCCAGCGCGCGCTGGCCCAGGAGACCATCGACGCCCTGGCCAGCGAGCTGGCGATCCTGGACGAGGCGGGCCGCATCATCACCGTCAACCGCGCGTGGCGGGACTTCTCCGCCGCCAACGACGGCATCGGCGACTTCGTGGGCGACGACTACCTGGCCGCGTGCTCCGCCCCCGCCGGCGGCGCGGGCGGCGAGGACGACCCGGCCCCGTTCGTGGCGGGCCTCGCCGACCTGCTGGCCGGCCGCACGGATCTCGTCGAGTTCGAGTACCCGTGCCACTCGCCCACCGAGCAGCGCTGGTTCCTCGCGCGCGCGGTCCGCTTCGAGACCGGCGGCTCCACCCGGGTGGTGGTCACCCACGAGAACATCACGGCCCGCCACCGCTCCCAGGAGCTCCACCGGCACATCGCACGGACGCTCCAGGCCAGCCTGCTGCCGGAGGCCCTGCCCGCCCCGCCCGGGCTGGAGCTGGCGGCGCGCTACCGCGCGCAGGGCGAGGGCGTCGAGGTGGGCGGCGACTTCTACGACGTGTTCCAGGAGGGCGCCGACTGGCTCATGGTGATCGGCGACGTCTGCGGCAAGGGGCCCGAGGCGGCGGCCGTCACCGCGGAGGCCCGGTGGACCATCCGGGCGCTCGCCGACACGACGACGTCGCCGGCGGAGCTGATGGCCGCGGTCAACGCGTTGCTGCTGCGCCGTCGGCGCGACCACACCTTCCTGAGCGCCGCCGTGGTGCGTGCGGCGCCCGCGCCGGGCGGCGCCCGCCTGTGCGTCGCGCGGGCGGGGCATCCCTTCCCCGTCGTCCTCCGGGCCGGTGGCGGGGTGGAGACCGTCGGCGGCGACGGGTCCCTGCTGGGGCTGTTCGCCGAGGCCCGGTTCGGGGAGGCGGAGGTGGTGCTCGCCCCCGGGGACGCGATGGTGCTCTACACCGACGGCGCCAGCGAGGCGCGTCGGCCCGGCGGCTCCGAGCTCGGCCTGGACGGCGTCGCGGGGGCCCTGGCGGGCGCGCGGGGGCTCGACGCGACCGCGGTGGCCGACCGGCTGGAGCGGGCCGCGCTGGCCCATGGAGGCGGGCGGCTGCGCGACGACCTGGCGATCCTGGTCGTCCGCGCGGTGCCGTCCCCGCCGCCTACCCCCCGTCCTCGACGATCTCCTTGATCCGCCGGAGGGCGTCCTCCTGGGAGGGCACGAGGCGCGCCTCCAGGTCGACCGACGGGTCCTTCGGCTCGGCCTCGACCGTCCACACGACGCGGCTGCCGCCCTCGCGCTCCTGCACCTCGAAGCTCGCGTGGTACGACGACACCGGCGCCCCCGAGACGACCGTGTAGGAGTAGCGGCGGGCGTCGTCGTCGCGGTCGTCGAGCGTCTCCACCAGCTCGCCGCCGTCCGCGTTGCGCAGGATCCGCTGGCCCCCGGTGACGTCGGCGGTCTCGTACTTGGGGTACCAGCGCGGCACGGAGGTGGGGTCGCCCACCAGGTCCCAGGTCGCGGACGCCGGGGCGTCGACGTCGATGGTGCGCTGCCAGCGGGGCATCAGTGCCCCGGCCCGGGGCGTCGCATCACCGCAGGTGTTCCGAGTCGGGACACTTAGTGGCGGAAGTGGCGTCGGCCGGTGACGACCATGCTGACGCCGGCGGCGTCGCACGCGGCGAAGACCTCGTCGTCGCGGATCGATCCGCCGGGTTGGATCACCGCCGTCACGCCCGCGGTGATCGCCGCCTCGGGGCCGTCGGCGAACGGGAAGAACGCGTCGCTGGCCAGCACCGCCCCCGCGACCGGCGCCTGGGCCTTCTCGAGCGACAGGCGCACCGAGTCGACCCGGCTCATCTGGCCGGCGCCGACACCGACGGTGACGAGGTCGCGGGCGAGCACGATCGCGTTGCTCTTCACGTGCTTCGCGACGCGCCAGGCGAACAGCAGGTCGCCCCACTCGGCCTCGCTCGGCGCGCGCTCGGTGACCACGGTCATCTGCTCGCGGACCTCGGTCTCGTCGTCGCGGTCCTGGATCAGCAGGCCGCCGGTCACGCGGCGGAGGTCGCGCTCGCCGGGATTGGCGCGCCGTCGTTCCGTGGTGAGCATGATCCGGGTGTTCGGCTTGACGGTGAGCGCCGCGAGGGCGGCGTCCTCGTAGCCGGGCGCCAGCAGCACCTCGACGAACGTGCCGGCCAGCAGCTCGCCCAGGGCGGCGTCCACGGGACGGTTGACCACGACCACGCCGCCGTAGGCCGACACCGGGTCGCAGTCGCGGGCGCTCACGTAGGCGGTGCCGACGTCCCCCGCCACGGCGACGCCGCACGGGTTGTTGTGCTTCACGATCACGCACGCCGGCAGCTCGAACTCGGCCAGGAGCCCCCGGGCGGCGTCCAGGTCGAGCAGGTTGTTGAACGACAGCGCCTTGCCGTGGAGCTGCTCGGTCAGGCCCAGCAGGTGGGTGCGGGCCCCGCGCTCGGTGTAGTAGGCGCCCCGCTGGTGCGGGTTCTCGCCGTAGCTCACCTCGAGGTGCTTGTCGAAGCCCATGATGATCGCCTCGGGGAAGTCGTCCTCCCGGGAGGCGAAGTGGTCGGCGATGGCGGCGTCGTAGCGGGCGGTCCGCTGGTAGGCGGCGCCGGCGAGGCGGCGCAGCAGGTCGGCCGACAGCTCGCCGTCGCCGGCGTCGAGCTCCGCGAGCAGCTCTGGGTACTGGGCGGGCGAGGTCACCACGGCCACCCGGGCGTGGTTCTTCGCCGCGGCCCGGATCAGGGCGGGGCCGCCGATGTCGATGTTCTCGACGATCTCGTCGTCGGTGGCGCCCCGGCGGGCGACGGTCTCCTCGAAGGGGTAGAGGTTCACGACCACCAGGTCGATCGGCTCGATGTCGTTCTCCCGCATCTGCTGCACGTCCGACTCCAGGTCGGTGCGGCCGAGGATGCCCCCGTGCACCTTCGGGTGCAGGGTCTTGACCCGGCCGCCCAGGATCTCCGGGTGGCCGGTGACCGCGTCCACCTGGACGACGTCGACGCCCCAGCCGCGCAGGGCCTCGGCGGTGCCGCCGGTGGAGATGATCGTCACGCCGAGCTCGACGAGGCGGCGGGCCAGATCCTCCAGGCCCGTCTTGTCCGAGACCGACACGAGCGCGCGCCTGACCCTCACTGCACCTCCACATCCCCTGGGACGATCCGGACACGGCGGCGTTCCACGGGGTCGCGGACCACCCGGCCGGCGGCGAACAACCGGACCGCCTCGGGCACGAGACGGTGCTCGGCCTCACGGATCCGCACCGTCAGCGCGTCCGCGTCGTCACCGTACATCACCGCGACGGGCTCCTGCAGGATGGGCGGACCGCCGTCCACGACCTCCTCGGCGAAGTGCACGGTGACCCCGGTCACCTGCACGCCCCAGGCGAGCGCCTGCTCGATGGCGTGGAGGCCCGGGAACGACGGCAGCAGCGAGGGGTGGAGGTTGATCACCCGGTCGGGGAACCGGTCCAGGAAGACGCCGGTGAGGATGCTCATCCAGCCGGCGAGCACCACCAGGTCGGGGCGCTCCGCGGCGACCACCTCGGCCAGCTCGGCGTCGCGCTCCTCGCGCTCGCGCCCGGCGAGGGGCACGACGGCGGTCGGGATGCCGGCGCGGGCGGCGCGCTCGAGCGCCGGCACGCCCTCCTTGGAGCTCACGACGCGCACGATCTCGATCCCGCCCGGCTCGTGGACGTCGTCGATCAGGCTCTGCAGGTTGCTCCCCGAGCCCGAGACGAGCACCACGACGCGGTAGGGGTCAGCCACGGCGGATCCCCGGCGGTCCGGCGACGCGGCCCACCCGGCGGGCGCCGGGCACGGCGGCGGCCGCGGCGTCGGCGCCGTCCTCGGCCACCACGACGCACATGCCGAGGCCCATGTTGAAGGTGCGCCACGCCTCGTCCTCGGCGACCCGCCCGGTCGCCAGGACCGCGGCGATCGCGGGGCCCGGCTCCCACAACGCCGGGTCGAGGTCGGCCCCGAGGTCCTCCGGGAGGGCGCGGGGGAGGTTCTCCGGGAGGCCGCCGCCGGTGACGTGGGCGGCGGCGTGCACGTCGGCGGCGGCCCGCATCGCGGTGACCTCCTCGACGTAGAGGCGGGTGGGGGCGAGCAGCAGGTCGGGGTCGGGCGCCAGCGCCCCCGCGTCGACGAGCGCCCGGACCAGGGAGTAGCCGTTGCTGTGGACCCCGGAGGAGGGGATCCCGACGATGGCGTCGCCCTCCCGGACGCGGTGCGGGCCGAGCATCTCCGACCGCTCGACGACCCCGGCGGCGAACCCGGCCAGGTCGAAGTGCCCGGGGGCGTAGAGCCCCGGCATCTCGGCGGTCTCCCCGCCGGCCAGGGCGCAGCCGACGGCGGCGCAGGCGCCGGCGATGGAGCGCACCAGCACCTCGGCCTCACCGGGGTCCAGGCGCCCGACGGCCATGTAGTCGAGGAACACGAGGGGACGCGCGCCGGTGCACGCCAGGTCGTTGACGCACATCGCCACGAGATCCTGGCCGAGCCCGTCGATCCGCCCGAGCTCACGCGCGAGCAGCAGCTTGGTGCCGACGCCGTCGGTGCAGGTCACCAGCATCGGCTCCCGCATCCCCGGCGGCAGGGGGTGGGCGGCCGCGAACCCGGTCTGCCCCCCGGCGATGAGCGATGCGATCGCCGCGGTGTGGCGCTCCGCGGCGTCCAGGTCGACGCCCGCGTCGCGGTAGGAGATGGGCTGCTCCATGGCCCGAACCCTAGTCGCGCCCGCCGCCCCGTGCGGACCCTCGAGGGCGCCCGGCTCGCGGTAGGTTCCGCGCCATGGGGACGCTCACCGGAGGATGCGCCTGCGGCGCGGTGCGGTTCGCCATCGACGGGCCGCTCGGGCGCGCGACGTACTGCCATTGCACGCGCTGCCAGCGCCGCACGGGGACGGCGGCGTCGGCGAACGCGCGGATCCCCCCCGGCGGCTTGCGGATCACCGCCGGCGAAGAGCGGATCGCGGCCTGGGAGCCCGACGGCGGGTGGGCCAAGCTCTTCTGCCGCGACTGCGGCTCCGCCCTGTTCAGTCGCGACCCGGCGCGGCCCGAGGTGATGGGCGTCCGCCTCGGGACGGTCGACGGAGACCCCGGCGTGCGTCCCGGCGGCCACCAGTTCACGGCGTACGCCGCGCCGTGGGAGCCGATTCCCGACGACGGGCTCCCCCGCTGGCCGGAGGCCCCGCCCGGGTAGTCAGGCCCCGGCGGGCACCCGGATCGGCGCCTCGAACCGGAGCTTCTCGGACGAGCCGGGGACCGGGATCGGGTAGTCGCCGGTGAAGCAGGCGCGGCAGAAGCCCTCGGCCGGCGCGTCCACCGCCCGCTGGAGCCCCGCGAGCGACAGGTAGGCCAGGCTGTCCGCGCCCGTGAGGGCGGCGATCTCCTCGATGGTCCGTCCCGCCGCCACCAGCTCGCTGCGGTCGGCCATGTCGATGCCGTAGAAGCACGGCCACAGGATCGGCGGGCTCGAGATGCGCATGTGCACCTCGGCGGCGCCCGCGTCGAGCAGCATCTGCACGACCTTCTGGGTGGTGTTCCCGCGCACGATCGAGTCGTCGACCACCACCAGGCGCTTGCCCGCGATCACCGCGGGCAGCGGGTTGAACTTCAGCTTGATGCCCTGCTGGCGCATCGTCTGGTCGGGCTGGATGAAGCTGCGGCCCACGTACCGGTTGCGGACGACCGCCTCGGCGTAGGGGATCCCCGAGCGGCTCGCGAAGCCGATCGCCGCCGGCGTGCCGCTGTCGGGCAGCCCCACCACCAGGTCGGCCTCGGCGGGGCTCTCCCCGGCCAGCTGCTCGCCCATCCGGTGACGCGCCTGCCACACGGTCAGCCCGTCCATCTCGGAGTCGGGCCGCGCGAAGTAGATGTGCTCGAAGACGCAGAGGCGCGTCCCCTCCGAGGGCATCGCCTGCCGGCTCTGGACCCCGTCGGCGCTCAGGCGCACCGCCTCGCCGGGCTGCACGTCGCGCACGAACCGGGCGCCGATCTGGTCGAGGGCGCACGTCTCGGACGCCACGCACCAGCCGTCGTCGTCCAGCCGGCCCAGCACCAGCGGCCGCACCCCGTGGGGGTCGCGGAACGCCACCATCTCGCTGCCGGTGATCGCGACGGCGGAGTAGGCGCCCACCAGGTGCGGCATCACCGCGCACACCTGCCGCAGCAGGCTGCCCTCCTCGGCCGCGATCATCGCGGCGATGATCTCCGAGTCGGTGCTGGCGCGCAGGTCGACGCCCTCCAGCTCCATCCGGCTCCGCAGCTCGCCGGTGTTGGTGAGGTTGCCGTTGTGGCCGAGCGCCACGAGGCCGCTGTCGCGCGTATGGGTGACCGGCTGCGAGTTCTCCCACTTGTTCGCGCCGGTGGTGGAGTAGCGCACGTGCCCGATCGCGGCGCCGCCGGTGAGGCCCCGCAGCGACGGCTCGTCGAACACCCCGGACACCAGGCCGAGGTCGCGCTGGACGGTCACCTGGCCCTGGTCGCTCACCGCGATGCCCGCGCTCTCCTGGCCGCGGTGCTGGAGCGCGTGGAGCGCGTAGAACGTGAGCCGCGACACCTCCCGTCCCGGGGCGACCACGCCGAAGACGCCGCACTCCTCGCGGGGCGCGTCGTCCAGACGGTCCACGTCGGACCCGTCGCCGCTCACGCCAGGGCCTCCGGCAGGCCGCGCTCGTAGGCCTCGCCGGCCTCGGCCAGCGAGAGCGTGACCTCGACGTCGCCCACGTGGGCGGTCACGACGTCCCCGCCCACCGTGCCGATGCGCCGCACCAGCACCCCCTCGGGCGCCATGCCCATGAGCGTGTCCGCCGCGGTGTCGTCGGCGACGGTGACCATCATCCGGCCGCCGCCCTCGCCGAAGAGCGCCTCGTCGATCCGCCGCCCCTCCGCCAGCTGCACCACCGCGCCGACACCCCCTGTCAGGGCCGACTCCGCCAGGGCCACGGCCAGGCCGCCGCCGGACACGTCGTGGGCGCTCAGCAGCATGCCGTCGGCGGCGGCGCGCAGAACCAGCTCGATGGCTGCAACCTCACGCTCCACGTCGATGTCGGGCTGACCGCCCCCGATGCCCCGCGCGTACTCGCTCCCGTCGAGGACGCCATCATCGCCCACCAGGAGGATGACATCCCCGTCAACGCCGAACCCGTGCCCCACGCTGCGGTCGGCCCGGTCGAGCAGCCCCAGCATCCCCACCACCGGGGTGGGCAGGATCGCCCGGGTCGCCGACTCGTTGTAGAGCGACACGTTTCCGGAGACGACCGGCACCCCCAGCGCCAGGAGGGCGTCGGACATCCCGCCGATGGCCTCCGCCAGCCGCCATCCGGTGGAGCCCTTCTCGGGGTTCGGGAAGTTGAGGCAGTCGGTCGCCGCGATCGGCCGGGCGCCGGTGCAGGCCAGGTTTCGGGCCGCCTCCAGCACCGAGGCGCGGCCCCCCTGGCGCGGGTCGGCCTCGGTGTGGCGCTCCGCGCAGTCGGTGGTGAGCGCGATCGCCCGGTCCGACCCGGGCAGCCGCACCACGGCCGCGTCCCCTCCGGGGCGGCGGATGGTGTTGGCCCCCACCAGGTGGTCGTAGCGCTCGTAGATCCAGCGCCTGGAGGCCACGTTCGGCGACGCCAGCAGCGCCCGCCACGCGCCCGCCGGGTCGTCCGGCTGCTCGAGCGCCGCCAGGTCGAGCGGCGCCGGCCGGTCGGCGGGGGTGCGGGGCACCTCGTACACCGGGGCCTCGTCGGCCAGGAGCCGCGCCGGCAGGTCGACCACCACCTCGCCGCCCGACCGCGCCACCAGGTGCTCGCCCTCCGTGACCCGGCCGATCGCGGTGGCGTCCAGGTCCCAGCGGCGGCAGGTGGCGACCACCTCGTCGAGCCGTTCGGGCGACACGACCGCGAGCATCCGCTCCTGGCTCTCCGACACCAGGATCTCGGCGGGCGCGAGCGCCTCGCGCAGCGGCACCAGGTCGAGGTCGATCTCCAGGCCCACGCGGCCCTTCGCCGCCATCTCGCTGGCGGCGCTCGTCAGGCCCGCGGCGCCGAGGTCCTGCAGCGCGACGAACGCCCCCGCGGCCGCAAGCTCGCGGCAGCAGTCCATGAGCTTGCGCTCCGTGAACGGGTCGCTGACCTGCACGGAGGGGCGCTTGTCCTCGTCCTCGTCCAGCTCCGCCGACGCCAGCACGCTCGCGCCGCCGATCCCGTCGCGGCCCGTCCGGTTGCCGAACAGCACCAGCGCGTTGCCCGGACCGCTCGCGGCGGCGCGCAGCATCCCGTCGTGGGCGAGCACCCCGACGCACATCGCGTTGACGAGGCACGACTCCTCGTAGCGGTCGTCGAACCGCACCTCGCCGCCGACCGTGGGGACCCCGATGCAGTTGCCGTAGTGGCCGATCCCGGCGACGGCCCGGGTGAACAGGTGGCGGCTGCGGGCCGACGTCAGCTCGCCGAAGCGCAGGCTGTCCAGCAGCGCGATCGGCCGGGCGCCCATCGCGATGATGTCGCGCACGATCCCGCCGACGCCGGTCGCGGCGCCCTCGAACGGCTCCACCGCCGACGGGTGGTTGTGGCTCTCGATCTTCAGCGCCACCGCGATCCCGTCGCCCACGTCCACCACGCCGGCGTTCTCGCCGGGGCCCTGGAGCACGCGCTCGCCGTCGGTGGGGAAGCCCTTCAGCAGCGGGCGGCTGTGCTTGTAGGAGCAGTGCTCGCTCCACATCAGGCTGAACATGACGAGCTCGGGGTCGGTGGGCTCGCGGCCCAGCAGCTCCGGGATGCGGGCCGCCTCGTCGTCGGTGAGGCCCAGCTGGCGGTGGCGGGGGAGGTCGGTGACGGACACTAGATCAGCCCCGCCAGCACCAGCCGGCCGTCGGTGGAGCCGAGCAGCGGGTCGCACGCCTCCTCGGGATGCGGCATCAGCCCCATCACGTTGCCCTCGGCGTTCGCGATCCCCGCGATCCGGTCGGTGGAGCCGAGCAGGTCGTCGCGGTAGCGCAGCACCACGCGGGCGGCGGCGGGGTCGCCGTACCAGGCGCCCTCGTTGTTCTTGATCGGGATGGAGATGACGTCGCCGGCGGCGCGCCCCGACGTCCACGGCGTGGCGTCGTCGGCGACCTCCAGGTCCATCTGGCGGCACACGAACGACAGCGTCGCGTTGCGGCGCAGGGCCCCCGGCAGCAGGCCCGCCTCGCACAGGACCTGGAAGCCGTTGCAGATCCCCACCACCCGGCCCCCGCCCGCGGCGTGGCGGCGCACGGCGCCCATCACGGGCGCCCGGCTGGCGATGGCCCCGCAGCGCAGGTGGTCGCCGTACGAGAACCCCCCGGGGATCAGGACCGCGTCGGTCCCCTCCGGCAGCTCCGGGTCGGCGTGCCAGGCCTCCACGGCCTCGGCGCCGAGGCCCTCGACGGCCCGGGCGGCGCTGTCGTGGTCCAACGACCCGGGGAAGCGCACGACGGCGACCCGCGTCAGGACCCCACCTCCACCGAGTAGTCCTCGATCAGGGCGTTCGCCAGCAGCTTCTCGCACATCGCGCGGGCCTGGCCGGCGGGGTCGTCGCCCTCGATCGCCAGCTCGATGCGCTTGCCGATCCGCACCTCGCCCACGCCGTCGAACCCGAGCTGCGCGAGCGCCCCGGCCACGGCCTGCCCCTGCGGGTCCAGGACGCCGGCCTTCGGCATCACGGTCACCACCACCTGACTCAACTCCGCACCTCCGTGATGCGCTCGTATGCCTCGCGGTAGCGCCGCCGGGTCCCGGCGACCACGTCGGGCGGGAGGTCCGGCGGGGGCGAGGCGTGGTCCCAGCCGATCGCGTCGAGCCAGTCGCGCAGGTACTGCTTGTCGAACGACGGCGGCGAGCCGCCGGGGGCCCAGCGATCCGCCGGCCACAGGCGCGACGAGTCGGGCGTCACCGCCTCGTCCCCCAGGACCAGCGTCCCGTCGGGCGCGTGGCCCATCTCGAACTTGGTGTCGGCCAGGATGATCCCGCCGCGCGCGCACCGCTCCGCCGCCCGCTCGTAGAGCGCCAGGGTGACGCGTTCGGCGTCGCGGAGCACGTCGCCGCCCACCAGGTCGGCCGCCTCGGTGCGCGTGATGTTCATGTCGTGTCCCTCGCTCGCCTTGGTGGCGGGCGTGAAGATCGGGTGCGGCAGGCGGTCGCCCTGGCGCAGGCCGTGCGGCAGGCGGTGGCCGCAGACCTCCCCGGTGTCGATGTAGTCGCGCCACCCGGACCCGATGAGGTAGCCCCGCGCGACGCACTCGATCGGCAGCATCTCCAGCCGGCGCACCAGCATCGCCCGCTCGCCCACCACCTCGATCAGGTGGTTGGGGACGATGTCCGCCGTGCGGCCGAACCAGAACGCCGAGAGGGCGGTCAGGATCGCGCCCTTCCCGGGGATGGGCGTGGGCATGATCCAGTCGTAGGCCGAGATCCGGTCGGTCGCCACGATCAGCAGGCGGTCGTCGTCGACCGCCCGCACCTGCCGGACCTTGCCCTCGAGGACGAGGGGGTACCCGTCCAGGGCGGCCGCGTCGATCACAGGGCGGCGACCCGCTGCATCAGCTCCGGCACGTGCCGGGTGTACCACGCCGGGTCGAGCAGCTCGGCCAGATCCCCGGCGGGGAGGACGGACGTCACCTCCGCGTCCTCGGCGAGCAGCTCGCCGAGGGGGCGCTCCTCGTCCCACGCCCGCATCGCGTTGCGCTGCACCAGCGCGTAGGCCTGCTCGCGGGTGAGGCCCCGCTCCACCAGCCCCAGCAGGACGCGCTGCGAGTAGACCAGGCCGTGCGAGCTCTCGAGCACCGCGAGCATCCGGTCGGGGCGGACCACCAGGCCCTCCACCAGCGCCCGGGTGCGGGCGAGCATGTAGTCGAGGGCCAGGAACGCGTCGGGGAGGATGATCCGCTCCACCGACGAGTGGGAGATGTCGCGCTCGTGCCACAGGGCGACGTCCTCCATCGCCGCGACGGCGTAGCCGCGGACCACCCGCGCGAGGCCCGACAGGCGCTCCGCCGTGATCGGGTTGCGCTTGTGCGGCATCGCGGAGCTGCCCTTCTGGCCGGCGGTGAACGCCTCCTCGGCCTCGCGCAGCTCGGTGCGCTGGAGATGCCGCAGCTCCACGGCCAGCCGCTCGATGGAGCTCGCCGCCACGGCGATCGCGTTCACCAGGCAGGCGAGGCGGTCGCGGGCCACCACCTGGGTGGCGATCGGCTCGCCCTCGATGCCGAGCTCGTCGAGCACCCGCGCCTCGATCGCCGGGTCGAGCATCGCGTAGGTGCCCACGGCGCCCGAGAGCTTGCCCACCGCCGCCTCGTCGATCGCCGCCGCCATGCGCTCCTCGTTGCGGCGGCTCTCCAGCGCGTGGTTCGCGATCTTCAGGCCGAACGTGGTCGGCTCCGCGTGGACCCCGTGCGTGCGGCCCACGCAAAGGGTGTCCTGGTGGCGCAGCGCCATGTCGCGCAGCACGGCGGTCAGCGCCGCCTGCTCGGCCATGATCAGGTCGCCGGCCCGGCGGATGGCGAGGGCCAGGCCCGTGTCGAGCACGTCGGACGAGGTCATCCCGTAGTGGATCCAGCGCGACGCCGGCCCCACCCGCTCGTTGACGTCGGTGAGGAACGCGACGACGTCGTGGTTGGTCGTCCGCTCGAGCTCCTGGGTGCGCTCCACCGAGAAGTCGGCCGTCGCCTCGATCTGCGCGAGGTCGTCGGGCGGGATGACGCCGCGGGCGGCCCAGGCGCGGCACACCGCCAGCTCCACCTCCAGCCACCGCGCCAGCTTGGCCTGCTCGGTCCACAGGGCGGCCATCGCCGGTCGCGAGTACCTCCCGATCATCCGCCCGTCCCGGACATGGCCGCGGCGATGTCGCGCCGCATCTGCTTGCCGTCGAAATGGATCAGGTCCGCCGCCGCGTAGGCCTTCGCCCGCGCGTCCTCCACGCTGTCCCCGCGGGCGCTCACGGCCAGCACGCGCCCGCCCGCCGTCACGATGGTGCCACCCTCGCCCGGCGCCGTGCCCGCGTGGAAGACCTCCGCGCCCGTGGCCGCGGCCTCCTCCAGCCCGGTGATCACGTCGCCGAGCCGGGGCGCGGCCGGGTAGCCGTGGGCGGCGAGCACCACCGAGACCGCGGCGCCGTCGTTGACCCGCACCGGCCGGTCCTCCAGCGCGCCGTCGGCGGCGGCCGTCAGGAGGGCGAGCAGGTCCTCGTCCAGCCGCGGCAGCAGGGCCTGGGTCTCCGGGTCGCCGAAGCGCGTGTTGAACTCGAGCACCTTGGGCCCGTCGGGCGTCATCATCAGCCCGGCGTACAGCACGCCCTGGAACGGCACGCCGCGGCGGGCCATCGCCGCGATGACCGGCCGGTGGATCAGGTCGATGAGCGCGTCGGCCTCGGCGTCCGGGATGTCCGGCACCGGCGAGACGGAGCCCATCCCCCCGGTGTTGGGGCCGGTGTTCCCCTCGCCGATCGGCTTGTAGTCGCGGGCGGCGGGGAAGCGCGCGACGCTGGTGCCGTCGGTGATCGCCAGCAGCGACACCTCCGGTCCGGTGAGCCCCTCCTCGACCACCACGGTGCGCCCGGCGTCGCCGAACGACGCGTCCACCAGGCAGGTCTCGAGCGCGGCGCGGGCCTCGGCCTCGGTGCCCACCACCATCACGCCCTTGCCGGCCGCCAGGCCGTCGGCCTTCACCGCCGCCGGCAGGCCGAGGTCGGCGACCGCCGCCATGCCCTCGTCGACCGTGGTGACCACGTGGGCGCGCGCGGTCGGCACCCCCGCGTCGGCCATGATCTCCTTGGCGAACGCCTTGCTGCCTTCCAGCCGCGCCGCCGCGCCGCTCGGCCCGAAGCAGCGCACGCCCGCGGCCCGCAGGCCGTCGCAGACGCCGGCCACCAGGGGCGCCTCCGGACCCACCACCACCAGGTCCGCGCCGAACGCCGTCGAGAGGGCCACGACCCCGCCGACGTCGTCGATGCTCAGGGGCACCAGCTCCGCGTCGCGGGCGATCCCCGCGTTGCCGCCGACGCAGTGGATCCGCGGCGCCTCGGGGGATCGGGAGATCGCCCGGACGAGGGCGTGCTCGCGCCCTCCGCCTCCCACGACCAGCACGGTGCGGCTCACCCCGGCACTCTCGCACACGGCGCGGCCGCAGGGGCGGCGGATGCGCGCCGCCCGGGACATCGCACTAGTCTTGGCGGTGCGATGGCCGACCCCCTCCAGCCCCTCTCCCGCGCCGAGCGCGAGGCGCACCGTGCGCTGCTCGAGGAGGCGCTGGCCGAGCTGCCCACGGCGAGCGACCCCGAGAAGGCCGCGGGCGAGGTGATGCGGGCGCTCGACAGCTACATCGAGGCCACGGGCGGCGGCACCGCGCTCACCCCGCGCGAGCCCCCGGTCACCGACTTCGACCGGCCCGAGGCCAACGAGATCAAGTGGGTCACGTGGCTGGTGGTCGGCGGCGCGGTGCTGGCCACCATCGTCGTCGCGATCGCCCTCTCGGGCGGCTGGCCCGTCGCGATCACCGTGATCGCGATCTGGGTGCTCGCCCTGGCGGCCCTGCTCTCCACCTAGGCGGCCCGGGCCCTGCGCTCCGCGACCAGCGAGGCGCCGATGCTCACCGCCAGCACCAGCACGACCGCCCCGAGCGAGATCCACACCGGCAGCTTGCCGACGTCGGTCAGCAGCATCTTCACGCCCACCAGCACCAGCAGGGTCGCGAGCCCCGCCTTCAGGTAGCGGAACCGCGGGATCGCCCCCGCGAGCAGGAAGTAGAGGGCGCGCAGGCCGAGGATCGCGAAGACGTTGGCGGTGAAGACGATGAACGGGTCGGTGGTGATCGCGAAGATGGCCGGGACCGAGTCGAGGGCGAACACGATGTCGGCGGTCTCGATCGCGACCAGCGCCGCGAGCAGGGGGGTGGCCATCCGCCGGCCCGCCTCCCGCACCGTGAACCGCGACCCCCGGAGGCCGTCGGTGAACGGGATGAACCGCCCCATGACGCGCAGCGCCCGGCTGCGGGACGGGTCGATCCTCGGCTCGTGCCCGCGCGCCATCGCCACGCCCGTCCAGACGAGCAGGGCGCCGAGCGCATAGGCGACGACGTCGAACCGGTCGAGCGCGACCGCGCCGACCGCGATGAAGACGGCCCGGAACGCGAGCGCCCCGATCACGCCCCACATGAGCACGCGGTGCTGGAGCTCGGCGGGGATCGCGAACGCGCCGAGGATCAGCGCGAACACGAACACGTTGTCGAGCGAGAGCGCCTTCTCGATGAGGTAGCCGGCGTAGTACTCGCCCCCGTCCTCCGGGCCGCGCGCCGCCCACAGCACGGCACCGAAGCCCAGGCCCACCGCGAGGTACCCCGCGCTCAGCAGGCCCGCCTCGCGCATGCTCACCGCCTTGGGGTCGCGGTGGAGCAGCAGGTCGACGGCGATGAGGGTCAGGGCCACGGCCACCACGGCCGCCCAGGCCCACAGGGGGGTTCCCGCCACGGGTCATTCCTCCGGATCGTCGGTTCGGTCCGGAGGTCTCTCCCAGGCGCGCCTGCGGGCGTCCTGCGCGCCGCCGGGCCGGAGCCGGGGTGACGACGGCGCGCCGCGGGGATACTCCCCTCCGCCGAGGAGGGTAGCGTGTGCCCATGCCCGCCGGAACCTCACGCGTCGATGAGATCCTGGCGCGATCGACGTGCGAGGCCACCGGCCTGCCCCCGCATCCCGCGCTCGGCGTCGCGATCGTCACCTGCATGGACGCGCGCATCGACCCGTACGCCGTCTTCGGCCTGCGTCCCGGCGACGCCCACATCATCCGCAACGCCGGCGGGCTGGTGAGCCCCTACACGCTCCGGTCGCTGGTGCTGTCGCAGCGGGCGCTCGGCACCCGCGAGATCCTCGTGGCCCAGCACACCGACTGCGGCGTGCACGGCCTCGACGACGAGGCGCTGGCAGCCGAGATCACGGCCGAGGTGGGGTTCCCGCCGACGTGGCGCGGCGGCGGCTTCGCCGACCTGGAGCAGAGCGTCCGCGCCTCGATGCGCCGGCTGCGCGCCTCGCCCGAGCTGCCGCATCGCGACGCGATCCGCGGGGCGATCATCGACCTCGTGGACGGGGGCGTGCGCGAGGTCGCCGACGAGCCGCCGAAAGAATTTCCGAGATAGATCCGACGTTCGGGGTCCTCCGGCGGTCTAACGAGTCGATGATCGACTGGTTCCCACCGACCGCCAGCGACAGCCCCGCCCGCAGCCTCGCCCGCTGGCACGGCATCGTGAGCCTCCGCCGGGCGGCGCGCGCGATCGACGCGCTCGAGCCGACCACCGAGGGCCACTCGGAGCGGGTCGCCGACCTCGCCGCCATCATCGCGCGCGAGCTGGGATGGTCGCGGCGCCGCGCGGAGGACCTGCGCGAGTCCGGGCGGGTCCACGACATCGGCAAGGCCTGCATCCCCCAGTCCATCCTCATGACGCCGGGGCGGCTGACGCCGGAGGACTACGAGGTGGTGAAGACCCACGCGGCGCTCGGCGCGGACGTCGTCGAGACCGTCCTGGCGCCACGCCAGGCGCGCTGGATCCGCCACCACCACGAGCGCTGGGACGGGCGGGGCTCCCCGGACGGGCTCGTGGCCGAGGAGATCCCCGAGGGCGCGCTGATCCTGTCGTTCGCCGACGCGTGGGACGCCATGACCCACCGCTCCTGGTCGGGGGCCGCGCTCAGGCGCGACTCCGCCGTGGAGGAGTGCCGTCGCGAGCGCGGCGGCCAGTTCGCCCCCTGGGCGGTCGACGCCCTGCTCGAGGTCATCGACACGCCCCTCGCGGAGGCCCGGCCCGGCCGCCGCCTCGTCTCCGCCGCGTAGCCCGGCGGCCCCCGGACGGGGGGAGCGGAGCCCCGGCGACCCAGACCTTCGGGGGGTTCTCGCTGCCGGGGGGATGGGTTGTATGAGCTTTCCGCATGTTTACGCGAGCGCGCGGCGGGGGCGTCGCGGTATACCCGAGCCCCGACGAACGCCGGAGGCACCTGCTGAGCACCGCGGCCCCGCCCGCCGAGCGCGCCCCTGTGGCCGCCGGCGCCGCCCGAATCACCGAGGATCGCTGCGACGACGACCTCGCCGCCCGCATCGCCGCGGGCGACGCGCGGGCGTTCGAGCGGCTCTACGGCCTCCACCGGGCGGAGATCTCCCGCTACTGCGCGACGCTGGTGCGCAACCCGCAGGACGCCGAGGAGGCCTTCCAGCTCACGATGCTCGCCGCCTACCGCGCGCTGTCGGCGGGGCGCGGGCCGCGCGGGGGCCTGCGGCCGTGGCTGTTCCGGATCGCGCACAACGAGTGCGTCGACCTGCTCCGCGGGCGCCCGCAGGTCGAGGAGCTGACCGACCTGCACGATCCCGTCGCGGGGTTCCTGCACGAGCGGGTGGAGGCACGGGAGACGCTCCGCCAGCTCAACGCCGACATCGCCGCGCTGCCGCTGCGTCAGCGCGCCGCGTTCGTGCTCCACGAGATCGACGGGCTGCCGCACGCGGCCGTCGCCGAGGCCCTCGGCACCACCGATCTGGGCGCCCGCCGGCTCCTGCACGAGGCGCGGACCTCGCTCGGGGAGTTCCACGCGGGCCGCGCCCTCGCGTGCGACGACGTGCGCGTGCGCATCGGCGCCGGCGACCGGCGGATCCTGCGGGGCCGGGGCATCTCGGCGCACCTGCGCGGGTGCGCGGCGTGCCGCGACCCGCGCGCCCCCGCCCCGCCGGCCCGCGGAGGGCGCCGCCGCCTGCTGGTGGCGGCCGCCACC
>DAISWG010000054.1:0-26563 GCA_036826475.1 Miltoncostaeaceae bacterium | reverse complement strand
TGGATCGCCTCGGAGTCGGAGATCTTCCGCGGCGGCTCCGGCGCCGGCGTGAACCTGTCGCGGCTGCGCGGCGACGGCGAGCCGCTGAGCAACGGCGGCCAGGCCTCCGGGCCGGTCAGCTTCATGCGCTGGGCCGACTCCGGCGCCGGCTCGATCAAGTCCGGCGGCGGCACCCGCCGCGCCGCGAAGATGGTGATCCTGGACGGGGATCACCCGGACATCCTCGAGTTCGTGCGCTGCAAGGCCCACGAGGAGGCGAAGGCGTACGCCCTGGGCGACATGGGCTACGACCTCGGGCTCAACGGGGACGCCTGGCGCTCCATCCAGTTCCAGAACGCCAACAACTCGGTGCGGCTCACCGACGAGTTCTTCCGGCGGGCCGCGGCGGGCGAGCCGTGGCAGACCCGCAACGTCGCCGGCGGCGAGGTGCGCGACGAGTTCCCCGCGGCCGACCTGCTGCGCGAGATCTCGGAGGCCGCGTGGGCGTGCGGCGACCCGGGGATGCAGTACGAGGACACCATCCAGCGCTGGCACACCAGCCCCAACGCGGGCCGCATCTCCGGGTCGAACCCGTGCTCGGAGTACATGCACATCGACGACTCGGCCTGCAACCTGGCCTCCATCAACCTGATGGAGTTCCTGGACGACGACGGCGGGTTCCGGGTCGATGACTTCCGCCACACGGTGCGCGTGGTGCTCACGGCGCAGGAGATCGTGGTCACCCCGGCGAGCTACCCGACCAAGCGGATCGGCGAGAACGCGCGGGCGTTCCGCCAGCTCGGCCTGGGCTACACCAACCTCGGCTCGCTGCTGATGTGCCAGGGCCTGGCGTACGACTCGGACGAGGGTCGCGCCTGGGCCGGCGCCGTGACCGCGCTGATGCAGGGCGAGGCCTACGCGCAGTCGGCGCGGATCGCCGCCCGGGTGGGCGCCTACGACGGCTATGCGGCCGACAAGGAGGCCCAGGACCGGGTGGTGAGGATGCACCGCGAGGCGGCGCTGGAGCTGCCGGCGCACGCGCCGGGCGCCTCCTACGGCGACGTCCGCGCGGCGGCGTCGGCGGCGCTCGACGACGCGGTGGCGCTGGGCCAGGCGGAGGGCCGCATCGGCGCCCCCGGCTACCGCAACGCCCAGGTCAGCGTGATCGCCCCCACCGGCACGATCAGCTTCATGATGGACGCGCAGACCACCGGCATCGAGCCGGCGATCGGCCTCATCTCGTACAAGACGCTGGTCGGCGGCGGGTTCATGAAGCTCGTGAACACGGACGTGGAGCGCGCGCTCCGCGCCCTCGGCTACGACCAGGCGGAGCGGTCGGAGATCCTGGCCCACATCGACGGGACCGGCGCGATCGAGGGGGCGCCCGGCCTCGACCCGGCGCACCTGCCGGTGTTCGACTGCGCGTTCGGGGTTCCCGGCGGGCGGACGATCGCGGCCGAGGGCCACGTGCGGATGATGGCGGCGGTGCAGCCGTTCATCTCCGGCGCCATCTCGAAGACGGTGAACCTGCCGAACTCGGCGACCGTCGAGGACGTGAGCGACATCTACACGCTCGGCTGGACACTGGGCCTGAAGGCGATCGCGATCTACCGCGATGGGTCCAAGCGCACGCAGCCGCTGTCCACCAGCGACGGCACCGCGACGACGACGGCCGCCGCCGCCCCCGCCGAGCCCGCCGCGCCGGTCCGCCGGCGCCTGCCGGACGACCGGGCCGCCCTGACCCACAAGTTCAGCGTGGGCGGCCAGGAGGGCTACATCACCGTCGGCCTGTACGACGACGGCAGCCCGGGCGAGGTGTTCGTGAAGATGTCCAAGCAGGGCTCGACGGTGTCGGGACTGATGGACTCGGTGGCGATCGCATGGTCGATGGCGCTCCAGCACGGCGTGCCGATCGAGAGCCTGATCAGCAAGTACATCGACCACCGCTTCGAGCCGTCCGGCTTCACGGGCAACCCGCGGATCCCGATGGCGCGGTCGGTGGTGGACTACCTCGCGCGCTGGATGGCGTCGAAGTTCCTGTCGGAGGAGGACCAGCGCCTGGCCGGCGTGCTCCCGGGCGTGGCCCCGGAGCCGGAGGCCGGCGAGACGGACGACGCGCCCGAGGACCAGCTGTCGTTCCGGGCCGTCGCCGAGCCGGACGCCGCCGCCGACGCCACCGGCAACGGCAACGGCAACGGGCACGGGACGGACGCCACGGCGACCGCCGAGCCGCCGGCCCCCGCCAGGCCGCGGCTTTCCCTCGACTCGACCGGTCAGATCTGCTCGTCGTGCGGCAGCTCCGACATGGTCCGCGCCGGCACCTGCCTCACGTGCCGCACCTGCGGCGCCACCTCCGGCTGCGGCTGAGCCGGACGGCGGCGACGGGATGAACGCCGAGGGGGCCTCCGGGCCCCCTCGGTCGTCCGTGGATGCCGCGCTAGCTCTCGTACCGGAAGGACACGTTCAGGCGAACCCTGAACGTCGCGACCTTGCCGTCCTCGATCGTCACGTCCTGGCGCACCACCTCGCCGACCCGCAGGTCGCGGAGCTTCGCCGCCGCGGTGGCGATCGCCGTCCGTGCCGCGTCCTCCCACGACTCGGTGCTGGTCCCGACGATCTCGTTGACGACGTAGACGCTTCCCGATGCCATGTCCGCCTCCTCTGGGCCGGCCTCGTGGGCCCGTGGCTGTCCGCGTCGACGCTGCCCGATCCCCACGCGGGGGCGCAAGGTCACGGCACGACGTCGCGCGAATCCGGCGACCCCGCGACACCTAGGTGGCGCCGGGCACTAGGTGGGTGCGCCGGACGAGTTCGTTGACCGCGGGCGGGGGCGGCGGGAGGCTTCGTGGCGAACGCCACCTCCACAGGGACCCATGCGCCTCCCGGTCGACAGCCCCCCGACGTCCGACTCACCCGACGAGGCGATGGGCTTCGACCGCTTCCTCGCGTCGCTGCGCGGCATCACCCTGCTCAGCGCCGCCGACGAGGTCGCGCTGGCCCGGCGCATCGAGGTGGGCGACGCCGACGCCCGCGCGCGGCTCATCGAGGCCAACCTGCGCCTCGTCGTGTCGATCGCCAAGCGCCACCGCGGCCGCGGGCTCCCCCTCGCCGATCTCGTCCAGGACGGCACGCTGGGCCTCATCCGCGCCGCCGACCGCTACGACTGGCGCGCGGGCTGCCGCTTCACCACCTACGCCACCCACTGGATCCGCCAGTCGATCAACCGGGGCATCGCGATGACGGCCGCCACCGTCCGCGCGCCCTCCGACGTGGTCGAGCTCCAGCCCCTCGTCGCGCGCATCGAGCAGCAGCTCACCCAGCGCCTCGCCCGCGAGCCGACCTCGGAGGAGCTCGAGGACGAGACCGGCCTGGCGCCGCACACCATCGCCGGCATCGCGCGCAGCCGCCTGCAGCCGGTGTCCCTGGCGGCGCCCTCAGGGTTCGGCGACCGCGAGCTCGCCGACGTGATCCCCGACCACGACGGCCTGCCGCTCGAGCGGGCCGGGGAGCAGGCGTGGACGGGCCGCGTGGTCGCCGGGGCGATGCGGGGGCTCTCCGACCGCGAGCGGGCGGTGCTCGAGATGCGCTACCTGGACGACACGGCGCCGAAGACCCTCACCGACATCGGCCGGACCCTCGGCGTCACGCGCCACTCGGTGCGGGAGATCGAGGCCCGGGCGTTCGCGAAGCTCGCCCGGCGCCCCGACGTCCAGCGCCTGCGGGACTAGGAGCCCGAGCCCCCTCCCGCGCCGTTCCCGTTGACCAGCTCGAGGATGGTGGCGTTCCCCATGCCGCCCCCCTCGCACATCGTCTGCAGGCCGAACCGGGCTCCGCGCCGGCCCATCTCGTGGACCAGGGTCGTCATCAGCCGTGCGCCGCTGCAGCCCAGCGGGTGCCCGAGCGAGATGGCGCCACCGTTCACGTTGACCCTGGCCATGTCCACGCCGAGGGCGCGGGACCATGCCAGGGGGACGGACGCGAACGCCTCGCTCACCTCGAACAGGCCGATGTCGTCGGCCTCCAGCCCGGCGCGCTCCAGGGCCTTCTGCGTGCTGGGGATGGGCCCGGCGAGCCCCTCGATGGGGTCGACGCCGGCCACGGCGAACGCGTGGAACCGCGCCCGCGGGTGCAGGCCCAGGCGCCCCGCCGCCTCCTCCGACACGATCAGCATCGCCGCCGCCCCGTCGCTCAGCTGCGACGACGTGGCCGCGGTCAGCCGGCCGTCCTCGCGGAAGACCGTGCGAAGCCCGGCGAGGCCCTCCAGGGTGGTGCCCGGGCGGATGCCCTCGTCGGCGTCCGCCGTCCACTCGCGCCCGTCCTTCTCGGCGGCCACCGGCAGGATCTCGTCGCGGAAGCGGCCCGCCTCGGTGGCGTCGGCCGCGCGGCGGTGGGACTCGACGGCGAAGGCGTCGAGCTCCTCGCGGGTCAGCTCGAAGCGGTCGGCGATCATCTCGCCCGACTCGCCCTGGTCGACGAAGAAGTCGTCGGCCAGCCCGTAGCGCGCGCGGAAGCGGGGGCCGTAGGGGGCGGACGGGTCGGGCGCGTTCGCCCACATGGGGACCCGCGTCATCGACTCCACGCCCGCGGCGATCACCACGTCGTAGGCGCCGGCCATCACTCCCTGGGCGGCGAAGTGGGCGGCCTGCTGCGAGCTGCCGCACTGGCGGTCGATCGTCACCGCCGGGACCGACTCCGGGAAGCCGGCGGCGAGGGTGGCGCTGCGGGCGATGTTGACGCCCTGCTCGCCCACCTGGTCCAGGCAGCCCACGATCACGTCGTCCACCTGCGCGGGATCGACGCCGGCGCGGGCGACGACGTCCCTCAGCACCTCGGAGAGCAGGTCGGCGGGGTGCCAGCCGGACAGCATCCCCTTGCGGCGGCCGATCGGCGTGCGGACCGCCTCGACGATGTAGGCGTCGCGGCTCATGACGCCACCGGGGCCGCGTGGCCCTCGAACCGGGGAGGGCGCTTCTCGAAGAACGCGTCCATGCCCTCCTGCTGGTCGGGCGTGCCGAAGCAGAGGGCGAACCCGTCCAGCTCCCGCGCGTACGGGCTGGGCGACTCACCGCCCAGCGCCAGGTTGCAGAGGCGCTTCGCGGCACCGACGGCGCCGGCGGGCCGGGAGGCGATCTGCCCGGCCAGCGCGAGCGCCGCGTCCAGCAGCTCCTCACGCGGATGCACCTGCGAGACGAGGCCGGCGCGGAGGGCCTCGTCGGCCTTCACCAAGCGACCGCTGAGCACCAGGTCCTTCGCGAACCCGATCGACGTGGCGCGGGCGAGCCGCTGCGTGCCGCCCCACCCCGGGATGATCCCGAGCGTGACCTCCGGCTGGCCGAACCGGGCCGAGTCGGCGGCCAGGCGGACGTCGCAGGCGAGCGCCAGCTCGCAGCCGCCGCCGAGCGCGAAGCCGTTCACGGCCGCCACGACCGGCGTGCCCATCGTCTCGATCAGGGTCGCGATCCCCTGTCCGCGGAGGCCGAACGCGCGGGCCTCGTGCGGCGTGGCACGACGCATGTGGCCGATGTCGGCGCCGGCGCAGAACGACTTCTCGCCCGCACCCGTGAGCACGACCGCCCGCTGACCGGGATCGGCGTCGATCCGGAGCAGCGCGGCCTCCAGCTCGTCGAGCATCTCCGGCGACATCGCGTTGAGCGCGTCGGGCCGGTCCAGCGTGAGCACGGCGACCGCGTCGTGGGTTTCCGTTCGGAGCGACAAGAGGGGACTCCAGGGGTCGGGGAGGAGTGCGGGAACTGGCCTGGTGCGGATCCGCACAGTTGACAATCCCCGCGATGATAGGTGGTATATGCCTCTATGAGCAACGCGTCGCACTCGAACGGGAACGCAAACGGCGGCCCTGCGGGCAACGGCCAGCGGCGCGCGGAGCAGCCGCGCTCCTGGCTGCAGCCCTTCCTGCTGCTGGCCCTGGAGCAATGGCAGAGCCACGGCTACGAGCTGATCCGCCGCATGTCGGGGTTCGGGTTCGAGACCCTCGACCGCGGGAGCGTCTACCGGACGCTGCGCCAGCTCGAGAAGGACGGGCTCGTCACCTCCGGCTGGGACACCTCGAAGGACGGTCCCGCCCGCCGCCTGTACGCGCTCACCGACGCGGGGCGCCTGTACCTCGAGACCTGCGCGGCATCGCTCCGCGGCTACCAGATGATGCTCAACCAGTTCTTCACCCTCTACCAGGTGCCATCCCCCCCGGCCTCCGCGACCGAGCCGGAGGCCGCCCCGGCCGAGCCCTCCGAGCCGAACGGCAACGGCAACGGCAACGGGCACGGCGCGGCGAACGGCCACGAGGCGGCGCCCCGCCGCGCGCCCGCCCGGGCCAAGGGCTCCCGCCCCCGGGGGACGGCGTGAGCGACGCCGGCGCAGGCTGGGCGAGCGGCGAGGTATACGCCAAGCTGATGGAGCGCTGGAGCGAAGCGCTCCGCGAGGCCTCCGGCCCCGACGGGTTCACCGCCACATCCGAGAAGTTCCTCTCCGCGTTCGTCGAGCAGCAGGCCGTGCGGGCGGAGATGGTCGAGCAGTGGGCCGACGTGATGCAGCAACTGGCCGGCACCGACGCCTTCGCCGCGGCCTCCGGGCAGCTGCTGGCGCTCTACGCCCAGCAGCTCCAGGCGCTGCGGGCGGCGTCGCGGGTGACCGCCGAGACCCTCCAGATCGCGACGACCGACGACCTCGCCGCCACGTCGGAGCTGGTGGTCAACGTGGAGCGCAAGGTGGACGAGGCGACCGGACAGCTCGACGCGATCTCCGCGCGGCTGGACGCCATCGAGGCCGCGCTCCGCGAGCTCGCCGCGGCCCCGCCCGCACCCCCGGCGGCCGAGCCGCCTGCGCCCGCGCCCACCGTCCTCGAGCCGCCCGCCGCCGAGCCGCCCGCCCCCGAGACGCCACCGCGGGCGAAGCGCCCGGCGGCCAAGCGCCCGGCCCGCCGCCGCACGCCCCCGGCTGCCGAGCGCTAGCCCGGTGGCCGTCGCGGCCGCCACCGCGGTCCCGGAACCGGTGGACGTTCCCACGGGAACGACGCCGCGCGACGTCGTCTGGACCCGCAACAAGACGACGCTGTACCGCTACCGCCCGCTCGGGCCGCGCGCCCACGCCACGCCGGTGCTGCTGGTGTACGCCCTCATCAACCGGCCGTACATCCTCGACCTGCGCCCCGACAACAGCTTCGTGCGCCACCTGCTCGGCGAGGGCTACGACGTGTTCCTGCTCGACTGGGGCCGCCCGGCGGCCGAGGACCGCGGGACCACCCTCGACGAGCTGATCGGGGAGCACCTGCCCGCGGCGGTCGCGCGGATGCGGCGCGCCGGGGCCGGCGACGACTGCACCCTGCTGGGGTACTGCATGGGCGGCACCATGGCCGCGATCCACGCGGCGCTGCGCCCGGAGGGGGTGCGCAACCTGGTGGCGCTCACCACGCCGATCGACTTCTCGGCGGCCGGCGCCCAGGCGCTCTGGTCCGACCCCGACCACTTCGACGCGGCCGGCCTCGTCGCCGCGATCGGCAACGTGCCGGCGTCGATGATCGACATGGGCACCAAGCTCCTGCGGCCCGTCGCGAACTTCGTCGAGGTCAACCTCTCGATGCTGGAGCGGATGGCGTCTGGACGCGACATGACGCCCTGGCGCGCCATGAACCAGTGGGTGAACGACCCGGTGGCCTTCCCCGGCGCCGCGTTCGTCCAGTGGATCGAATGCTTCTACCAGCAGAACCTGCTCGCGCGGGACGAGCTCACCCTCGGCGGTCGCCGCGTGCACCTGTCCGACGTCCGCGCGCCCGTGCTCGCCGTGGCGGGCGACCGCGATCACCTGGTGCCGCCGGCGATGGCGCGACCGCTCGTCGAGCTGGTCGGCAGCGCCGACCGCGAGTTCCTGGAGCTCCCCGCCGGCCACGTCGGCCTGCTGGCCGGCTCGGGCGCGCGCGACGTGCTCTGGCCCGCCGTCACCGCCTGGCTGGACGCCCGCTCCGACTGACGCTCACCGCGCCCGACCGGGCGCGCCGATCCCGGAGGTACCCCTTGCCCGACGCGTTCCCGACCTATGGCCCCGGCCGGACCATCGACCAGCTCGCGGCCGGCGACAGCGCCAGCCTGGAGCGGACGTTCACCCAGGACGACATCGACGCGTTCGCGCGGATCTCCGGCGACGACAACCCCGCCCACGTGGACCCGGCCTGGGCGGACGCCTCCATCTTCGGCGGCCGCGTCGCGCACGGGATCCTCACGGCCGGGCTGATCTCGGCGGTCATCGGCACGCAGCTCCCCGGGCCCGGCTCGATCTACATGTCGCAGACGCTCAAGTGGCTCGCGCCCGTGAAGCCGGGCGACGCCCTCACCGCCACCGCCACGATCCGCGAGATCGTGCCCGAGAAGGGCCGGATCGTCATGGACACCGTCGTGACGCGCGGGGCGGACGTCGTCCTGACCGGCGAGGCGCTGATCATGCCCCCGAAGGCGGCGGCGTGATCCGGCGCATGGCGGTGCTCGGCGCCGGCGTGATGGGCAGCGAGATCGCCCAGGCCGCCGCGGCGGGAGGCGTGGACGTGGTGCTGTTCGACGCCGACCCGGCCGCGCTCGAGCGCGGGGTCGCCCACGTCGCGAAGATCGGCGAACGGCGGGTCGCGCGCGGCCGCATGACCCCCGAGGAGGCGCAGGCCATCCTCGCGCGCGTGTCCCCCGCCTCCGACGACGCGGCGCTCGCCGACTGCGACCTGGCGATCGAGGCCGTGCCCGAGGTGATGGACATCAAGCGCCAGGTGTTCCGCCGCCTCGACGCGGCGCTGCCGCCGCAGGCCCTGCTGGCCTCCAACACCTCGGGCCTCTCGATCACCGAGATGGCGAAGGAGACGGGGCGGCCCGACCGGGTGGTGGGGCTCCACTTCTTCAACCCGGCGAGCGTCATGAAGCTGGTGGAGGTCATCCGCGGCGAGACGACGAGCGAGGCGACCATGTCGGCCGCCGAGACGCTGGCGTCGTCACTGGGGAAGGTGCCGGTGCGGGTGCGCGAGTGCCCCGGCTTCCTGGTGAACCGCGTGCTGGTGCGCGCCCTCGCGGCGGCCTACGCGCGGGCGGCCGCGATCGGGGCGGACCGCGCCGCGGCCGACGCCGCGACCGTCGCGGCCGGCCCGGCGCCGATGGGCCCGTTCGCCCTCGGCGACCTGATCGGCCTGGACACCCTCGGGCACATCCAGCGCGACCTCCGCGAGGCCTACGGCGACCGCTTCGACGACGCCGGCGAGATCGCGGCGCAGGTCGACGCCGGGCGCCTCGGCGCCAAGTCGGGCGCCGGCTTCCACGACGGGGCGGCCCCCGAGGCCCAGCCGGACGACGCCGGCCGCCAGGTGGCGGAGGCGTACTACGCGGCCGCCCTCGACGAGGCCCGGCGCTGCATCGACGAGGACGTCGCCGCCTCCGGCGACGTCGACCTGGCGATGCGGCACGGTTGCGGTTGGAGCGCCGGCCCGCTGGAGTGGTCGCAGAGCGACGAGGGGAGGACCCCGTGACCCCGCACGACACGCGCGGCCCCGACGTCGGGCCGGGCGCCCGGCCCGACCCGGAGCCCGAGATGGGCGCCTTCGCGGCGTTCGAGAACCTCGACCCCATGGGGTTGGTGGAGGCGTGGACGAAGGCGGCGTCCGCGGCCGGGCAGAACCCGGCCGGCGTGATGGAGGCCTGGTCCCGCTACTGGACGGGGATGGCCGAGGCCTCCACGGCCGCCGCCGACCGCGCCGCGGGCGAGGAGACGGCCGGCCCAGTGCAGCCCGGGCGCAAGGACCGGCGCTTCCGCGACCCGGCCTGGGAGGAGAACCCCGCCTTCTTCGGGCTGCTCCAGAGCTACCTCCTCGCCTCCCGCCTGGTCGACGACCTGCGGGACGCCTCGAGCGTCGACCCGGTCACCGACGAGCGGCTCGGGTTCCTCAGCGACGTGGTCATGGACGCCGTCGCGCCGACCAACAACCTCTGGACCAACCCGGCCGCGATGAAGCGGGCCCTCGACACCGGCGGCGCGAGCCTGGCCCGCGGCATGCGGACCTGGGCGGACGACGTCGCCAACAACCAGGGCATGCCGCGCCAGATCGACCCGGACGCCTTCGTGGTGGGCCGCGACCTGGCGGTGACGCCCGGCAAGGTCGTGTTCCGCAACGACCTGATGGAGCTCATCCAGTACGCGCCGGCGACGGAGACCGTCTACGAGACGCCGCTCCTGATGAGCCCGCCCTGGATCAACAAGTACTACATCATGGACCTCGCGCCCGGCCGCAGCTTCGTGCAGTGGGCCGTCGAGCACGGTCACACGACGTTCGCGATCAGCTACCACAACCCGACCGCCGAGCACCGCGACCGCAGCCTCGACGACTACCTGCTCAAGGGGCCGATCGCCGCGCTCGACGCGATCCGCGACATCACCGGGGCGCCGCGCGCCAGCATCGTCGGCCTGTGCCTCGGGGGTACGCTCACCGCCGGCCTGGAGGCCTACCTCGCCGCCCGCGGCGAAGACCGGATCGCCGCCACCACGCTGCTCAACACCCTCGTGGACTTCAGCCGCCCCGGGCGGCTCGGGGCGTTCACCGACAAGGCGTCGGTGGAGCGGCTCGAGAAGCGGATGGCCGACCGCGGCTACCTCGAGGCCGCCGAGATGATGGGCATGTTCACGTTCATGCGCTCGAACGACCTGGTGTGGAACTACGCGGTCAACAACTGGCTCATGGGCGAGGACCCGCAGCCGTTCGACATCCTCGCGTGGAACGGCGACAGCACGCGGATGCCCGCCAACATGCACGGCTTCTACCTGCGCTCCTGCTACCTGGGGAACGAGCTCGTCGCGGGCGACATGGAGCTGGACGGGACGCGGCTGCACCTCGACGCGATCACCGACGACCACTACGTCGTCGGGGCGATCGAGGACCACATCGCGCCGTGGGAGGGCAGCTACCTCACCACCCAGGTGCTGCCGAACGCCGACGTCCGCTACGTCCTCAGCTCCGCCGGCCACATCGCCGGCATCGTCAACCCGCCCAGCCCGAAGGCGTGGTTCCGCACCGGCGACGCCAACCCGCCCGACCCGACGGCGTGGTACGCGGCGTCCGAGAACCACGAGGGCTCCTGGTGGGAGGACTGGGCGGAGTGGATGGCCACCCGGTCCGGAGAGCGCGTCGCCCCCCCCAAGATGGGGAGCCGCAAGTACAAGCCCGTCGGGGACGCCCCCGGGACCTACGTCCTGGAGAAATAGTCGCGGTTCGGGCGTTCCGAGGTTCGGGGTGGTCGTGCTTCGGGACGCCTGAGCTTCGGGACGCCCGTACTCCGGGGTTTTCGAGAGCGCCAGTTGCGACTGATCCCGGCGGTCAGGAGGCCCTCTTGGGCGGGGCCTCCGGCTCGCTTCGCTCGCATTGGACCGCCGGGAATTTGCGTGTGCGGCTCGCCGGGGTCGGTGGTGTCGCGCAGGGGCGCTGCCGGGTTCGGGCGGGGCGAGCTTCGTCCTGGGGTCTGCACCGCGCTACCGAGGCCGGCCCCACGCCACGTGAATTCCCGCCAGGCCAATGCGAGCGAAGCGAGCCGGGAGCCCCGATAAGAGGGCTCCCTGCCTGGCGGGTTCGGTCACCCTGCAAACTAAAGTACGCGAAGTGCTTGCCGAACCAAGCAGTGCGTACTATAGTACGCAGCAGTTCGCAGGACACCCCTTCCCAGGAGGCCTCAGATGCCCTCTCCCGTGATCGACTACACCACCACCGCCCAGGCCAAGACGCTCGACGCCATCACCCAGAGCCAGGCCGCCGTGCTCGACGTCGTGGAGACGTGGGCGAAGGCCGTCGAGGGCACGGTGCAGGAGCTGCCGGCCATCCCGGTCGCGTCCTCGCTGCCCAGCATCGAGGAGCTCATCTCCGTCCAGTTCGACTTCGCCGGTCGCGTCCTCGCCGCGCAGCGCGACTTCGCCGAGAAGCTCGTGAAGGCCTCCGCGCCCGCGATCAAGACCGCCCCGGTCGAGGTCCCGACGCCGGTCATCCCGAAGGCCTAGCCGGCCCTCGGGCTCGCGCCTCCAGGATGGCGCAGGACCCCTGGAGCGGACAGGTCGACGCGCTCGGCCAGTTCATCCACGCTCAGCGCAAGCTCGCGAAGCTCTCGCTTCGCGAGCTTGCCGCCATGAGCGACATCTCGAACGCCTACCTCAGCCAGCTCGAGCGCGGCCTGCACCAGCCCTCGGTGCGGGTGATCACGCAGGTCGCGCAGGCGCTCGGGATGCCGCCGGAGACCCTCCTCGCCCAGGCGGGCCTCGGGAGCACCGCTCCCGCCCCCGGGGAGGGCGAGGGCACCCCCGGGATGGCCGAGGAGGCCATCCGGGCCGATCCCGGCCTGACCCCCGCCCAGCGCGAGGCGCTGCTGGCGGTGCTGCGCAGCTTCAGCGACTGATCCCGCCGGGCGGCGGCGCCGTCACGCGGGGCCGGCCGCTAGTTGAAGGCCTCCCGCACGTCCTCGAGGGTGGTCGAGTGGGCGCGGGCGCCGTCGGCCCCGGCGCCGTCCTCGGCCGCGACGGCCGTGCCGTCCGGGACGATCACCGCCGGGTCGATCCACAACACCGCGTAGCCGGCGACGGCGCCCGCGCCGAACCCGGGGGCGAAGATGCGCATCCGCCGGTCGATGACCCCCTCCTCAACCGCGTCCCAGATGGCGATGGGGATGCTGGCGGCCGACACGTTGCCGACCTTGTCGATGTTGAAGTAGAGGCTGTCCTCGGCGATGCCCGCCTGGCCGGCGAGCTCCACCACCATCGTCCGGTTGGCCTGGTGCGGCACGACCAGGTCGATCGCGTCGACCAGCGCCGAGTCCGGGTCGTCGGGGTGGGGCAGGGACCGCAGCTCGCCCATCATCTGCACGAGGTACCGCTCCACCAGGGCCTTCACCTCCGGCCCCCACACGGTCACGTCGTTGTCGAACTCGGGGTTCGGCCAGATGATCGAGTTGACCTGGCTGGCGGGTCCGCTCGCGTACGTCTGGATCACCTCGACGTCGCCGGCGGCCCCCTCCTCGGCGGGCGCGATCACCATCGCCGCCGCGCCGTCGCCGAAGATCATCCGGGAGGGGCGGACGCTCCCGATCTTGTCGGAGAACTTCTCGGCGCAGACCAGCAGCACCGGCCGGCGGACGTCCTGCAGGAGCCGGACCGCCTCGCCGATGCCGTAGGGGAAGCCGGCGCACGCGGCGACGAGGTCGAACGACACGTGCGTCTGGTAGATCCCGAGCTGACCTGAGATCCACGTCGCGACCGACGGCAGCAGCCGGGTGCTGGTGCAGGAGCAGAAGACGACCGCGGCGATCTCCTCCGGCCGCCGCCCCGACCCCTCGAGCGCCCGGGTCGCGGCGATCAGCGCGAGCTCGTCCAGGTCCAGCTCGGTGTAGATCCGCGACTCGATGCCCGTCTTGTCGCTGATGTCGGCGGCGGTCATGTGCGACCAGCTGAACGCCGTGTTGCGGATCAGGTCCTCGTTCTCGCAGATCCGCTCGCCCTTCTGGACGGCCAGCGACTCGATCCGCGGCTTCACCGCGAAGCGGCCGGCCACGATCACCGGCGGCACGGGCTCGGCGGGCGGGGTGGCCTGCTCCGGCGCCCCGGAGCGCGGTCGCGCCCGGGAGCGGGCGGTGCGCTCCCGCCGGATGAACTCGCTCACCTCGCGGTTGCGCGGGTGGAACACCACCACGAACTCGTCGGGATCGATGTGCCGGAGCGGCTTCAGCCGCATCGCCCCGCGGTCCCACGGATACTGGTTGTGCATGACCATCGCCATGCGCATCAGCGCCTCGAGCTCGGGCTGCTCCTCCGAGCAGTCGAGGATCTCGTCGTACCCGTACACCGGGTAGTCGGGGTCGTAGGACGACAGGCAGTAGGTGCGCGCCAGGTCGTCCGCCGCGAGCACCTCCTGCACCGTGAGCTTGATCGCCGACAGCTCCGACGCGTGGTGCAGCTTGTTGCGGTAGACGTCGAAGAGCACCGCGTGGATGCGGTCCTCCACCTCCTCGTCGAACGCCGCCGGCAGCGTCGGGTAGCAGGCGGCCACGGCGGCGACCTTCGCGTCGCCGTCCTTCCACGGCGACAGGATCGGGAGGTAGATGTCGTCCCGGTTGCGCGGCACGTCGCGCCACCGGGTGGGGCGCTTCTCGTACATCGTCATCGCGTACCGGTTCGCCCAGAAGAGGTTCAGGGCGAGGTCGCGCAGGAGCTGGAAGCGCGTCCGGTACCCGCCGGACGAGGCCTTGGCCATGATGTCGTCGCCCGTCGGCGCCTTCGCCTCGAAGTCGCGCCGCACCACGGCGGAGAGCTGCTCCTCCGTCTCGATCGCGGAGAAGTCCAGATCCGCGAGGAAGTTCGACGGGAACACCAGGCGGCCGTGCCGGTTGATGACGAACGGCTTTCCCATGGGCACGCTCCCGGGCTCCTAGGGGCTCTCCGCCGGTGACGCTAACCGACGCATTCCGGGTCCGGTAGGGACGGGGCCTCCATAGGTGCGTCATGCCCCGTAGCGGGGCCGCTGGGCGCGGGTTAGCGTCGCCCCGTGGACGCGCGGATCGCGATCGTCAACAGGGCTGAGCCCGCGCGGCGGCTCATCCACGCCGCGCGTGAGCTCAACCACGAGCGCGGCTGGAGCCTGCGGACGGTGGCGCTCCACACCGCCGAGGAGTCGACGGCGACCTTCGTCCGCGAGGCCGACGAGGCGGTCGTGATCGGCCGCGGCGGGGCGGGGAACCCCTACATCGACCACGCCGAGCTCGAGCGCGCGCTGCGCGGCTGCGCCGCCGACTTCGCCTGGGTGGGCTGGGGCTTCGTGGCTGAGGACCCGGCGTTCGCGGAGCTGTGCGAGCGGATCGGCGTCGTCTTCATCGGCCCGCCGCCCGAGGCGATGCGACGGCTGGGCGACAAGATCGCGGCGAAGCTGCTGGCCGAGGAGGTCGGCGTGCCGGTGGCCGAGTGGAGCCGCGGGCCGGTGGCCACCGAGGAGGAGGCCCTGCGCCACGCCGAGGCCATCGGCTTCCCGCTCATGATCAAGGCCGCGGCCGGCGGCGGCGGGCGCGGCATCCGGATCGTCGAGGACGCCGGCGAGCTGTCGTCGGCGCTCCAGCGGGCCCGCGACGAGGCGCTGCGCTCGTTCGGCGACGCGAGCGTGCTCATGGAGCGCCTGGTGCGCGGCGCCCGTCACGTCGAGGTGCAGGCCGTCGCCGACGGCCAGGGCGGGGGCTGGGCCGTGGGCGTGCGCGACTGCTCGGTGCAGCGGCGCAGCCAGAAGCTCATCGAGGAGTCGGCGTCGCCGGTGCTGCCGCCCGACCTGGAGGAGACGCTGCGGCGCTCGTCGGTGGAGCTGCTGCTGGCGTCCGGCTACCGCAACGTCGCCACCGTCGAGTTCCTCTACCAGCCGGCCGAGCGGGCCCTCGCGTTCCTGGAGGTCAACACGCGCCTGCAGGTGGAGCACCCGGTCACCGAGGAGACGACGGGGCTCGACCTGGTGAAGCTCCAGCTCCACATCGCCGCCGGGGGCCGCCTGGAGGGCGACCCGCCGCCCGCCCGCGGCCACGCGGTGGAGGCGCGGGTCAACGCCGAGGACGCCGAGCGCGGCTTCGCGCCCGCCCCGGGGACGGTCGAGCTGCTGGCCCTGCCCACCGGCCCGGGCATCCGGGTCGATACCGGCATCTCCGAGGGCGACACGATCCCGCCGGAGTACGACTCGATGATCGCCAAGGTCATCGCCTGGGGCTCCGACCGCCGCGAGGCGCTCGCCCGTCTGCGGCGCGCGCTGGAGGAGATGCGGGTGGTCGTGCGCGGCGGGGCCACGAACCGCGCCTTCCTGATCGACCTGCTGGAGCGGCCGGAGGTGATCGACGGCACCGCCGACACCCGGTGGCTCGACCGGCTGGCGGCCGAGGGGGGGCTTGTCTCGGACCGCAACGCGGGCGTCGCGATCGTCGCCGCGGCGATCGACGCCGACGCCGCCGAGGAGGCCATCGAGCGCGAGCGCTTCTACGCCTCGGCGCGCCGCGGCCGGCCCAAGACGAGCCACGAGATCGAGCGCAGCATGGAGCTGCGGCACCGGGGCGAGTCGTACCGGCTCGGCGTGGCGCGCACCGGGCCCGGCCGGTACACGGTGACGGTCCCGGAGGGCCGCGTGGACGCCCGGCTCGAGCGCCTCGGGCGCTTCGAGTCGCGGCTCTGGGTGAACGGGCGCGAGCACCGCGTCATCGCCGTCGCGCACCCGCCCGACCACCTGCTCGAGGTCGACGGCGTCGCCCACCGCGTGTCGCGCGACGAGGGCGGCCTGGTGCGGGCCCCGGCGCCGTCGCTGGTCGTCGCCGTGACGGCCGCCGTGGGCGACGAGGTCGCGGCCGGCGCCCCGGTGGTGGTGCTGGAGAGCATGAAGATGGAGACCACCGTCTCGGCGCCGTTCGACGGGGTCGTCACCGAGATCCTGGTGGCCGGAAACGTCCAGGTCGACGCCGGTGCCCCGCTGATCCGCGTGGAGGCGACCTCCGAGGGCGACGACGCGGCCGTGGGCGGCGACCGCGTGGAGTTCGACGTCGCCGATGCCGGCGAGGACGACGATCCGCGGGAGCGTGCGGCGGCGATCCTCGACGCGATCCGCGCGCTGCTGCTCGGCTACGACGTGAGCGCCGCCGAGGCGCGCGTCCTGGTGACGCGGCTGGAGCAGGTTCGCGCGGCGCTCCCGCCCGACGACCCGGCGCTGCTCGCCGGCGAGCTCGAGGCCCTCGGCGTGTTCGCCGACATGGCCGACCTGTCGCGGGCGCGGCCGCCGGCGGGCGAGGGCGGCGAGGAGACGGTCCACAGCCCGCGCGAGCACTTCCACGCCTGGCTGCGCTCCCTCGACGCCGACCGCGAGGGGGTCCCGCAGGCCCTCCAGCGCTCGCTGGAGCGGGCGCTGCGCCACTACGGCGTCGAGGGGATGGAGCGCACGCGCGAGCTCGCCGAGGCGGCCTACCGGATGTTCCTGGCCCAGGAGCGCATCGACCAGCAGTTCCCGGCGGTGGCGGGCCTGCTGGACGGCCGCCTCCACGACGCCGGCACCCTCCCCGCCCCGCAGCGCAAGGCGCTGCGCGAGACGCTCGACCGGCTGGTGGCCGCCACCGAGCTGCGCCAGCCGCGCATCGGCGAGCTGGCCCGCAGCGCCCGCTACGCCGCGTTCGACCGGCCACTCATCGCCGCCGCCCGCGAGCGGGTGCACCGGCGCGTGCGCGACCAGCTCGACCAGATCGCCGCCTCGCCGGAGGACCCGGACGCCGGGGGGCTGGTGGACGAGGTGGTCGCCACGTCCCAGCCGCTGCTCCCCGTGCTGGCCGAGCGGACGGCGGACGGGATCACCGCGGGCGAGCCGATGCTCGAGATCCTGACCCGCCGCTACTACAAGATCCGCACCCTCCGCGACCTGCGCGTCGTGCGGCGGGACGGGCGCGACCTGGCCTCGGCCGTCTACAGCCGCACCGGCCGCGACGTGCGCCTCGTCACCTCGCTGGGCCGCCTCGACGACCTCAGCGCCGTGCTGGCGACCGTCGGCGCCTACCTCGCCGAGCCGACCGACGCCGACGGCAGCGTCGCCGACCTGTACCTGACCGGGGACGCGCCGTCCGACCCCGACGCCGTGGCGGCGTGCATCGAGCAGCGGATCGCGGCGGCCGGGCTGCCCGGCTCGCTCCGCCGCCTCGCCGTGGCCGTCGCCTACCCGGGGGGCGCGACCGCGCAGTTCACGTTCCGGCCGGGGGACGACGGGCGCCTGGTCGAGGAGCGGGTGGTGCGCGGCCTGCATCCGATGATCGCCCGCAGGCTCCGGTTCTGGCGGCTGTCGGCCTTCGACGTCGAGCGGGCGCCGTCGGCCGACGCCGACACGTACCTGTTCCATTGCACCGCGCCCGACAACCCCAAGGACGAGCGGTTCATGGCGCTCGCGGAGGTGCGCGATCTGACGCCGCTGCGGACGCCCGACGGCGCCCTGGTGGCGCTGCCCGAGGTGGAGCACATCCTGGCGGGGTGCCTGGAGGGGATCCGCCGCTGCCAGGCCGTGCGCCCCGCCCGCGGGCGCCCCGAGGCGAACCGGGTGCTCCTGTACATCTGGCCGACGATCGACGTGCCGCTGCACGAGCTCACCGCCACCGCCGGGCGCCTCGCGCCGATGACCGTCGGTCTCGGCCTGGAGGAGGTGCTGCTCTGCTTCAACACCGCCGACGGTGTCGACGGCGGCACCCAGGAGATGGCCCTGCGCCTCGCGTACCAGCCGGGGGCCGGTGTGTCGGTGCGCCTCACCGACGCCCCCACCGAGCCGCTGTCGCCCGCCGACGACTACGCCGGCAGGGTGCTGGCGGCCCGCCGGCGCGGCACGGTCTACCCCTACGAGCTCACGCGGATGCTGGCCGGCCCGGACGGCGACTTCACGGAGCACGACCTCGACGAGCAGGGTGCCCTGGTGCCCGTCGACCGGCCCCCCGGGGGCAACCGCGCCGGGATCGTCGCCGGGCTGGTCCGCACCATCACCGGCAAGCACCCGGAGGGCGTGCTGCGCGTCGCGCTCCTCGGCGACCCCACCCGCTCGCTCGGGTCGGTCTCGGAGCCGGAGTGCACCCGGATCCTGGCCGCGCTCGACCTGGCCGCCGGCCTGGGCGTTCCGGTCGAGTGGTTCGCCATCTCCTCCGGCGCGAAGATCTCGCGCGACAGCGGCACCGAGAACATGGACTGGGTGTCGCGGGTGCTGCGGCGCCTCATCACGTTCACCCAGGACGGGGGCGAGGTGAACATCGTGGTGGCCGGCATCAACGTGGGCGCCCAGCCGTACTGGAACGCCGAGGCCACGATGCTCATGCACACGAAGGGCATCCTGGTGATGACGCCCGACAGCGCGATGGTGCTGACGGGCAAGCAGGCGCTCGACTACTCGGGCGGCGTGTCCGCCGAGGACAACTTCGGCATCGGCGGCTACGACCGGATCATGGGCCCCAACGGGCAGGCCCAGTACTGGGCGCCCGACCTGGCGGGCGCCCGCGACGTGCTGATGGCGCACTACGACCACAGCTACGTCGCCCCCGGCGAGCGCGGCCCCCGGCGCGCCCCCAGCGACGATCCGGTGGAGCGCGACGTGCGCGACGCGCCGCACTCCGGGCCCGGCACCACCTTCACCACGGTGGGGGAGATCTTCTCCGCGCAGGCCAACCCCGAGCGCAAGAAGGCGTTCGACGTGCGCTCTCTGATGAACGCCGTGATCGACCGGGACCATCCGCCGCTGGAGCGGTGGGCGGAGATGGCCGACGCCGAGACCGCGGTGGTCTACGACGCCCACCTGGGCGGCATCCCGGCGTCGGTGATCGGGATCGAGTCGCGCCCGATCCAGCGACACCGTTTCCTCCCGGCCGACGGCCCCGATCAGTGGACGGCGGGCACCCTGTTCCCGCTGTCGTCCAAGAAGGTGGCGCGCGCCATCAACGCCGCGAGCGGCAACCGCCCGGTGGTGGTGCTCGCCAACCTCTCGGGCTTCGACGGCTCCCCCGAGTCGCTCCGCAAGTGGCAGCTGGAGTACGGCGCCGAGATCGGCCGGGCGGTGGTCAACTTCGACGGGCCCATCGTGTTCTGCGTGGTCTCGCGCTACCACGGCGGCGCGTTCGTCGTGTTCTCCGCGGCGCTCAACGACCGCATGGAGGTGCTGGCGGTCGAGGGCTCCTACGCCTCGGTGATCGGCGGCGCGCCGGCCGCGGCCGTGGTCTTCGCCGGGGACGTCGCGGCGCGCACCGAGGCCGACGAGCGGGTGGCGAGCCTCCAGGCGCGCGTGGCCGCCGCCGACGACGCCGATCGGCCGCGGCTGCGCGCGGAGCTGGAGGACGTGCGGGCCGCCGTCCGCTCGGAGAAGCTCGGCGAGGTGGCGGCCGAGTTCGACGGGATCCACAGCGTAGAGCGCGCCCGCGACGTGGGGTCGGTGCACGCGATCATCCCGGCGGCCGACCTCCGCCCGCGCCTCATCGACGCCCTCGAGCGCGGGCTGCGCAACGGCAACGGCAACGGCGACGGCGCCGCCGCGTCCTCCTAGCCCCGGGCGGCGTCCCCGAACAGGTCGCGCGCGATCACCAGGCGCTGGATCTCGCTGGTTCCCTCGTAGATCTCGGTGATCTTCGCGTCCCGGTAGTACCGCTCGGCGGGGTACTCGGCCGAGTAGCCGTAGCCCCCGAGGGTCTGCACGGCCACGTCGGCGGCCCGCACCGCCACCGACGACGCGAACAGCTTCGCCTTGGCGCCCGCCGCGCCGTGCGGCTGCCCGGCGTCGCGCAGGGCGGCCGCGTCGTAGGTGAGCAGGCGCGCCGCGTCGAGCATCGCCGCGAGATCGGCGATCGGGAACTGGAGGCCCTGGAAGCGGGCGATGGGGCCGCCGAAGGCCTGGCGCTCCGTCGCGTACGCCACCGCCAGGTCCAGGGCGGCGCGCGCGATGCCGCAGGCCTGGGCCGCGATGGTGATCCGGCCGCCGTCGAGCGTGGCCAGGGCCACCCTGAGCCCCTCCCCCTCGGCGCCGAGCATCGCGTCGTCGCCCACCTGGAGGCCGTCGAAGGCCAACTCGACCGTGGAAGAGGTGTGGAGGCCCATCTTGGGCATCTCCCGGCTCACGGTCAGGCCGGGCGCCGACTCGCTCACGAACGCGGTCACACCCTTCGCGCCGGGGCCGCCGGTGCGGGCGAAGATGACGAACAGGTCGGCAATGCCGCCGTTGGTGATCCACTGCTTGGACCCGGTGATCGACCACCCGCCGCCGGAGCGCTCCGCGCGGGTGCGCAGCGACGCCGTGTCGGACCCCGCCTCCGGCTCGGTGAGCGCGTAGCAGCCGATGAGCTCGCCGGTGGCGAGGCGCGGCAGCCAGCGCGCCTTCTGCTCCTCGGTGCCGGCCCGGACGATCGGCGCCGCGGCCAGGCCGCTCTGCACGGCCACGGCCACCGACGTGCCGGCGTCGGCCGCCGCGAGCTCCTCGACCACCAGGCAGAGGGACGTCGCATCCAGGCCCGGGCCGCCGTACTCCTCGGGGATGGTGACGCCGAGCAGGCCGGCCTCGCCGAGGGTCCGGATGGCGTCGCGGGGGATCTCGTGCCGCTCGTTGAGCTCGGCGGCGCGGGGCGCGACCTCGCGCTCGGCGATCTCGCGGGCCAGCGCCTGGACCTCGCGGTGCGTGTCGTTCAGGAGGGGGGGCATGGCCGGAATCCTCACATCCCGATATTCGGATGTCAATCATTCGGAACATGGAGTATGATGGCGGCGTGGCGACGCGGAGCACCCAGGCGGCCGACCGGATGGACGACCCGGTCGAGAAGGCGCGCCGCCAGTGGGCGGGCCGGCACCCCGATGAATCGGGCTTCACCGTGCTGGTGTCGATGCTCCGCACCTACGCCCTGGTGCTGCGCGACCTGGAGCGCCGGCTGCGGCCGCTCGACCTGACGATCTCGCGGTTCGAGGTCCTCCTGCTCCTGTCGTTCGCGCGCGGCGGCCGACTGCCGGTCATGCGGCTGCGCGACCTGCTGCTCGTGCACGGCTCGAGCGCGACGTACCTCGTCGACCGGCTGGCGGCGGCGGGCTGGGTGGCCCGCGAGGCCGACCCCGGCGACCGGCGGGTGAGCATCGTGCGCCTGACCGCCGCGGGCCGCGCGCGGGTGGAGGAGGGCGTCCAGGTGCTCACCGACGCGGGCTTCGGCCCCATCGGGACGCTGGACGAGGACGCGCGACGCGAGCTGTCGGCGCTGCTCGCCGCGCTCCGCGGCGCCGAGGCGCCGCGGATCGGGGAGCCGGTGTGAAGCGGTGGCCCCCGCCGGGGGCCGCGGCCGCGGACTAGACGGACACCACGCGGTCGCGGCCGGACGACTTCGCCGTGTAGAGGCGCGCGTCGGCGGCGCGCAGCAGGGCCGCCCCGTCGTCGGTGGGGCCCAGCTCGGCGACGCCCCCGGAGATCGTGCGGGTGCCGGCGACCCCGAACGGCTCCGCCGCGATGATCCCCCGCAGCCGGTCGGCCAGCGCGCGGGCGCCCTCCACCCCGGTCGCGGGCAGGAGCCACGCGAACTCCTCGCCGCCGATCCGGGCGATCACATCCGACGCCCGCGTGGCGGAGCGCATCCGCGCGGCGAGCGTCCGCAGGGTGCGGTCGCCCTCCTCGTGGCCGTGGCGGTCGTTGACCTCCTTGAAGTGGTCCAGGTCCAGCACCACCACGCTCAGCGGCGCGCCGCCGTCGCGGGCCCGCAGGATCTCCGCCTCCAGACGCGCCTCGAACGCCCGGCGGTTCGCCAGGCCGGTGAGCGCATCGGTCTCGGCCAGGCGGGTGAGCTCCTCGCGCGCGGCGGCGCTCGCGATGGCGAGCCCCACCAGGTTCCCGAACTTCCCGACGCGGCGCTCCGCGTCCTCCGGCAGGCCGCCGGGCCGGGTGCTGAGCGCCCCCACCGTGCCCCATAGCTCGCCGTCGACCGAGACGGGCGCGGCGACCGCGCTGCCGCGGTCGACGTGCCCGGAGCCGTACCGCAGCCCGGCGCGCACGGCGTCCTGCCGCGCGGGGCGGCCGTCGCGCCGGACCCGGCCGCTCAGGCTGTCGTCGGAGGTCGGGAGCACGGCCCCGGTGGGCAGGCGCATCGCGTCGGTGGATGCCCACGACCCGACCAGGATGGCCGTCTCGTCGTCGGCGAACCGCGCCACGCCGCCCGCCTCGACGCCGAACAGCCCCGCGACCTCCCGCGCCACCAGGTCGAAGACCCGCTCCGGCGGGCCGGCCTCGGCCACCGCCGCGGCCACCCGGCCCAGCGCGGCCTGCTCGCGGGCGAGGGCCCGCGCGACCGCCTCGCTGCGCCGCAGCTCCTCCTCGGCGCCGTGGCGGGTGGTGACGTCCTTGACGGTGCTGACGAACGCGGCGCCATCGGCGGAGGCCAGGTCCAGTGCCGCCAGGCTCACGATCACGAACCGGCGTTCCCCGTCGGCCCGGACGTAGGTGCGGTCGGCCTCCCCGGCGGCGCCGTCGCGCAGGGCGGCGGCCAGCCGGTCGCCGTAGGCACCGGCATCCTCGCGCGGCCAGAAGGGGTACGGCGGCCGCCGGCCGACGAGATCCTCGCGCGCGAACCCCGTGAGCGCGACCATGCGCTCGTTGACGCGCAGGATGCGGCCGTCGCGGGCCAGCACCAGCAGGCCGTCCTGGAGCGACTCGACCAGCGCGTGCGAGAGGTCGCGCTCGGCCTCGGCGTCGGCGCGGTGGCGCGCGAGGCGCAGCGCCGCGCGCACGCGCGCCCGCAGCTCCTCGGGCCGGAACGGCTTGGGCAGGTGGTCGTCGGCGCCGGCGTCGAGCGCGTCGACGACCATCCCCTCGCCGGCCGTCAGGAAGATCACCGGGAGATGGCGGAGCGCCGGGTCGCGGCGCACCGCGCGGCAGACCGCGAGGCCGCCGAGGCCGGGCATCTCGCCGTCGGTGATCAGCAGGTCGGCCGGCCGGCCGTCGCGCAGGCGTGCCAGCGCGGCGTCCCCGTCCGGCGCGACCTCCACTTCGTGGCCGTCCGCCAGCAGCGCGTCGCGGATGACCGCGGCGGCAAGGCCGCTGTCCTCCGCGACCAGCACCCGCACGCCCACCGGAGCCGTCCCGTCCCCACCCATGAGACCCCCCACATCAGATCGCCATGGGGGGTATCGGATTCCGGCACCGCCGATCTGAGCGGATCGGCGGTTTCAGCGCTTTACTCCACCAGGTCGACCACGAACACGAGGGCCTCATTCGCGCCGATCCCCGAGCCCGGGGGCGGCGTGGGGCCATATGCCTTCTCGCCGGGGATCACCAGCAGGCGGCGGCCGCCCGGCCTCATCCCGGGGATGCCCTCCTGCCAGCCGGCGATGACGCGGTCGAGGGGGAAGCTGAGCGGCGCCCCGCGGTCCCAGGAGGCGTCGAACTGGCGGCCGCTGCTCCAGCCGATGCCGACGTAATGGGCGTTGACGGTGCCGCCGGGTGCGACGGCGTCGCCGTCGCCCTCCACGACGTCGTGGATCACGAGCTCGCCGGGAGGGTCGCCCCCCGGCAGCGTCACGCGCGGCTTCTCGTCCGCCCCACCCTCGACGGACACGCCATCCGGGATCGCCATGTCTCCCCCTGCTCGGTGTTCAGGACGGGACCAGGTCGCGTTCCGGGACGATGCTCCAGCGCGCCGCCACGGTCCGCAGGTCCTCGGTGAGCGGCCACGAGTCGGCTCGCTCGTCGCCCTCGTGGGAGGGGGTACCCCCCTTGAGCGACATGCATCCCGCGTTCTCGCCCACCGCCTCGATCTCGGCGAGCTCCTCCGCGCTCAGGACGGGCCCGCGCGGCACGCCGGCCAGGTCGGCCCGCTTGTCCTCGATCGGCCGGGCGTCGTCGCCGGGCTCCTGGATGAGCGTGGGCACCACGCACGCCACCGGCTCCTGCGCCAGCGTCCACGCGCTCGCCAGCTGGAGCGGGCTCAGGCCGTGACGCTCGGCGATGGGACGCAGCCGGTCGAGCCGGTCGCGCCCGTGCTGGACCCAGCCCGCGGGGCGGAAGCTGCGGTGGTCGTGCGACGGCAGCCGGCCCTCGTCGGGCACGTCGCCGTGGAAGACCCCGCCGTGGTCGACCACCCGCGCGACGACGCGGACGTTGTTGCGGGCGAGGGCGGGCAGCACCAGGCGGGCGGGCCACGGCTCGAACGGGCTGGCGATGATCATGGCCCAGTCGATCCGGTCGCCGAACCGCTCGATACACCCGATCAGGTCGAGCGTGAACCCGTTGGCGGGCCCCGGCGCCACGCCGATCGCGTCGGCCAGGCCCTCGTCCCGCAGCCCGGCCATCGCGTTCCAGACGACCTCCGACGAGTAGCCGATGCGATCCGGGTTGTGCAGCAGGAGGACGTCGAACCGCTCCACCCCGCAGCGGCCCAGGCTGGCCTCGGTGGTGCGGCGCAGGTAGTCGGCGTAGCCGTCGGGGCCCCGGAGCCCGGGGTCGGTGAAGCGGGGGTAGCCCTTCGCCCCCTGCCGCTCGCCGTCGTAGAAGTCGTGGCCGACGGCCCCCACCAGGCGGTACGCGTCCCGCGGCAGGCCGTCGAGGGCGCGTCCCACCAGCTCGTCGGCGGCGCCCGCGCCGTACACGTCGGCGGTGATGACGGTGTCGACCGCCTCGTCCGGCCGGAGGAGGGCGACGAGGCGCTCCTCCTCGACCGGGAGGCCGAAGTGCATGTACCTGCCGCCGCTCCAGGCGCCCAGCGCGACGTGACCGAGGGTGCTCACCCCCGAAGCGTGTCACATCTCGGACGCCCGTTCCCGCGACCACAGGGGCGCCTGGCCGAACCTGACGGAGAGGGCGATGCCGACGCCGTACAGCACGACCTGGGGGATCATCAGCAGCCCCATCGAGATGGGGTCCCCGCCGGGCAGAACGGCGGCGATGGCGGCGATCACCACGATCGCGACGCGCCACTGGGTGCGGTACATGCGGGCGCTGGTGACGCCCATCCGCGACAGGGCGGCCATCGCGATCGGCACCTCGAACAGGATCCCCGAGGCGAGCAGCATGGTGGTGGCGAAGCCGAAGTACTCGCCGGCACGAAGCTGCTCGTTGAAGGTGTCCCCGCCGAAGCCCGTGAGGAAGTCGAGAGCGACGGGCAGCACCACGAAGTAGCCGAACGCGACGCCCCCGGCGAACAGGGCGGCCAGGCTTGCGGTGACGGCCAGGACGACCCGGCGGGGCTGGGCGGCGACCGCCGGGATCCCGAAGGCGTACGCCTGGTACAGCCACACCGGCAGCGTGACGAGCACCGCCGCCCAGAACGTCACCTTGAGGGTGGTGAAGAACGGCTCGGTCGGGGACAGGGTGATGAGCTGGTCCACGTCGTCCGGCAGCGGCCGGGTGAGCAGGTCGATGAGCTGGTCGTGGACGGCGTACATCCCGGCGAAGGCGACCACCAGCGCGAGTGCGCTGATGATGAGCCGGCGCCGCAGCTCGTCGAGGTGCTCCTCGACGTGGAGCCGCTCGTCGGGCCGCGCGCGGCGCGGCCCGACCCGGGCGATACGGGGCATGGGTGCCGGTCCCCGGCGGCTAGCGGGTGCCCGCGCCGGTGGTCTCGCGGGCCTCGTCGAGCTCCTCGCGAACCGGCTGGGGGGTGGCGGCCTCGGCGATCAGCTGCTCGGCCGTCGGCTGCGGCTCGGCCGGGATGTGCTCCGGCGCGTACGTCTGGGTGGCGACGGGGCGGTCGTCGTCGCCGGTGATGCCGGCCTTGAAGTCGCGGATGCCGCGGCCCAGGTCGCGGCCCATGCCGGGCAGCCGCTTGGGGCCGAAGATCAGCAGCGCGATCGCGAGCACGATGATGATCTGGATGGGTGAGATGTCGAACACGGGCCCTCCTGTCTGCGTGAGGTCCGGACGGGCGGGGCGGGCCGCCGTGCGGCCCGCCCCGACACCCGGCTAGGCCTTGATGAACCCGCCGGCGATGGCGAGGACCTGCTTCATGTTGCGGGCCGGGTCGAACGCGGCCGGGGCCGGGTTCTGGCCGAGGATGTTGCGGATCCAGGCGGCGTGGCGCGCCTCCACCGAATGGATGGCGAGGGCGGCCTG
>DAISWG010000053.1:0-26659 GCA_036826475.1 Miltoncostaeaceae bacterium | reverse complement strand
AGATCGACCCGCACGACTACGCCACCAAGAAGGGGCACGTCGAGCGGTTCCTCCGTCACCGGGACAAGGTCAAGATCACGATCATGTTCCGCGGCCGTGAGCTGCTGCACCCCGAGCGCGGCGAGATGATCCTGCTGCGCCTGGCCGAGGAGCTGAAGGACCTGGCCGTGGTCGAGAGCCGTCCGAACCTCGACGGCCGCAACATGGTGATGATGCTCGCGCCGGTCAAGAACCCGCCGCCGGCCGACGGGGGCGCGGCCGACACACCCGCGGCGGAGGCCGGCGACGCGCCCGCGGAGGTCCCCGCCGAGGCCGGCGAGGCTCCGGCGGAGGCCCCGGCCGAGGCGGAGGCCACCACCTCCTCCTAGTCCCGGCGGTTCCCGGCGGAGGGGCCTCCTGCGGCGCGGCGTGGTCCCGCATCCCCGTCCTCGCGTGTCGCGCCCGATTCGGCTAGTGTTCTCCGCCGGTCCCGAACCCGTCGAGAAAGTTCCGCATGCCCAAGATGAAGTCCAAGAGGGCCGCCACCAAGCGGTTCCGCGTCACCGGCTCCGGCAAGATCATGTTCCAGCGCGCCGGTCTGCGGCACAACCTCGAGAACACCTCGGGCAAGGAGCAGCGCCACCTGTCGAAGGAGGTCACGCTGGCCCCCGAGATGGTGCCCGGCGTCAAGCGGCTGCTGGGGAAGAGGTAGCCCATGGCCCGCGTCAAGCGTTCCGTCGGCGCCCGCAAGAAGCGGCGCAAGGTCCTCGATCAGGCCAGCGGCTACTGGGGCACCAAGCACTCCTCGTACAAGCGTGCGAAGGAGCAGGTGCAGCGCTCCCTGCGGTACGCGTACCGCGACCGCCGGGTCCGCAAGCGCGACTTCCGCCGCCTGTGGATCGCCCGCATCAACGCCGCGGCTCGAGAGAACGGGCTCACCTACGGTGAGTTCATCCACGGCCTCAAGCTCGCGGAGATCGAGCTCGACCGGAAGATCCTGGCCGAGCTCGCCACCCATGAGCCCGCATCCTTCGCGGCCCTCTGCGCCCGCGCCCGCGACGCCCGCGAGCGCGTCGCCACCACCGCCTAGACCATCCCGCGGGCTGCGGCTCGCGACCTCGCCGCGCAATCCCGCGCTCCAGTTGGCGCGGGCGTTGCAGGCCAAGAAGGTGCGGCGTGAGCGGCGCCTGCTCGTGGCCGAGGGCGAGGACCTGGTCGACGCCGCCCTCCTCGCGGGGGCGCGGCCCGTCGCCATGCTCTGGGACGAGGAGCGGTTCGCCGACGACGACCCCCGGGCCGCGGCGACCGCCGGCCTGGCCGAGCGCTACCTGGTACCGCCGAAGCTGATGGCCCAGGCGAGCGGCCTGGCCGCCGCGCCGCGCGTCATCGCGATCGTGCCCCAGCCCGCCCCCCGCAGCTTCCGGGACGTCCGATTCCCGCCCGACCTGGGGGTCTACCTCGCGGGCGTCGCCGACCCCGGCAACGTGGGGACCCTGGTGCGCACCGCCGCCGCCCTCGGCGCCGACTGGCTGGGGCTCGGCCCCGGCTCCGCCGACGCGTTCCACCCCCGCGCGGTCCGGGCCGCGATGGGCGCCACGTTCGCGCTTCCGCTGCTGGAGGGCGTGAGCCCCGCCGACCTCGCGACCCGCGAGGGGTTCGCCGTGCTGGCCGCGGTGCCGCGAGGAGGGATCCCGCCGTGGGAGGCCGACCTGGCCCGGCCGCTGGTGCTGGCCCTCGGCAACGAGCGGGCCGGCCTCGGGACGGCCCTGGAGGGGCTCGCCGGGGGCCGTGAGGTGGTGCGGGTCACGATCCCGCAGGCCGCGGGCGCCGAGTCGCTCAACGTGGCCGCCGCCGGCGCCGCGCTCATGGCCGAGTCGCTGCGTCAGCGCGCGACCGCGTCGGGTACCCTCGACGGCCGATGAGCGAGCCCGACCTCACGGCGATCCAGGAGGAGGCGCTCGCGGCGATCGCCGGCGCGTCCGACCTCGCGGAGCTCGAGTCCGTGCGGGTGGCCCACACCGGCCGCCGCAGCGCGCTCGCGACCGTCCTCGCCTCGATCGGCTCGCTGCCGCCGGACCGTCGCGGCCAGGTGGGGAAGGCCGCCAACCTGGCGCGCCGGGCGGTGGAGGGGGCCCTGGACGACCGCACGGCCCTGCTCGAGGCCGAGGAGATGGGCGCGGCGCTCGAGCGCGACACCGCCGACGTCACGCTGCCCGGCGACCCCCATCCGCTCGGCGCGATCCACCCGATCACCCAGGTGCGCCAGGAGATGGAGGACATCCTCCTGGGGCTCGGCTACCGGGTGGCGGACGGCCCCGAGGTCGAGACCGAGTGGCACAACTTCACCGCCCTCAACACGCCGGCGGGGCACCCCGCCCGGTCGCCCAGCGACACGTTCTTCATCGAGGGCCGCCCCGACCGGATGCTGCGCACGCAGACCTCGCCGGTGCAGGTGCGCGAGATGCAGCGCTCCGAGCCGCCGATCTACCTGATCGCCCCCGGGGCGGTGTACCGCCGCGACGACATCGACGCGACCCACAGCCCGATGTTCCACCAGATGGAGGGCCTGGCGGTCGACGAGGGCCTCACCCTGGCGCACCTGAAGGGCACGATGCTCCACTTCTTCCGGGAGCTCCTCGGCAAGGACCGGGAGATCCTGCTGCAGCCGCACTTCTTCCCGTTCACCGAGCCGTCGGTGGACATCCAGGTGTCGTACACCGACAAGAACGGCCGCCCCGGGTGGCTGGAGCTGGCGGGCGCGGGGATGGTCGACCCGAACGTCCTGGCGTACTGCGGCATCGACGCCGAGCGCTACACCGGGTTCGCGTTCGGCTGCGGCCTGGACCGCATCGCGATGATCCGCTTCGGGGTGCCCGACCTGCGGCTCTTCTTCGAGAACGACCTGCGCTTCCTGGAGCAGTTCGCGTGAGGGTGCCGCTCTCGTGGCTGGCCGACCACGTCGACCCGGGGATGCCCGCCGAGGACCTGGCGCGGGCGCTGTCGGGCAGCGGGACGCTGGTCGAGGCGGTCCACCGCACCGGAGTGCCCGACACCGACGGCAACCTCGGATCCTTCCGGGTGGGCCGCGTGCTGTCGGCCGAGCAGCACCCCGACGCCGACCGGCTGCGGGTGTGCCGCGTGGACCTGGGCGATGCCGAGCCGGCCGGCATCGTGTGCGGCGCGCCCAACGTCGCCGCCGGGCTGACGGTGGCCGTGGCCCTGCCGGGCGCCCTGCTGCCGGGGGCCGAGAAGCCGCTCGGCGTCGCGAGGCTGCGGGGGGTCGAGAGCCGGGGGATGATCCTCTCGGCCCGGGAGCTCGGCCTGGGCGACGACCACTCCGGGATCATGGAGCTGCCCGAGGGGCCGGCCCCGGGGACGCCGCTGGCCGACGTGCTGCCGCTGTCCGAGACGGTCCTGGAGCTGGAGATCACCTCCAACCGGCCGGACTGCCTCGCGCTGTACGGGGTGGCCCGCGAGGTGCACGCCGTCACCGGCGCGGCGCTGGCGCCGCTCGACGAGTCGGATCCGCCGGCGGAGGGCGGCGGCGACGTCCGCGACCACGCGTCGGTGGAGGTCCGCGATCCCGACCTGTGCCCCCGCTACATGGCCCGCGTGTTCCTGGACGTGCGCGTCGGGCCGTCGCCGGGCTGGTTGGCGCGGCGTCTGGAGGCGGCCGGCATGCGCGCCATCAACAACGTCGTGGACGTGACCAACTACGTGATGCTGCTCACCGGGCAGCCGCTCCACGCCTTCGACCTCGACCGGCTGGCCGGCGCGACGGTCGTCGCGCGGCGCGCGGGGGACGGCGAGCGGATCGTCACGCTCGACGGCCAGGAGCGCGTGCTCGACGCGTCGATGCTCGCGATCGCCGACGCCGAGCGGCCCGCCGTCATCGCCGGGATCTTCGGCGCCGAGTTCGCCGAGGTCCACGAGGGCACCACCCGCGTGCTGCTGGAGGCGGCGAGCTTCGACGGCCCCACCATCCTCGACACCTCCCTGAGGCTGGGGCTCCGCAGCGAGTCGAGCGGGCGCTTCGAGAAGGGCCTGCCGCGCGAGCTGGCGGCACGCGGGATGTCGGTGGCGTCCCGGATGCTGGTCGAGCTGGTGGGCGCGGCGATGGTGCCCGGCACCATCGACGTGGGCGAGCCCGCGCCCGCCCGGGAGCCGGTGCGGATGCGTCACGCGCGGGTGCCGCGCATCCTGGGCGTGGAGGTGCCGGCGCAGGAGTCGGAGGCGATCCTCGGCCGCCTCGGCCTGGGGGTGACGCCCGACGGCGACGGCCTGGTCGCGCAGGTCCCGTACGAGCGTGCGTCGGACCTGACCCGGGAGATCGACCTCATCGAGGAGGTCGGGCGCATCCGCGGCCTGGGCGACATCCCGGCGCTGCTGCCGCGCCTGGCCGGCACCGGGCGGCTCACCCGGCCGCAGCAGCTCGAGCGCCGCCTGACCCGCCTGTGCGCCGACCTGGGGCTGAGCGAGGCCATCACGTACCGCCAGGTGCCGGAGGGCGACCTGGACCTGCTGCGCATCGGCCCGGACGACCCGCGCCGGGACCTGGTGCGGATGGACCACCCGATGAGCGCGGAGATGGCGGTGATGCGTCGGTCGATGCTGCCGGGGCTGCTGCGGGCCGCCGCGCGCAACCAGGCCCACCAGATCGCCGACGGCGGGCTGTTCGAGATCGGGCGCACCTACGCGCCGCAGGAGGACGGCCAGGCACTGGAGCGCCCCTTCCTGGCGGCCGTCCGGTGGGGCAGGGAGCGCACGGAGGGCTGGCGGGCCGACCCCCGGCCGGTGGACGTGTGGACCGCGACCGGCCTGGCGACGGCGCTGGCGCGCGCCGCCGGCGTCCGCACCGAGCCGCACCCGAACGCCGCGCCCTACTTCCACCCGGTCCGCCAGGCGAAGCTGGTCCCCGTCGGTGCGATCGAGACTCCGGGGTCTCGATCGCCCCAGGCGGTCGGCTGGGCGGCGGAGGTCCATCCGCTGGTGCTCCGGGCGTTCGACGTGACCGGTCCCGTCGCGGCGGTGGTGCTCGACCTCGAGGCGCTGCTCGGCGCCGGCGGATCGCACCCGCGGTACGAGGACCTGCTGACCGTGCCCGTCTCCACCCGTGACCTGGCGCTGGTCGTCGCCGAGGCGGTCCCCGCCGCCGACCTGGTGGCCGCCGCCCGGGAGGCGGGGGCGCCGCTGGTGCGCGACGTGCGGGTGTTCGACCGCTACGCCGGTGAGCAGGTGGGGGCCGGCCACGTGAGCCTGGCCCTGCGTCTCTCGCTGGCCGACCCGGGGCGGACGCTCACCGACGACGAGATCGACGCGGCGGTCGCGCGCGTCTGCGACGCCCTGGCGGGGCGCGGCGCGCGCCTCAGGGGGTAGCGGTGCCGACGGTCCACGTCTTCGGCGCCGCGGGGTTCGCGGGCGCCCAGCTCACCGCCTACATCGACGCGCACCCCGCGTTCGACCTCGGGGTCATCACCGCCCGCGGCGACGCCGGGCGGCGGCTGGTGGACGTCGCGCCCCAGTACCGGGTGAAGCGGGTGCTGGAGGCGCCGGACGTCGCGTCGGTGGCGGCGGGCGACTTCGCCGCCGTCGCGTACCCGCACGCCGAGGCCGCGGCACTGGTTTCGGAGCTGGTGGACCGCGGCGTCCGGGTGCTGGACGTGTCGGCGGACCACCGCCTGCGCGACGGCGACCTCTACCCGCCGGTCTACGGCTTCACCCACCCGCGGCCGGACCTCCTGGCCGAGGCCGTCTACGGGCTGCCGGAGCGCCACCGCGACGCCATCGCCGGGGCGCGCGTGGTCGCCAACCCCGGCTGCTTCCCGGAGGCGTCGATCCTGGCGCTGCTGCCACTGGAGGGCCACCTGGAGGACGTGGTCATCGACTCCAAGAGCGGCGTCAGCGGCGCCGGCCGCACGCCCACGGAGACGGTGCACTACTCGTCGGCCGCCGACAACGTGAGCCCGTACAAGGTGTACGCGCACCGTCACACGCCCGAGATCGAGCAGGAGCTGGGGGTGCCCGTCACGTTCACGCCGCACCTGGTGCCCGTCGACCGTGGGCTGCTGTCCACCTGCTACGCCCGCGTCGTCGGGATGGACGTCCCACACCAGGACGACCTCCTCCAGCGCTACGCCGACCGCTACGCCGGGCATCCGTTCGTGGAGGTGGTGGAGCGGCCGCCGGGCATGCGCGCGGTGCAGCACACCAACTTCGCGCAGGTGTGCCCGATGGCCGACCCGCGCGGCGGGCGGATCACCGCGTTCGGGGTGATCGACAACCTCGGCAAGGGCGCGGCCGGCCAGGCCGTCCAGAACCTCAACATCATGGCCGGCCTGCCGGAGACGGAGGGCCTGCTCTGAAGCCGGTGGGCCGCGCCGACTGGCTCCGGGCGCCCGAGGGCTTCGAGCCCGTGCCGGGCGGCTCGGTCACCACACCGGCGGGGTTCCGCGCGGCGGGCGTCGCGTGCGGCCTGAAGCCGTCGGGGCTGAAGGACGTGGGCGTGCTCGCGGCCGACGGGCCCACCGCGTCGGCGATGGTGGACACCACCAGCGCCCTCCCGTCCGCCCCTGTCGTGCGCAACCGCACCCTCGACCGCGCTCGCCTGCGGGCGGTCGTGGTGAACGCGGGGAAGGCGAATGCCGCGACCGGGTCGCCCGGCCTGGACGACGCCCACGCGATGGCCGCACGCGCCGCCGCCGGCCTGGGCCTCGACCCGGGCGAGGTGGCGGTGTGCAGCACCGGCACCATCGGGGAGCGCCTGGACATGGGCATCGCCGGGCCGGGCATCGACGCGGCGGTGGCGGGCCTGTCACGGGACGGCGGTGGGGACTTCGGCGCGGCGATCTGCACCACCGATCGCGCGCCGAAGGGCGGGGCGTTCCGCCTCACGCTGCCGGGCGGGGGCGAGGTGACGATCGGCGCGGCGGCGAAGGGCGCCGGGATGATCAGGCCGGACATGGCGACGATGCTGGCCTACGTCACCACCGACGCGGCCGTCGCCCCCGACGACCTCCAGCGCATCACGGCCGCCGCGGCCTCGGCCTCGTTCAACCGCATCTCGGTGGACGCCCAGATGAGCCCGTCGGACACGCTGCTCGTCTTCGCGGGCGGGCCGGGCACGCCGCTCGCCGGGGCCGACCGCGACCGGTTCGCGGACGCGATCGCCTGCGTCTGCCGCTGGCTCGCCGTCCAGATGGTGAAGGACGGGGAGGGGGCGGAGCACGCCGTCCGCGTCCTGGTGCGCGGCGCTCGCGACGACGCCGAGGCGGAGCGGGTGGCGCGGGCGGTGGGCGAGTCGAGCTTGGTGAAGACCGCCGTGTTCGGCCGCGACCCCAACTGGGGCCGCATCTCCCAGTCGGTGGGGCAGGCCCTCGCGGGAGCGGAGGGCGCGGTCCACGAGCCCGAGGTCACGGTGGACGGGGTGCCGTTCGCCGATCCCCGCGCCGTCGAGGTGCTGGGCCTGGACGAGTACGACCTGGAGGTCGCCCTCGGCCGCGGCGACGGCGCGGCCGAGCTGTGGGCGTCGGACCTGGGCCACGCCTACGTGACCCTCAACGCGGAGTACCACACCTAGACCGCCGGCCCGCCGCGCGAGCACCGGGTGACATCCACGGCCGGGCCCGCGCCGGTGACGCCCGGCGCGGGTCAGGCGTCCAGGAAGAACTCCATCCCGTAGCGAGGGGCGGCCTCGGCGTAGCGGCGGCCGACCTCCTCGATGTTGTCCGGGGCGGCGGCGGTGATGTCGTACGCCCGTTCCAGGGTCTCCTCGAAGAACTCCTCGATCCCCGACGGCGTGAACGTCAGGATCATCGTGACGGGCTGGTCGGAGAAGTTGCGGAAGCAGTGCAGGACCCCCTTCGGGACGTTCACGAAGCTGCCGGGGCCGGCCAGGATCCGCTCGTCGCCGAGGCGGAACGTCGGGGTGCCCTCCAGCACGTGGAACGTCTCGTCCTCGGTGCTGTGCGTGTGGGGCGGGGGACCGCCGTTGGGCGGGACGACCGCGAGCATCGAGAAGTACTGCCCGCCGGACTCCTCGCCCGTGACGAGGAAGGTGTAGAGGTCGCCGGGCCCCCAGTAGGAGCGGCCCGTGCCGTGGGCCCGGTGGAACGCGGAGAGCGGGGTGGTGATGGTCTCGGTCATGGGACTCGCCTCCTCCCGTGATGCCGACCGAACCCGGGTGGTACGATCCGCATCAGTCCTGCAGGCAATAGTTGAAAAGCGATTAGTTGCAGAACGGACTTTCTGACAACGGCGACACCCTGTCAAGCCCCACCCGCGAGGAGCTGGTGGCGTGGCGCGTGTTCTTCGAGTGCGCGCTGGCCCTGCCGGACATCCTCGACGCGGAACTCCAGGCGTCCGGCGGGCTGTCGTTCCGCTGGTACGACGTCATGGTGCAGCTGGAGGAGGCGGGCGGCGGCGTGCCGATGACCGAGATCGCGGGCCGGATCCTGGCGAGCAAGAGCGGACTCACACGGGTGATCGACCGGATGGAGGAGGCCGGCCTGGTCCGCCGCGAGCGCCCGGCCGGCGACCGGCGCGTGGTGCTCGTGCACATGACGCCGGAGGGCGAGGCGGCGCTCCAGGCGTCCCGGGTCATCCACCGCGACGGGATCCGCCGCCACTTCACCGAGCAGCTCGACCACGACGACCTCGTCCGCCTCCAGGCGATGCTCGAGAAGGTGCGCGACCACGTGCGGCCCCTGCGGCCGGGGCGCGTCAGCGCCTAGCCCCGGCCCCAGGTCGACCGCCGGGGCCCGGATCCTGGCCCCCGGGCGATAGGGGCGGCAGGCACGGGGCATCACCATCGGTACATCCCACCGACCCCGTGACCGGAGGCTCATCCCATGGCACCCGACACCGCACGCACCTCCCATCGTCCCCTCGCCGCCGAGCCCGGGGCCGCCGGGATCCCGCTGATCACGCTCGTCCTGTCCGGGGCGCTGCGCATCCACCCGCCCGAGCGGGGGCCCGCGCCCGAGCCGACGCGGGACGACTAGCCGCCCAGGGTCTGGACGAGCAGGACGCCGTTCAGCACCACGATCAGCACCGCCACCACGGCCGCGACGGCCGTGGTGGCGGGCCGGTTCACCAACCCGCCCATCAGGCGGCGGTCGCGGCAGAAGAGCACCAGCGGGATCAGCGCGAAGGGGATCCCGAACGACAGGACCACCTGGCTCAGCACCAGCGCCCGGCTCGGGTTGACCCCGATCGCCAGCACGATCAGCGCCGGCGCCATCGTGAGCCCGCGGCGCAGCCACAGGGGGACCTGCCGGTCGATGAAGCCCTGCATCACCACCTGGCCGGCGAGCGTCCCCACCGACGACGACGACAGGCCCGACGCCAGCAGGGCGGCGCCGAAGGCGTACTGCGCGTGCGCGCCCACCAGGTCGCCGAGCTGGTGGAAGGCCTCGTCGATGTCCCCCACGCCCGTCAGGCCGCGGTCGTGGAACACCGCGGCCGCCATCACCAGCATCGACATGTTGATCACGCCCGCGATGCCCATCGCGATGACCACGTCGATCCGCTCGAAGCGGAAGATGCGCCGCCGCTCCTCCTCCGAGCGCCCCACCACCCGCCGCTGCGTCAACGCCGAGTGGAGGTAGATGACGTGGGGCATCACCGTCGCGCCCAGGATCCCGGTGGCCAGCAGCAGGCTCTCCGATCCCTCGAACCGCGGCGTCGTGAGCCCCTGGGCGATCCCCGAGCCCGACGGATCGGACAGGACGAACTGGACGGCGAACCCCACGAGGATCACCCCCACCAGCACCGAGATCACGATCTCCAGGGGGCGGGCCCCGCGTGACTGCAGGTGGAGGATCCCGAACGAGAACACGCCCGTCAGCACGCCCGCCCACACCAGGGGGATGCCGAACAGCAGGTTGAAGCCGAGGGCGGCGCCGAGGAACTCCGCCAGGTCGGTCGCCATCGCGATGATCTCGGCCTGCACCCACAGCGCCCGCGAGACCGGCTTGGGGTAGCGGGCCCGGCACACCTCCGGCAGGTTCATGCCCGTGGCGATGCCGAGCTTCGCCGACATCGCCTGGATCAGCATCGCCATCAGGTTCGAGACGAGGATCACCCACAGCAGCAGGTAGCCGAACTGGGCCCCCGCGGCGACGTTCGTCGCGAAGTTGCCCGGGTCGACGTAGGCCACCGACGCCACGAACGCCGGGCCCAGGAACGGCAGCACCGCCCACAGGCCCCTCCGCCCCCCGGCGAGCGACTCGTGGGCGGCCTCCGCCACCCGGCCCTCGCCCGGCAGCGCCGCCTCGGCGAGGTCCTGCGGCCGGCCCCGGTCCAGCCGCGACTGTCGCTTGGAACTAGTCAAGGCTAAATGTATAACTCAGCCATGCCAAACAAGGCCCGCCTCACCCGTCGTCAGATGCTGATGGGGGCGGCTCCCGTCGTTGCGGCCCTGCCCATGGCCGCCGTGGCGGCGGCCCCCGCGCTGAGCGGCGTCCAGCGCGCCCCGGGACTGGACCCCCGGGACCACGCGTCGCTCGGGCACGCCGCGATGATCGGGCCCACGGTCCCGGCGCCCGGCGGCCCGAACGACCTGGACGCGCTGCTCGAGCCGCCGCCGGCGCTGCCGCACCAGCCGGGCCGGGTCCGGCGCTACCAGCTCGTCGCCACCGATCGCGACGTCGAGATCGCGAAGGGCGTGATGTTCCCCGCCTGGACCTACAACGGCACGATCCCCGGCCCCGTCATCCGGGCGACCGTCGACGACATCCTCGAGGTGGAGTTCGTCAACGCGGGGTCGCACCCGCACACGATCCACTTCCACGGCATCCACCCCGCCGACATGGACGGGGTGTTCGAGATCGTCCACCCCGGCGACCGCTTCACGTACCGATTCGCCGCGCGCCCCTACGGCATGCAGCTCTACCACTGCCACGCCACGCCCCTGAAGAAGCACATCCACAAGGGCCTGTACGGCGCGTTCATCATCGACCCTGCGACGCCGCGGCCGCCGGCGCGGGAGATCGTGATGGTGATGAACGGCTACGACACGGACGGGGACGGCGAGAACAACTTCTACTCGGTGAACGGGCGGGCCTTCTACTACGCGAAGTATCCGATCCGGGTGAAGCGCTCGGAGACGCTCCGCATCCATCTCGCCAACCTCACCGAGTTCGACCTCATCAACTCCTTCCACCTCCACGGGGAGTTCTTCCGCTACTACCGCACCGGCAGCACCGACCAGTTCGAGTACACCGACACGGTGATGCTCTGCCAGGGCGAGCGGGGGATCGTCGAGATCGACTGGCACAACGCCGGCCGCTTCATGTTCCACGCCCATCAGTCGGAGTTCACCGACCTCGGCTGGATGGGCTTCTTCGAGGTCGTCGACGAATGACCACCGAGCCGGTCGCCCGCCCGCAGGGGACGTGGGGGTGGCGCCTGCTGGCGCTGGTGCCCATCGTGCTGCTGGTCGGCATCGCCGCCGCGTTCGTGCAGGCCGGCGGCTCCATCACCGGCCTGGTGGGGTCCAGTCCGCCGCCGGCCGACACCTTCGAGGTGCGCCGCGTCCAGTTCCAGCCCGGCGAGATCCGCGTGCTGGTGCGCAACCCGCAGCCGGAGGACCTGACGATCGCGGTGGTCACGGTGGACGACGCCGTGGTGCCGTTCACGCTCGACGGCGGCGCCACCCTCGGCCGCCTGCGCTCGCGCACGATCACGATCCCGTACACCTGGGTGGAGGACGACCCGTACCTGGTCGGCGTGACCAGCTCGACGGGGATCCAGACGACGCACCAGGTGCCCGCGGCGGTCGAGACGCCGGAGCCCGGCGGGCGCAGCGCCGCCGGCTACGCCCTGATCGGCCTGCTGGTCGGCGTGGTGCCGGTGGCGCTCGGGATGCTGTGGCTGCCGTCGCTGCGGCGCGCCGACCCGCGCTGGCTGGCGGCGTTCATGGCGCTGACCGGCGGGCTGCTCACGTTCCTGGCCGTCGACGCGCTGGCCGAGGCGCTCGAGCTCCAATCGGCGCTGCCCGGCGCGCTGGGCGGGCCGGGGCTGGTGCTGATGGGCATCGCCCTGAGCTACCTGGGGCTCACGTGGGTCGCCCACCGGCTGTCGCGCGGCCGGCCCGCCTCCGAACGCGGGGCGCCTCTGGCGGGCGTGGCCCTGGCGACGATGGTCGCCATCGGCATCGGCCTGCACAACATGGGGGAGGGCCTGGCCATCGGCACGTCGTTCGCGCTCGGCGAGCTCGCGCTGGGGACGTTCCTGATCGTGGGCTTCATGGTCCACAACGTCACCGAGGGGCTCGCCATCGCCGCGCCGATGGCGGAGGGGGAGCGGGTGAGCCTGGCCCGCCTCGCGGTCCTGGCGCTCATCGCCGGGGCCCCGGCGATCCTGGGCGCCTGGATCGGCGGCTTCGTGACCGACGAGGTGCTCGCCGTCGTGTTCTTCGGCCTCGCGGTGGGCGCGGCCCTGCAGGTGGTGGTCGAGGTGGGCCGCTACATCGCCCGGCGGGCGCCCGGCGGGCTGGGCTCGGGCTGGGTGGTGGGAGGCTTCCTGGCCGGCATCGGGATCATGTACCTGACGGGCCTGATCGCCGGCTGAGCCGCCTCGGGCGCGCGCTCACGAGGCCCCCTCGTAGGGGGCGACGGTGTGCAGGCGGCTGTGGCTGCCGGTGTGGTCCACCTGCAGGGTGGTGTGCCCGATGCCGAACTCGTCGTCGAGCATCGCCGCCAGCTCGCGGCGGCGGCCGTGGCAGTCCTCGCCCTGGCCCACCAGCACGTGCGCCGACAGTGCCGGGAAGCCCGAGGTGATCGTCCAGATGTGCAGGTCGTGGACCTCCGTGACGCCGTCCATCGCGGCCATCCGCCGGCCCACGGCGTCGGCGTCGATGCCCTCCGGCGTGCCCTCCAGCAGCACGCTCACCGACTCCCGCAGCACCCGCCAGGCGCTCAGCAGCACCAGGCCGCCGATCAGGATCGCGATGGCCGGGTCGGCGCGCTCCCAGCCCATCGTGAGCACCAGGATCGCCGCGATCACCACGCCGACCGAGCCCAGCAGGTCGCCGATCACGTGGTAGAAGGCCGCCCTCACGTTGAGGCTGCCCGCCTGCGACCGCCACAGGATCGCGGCGCCGATGATGTTCACCAGCAGGCCGCCCAGGCCGATGACCAGCGTGACGCCGCCCTCGACCTCGGTGGGCGACGACAGCCGCCCGGCCGCTTCGACCCAGATCCAGATCGACACCGCCACCAGGCCGATGCCGTTGGCGAGCGCGGCCAGGATCTCCGCCCGCCGGTAGCCGAAGCTCATCTGCGACGAGGCGGGGCGGCGCGCCAGCCAGATCGCCCCGAGCGCGAGCGCCAGGGACGCCGCGTCGGACACCATGTGCGCCGCGTCGGCGAGCAGGGAGAGGCTGCCGGCGACCAGGCCGCCCACCACCTCCGCGACGGCGAAGCCCGCGCTGAGCCCCAGGACCCACGCCAGCGCGCGGGCGTCGGCGCGCCGGTCGGGATCGTGCCCGTGACCATGGTCGTGCGCGTGGTCGTGCCCGAAGCCCACGCCGGGAGCGTGCCACGCGGCGCGGCGTATGGCAGCATCCGCCGCCGATGGACGGGAACCTGACCGCGAGCGAGGCGGACACCCCCGACCTGCGGTCGCGGGTCGGGGTGCTGCTGGAGGCGCTGCCCTACATCCGCGAGTTCGCGGGCGACACCATCGTGATCAAGTACGGCGGCGCGGCGATGACCAGCCCGGAGCTGAAGGCGTCGTTCGCCCGGGACGTCGCCCTGCTGAAGCTCGTGGGGATGAACCCGGTGATCGTCCACGGCGGCGGGCCCGACATCTCCCACTACTCCGACCGCCTCGGCCTCGAGGTCCGCTTCGTCAAGGGGCTGCGGGTGACCGACGCGCCCACGATGGAGCTGGTGAAGATGGTGCTCGTCGGCAAGATCAACAAGGAGATCGTCGCCCAGATCCAGGTGGCGGGCGCGCCCGCCGTGGGGCTCGCCGGCGACGACGGCGGGCTCATCGAGGCGGCGAAGGCCGAGGGCGAGGACGACCTCGGATTCGTGGGCCAGGTCGCCAGCATCGACCCGTGGGTGCTGGAGAGCCTGGCCGAGTTCGTCCCCGTGATCGCCTCGGTGGGCGTCGACCGCCACGGCCAGAGCTACAACATCAACGCCGACACCGTCGCCGGGCGGCTCGCCGGGGCGCTGCGGGCGCGCAAGGCGATCTTCCTGACCGACGTCGAGGGCATCTACCGCGACATCGCGGACCCCACGAGCATGATCAGCGAGTGCCGGCTGCGCGATCTGCGCGACCTGATGGCATCCGGCGCGATCGCGGCGGGCATGATCCCGAAGCTCGGCGCGGTGGTGGATGCGCTCGAGATGGGGGTGGGCGCGGCGCACATCGTGGACGGCCGGGTGCCGCATTCGGTGCTGGCCGAGATCTTCACGCAATCCGGTGTCGGCACGAAGGTGACGAAGTGATCGACGAGGTGATGGTCGCCCGCGAGGCGGCGGCGCTCATGCCCACCTACCGGCGCCAGCCGGTGGGGTTCGTCCGCGGGGAGGGGGCGGCGCTCTACGACGCCGGCGGCCGCCGCTTCGTCGACTGCATGGCCGGGATCTCGATGAACAACGTGGGCCACTGCCACCCGGCGGTGGTCTCGGCGATCGCCGAGCAGGCCGGCCGCCTGATCAACGTCTCGAACCTCTACTACACCGAGCCGATGATCGCGCTGGCCGAGTGGATCCGGGACCGGTCGCTCGGCGGGCGGGTCTTCTTCTGCAACTCGGGCGCCGAGGCGAGCGAGGCGGCGCTCAAGATCGCCCGCAAGCACGGCGGGCCCGGCCGGCCCGAGGTGGTCGCGCTGATCGACGGCTTCCACGGCCGCACCTACGGGGCGCTGTCGCTCACCGGCCAGCCCGCCAAGCAGGAGCCGTTCCGGCCCCTGGTGCCGGGCGTGCGCCACGTGGAGCGCGACGACCTGGAGGGGCTCGCCGCCGCCGTCTCCGAGCGCACCTGCGCGGTGGTGCTCGAGGTCGTGCAGGGCGAGGTGGGCGTGCACCCGGTGCCCCAGCCGATGCTGGAGCTCGCCCGGGAGCTGTGCGACCGGCATGGCGCGCTGCTGCTGATCGACGAGATCCAGACCGGGTTGTCGCGGACCGGCCCGCTGTGGGCGCACCAGGACGCCGGCGTGGTCCCCGACGTGATGATGATCGCCAAGAGCCTCGGCGGCGGCGTCCCCATCGGCGCGGTGACCGCGCGGCCGGAGCACGACGCGATCCTGCAGCCCGGCGACCACGGCTCCACCTTCGCGGGGGGCCCCTTGGCGTGCGCCGCGGCGTTGGCGGCCTGCGCGGTGCTCGACGCCCCTGAGCTCCAGGCCGACGTGCGCCGCAAGGGGGCCGACCTGCTGGCCGGGCTCGAGGGCCTGGTGACCGACGGTCTGGCCACCGAGGCGCGCGGCCGCGGGCTGATGTGCGCGATCGACCTGCCGCGCCCCCGGGCGGGGGAGGCCGTCCTGCGGATGCTGGACGAGGGGTTCCTGGTGAACGACACTTCGCCCCGGACGATCCGGATGCTGCCCCCCCTGGTCATCGAGCCCGACGACCTGGACGCCCTCGTGGCGGCGTTCCGGCGCGTGCTGCCGCCGCTGGTGGCCGCGGGATGATCCGCCGGGTGGCCGGCGCCGCGCTCGTGGCCGCGTCGCTCGCCCTGCTCGCCGCCGCGCACGGCGCCGCCCAGAGCCCGCCGCTGCCGCCCTGCCCGCCGGGCACGCCCGTCCCGCCGCCGCCGGCGTTCACCGCGACGCGGGCCGCGGTGGGGTCGCCGGAGCGGCTCGTCGCCGGCCGGCCGATCTCCATCGACTACGACGCGGCCTCCGGGACGGCCGTCGAGCGCACCACGGGACCCGCGGGCACGGTGATCCTGGACGACATCGGGAGCCTCGTGACCCTGACGCTGCCGGCGCCCGGGCAGATCGCCATGACGGCGAGCTACTACGCCTTCGCGAACGAGACCTGCGCGTTCCCGTTCACCTTCACGCTGGACGTGCAGCCGGCCGACCTGGTCCCGGCGAAGGTGGGCGTCACCCGAGAGTTCGGCCCCCGGGGCGGCTTCCGGTTCGGGAGGCTCGGGACGTTCGGCGACTTCGACCAGCTGAAGCCGTCCGCCGGGCTCACCTTCGCCTGCGACGGCGCCAAGGCGCCGGTGCCGCTGAGCCTGGTGGTGGGCGTCGAGCGGCGCCTGGCGCGGCGCCCGTCGGAGACGTCGCCGACGGTCCGGCTGGACGTCCCCGACCCGTGCGTCACGAGGACCACGCGGGTCGTCGGCCTCGGCGTGCGGCTCTGGTTCGTGAACAACGACCCCACCCACCCCGACGAGGGCGAGCGGTTCCTGGCGGTGGAGGTCACCACGAAGGCGGCGACCCGGCTGTGGGCGCGGTTCGCCCAGGACGTGCGGCCCCTCGGTTCGCTCCGGCTCTACACCGCCTGGAAGCCGCAGAACGGGCGATTCCCCGCGGGCTGGGTGGTGGCGCCGGAGGCCGGCTTCGAGCGCGCGCGCTGCCGCCGGCCTCCGGCCACCACCGGGCTGGGGTTCCGCCGCTGGCCGCTGCCCCCCTGCCCGCGGCGGTGACCCGGAGCCGCCCGCCGGCCCTACCGCGCGAAGCGCGGTCGCAGCGCCCGTGTAGAGAGGTGCTGCAACGGCCGGCGGGTTGCCCGCCTACGTGCCCTTCGGGACGTCGTCCCCGTCGCCCGGGTCGGTCTCGCCGCCCGTCACCACCACCACGCGCTCGCAACTCGCGTCCGCCTGGTCCTCCGAGCGGATGACGGCGGTGTCGCGGCCCGGGCCGCAGTGGAGCCGGTCCACCTGGTTGTCCGCGGCGCGGGCGTGGAGCAGGTCGTTGCCGAACCCGCCGAGCTGCACGTCCTCGCCGGCGCCGGCGTAGAGCACATCGTCGTGGCGGCCGCCGATGATGCGGTCGTCGCCGCTGCCGCCGGTGAGCAGGTCGCGGCCGCGCCCGCCCGACACCACGTCGTCGCCGGCCTGGCCCAGGATGATGTCGCCCAGGTCGCCGCCGATGGCGACGTCGTCGCCGGGTCCCAGGAAGGCCACGTCCCGGCCGCGGCCCAGCAGCACCACGTCGTCGCCGTCGCCGGCGCGGACGGTGTCGGGGCCGGCGAGCGCCTGCACCACGTCGTCGCCACCCCCGGCGGTGACGAGGTCGGCGCGCTCGGTGCCGGACAGCAGGTCCGACGCATCACCGCCGGTGACCACCGCGCCGAGCGCGGTGGGCGCGGCGATCGCGATGCAGGCCGCGGTGGTGACGAATGCCCGGGTGATCCTCATGGCGCCCCCTCAGGGTCGGTGGTGCGGACAGGGGGGAGCCTGGGGCGAGGATGTGAGCGATTCAGGAGGTTCCGGTGCGGCCCCTGTGAGCGTCCGGGTGATTTCCGTGAGGGTCCCGGCGCGGGGGGAGACCCGCGCCGGGAGCGACCTCAGTAGGCGCTCGTGCCGGCGCTCGGCGCCGCCGGGGCGGTTTCGCCGCCGCCGGACGGAGCGCCGTACCCGGACGGCGCGCCGGCGCCGCCGCCGCCCTGGCCGGGGCAGCCGTCGCCGCCCGGCTGGGGCGCCGGCTGCTGCTGGGGGGTGGTGGCGGTCGCGGCAGGGGCGGCCGAGGATCCGGTGCCCCCGTCCGACCCGCCGGACGTGGCGGCCACCGCCGTCGCGCCGCCGGCGGCGAGCGCCAGGGCGGCCACGCCGGCGGCGAGCGCGCGCGGCTTGGTGATCGTCATGGACGTCCTCCTTGTCGTGGTCCGTTCACCGTCCAGTGAAGGGACCCGGGATCGGAGGACCCGCAGAGAACCCGAAGAGCCGTCGAAGAACCGCGCCCGGCCCGGCCGCCCGGCTACGCGGCCCGGCTACGCGGCCCGGCGGATCGCCCGGGGCTCGGCGGCGGCGGCGGTGCCGCGGAGGAAGCCCGCGCAGATCTGGGTGCCGAGGCCGGCCGGCCGCAGGTCCACGTCGTCGGCGAGGCGGCTGATGATGAGCAGGCCCCGGCCGCGCGTGTCGGTGGGCGGCGGGGCGACCTCCGGGATGACCGGGCAGGGGGCGCCGGGGCGGCCCTGGTCCAGGACGCGCACCTGGGCGCGCTCGGTGGTCACGGTCAACTCGACCTCGACGGCTCCGCCCATCGGCGAGCCGTGCTCGATGGCGTTGGTCACGGCCTCGGTGGAGGCCAGCAGCATGCGGGCGGCGCCGTCGGCGGGCCACTCCTCACGCGACAGTACCGCGGCGAGCGCCGAGCGGACGAAAGTGACCACCGCCAGGTCGGCGGGCACGCGGAGGCAGGAATGGACGCCGGATGTCACGGGGGTCACGTCGGTCGGGTTCACGTGGCGCATGGTTACCTTATCGGCGGTATACGACGTCACTCGACCACATGGGTACCCCGCGGAGGTCGAGTCCTGATGGGGGTCACTAGACTCCCGGCGCCAATCGACCGGAGGCCCGCACGTGCCCGAACAGCGTCCCGTCCCGCCCGTCGCGGGCTACCTCGCCCAGCCCCACGAGGTGCACCGCGTCGTGCTGCTCTACTCGGGCGGCCTGGACACCTCCGTGATGCTGAAGTGGATCCAGGACGAATACGACGCCGAGGTCGTCGCGCTCTGCATCGACCTGGGCCAGCCGGCCGACGACTTCGACGCGGTGCGGCAGAAGGCGCTCGACCTGGGCGCCGTCGCAAGCCTGGTGGTGGACGCCAAGGAGGAGTTCGCCCGCGACTACGTCGCCCCGGCGATCCGGGCGAACGCCCGCTACCAGGGCGGCTACCCGCTGTTCACGTCGCTGGGCCGGCCCCTGCTGGCGAAGCTGGCGTGCGAGGCGGCGCGGGAGCACGACGCCGACACCATCGCCCACGGCTGCACCGGGAAGGGCAACGACCAGGTGCGGATCGAGGCGACGATCGCGACGCTCGCGCCCGACCTGAAGGTCATCGCGCCGGTCCGCGAGTGGCAGATGGGCCGCGACGAGGAGATCGCCTACGCCCAGGAGCACGGTATCCCGGTGTCCTCCTCGGTCGAACGGCCGTACTCCATCGACGACAACCTCTGGGGCCGGTCCTCCGAGGGCGGCGTCATCGAGGACCTCGACCAGCCGCCGCCGGACGACGTCTTCCAGCTCGTGACCCCGCCGACGGAGGCGCCGGACCGGCCCGAGGACATCCGCATCGGCTTCCGCGACGGCCTGCCCGTCTCGCTCGACGGCGAGGAGCTGCCGCTGGTGGAGCTGATCCGGCGGGTCGCCGAGGCCGGCTGCCGCAACGGCGTGGGCATCGTGGACCACATCGAGGACCGTGTGGTGGGCCTGAAGGTCCGCGACCTCTACGAGGTGCCGGCGGCCGAGATCATCCTCGACGCCCACCGCGAGCTCGAGAAACTGGTGTGCACGGGGCGCGAGAACGCGCTCAAGCCCACCCTCGACGCGCTGTGGGCGCAGCTCGCCTACGAGGGGCTCTGGTACGAGCCGCTCCTCCAGGACCTCAACGCGTTCATGGACCACGTGAACGCCCGGGTCGAGGGGGAGATCACGATGCGCCTCTACAAGGGCGGCGCGACGGCGGTCACCCGCAGCTCGCCGAACGCGATCTACGACCGGAGCCTCGCGACGTTCAACGCCGACGCCTCGTTCTCGCAGGGCGCGGCCCCCGGGTTCATCGAGCTCTTCTCGCTCCAGAGCCGGATGGCGCACCGGATCGCCGAGGCGCGGAGGTCGGGGTGAGGCGCGGCGGGCCCCCGATGCTGCCGGTCGACCCGGCGGCGGTCCCCGCGGTCGCGCGCGTCGAGCGCGGTCCGCGCGGGCTGCGCTTCGCGCAGGCCGGCGACGGCGCCGCGCCGGGCCCGCACTCCGGGCCGCTGCGCGCACGGGCCGCCGCGCCCGTCCCCGCGCGCGAGGCGGCCGTGGTGGCCGGCGGGAAGCTGGCGCTCCTGACCGGCGCGGGAGCCGCGTTCAGCCTCCGGCTCCCCCAGGTGGTGGTGATCCACGATCGGCGGCCACCCGGGCTCGACCGCACCGTGGGGGCGGCCGACGCGAACGCGGGCCTGTTGCACGCCGACGGGGGCTGGCGCGCCGTGGTGCTGCCGAGCCTCGGCGACATCGCCGTCGACCTCGGGCCCGGTCCGGTGGCGATCCGTGCCGACGGCCGCGCGGTGGCGGCCGTCGCCGGCGACGAGGTGGTGGAGTGGAGCCTGGGGGACGACGGCCCGCCGGCCCGCCGGCCGGGCGGGGGCGACGCGATCGCCTTCGCGTCGGACGGGAGCGTCTGGGTCGCCGCGGGCGCCGCGCCCCGGGCGCCGGGGGATGCGGCGGTCGACGGCCCCGCGATCACGTCGCTGGCCGCCGCCGCGGCCGCGCCGGTGCTCGTCGCCCGCCACGAGGACGACATCATCAGCGTCTGGCGGCCCGGCGCCGCCGAGCCGGCCGGCTCCTGGCCCTCCCCGGTCCCGCGCGCGACGAGCCTGGCCGTGTCGGCCGACGGCGAGCTGATCGCGCTGGGCTCGCCGGACGGGGCCGACCCCGTCGCCGCGCTCCTGACCACCGACGGCGCGATCGCCCGGCTCGTCGAGGGCGCCCGCGTCATCGCCCCCTCGCCCGCCCGCGACGGCCTGCTCGTGGCCGGCGACTGGGGCTGCGCCTGGCTGACACCACTCGAGGAGGACGCATGAGCACGCGACCGCTGCCCCCGCCCGACTTCCTGCGCGACGACCCGGGCCCGTGGAGCGTCGTGAGCTCGGTCTTCTCGCAGGCGGGCCGGCCCGGGCGCCGCCGGCCCCAGCCGCCCACGGGCCTCATGCTGTCCCCGCCGCCGGCGATCGGGCTCACGCTCGCGGGCATCGACCCCGCGTCCCCCGTCGCGGGCGTCGGGCAGGTCACGGTCGTGGCCGCCGCCCGCGAGCCCGCCCTGGCCCTGGAGTTCGAGGATGGGGGTGCCCTGCTGCGCGGCGTGAGCGCCGGCGTGCGGCGGGCCTGGTCGGTCCCCGACCTGACCGTCGTCGCGGAGGAGCGCCCGGCCGAGGACCCGGCGGCGTCGATCCCTCCGCAGGTCCACCCGGCCTCGCTGACCGAGGCCGACCTACCCGGCGCGGTCGCCGACCCCACCGGGACGGTCGTCGCCGCGTTCACGCGCGAGGGCCGGTTCGACGTGCTGGCCGTCCTCCGCGACGACCGCAGCGTGGTGCGCTGGGTGCGCGGCGTCCGCGCGGCGGCGTGGTCGCCCGACGGGCTGCGGCTCGCCCTGGGCGGCACCTGGGGCGTGCTGCTCGCGCAGGCCCGGGAGGCCGTCCCCGGGGACTGAGGCCGCCCAGGTGGCCGCCGACCCGATCGGCGCGCGGGCGCTCAACCGCGCGACGCTCGCGCGCCAGATGCTCCTGGAGCGGGCCGACGTGCCCGTCCGGGAGGCCGTCGCGCGCCTGGTCGGCCTGCAGGCGCAGGAGCCGCTCGATCCGTACGTGGGGTTGTGGAGCCGGCTCCGGGGCTTCCGGCCCGCGTCGCTCGCGGCGCTGCTCACCGGCCGCGAGGTCGTCCGCATCGTCCTGATGCGCGGCACGATCCACCTGGTCACCGCCGACGACTGCCTGGAGCTGCGGCCGCCGGTCCAACCGGTCCTCGACCGCGAGCTGACCGTCCACCAGGAGTTCAAGGCCGAGCTGGCGACGGTCGACCCCCGCCCGGTCCTCGACGTCGCCCGGCCGTTCCTGGCCGAGCCGCGCACCATCCCGCAGCTGCGCGCCGAGCTGGCCCGCCACTTCCCGGGCCGCACGCCCGGCGCCCTCGCCTACCTGTGCCGCAACCGCCTGCCGCTCGTGCAGGTGCCGCCCCGGGGGGTGTGGGGGATGTCGCGGCAGGTCACGCTCGCCGACGCCGAGGCGTGGCTCGGGCGCCCCCTCGCCGCCCGGCCCGATCTTGAGCGCATCGCGCTGCGCTACCTCGCCGCCTTCGGGCCGGCGACGCCCGCCGACCTGGCGGCGTGGTCCGGGCTGCCGTCGATGCGGCCCGTGCTCGAGGGCCTGCGCCCCCGCCTGCGGGCGTTCCGCGACGAGCGCGGCCGCGACCTGCTCGACGCGGACGATGCGCCACGCCCCGGCCCGGACGTGCCCGCACCGCCGCGCTTCCTGCCCGTCTACGACAACCTGCTGCTCTCCCATGCCGACCGCGGCCGCTTCGGCACGGACGACGACCGCCGCCGGCTCGCGGCGGCGCCCGGCCGCGTCCGCGGCGCGGTGCTCCTGGACGGGACGGTGCTCGGCACCTGGTGGGCCGAGGAGGACGCCGCGGACGGCGGCGTCGCCCTGACGGTCCGGCACCTGCGGCCGGTGCCCGCGCGCGCCGCCCGGGCCCTCGCCGCCGAGGGCCGCCGGCTCATGCGCATGACCCACCCCGGCGACGGCCCGCGTGAGGTGCGGATGGTCCCCCTGGGCTGACCCGCGTGGTGCCCGCGGCGCTCACGCGCCCCGCCACCGGGCCGATACCTCTCGCGAGGACCCGTCGGGGAGGCGCCATCGTGAAGGGGATCGTGTTCAACCTCCTGGAGGAGGCGGTGGTCGAGGCCCACGGCGTCGGCGCCTGGGAGCAGGTGCTCGAGGACGTGGGCGCCGACGGCGCGTACACCAGCCTCGGCAACTACCCCGATCAGGAGGCCCTCGACCTGGTCGCGGCCATCTGCGAGCGGGTCGGCGCGCCCGCCGACGAGGTGCTGCGCGGGTTCGGCCGGTCGGCGCTGCCGCGGCTCATTGCGCGCTACCCCGAGTTCGCGGCCGGCCACGACTCGGCCAAGTCGTTCCTGCTCCGCCTGGACGACACCGTCCACCCCGATGTGGTGAAGCTCTATCCGGACGCGCGGCCGCCGCGGTTCGATTTCGAGGAGCCCGGCCCCGAGGTGCTGGTGGTGCACTACGTCTCGGAGCGGCGGCTGTGCGCGATGGCCGAGGGGATGATCGAGGCCTCCGCCGCGCACTTCGGCGAGACGCTCGCGCTCCGGCACACCGACTGCATGAGGGACGGTGCCTCACGGTGCACCTTCGTGGCGACCTTCGGGTGACCGGGATCGAGCGCGCGAACCAGCGCGCCGAACGGGAGCGTCGGGCGCGGCTCGCGGCGGAGGAGATCGCGGAGCGCGTCACCCGCGAGCTGTTCGACACCGTCCGCGACCTGCGCGAGGCCGAGGCGCGCGCCCGGATCGTGGGGGAGACGGCGGTCGAGGTGTTCACCGCCCCCCTCGCCCTGCCGGACACGCTCGCGGGCATCGCGGCGTCGGCCGAGCGGGCGCTCGGCGCCCGCAGCGTGACGTGCGCCGCGTGCGCGCCCGGCCGGCCGGCCGACGCCATCGACGGGGCCGACCCCGAGCGCGGCGTCGTCGCCCTGGCGCTCTCCCACGCGTCGATCGCCGAGGGAGGGCGCGAGGCGCTGCTCGGCGTGCTCCGCATCGAGCTGCCCGAGCCGCGCCTGCTCACCGACGCCGAGCTGCTGGTCGCCCGGAGCCTCGCGGCCCTCGCCAGCGTGGCGCTGGCCAACGCCCGCCTGCACGAGCAGACGCTGCGCAGCCTCGCCGACGCCGAGCGCCGCGCGGCGACCGACCCGCTGACCGGCCTGGCGAACCACCGCGCCTTCCAGGAGCGCCTGGCCGCCGAGGTCCAGCGCGCCGGGCGCCACGGCCGGCCCCTCGCGCTGGCGGTCATGGACCTGGACCACTTCAAGCGGGTCAACGACACGCACGGCCACCAGGTGGGCGACCGCGTCCTGGTCGAGGCGGGCCGGATCCTCCAGGCCGAGGCGCGCCGCGACGACCTCGTCGCGCGCATGGGCGGCGAGGAGTTCGCGTGGCTCATGCCGGAGACCGACGACGCGTCGGCGTGGGATGCGGCCGACCGGGCCCGCGCCGCGATCGCCGCCCACGACTTCGCGGACGTCGGCCGCGTGACCATCTCCGCCGGGGTGTGCGACCTCGCCGCCGCCGGCCGGGGCGAGCGGCTGTTCGCGCTCGCCGACGGCGCCCTCTACTGGGCGAAGCACCACGGCCGGGACCTGGTGGTGCGCTACGCCCCCGACCAGGTGGACGTCCGCTAGTCCGTTCCCGGCGCCGGCTCCCGCAGCGCCGCGGGGTCGGCCTCGCGCTCGAGGTGGGCCTCGATGACTGCCTCTGGACCGGACCGGTCCATGCGCGGGACGTCTGCCGGGCCACGTTCACGATGGTCACGGCCGAGGACGGCCGGGCGGTGCCGGTGCGCCTGCACGACGCCCCCGGCCCGGCCCGGCCGCCCCCGCCGCGGGGATCAGCCGCCCAGCACGCCGAGCTGACCGAGCATCCCCAGCAGGTCGAGGTGGTGGTCGATGACCGCCGTGTGCCCGTCGCGCGCGGTGACCCACTGCGTCGAGAGGACCTCGATCCGCCGGCCGGTGGGCGGGATCTCCCCGTCCGGGGTGGGCAGCGGGCCCGTCTGCGTGCCGACCCACCGGATCTCGATCGCGGCCACGTCGCCGTCCTCGAGCGTGCGGAGCACCGTGCCCGTCAGGTCCGGCATCGCCGTGCGCCACGCATGCCACGCCGCGTCGCACGCGTCCATCCCCTCGAGCCGCCGCGAGGTGCCGGTCTCGGTGTAGACCACGTCCGCCGCGCAGAGCTCGCGCAGCCCTCCCCAGTCGGCCGCGTTGAACAGCTCGATGCCGCGGACGGCGAGGGCGCCGGCCGAGTTCGCGATCATGTCTCCTCCGATCGTCGTCCTGCGCCCGAGGGCCGACGCTACGACGCGGGGGCCCGCCTGGGGAAGCCCGGGTCCACCACGTGAGACGCGGGCGCGGCGTCCGGGGCATGCGCCATGGTGAAGGGGACGAGACCGGGCCGCCGCGCGGCCCGCGATGCGCCTGCATGCGCGCCTCCACCACCCATGGGGTCGCGGTCCGCAGAGAACCCCCGCATCTAGCGTCCACGCGTCTTGTCCGGCCTCCCCCCGTATGCGACGCTGACCGCCCCGTGCCGACCGCCGACCCGCCCTTCGTCCACCTCCACGTCCACTCGGACTACTCGGTGCTCGACGGGGCGTGCAAGATCGACCGGCTCCTCGACGTCGTCGAGGGGATGGGACAGCCGGCGGTCGCCCTGACCGACCACGGCGTCATGAGCGGCGCCGTCGAGCTGTACCGCAAGGCCACCAAGCGCGGCATCACCCCGGTGGTCGGCCTGGAGGCCTACGTCGTGCCGGACCACGGCGAGCGGCCGAGCCGCGAGCGGCGCAACCATCTGACGCTCCTCGCCGAGAGCACCCAGGGCTACTACAACCTCATCAAGCTCTGCTCGGCCGGCTACCTCGAGGGCTACCACCGCAAGCCGCGCATCTCGCACGAGCTCATGGCGCGCCACGCCGACGGCATCATCGCGCTGTCCGGGTGCCTCTCGGGCGTCGTCTGCTCCAGCCTGGAGCGCCAGGACGAGGCCGCCGCCCGCGCCGAGCTCGACACGCTGACCCAGATCTTTGGCCGCGACGACGTGTACGTGGAGGTCCAGCACGCGGGCCTGGAGGTCCAGACGGGCATCAACGCCCGGCTCAGGACCCTGGCCGCGGACGCGGGGCTGCCGCTGGTGGCGACCTGCGACGCGCACTACCCGTGCCGGGAGGACGCCGACTCGCACGAGGCGCTCCTGGCCATCCAGACGCGCGACCTGCTGAGCAACCCGAAGCGCTTCCGCTTCGAGACGAAGGAGTTCTACCTCAAGACCGGCGCCGAGATGGCCGCCGCGCTGCCGGACTTCGTCGACGCGCTGCCGGTGTCGCTGGAGATCGCGGAGCGCTGTAAGGCCCTGGACCTGCCGCTCGGCGACATCAAGCTGCCGCGGTTCCCGGTGCCGGGCGGCGAGTCGGCCGAGGCCTACCTGGAGCGGCTGTGCCGCGAGGGCCTGGACCGCCGCTACCCGGGCGGCTGGCCCGCGGCCGCCGAGGAGCGGCTGCGGTTCGAGCTGGGCGTGATCCGCGAGATGGGCTTCTCCAGCTACTTCCTGATCGTGTGGGACTACATGCGCTGGGCGCGCGAGAACGGCGTCGGGGTGGGGCCGGGGCGCGGCTCGGCGGCCGGCTCGCTGGTGGCCTACTCGCTGCGCATCGTCGACCTGGACCCGCTCGCCCACGACCTGTTGTTCGAGCGCTTCCTCAACCCCGGGCGCAAGTCGATGCCGGACATCGACTCCGACTTCTCCGTCGCCGGCCGCGACCGGGTGGTGGCCTACGTCACCGAGAAGTACGGCCGCAGCGCGGTCGCGCGCATCGGGACGTTCGGCAAGCTCCTGGCCCGCGCGGTGGTCCGCGACTCGGGCCGGGTGCTGGGCCACACGTACGGGCAGGTCGACCGCATCGCCAAGCTCGTCCCGGAGCGCCCCATCGGCATCCGGCTCGAGGACGCGATGAAGGCCGGCACCGAGCTGAAGCAGGCGTACGACGAGGACGGGGTCACCCGCCAGATCATCGACACGGCCCGCCCGCTCGAGGGTCTCGTCCGCAACGAGGGCGTCCACGCCGCCGGCGTGGTGATCGCGCCGGGCGACGTGACCGACTACGTGCCGGTGCGGGTGGACGACGAGGGCAACGTCGTCACCCAGGTCCCCGACCACGACGTCGAGGCGCTCGGCCTGCTGAAGATGGACTTCCTGGGCCTGCGCAAC
>DAISWG010000052.1:26176-26849 GCA_036826475.1 Miltoncostaeaceae bacterium | reverse complement strand
CTAGGACGCCGCCCTCTCACGGCGGTAACACGGGTTCAAATCCCGTATGCGCTACCTCTGCGAAGAAAGCCCCGCATGTGCGGGGCTTTCGTCGTTCCGGCTACCGCACCTCGAACACCTTGTAGGTGATCTGGAGCGTCTCCGGGTCGAGCCTGCCCTTCTGCACGGCCTGGAGCGAGTTGAGCCATCGGTACCGCTCGTCCCCGGTCTCGAACCGCGGCGTGCCGTAGACGAAGCCGGGGTTCTCGAGCCCGTTGGTGATGTCGCACCGGCCCGCGTACTGGACGAAGACGAGCGCGCCGTCGTGCGTCTCCAGCACGAAGCGCACGTCCAGGCCGAAGACGCCGCCGGGTCCCGCCAACCCCCAGTCGGCGCCGGCGTTCCCGCGGCTGCGGCCGCGGAGGCGCTCACCCTCGAAGGTCCCCTCCACGACCTCGAAGATCATGCGCGTGCCGACGGGCGTGTCCTGCAGGACGATCGGTGGCGCAAGCTGCGCCCACAGGGTGCCGAGCGGCACCAGCTCCATGTCGAGGTCGGCGCGGACGTGCGCCCGAGAGGTCGTTGCCATCGCTTCCAGCCCTCCTCGTGACGTGGAGGATGGGCGCGGGCGTGCAGCGGCGGGGGGGCCCCGCCGCCCCCCCCCCCGCCCCCCCCCCCCCCCCCCCCCCCCCCC
>DAISWG010000052.1:0-26166 GCA_036826475.1 Miltoncostaeaceae bacterium | reverse complement strand
GCGCCGGCCCCCATCCCGTCTCCAGCCGATCACACGACGGCGGCGGGTCCCCGTCAACGCCGGGTTCGCATCCCGAACCCGCCCCGTGCGCCGGTCCCCCGCCCGGCGCCGGACGGGTCTATCCGCCGCCGATCGGCGGGGACCTCCGCATCGTCGCCTGCCAGCCGCGCACGAGGGCCTGCTTCTCGGTGGCGGAGAGCTTCGCGGAGGAGTGCATCCAGGTGTAGTAGGAGGGCGGCATCCCGCCACCCTCGATCTGCTCGACCACATCCCCGGCACCGTCCTGCGGACGGTCCCACTCCGAGACGTTGAGCTCCGAGCGTCCACCGTCGACGTCGCTCTGGACCAGCCACGACACCGGCGCGACGTTGCTGTACCAGGGCCAGGTCGTCAGGTTGGAGTGGCAGTCGCCGCACGCCTGCGTGAACAGCACCTCCGTCCGGGGGCTGTCCCAGGACGGCTCGCCGGTGACCGGCGGGTTCGCGTGCGAGTGGCCGTAGGGGATCACCTGGATGAGAGCGAAGAGCGCGATCGCGCCGATGCCGCCCCACACGAGGATCCCGCGCCACCCCCGCAGGCGGGGCCCGCGGCCACCGGCGGGTGGCTCGGCACCCCCCCCGCCGGAGGGCGTCGCCGTACCGTCACTCGTCCGCCCGTCGCCGGTGCCCACGGCGCCTCCTCCCCTCGACCGTCAGCGACGTCGGCAAGTTCAACGACCGGTCGCTGACGGCACACTCCCCGGCGAACGCGACATGCGGCATCCGGGGCGACGCGGACGGGTACCGCGGCCTTCCCGGGGGCCGGCCGGCGCGCGGAGGCGACGGCCGGCGCCCGCGGGGCGGGGTGGCTCACCCGTGCTCCTCGAAGTCGGCGTGCCAGTCGTCGTGGACCCCTCCCGGAGGCTGGTACGCCCTCGCGACGTCCCGCGCCCGCCCGAGCGCGTCGACGGTGTCCGTCGACGTGAGCAGGGCGTTGGTCCGGACGTCCGCGATGCGGCCGCTGGCAAGGATCGCGACCGTCACCGCCGCGGCGGCGGCGGCGTCCGGGGCCTCGTAGATCGCAAGGCCGTCGTGGTCCCCCAGCATCCAGTAGAACGCCACGAGCCTCCCGCCCGCGGCGTCGATCACCGCTCTGGCGGCCACCTCCCGGTCCTCCGGATGGCGCACCATGTCGCGCCACGCCGCCTTCTCGTAGGTGAAGCGGGCGAGAAAGGTGGGCACCGTCGCGCTCCTTCCACTGGAACACCGGTTTCCCGCCCACTCTGGACCCGGTGGCCGCCCGCGGGCAACCCGCCGGGGCGCGCCGCCGCTAGCCGACCAGCGGGAGGCCCACCCCGGCGACCACGACGAGCACGACCACCACCACCGCCAGCAGCACGATGATCGCCAGGGGCCGCCGCCAGCGCGGGCGCTGGCCCACGCCGCGCGGCGTGATCCGCGTCGCGGTCACCGTGACCGGCCGCACAGCCGACCGGCCACCCGCCGGGGATGGGCTCCCCGCCACCGGCAGCTCCTTCACCGGGCCGTCGACCGCCACCCCGAGGTGGGCGGCGTAGGCCCGGACGAACCCGCTCACGTAGGCGGGGCCCGGGAGCGACTCGAAGCGGCCGTCCTCGATCGCGATGAGGTACCGCTCGCGGATCCGGGTGGCGGCGGCGCAGTCCGCGAGGTCCAGCCCCTGCCGCATCCGGGCCTCGCGAAGTCTCACCCCGATGGGCGCGAGCTCCTCGTCCACGCGGGCAGCCTACGCGCGGGGGGCGCCCCGCGCGCGATCCGTCATGCTCCGTGACGGACGTGCGCGACCCCGACGACCACTACGCGGCGCTCGGCGTCGACCCCGGCGCCCCCCGCGAGGAGATCCGCGAGGCGTGGCGGTTCCACCTCGCCGCGTTCCATCCCGACCGGTTCCGCGATCCCTCGCAGCGCGCCCGGGCCGAGGAGATCACCAAGGCCGCCAACGCCGCATGGCAGGTCCTGGGCGACGTCTCCCGCCGCCGCCGGTACGACCTCCGCCGCGAGCGCGACCGCGACGCCGATGCCGTGGCGCCGCAGGCCCCGCCCCCGCCTCCCGTGCGGGAGCTCCCCTGCCCCTCGTGCGCCACCAGGAGTCGCGTGCCCGATGCCGGCGGTCGCGTCGTGCAGCTCGCGTGCCCCGGCTGCGGCGACAGCTTCCCCGCCATGATCGGCGCCCGCTGCGTCGGCCGGCCCCGCCTGGAGAAGCGCTGGCTCGGCCTGCGCTACCAGGCGGTGTTCGCCGACGATGAGGGCCGGCTCAGCACCGTCGAGTTCCGGCGCCTCCCCGCCGAGCTCGCCCTCACCGAGGGCGAGCGGTTCTCCATCGTCTTCCACGCCCGCAGGCCGCGGCCGAAGTACGCGATCCTCCACGGGCCCGCGCTCGACGTCGGCTGGCGCGTCCGCTAACGACGGGGCCGCCCCGTGACGGTGAAGCGCACGCTGTTCACCGTCCCCGCGCCACGGGCCGTCATCACGTAGGTCCGCCCCGCCCGGAACCGGTGGGACAGCCCCGCGGGCAGCGTGACGCGGGACGGACCCGCCGCCAGCCTGCGGGTGAACGACCCCAGCCTGCGCGGCGTCGACGCCGGCCGCACCGAGAAGCTCACCCGGCCCGCCCGCGCGAGGGTCACCCGCACCACCGGGCGCCCGCCGGGCCGCACCGCCGGGATCGCACCGAGCGACATCCGTCGCGACGCGGCCGGGGGCGTCACGCCGGTCACCGTCACCGTCCGAGACGATGCGGGCGAGGCGTTGCCGACCCCGTCCACCGCCTGCACCTGCCAGACGTGGGCGCCGCGCGTCATCTGGACGGTGGTGGCCCGGGCGGTGCCCGGCAGCGTCCGCACCGCGACGCCGTCCACGGTGACCCGGTACTCGGACACGCCGGTCAGGGCGTCCGCCGCCCCCGACCACGACAGCGTCACGGACGGGCCCGGCACCTTCGCACCGCCCGACGGCGCCGACAGCGGGGGGGCACCCGGTCCCGTGCGGTCCACCACCAGCGTCCGCGGCGTGGCGCTGCGCTGGTTGCCGACGGCGTCGCGGGCCGTCACGGTCCACAGGTGGGCGCCCTCCGGCACCGCGCCCGCCACGCTCGCCGATGTCGCGCCGGCGGGCGCGGTGGCGACGGCCGTGCCGTCCAGGGTGAGGGTGTAGCCCGCCAGCCCGCTCTGGGCGTCCGCCGACGGCGACCACCGGAACACGGGGCTCGGCGCGCTCGTCGCCAGGCCGTCGGCGGGCGAGAGCAGCGAGAACGGGTCCGGGCCGCCCGTGTCCGGGGCGACGCCGTTCGCGCTCACGCCGAGCGCGCCGCTCAGGCTCAGGCGGCGCCCGCTGGAGGTGACGGCGGACATCGCGGTGACCGCGTCGCCGCCCATGGTGATCGCCGCCTTCACCTGCCAGGGCGCCAGACCCGGGTCCTGGCCCAGCAGGACCGCCGCGACCCCGCTCACGTGCGGGGCGGCCATCGACGTCCCCGACTTGTAGCCATAGCCGTTGCCGGGCATGGTGCTGCGCACCGACTCGCCCGGCGCCCCCAGGTCCACGTTGGCGGCCCCGAAGTTCGAGAAGGCGGCGAGCCCGTCGGTGGAGTTCGTGGCGGCGACGCTGATCAGCGACGACGCCGGGCAGTTCGCCGGCCACGTGCCGGTCGCGTCGTTGTCGGCCGCGTCGTTGCCCGCCGCCGCGACGAACAGCACGCCGGCGTCGCCGGCGAGCTGGATCGTGTCGCACAGGGGCTGCGAGTAGTCGGCGCCGCCCCACGAGGCGTTGATCACCTTCGCCCCGTGGGCGACGGCGTAGTCGATGGCCTGCATCGCGTCGGACGTGTAGCCGCCCCCCGGCTTCAGGAACTTGAGCGCCATGATGCGGGCGTTGTCGGCCACGCCGGCGACGCCGAGGGCGTTGTCGCGCTGCGCCGCGACCGTCCCGGCCACGTGGGTGCCGTGGGTCTCGTTGTCGGCGACGCTGTACAGCTGCGCGTCGTCGTCCGCGAAGTTCCAGCCGTGGACGTCGTCCTTCAGGCCGTCGCCGTCGTCATCGACGTTGTTGCCGGGGATCTCCCCCGTGTTCGTCCACAGCCGCCCCGCCAGGTCGGGGTGCGTCGTGTCGATGCCGGTGTCGATGACGGCGACCGTCACGGGCGCGCCGCCCGGGGACGCATCCCATCCCCCCGGGGCCCCGATCCTCGGCAGCGCCCACTGCGACCCGTAGAGCGGGTCGTTCGGCACGACCATCGGGTGCACGCGCATGTCCAGATGGACGGCGCCCGCCGCCGGCTCGTCGGCCAGCAGCTCGCGCGCCCGGGCCAGGGACATGGGCTGCGGCAGCTCGTAGACCCGCCACCCGCCCGCCAGGCCGGCCGTGGCGTCCGCGTCGAGCGCGCGCGCCACGCCGGCACGGTCCGCGGCGGCCGCGCCCGGGTCGATGCGCACCAGCACCTGATCGCTGGTCGGCGCCGCCATGGCGTTGCTGGCGGCCGCCCCGAGGGCGAGGACGGTGAGGACCCACGCGGCCGCCGCGGCGCGCGGCGAGCCGCGTCCGGGCAGGCGAGGTGCTCCCTGATCGGGCGAGTCGGACATGCGGACGGCCAGGCCTCCTTGCCGGGGTCGTCGTCATGGGGGCGCGCGGGTCCCCCGGACGGGGGAGGGCCGTTCGCCGGCATCATCCGTATCGGCACCCCCCTGCGAGGGCACAACCCCCCACCTGGCGCCGCAGTTCGCTCATGACCGCGCCCCCGCGCGCCGATGCAGGAAACACCTGCAACGACACGGATCCGGATGGCGCACGTCAACGGCATCGCCGGCGCCGGGAACGCCGAGGCGACCCGGCTCCAGCAGACGGTGGCGCATCGCGGGGCCGAGACCGCCGCGCTGGTCGCGGTGGGCCGCCGCGAGGATCGCCTGCGCGCGGAGCGGATCCCAGAGGCCGAGTCCGGCGACACGATCCGCGACCGGGAGGCCGGAGGCGGCGGCGCCGACGGCGACCCCGCGGGCGGCGACCGCGGCGGGGAGCGCCACGCGGCCGGCGCTCCCGAGGAGGGGCACGGCGGCCTGATCGACCTGCGGGCCTAGGGTCTAGGCGGCATCCTCCGCGCCGCCGAGGCGCGACTCGAAGAACGCGCGGATGGCGTCGCGGCCGCCCTCGGTGGCCGCCTCCGCGAACCGGGCGGCCAGCGTCCCCTCGCCCGGCTCCCCCGCACCGGTGCGCCGGATGACCTCCGCGTCCAGCGCGTGCCACCCGAGCTCGGCGAGCTCGATCTCGACGCGCACCTGGGACGCCGACGGGAAGTCGGCGCCGGCGATCAGCACACCGCCCTCGCTGAGGTTCACGCTGTGGGCATCGACGACCTCGTCGTCGGCGACCAGGCGCACCGGAAGGTCGACGTCCTCGCGCGGGTGCCTGCGCCTCTCGTCCTGCGGGCTACGGTCGGCCACGTGCGACACCCCCGGTGGTTCGGGCCTGGGAACGGTCCGCGCGATCGTAGCGGAGTCCCCGGAGGCCCCCGCGCCGGGGCCCAGCGGCAGGGCCCGCTCGTAGACCCATCGGTCGCTGCCGGGGCCGAGGTGGCCCGGCGCCCAGCGCCCGGCGAAGCCGAGACGCTCGTGGAAGCGCCGCGACGCCTCCCGGCCGGGCGCGGCGAGCGCCCGGATGCGGCGGCAGCCGCGGGCCGCGGCGCGGGCCGCGAACTCGCGGTACAGCACCTCCCCCAGGCCCCGGCCCCGCAGCGCGGGATCGACCACGTGCATGTGGACGTAGGCCAGGTCCGGCTCCGCCTCGCTCACCAGGCCGAGCAGGAACCCGGCCGGCGCGCCCTCGTCGGTCTCGAGCCACACGCCGCTCGGCCCGAGCTGCTCGAAGAACAGGCGGTGCATGACCAGCCCCACGGGGTGCCCGAACCAGCCGTCGACGACGGCGCGGGCCCGTGGATAGTCGTCGCCCCGGAGTGGACGGGCCCGCACCGCGGCCCCCGCTACGCGGCCGGGCCCTCCCCGCCGCCCAGCCGGGCGACGTAGTCCTCCAGGAGCAGCAGGTTCTGCTCACCCGCCCGGCGGGTCACCTGGAGCAGCTCGCCCATCGTCGCGACCTCCTCGACCTGCTCGGTGACGAACCACTGGAGGAACGCCTGGGTGGCGTGGTCGCGGCCCGCGATCGCCTGGTCCATGATCGCGTCGATGCTCGCCGTGACCTCCTTCTCCCAGTCCAGGCTGGCGGCGACGGCCTCCTCGGCGCTCTCGAACGCCGGCTTGGGCGCCGCGAGCGCCGGGATCACCACGGGACCGCCGACGTCCTGGATGTAGGTCAGGAACTTCATCGCGTGATCGTGCTCCTCGGCCGCCTGGCGCGCGAAGAAGGCGGTGAGCTCGGGGAGGCCCTCCGCGTCGAACCAGCTCGAGATGGACAGGTACTGGAGATGAGCCTCCAGCTCCCGGCCCAGCTGGGCGTTGAGCGACTCGATGACATCCTGCGCGACGGGCATCCGGGGCTCCTTATCCGACTCGCGCGAGTCTGGCACAGACCCACCCGGACGGGGGGCGCGGCCCGGCGAAAGCGCCGATATCGTGCCGCGCGTCCTCTCGGCAAGGAGAAACGCATGTCTTTGGTCCGTTCCCGACCGCTCGCCGCGCTCGCCGTGGTGGGGGCCGTGGCCGCCATCGCCGGCTGCGGCGGCGGTGGCTCCGACGGCGCGCTGAGCGCCGACGAGTTCCGCTCGCAGGCCGACGCGATCTGCGCCGACGCCAACACGCGCCTGCAGGCGCTGGACGAGCCCACGGGGAACGATCAGGTCCTCGGCTTCCTGCAGTCCGGGCTGAGCGTGCAGAAGGGGCAGCTCGACGAGCTGAAGGCCCTGAAGCCGCCGTCGGACCTCTCGGGGACCTACGGCGAGGCGATGGACCTGCTCGACCAGCAGACGAGCGAGATCCAGGGCGCCGCCGACCGGATCTCCGCCGGCGAGGACCCGGAGACCGTCATCCAGGAGGTCTCGCCGAAGCTCGACAGCATCAGCACGGAGGCCGACGCGAAGGCGAAGGAGCTGGGCCTGACGGTCTGCGGCACCGAGGACACCGCGACCGGCTCCGGCACCACGGCCACCACCGCGACGGCCCCGGCGGCGACGGTCACCTCCGCGTCGACCGCGCCGGCCGCGGGCGACACCGCCGGCTACGTGGACGACGTCCAGGCGGCCGCGGCGGCCCTCACCACGTTCGGCACCGCCCTCCAGAGCACCTCGAGCCTCGACGACCTGAAGTCGAAGGTGCCCGACGCGACCGCGGCCCTCGACGACTTCGACGCGGCGATCGCGAAGCTGGACACGTACTCCCTGGACGAGAACACGCTCGACGAGCAGCGGGCGGGCCTGGTGCGGACGGGGCCGAAGGTGAGCGATGTGCTCCGCCGGTTCCTGGCCGCCGCCCAGAAGGGCGACGTGGCGGCCGTGCAGGCGCTGGTCCCGGAGGTCACGACCACCATCACGGAGTTCCAGAAGGCCGCCACGGGCGGCTGAGGGCGACGGCCCGCCGACGGGCGGGCCGGCGTCGCGGGGCCCCGCACGGGGCCCCGCGGCTAGCGCTTCCTGCGGGCCGCCTCGGAGCGGGAGGCCCCCACCACGACGGCCGTCACGATGAGGCCCCAGAACACGCCGTAGCCGAACCCCCGCCCGACGGGCTGGTTGAGGAACACGACGTGGCCCCACCACAGCAGCACGATCGCGACGGGCGCGACGATCGCGACCTGGGCGGCGACGTGCAGGTCCTCCCACCTGCGCAGCCACGGGGGCGGCGGCTTGCGCGCGGGGCGGCGGTCGGCGGGCCTGCGCTGCGGCGGCGTGCTCATCACGCCCGAGGATACGCCCGGGGCGGCGTCCGACCGGCGCGGCCGGCCGCCGCGGCCTAGTATCCCGCCCGTGCCGGGACGGACGTCAGCGGAGTGGGCCCTCGCGAGCGACTGGATGGGCGTCGTCGCGGATCTCGCCGGGTCCGCGGCCCTGCTCAGCTGGGACCGCGAGACGCTGATGCCGCCGGGGGGCGCGGACGGCCGCGCCAGGCAGCTCGGGACCCTCGCCGCCCTGCACCACCGCGAGCTGGTGCGCGAGGACGCCGGCGACGCGCTCGCCGCCCTCGCCGGGTCGGACGGGCTGGACGAGGAGGCACGCGCCGCCGTGCGCCTCGCGATCCGCGACCGGGACCGGGCGCTCCGGGTCCCCGAGACGCTCGTGAGGGAGCTCAGCGAGGCGCGATCCCGCTGCGTCATGGCCTGGGTGGACGCGCGGGAGTCCGACGACTTCTCCGCCTACGCCGGCCCGCTGTCCCGGGTGGTGGAGCTGAAGCGCCGGGAGGCGGAGGCGATCGGGACCGGCGACGAGCCGTACGACGCGCTGCTCGACGCCTTCGAGCCGGGTGCGACCGCCGCCGACCTGGAGCCGGTGTTCACCGATCTGCGGGCCCGGCTGACGCCGCTCGTGGGCCGGGCGTCGGCGACCGGGCCGGCGGAGCTGCCCGAGCGGACGTGGGACGAGGGCGGCCAGATGCGCATCGCCCGCGTCATCGCGGAGATGGTCGGTTTCGACCTCACCCGCGGCCTCATCGCCACGTCGGCCCACCCGTTCACGGGCGGCGGGCATCGCGGCGACGTCCGGTTCACCACCCGCACCGACCCGGCGAGCCCCCTCAGCAACATCTCCGCGGTGATGCACGAGCTGGGGCACGCCCTGTACGAGCAGGGCTTCCCGGCGTCGGCGGACCGCACCCCCGTGCACGACGCCCCGTCGCTGGGCGCCCACGAGTCGCAATCGCGGTTCTGGGAGAACCAGGTCGGGCGGACGCCCGCGTTCTGGGAGCGGCTGGAGCCGTCGATGCGCGAGGTGTTCCCGGAGGCGATGGCCGGGGTCGACGCGTCGCTGCTGTGCCGGGCGTCGCGGGTGGTGCAGCCGTCCCTGATCCGCGTCGAGGCGGACGAGGTGACCTACAACCTCCACATCGTCCTGCGGTTCGGCCTGGAGCTGGCGATGATCCGGGGCGACCTCGCGGTCACCGACCTGCCCGACGCGTTCGCCGACGGGATGGAGGACGTCCTCGGCATCCGCCCTCCCACGACGGCCCTGGGGGCGATGCAGGACATCCACTGGGCCGAGGGCCTGTTCGGCTACTTCCCCACGTACACCCTGGGGAACCTGTACTCGGCCCAGCTGGCCGACGCCGCGACCGAGGAGCTTGGCGACCTCCAGCTCCTGATCGGGGAGGGCCGGTTCGACGCGATCCTCGGCTTCATGCGCGACCGCATCCACCGCCACGGCGCCACGCTGCCGACCCCGGAGCTGATGCGGCGGGCGACGGGCCGGGAGCTGTCCTCCGACGCCCTCATCAGCCACCTCGAGCGGGGGTACGTCACCGGCTGAGCGAGGCCGGCCGGCGGGTCCCGCCCGCGACGGGACCGGAGGCGGGCGCGAGGATCCAGACCACCCCCCGGTTGACCGATACCGGTGGGGATGCCCCGGATCCGTCCGCGCTCGCGCCCGTCCGTCCGTATCGCCGCGATCGCCGTCGCGGCGCTCGCGTGCTGGTCGGCGGGCACGGCCGCCGCGGCGCCGACGGCGTCCCAGCTCCGCGACCTCCGGTCCCGGCTCGACGCGCAGGACGCCGCGCTCGTGGCCCAGCTGGACGCCGAGCAGGCCACGTTGTCCGGCGGGCGCGCCCGCCTCGACCGCGCGCGGGACGAGTACGCCGCCGCCAGGCGCGGCCTGGAGAAGCGCCTCGTCGCCCTCTACGTCATGCCCCAGCCGAGCCCCGTCATCGAGATCCTCACCGGCGCGGACATCGGGGAGGTGCAGGCGCGCATCGACCTGCTCGAGGCGCTCGGCCGCAGCGACCGCTCCCTCGTCTCCCGCTATCGCGCCTCGTCCGTCCGCCTGCGCATCGCCGAGTCCGGATCCCGGTCGCGCAAGGACGACCTGACCGTGAAGCGGCGGGCGCTCGCCGCGGAGCGGCGCGACGTCGCCCTGGAGCTCCGCGCGGCCGAGAAGCGCGAGGCCGCCGCCGCACGGGCCGCCGAGGAGGCGCGCGCAGCCGCGCTCCCCGTCGCCGCGCCCGACCCGGGCTCCGCGACCGCTGCCGGGGGCTCCGGGATCGTCGGCGACGCCGCCCCCAGCCCCACCAACCGCGGCCTCTCCCCCGACCTCCTCGACGGCCGCGGACTGCCCGGCCAGGCGCCCGTGGACGCCGCCAGCGGCGAAGCGGTCGACTCGGAGCCCGCCCCCGACGGCCCGCCGCTCACCCGGGCGCTCCCCGGCCTCGGGGTCGTGGGCCCCGCCACCGGGGCGCCCATCACGGGCGCGCTGCCCACGTTCACCGCCGTCGCCGGCTGGTACGGCGCCGACTACGCGAACGACCGCCTCGCGGGCGGCGAGGCGTACGACCCGGCCGCCTTCAGCGCCGCCCACCGCACCCTGCGGCTCGGGACGATGCTCCGCGTCGCCTACGGCGGGAAGGCCGTGACCGTCAAGGTCAACGACCGCGGCCCCTACGTGAAGGGCCGCGACCTCCTGCTGTCGCAGGCCGCCGCAGCGGCCCTCGGCATCCCCGGCGTCGGGACCGTCACGGTGCAGATCCTGCCGGCGTACGGCGGCGCGCGGGCGTAGCGCGCGTCGCGCTGGTCACGCGGGGCGGCCGCGCGGCCGACTCCAGCATGCGGGCCCGCACCGCGGCGCCCACGATCCCCGCCTCGTTGCGCAGCGCCGCCGCCACCACCGGCGGCCGGACGCTCAGGAGCGGCACGAACTTCTCGCTGCGCTTCGAGACGCCGCCGCCCAGGATGATCAGGTCCGGCCAGATGAGCTGGTCGATGCGGTCGAGGTACTCGTCGAGCACGGGCGCCCACTCCTTGAACGACAGGCCGTGGCGCTCGCGCGCGCCCGCCGAGGCCCGCCGCTCCGCGTCCTTGCCGCGGATCTCGATGTGACCGAGCTCCAGGTTGGGCACCAGGACGCCATCGACGAACAGCGCCGAGCCGATGCCCGTGCCGAGGGTCAGGACGAGCACCGTCCCCTTCACGCCCCGCCCCGCGCCGAAGCGCATCTCGGCGACGGCGGCGGCGTCGGCGTCGTTCAGCACCGTGACGGGCCGGCCGATCGCGTCGCCGAACAGCTTCGCCGCCGGCTGGCCGACCCACGACGTGTCCATGTTCGCCATCATGAGCACCCGCCCGCGGACGATCGGGCCCGGCACCCCGATGCCCACCGGCCCCTGGGTCGGGCCGAGCGACGCGACCAGCGCGGGGGTGGCCGCCCCCCCGGGCTGGGGGGCCGCCGGGGGGGGCGGGGCCCCCCGCCCCCGCCCGCCGACCGGCCCGCGGCGGGGGGACCGCCCGACCCCGGCCTTGATCCCGGACCCGCCGATGTCCACACCGATGAGACCCCTCATGCCTCGACCGCCTCGCTCGCATAGGTGACCAGTGACATCACGTCGTATCCCGCCAGCGCCTCGCGGCCGGGCAGGAACGTCAGCTCCGCCACCACCGCGACGCCCGCCACGACCCCGCCGAGCTCCTCGACCAGGCGGCACACCGCGAGGGCCGTGCCCCCGGTGGCCAGCAGGTCGTCGTGCACCAGCACCCGCTGGCCCGGCGCCACGGCGTCGGTGTGCATCTCCAGCACGTCGGTGCCGTACTCCAGCGCGTACTCGCGGCTGACGCGCTCCGACGGCAGCTTCCCGCGCTTGCGGGCCGCGGAGAAGCCGACGCCCAGCTCCGTCGCGATCGCGCCGCCCAGCACGAACCCGCGCGCCTCCACCCCCACCACGCGGTCGACCCCGCGCGCGCGGCTCCACGCGGCGATCCGCGCGGTGGTGGCGGAGAGGCCCTGCGGCTCCTGGAACAGGGGCATCAGGTCGTAGAAGAGGATCCCCTCGTGCGGGTGGTCGGGCACCCGCCGGATGGCGCCGTCGATGTCGAACGGATCCTGCGTCACCCGTTGGCGATCTGTCGCAGCTCGGCGATGAGCATCAGGTGGCGCATGTGGGCGGCCAGGGCGGCGAGCCCCTCCAGCGCCTCGAGCGCCTCCCGGCGCCGCTCCGGATTGCGGGAGCGCAGGCCCACGCTCAGCAGCTGCTCCAGCAGGCCCGCCTCGCGCTCGGCGGCGACGCGGAAGATGCGCAGGTGCCGCGGCTCCACGCCGTACGACGACAGCTCCAGCGCCGTCTGCACGACCTCGCGGTCCGTCTCGTCGTAGGCCTGGCCGTCGCCGTCGCGGACGTGGCCCCCCACCAGGCCGTACTCCTCCAGGGCCTTCAGCAGCGAGACCGGGGCGCCCGTGGTCGCCAGGATCTCCTGCGCGGCGTACCGGCGGGTGGGGGCCGGCTCGGCGAGCTGGGCCCGCTTCAGCTGCTTCGCCTGGTTCGCGACGCTGAACGCGCCGGTGGTCGACGACTCCAGCTCCTGCCGGATCACCCGCAGCGGCAGGAACTCGTCGCGCTGGAGCCGCAGGATCGTCCGCAGCCGCTCCACCTCCAGCGGGCTGTAGAGCCGGTAGCCGCCCGCCGTGCGCTTCGGCGTGATCAGCTTCTGGTCCTCGAGGTAGCGGATCTTCGAGATCGAGATCGTTGGGTGCTCGGCCCGCAGCAGGTCGCAGACCGCGCCGATGGTCATCGATCCGTCGTCGGGCCCCCGCTCGTCCGGGAGGAGGGTGGGCTCGGTCACCCGACCAGGTACGTCAGGCGGAACTTGCCGATCTGGAGCTCGTCGCCGTCCTCCAGGAGCTCCTCGTCCTCGATGCGGCGGCGGTTGACGTACGTCCCGTTGAGGCTGCCGAGGTCGCGCAGCGCGGCGCCGCTCGGCTGCCGCGTGATGACCGCGTGGTTGCGCGAGACGGTGACGTCGTCCAGGAACACGTCGGCGGTGGGCTCACGCCCGATCGTCACCGTGTCGCGGTCGAGCGAGAACGTCGCGCCGGGGGGTCCCCCGGCGCCAACCGCCAGCGTCGGGCCCTCGATGGAGGGGCCCTGCCACTCCCCGGTCTCCGCGGCGTGGTCGCTGATCGCGAACGGGCCGGTGATCTCCCCCGTGCCCTGGTTCTCCACGATCAGCAGCGCGCCGCAGCGGCCGCAGTACTTGTGGGCCTCGCTCTGATGGAACCCGCATTCCGGGCAGTACACCCCGCCTCCCCCGCGCCGCTAGGCGGCGTCGCCCTCGAGCTTCTCGAGGTCGGGCAGCCGCCCGGCGAGGATCTTGCTCAGCGCGTCGACGTCGACGACCGACAGGGCGCCCTCGTCCCGGCCCTTGAGGCGTCCGACCAGCTCGCTCTTCAGCAGCTCGATCCGCCCGTGCAGCACGCGCCGCTGCATCGACACGGCCCGCTCCTCCTCGGTGAGCTGGCGGATGAGGCTTTTGAGCTCATCGTCGGAGAGCTGCGTCAGGTCCGGCTGTGCGTCCATGGAGGGACTCCTGGTCGGTGAACGGTCAGTGTAGCGCCCGGCGGCTCAACCCTCAGGGCGTGGTCGAGGTTCGGACCTGAGCCGGACGGCGGCGATCCGCGAATAGTTCAGGAACGTCCCCACGGCGAGGGCGACCGCGACCCACATCAGCACGTCCACCCACACCTGGTCGAGCAGCAGGGCGGCGCCGGCGGCGACCATCGTGAGGGCCGACGACACCTTGCCCGCCATGTCCACGCGCATCTCGACGCCGCGGGAGAGGAGCGCCGCGAACGCCGCGACGATCAGGACGTCGCGCAGGATGAGGATCAGGGGCGCGGCGGGGTTCATGCGGTCGAGCAGGATCACCCCGACGAGCGCCAGGACCACCAGCAGGCGGTCGGCGAGGGGGTCGGCGATCCGGCCGAAGCGGGTCTCGGCGTCCAACGCCCGCGCGAGTTTGCCGTCCACGAAGTCGGTGAACGCGACCACGCCGAAGATGCCCGCGGCCAGGGGCGAGGTGGGCCCCTCGGCCTCGATCAGCACGATCAGGAGGACCGGTAGGGCCACCAGGCGCACGACGGTGAGCGCGTTGGGGATCCAGCGAAGGCGATGAGCCACGTGGGGAGAGATGAGTCGGGGCGAGAGGATTTGAACCTCCGACCGCCCGGCCCCCAGCCGGGTGCGCTACCAGGCTGCGCCACGCCCCGAGGTCCGCCCACCCTACCGCAGCCGGGCGCCGATGTCCCGCCCCCGCGGGCTCGGTAGAGTGCCGCGCCGATGGGCAAGGCACCGATCCTCGCGTCGCGCACCGACGACTTCCCGCAGTGGTACCAGGACGTGGTGGCCAAGGCCGAGATGGCCGAGAGCGGCGCGGCCCGCGGCACCATGGTCATCCGCCCCTACGGCTACGGCCTGTGGGAGCGGATGCAGTCGGAGATGGACGCCCGCATCAAGGCCTGCGACGCCGAGAACGTCTACCTGCCGCTGTTCATCCCGGAGTCGTATCTGCGCCGCGAGGCGGAGCACGTGGAGGGCTTCAGCCCGGAGCTGGCGGTGGTCACCGTCGCCGGCGGCAAGGAGCTGGAGGAGCCGCTGGTGGTGCGGCCCACCTCGGAGACGCTCTTCGGCGAGCTGATGGCGAAGTGGATCCAGTCGTACCGCGACCTGCCCCTGCTGCTGAACCAGTGGTGCAACGTGGTGCGGTGGGAGCTCCGGCCGCGCATCTTCCTGCGCACCACCGAGTTCCTGTGGCAGGAGGGGCACACCGCCCACGCCACCCGCGACGACGCCGCCGCCTACGCGCGCCGCATCCTCCACGACACGTACCGCGACTTCATGGTCGACCTGCTGGCCGTGCCGGTGCACGTGGGGATGAAGACCGCCCGCGAGCGCTTCGCCGGGGCCATCAACACGATGACGTGCGAGGCGATGATGGGCGACGGCCGCGCCCTCCAGATGGGCACCAGCCACGAGCTGGGCACCAACTTCGCGGTGGCGTTCGGGATGCAGTACCTGGACGGCGAGGGCGCCCTCCAGCCCTGCTGGACCACCTCGTGGGGCACCACCACCCGCATGATCGGCGGGCTCATCATGTGCCACGGCGACCAGGACGGCCTGCGGATCCCGCCCCGGATCGCCCACGTCCAGGCCGTGGTGCTGGTGGTGCGCGACGACGACGCCGGCACCTTGACCGCCGAGGCGCGGCGGGTGGCCGACGAGCTGAAGGCCGCCGGCGTGCGGGTGCGGGTGGACGACCAGACCGCCACCGGCTTCGGCCGGCGCGTGACCGACTGGGAGCTGAAGGGGGTGCCGGTCCGGGTGGAGATCGGCCCGCGCGACGTCGGCGAGGGCGTGGTGTCGCTGGCCCGCCGCGACCAGCGGTCGAAGGAGACCGTGCCGGCCGCCGGCCTGCCGGAGCGGGTCGCGGCGCTGCTCGAGGAGATCCACGCCGGGCTCCTGGCCGAGGCGACGGCCTTCCGCGACGGCCGTACCACCGAGGTCGGGTCCGTCGAGGAGGCGCTCGAGGCCGCGCGGACCGGGTTCGCGATCCTGCCGTGGAGCGCGGTCGGCGACGACGGGGAGGACCGCCTGGCGGCGGAGGGCATCACCGTCCGCTGCCTCCAGCGGCCCGACGGCACGGTGCCGGACGACCCCGCCGAGGGGGACCTGCGGGCGATCGTCGCCCGGGCGTACTAGGGGCCGCCGGCCCCGGGATCAGGCGGTGGGGACGGCCTCCGGGGCGCGCGGGTAGCGCGTCGCGACGTACTCCTCGACCATCCGGATGAAGTCCTCCGCCAGGGTCGCGCCCTCGAGCGTCGTGGCCTTGGCGCCGTCGATGTACACGGGGGCGCGCGGCTGCTCGCCGGTGCCGGGCAGGCTGATGCCGATGTCGGCCGCGCGGCTCTCGCCCGGGCCGTTCACGATGCAGCCCATCACGGCGACCTTCATCTCCGCGACGCCGGGACGCTCCACCCGCCAATCGGCCATGCGGCGCTCCAGGTGGGCCTCGATCGTCTGGGCGAGCTCCTGGAACACCGTGCTCGTGGTGCGTCCGCAGCCGGGGCAGGCGGTCACCGACGGCCGGAACGCGCGCAGGCCGAGGGCCTGCAGGATCTCGCGGCACACGCGCACCTCGACGGTGCGGTCGCCCCCCGGCTCGGGCGTGAGGCTCGCGCGGATCGTGTCGCCCACCCCGTCCTGGAGCAGGATCGCGAGGGCGGCGGTGGTGGACACGATGCCCTTGCTCCCCATCCCCGCCTCGGTGAGCCCGAGGTGCAGCGGGTAGGCGCAGCGGGCCCCCAGGTCGCGGTAGACGGCCACCATGTCCTGGAGGCGGCTGGTCTTGCACGACAGCACGATCATGTACGGCGGCAGCCCCAGCTCCTCGGCGGCCTCGGCCGAGGTCAGGGCGCTCTGCACCATCGCCTCGCGCAGCACGGTATCGGCCGACCAGGGCTCGGCGCGGCGGCCGTTCTCGTCCATCAGCGCGTCCATCAGCTCCGGGTCGAGGGAGCCGGCGTTCACGCCGATCCGCACCGGCCGGCGGTGGTCGATGGCGGCCTGCACCATCGTCGCGAAGTTCGCGTCGTGGCGGGCGCCCCGGCCCACGTTGCCGGGGTTGATGCGGTACTTGGCGAGGGCCTCCGCCGCGTCGGGGAACTCGCGCAGCAGCGTGTGGCCGTTGTAGTGGAAGTCGCCGACCAGCGGGACGTCCACGCCGTGGTCGTCGCGGAGCCGGTCCCGGATCTCCGCCACCTTCGCCGCCGACGCGCGGTTGTTGACCGTGATGCGCACCACCTCCGAGCCGGCGCGCGCCAGCTCGGCCACCTGCGCGGCGGTCGCGACGGCGTCGGCGGTGTCGGTGTTGGTCATCGACTGGACCACCACCGGGGCGTTGCCGCCGACCACCACGTCCCCCACCCGGCACGCGTGGCTGTGGCGTCGTGGCGCGGTGTCGCTCACGCCGTCCAGGATATTCCTATCGGTCGACCTGGAACCCGTCGCCCGTGATGTGCCCGATGTCGTTCTGCAGGGCGATGACGAAGACGAGCATCACCAGCGCCAGGCCGATGAACGAGGCCTTCCCGTAGGTGGCGGCGCTGAAGGCGCTGCCCTTCACCCGCTCGGCGATCGCGAACACGATGTGACCGCCGTCCAGCGGCAGGATCGGGATCAGGTTGAAGATGCCGAGCGCCAGGCTGATGACCCCGACGAACCGGAGCACGGTGGTGAGGCCGTCGTCGGCGACCTGGTTGAACACGGCGCCGACGCCCACGACCGAGTTGATCTGGCTGCGCGCCTCCGAGCTGGTGAACGCGTCGCCGATCACCTGGACGTTGGTCCGCATGATGAACCAGGAGAAGTCCCAGCCGTCCCTCAGCCCCTCGAGGGGGCCGGAGCGCACCGTGGGCCCCTGAACCGCGTCGAACGTGAAGCCGAGGCCGGTGAGCGGCCGGCCGGTCTGGGCGTTCGTGACGGGGTTCCCGTCCACGTCGGTGAGGATCTGGAGGCGGGCCGTCTTCTCGAGGATGGTCCCCTCGCGGTCGACCGTCAGGCGCACGGTGTCGCCGGGCGAGCCCGACTGGAGCGCCCCCCGGACGATCGGCGCGTGGCCGTTCACGCGCACGCCGTCGACCGCGACGATGGTGTCGCCCGGCTCGAGGCCCGCGACCTGGGCCGCCGAGTCCTTCTGCACGCTCGCGACGCCCGTCGAGAGGCTGTACGTGGGCAGGCCGATCCAGAAGATCCCGGCGAAGATCGCGATGGCCAGGATGATGTTGACGGCCGGTCCGGCGGCGATCGTCGCGATCTTCTTCCACATGGGCGCGGCGGAGTACGCGCGGTGGGCGACCTCGGACGGGATGTCCTCGTCCACCGTCATGCCGCTGATCTTCACGTAGCCGCCGAGGGGCAGCCAGCCGATCGCGTACTCGGTCTCGCCCCGCCGGAACGACGCGAGCGGCCGCCCGAAGAAGATCGAGAAGCGCTCGACCCGCATTCCGCACCACTTGGCGACGATCATGTGGCCCGCCTCGTGCACCAGCACGAGGAACATCAGGATCAGGGCCAGCCAGAGGATGTTCAGGGCGATGCCGGGGCTCCTTCGATCGACCGGCGTGCCGCGTCGCGTGCGCGGGCGTCGGCGTCGAGCACGGAATCCAGGGTAGCGCCATCACCCGGTGGGACGCGGTCGAGCGCGTCACGCACCACGCGGGACACGTCCATGAAGCCGATCCGCCCCTCCAGGAAGGCCGCCACCGCCACCTCGTTCGCCGCGTTCAGCACCGCCGGGGCCGTGCCGCCCGCGATCCCGGCGGCGCGCGCGAGGGCCAGGCACGGGAAGGCCTCCTCGTCGGGCGCGCCGAAGTCGAGGCGGGTCCCCACCAGGTCCATCGGCTCGCGTGGGGGCGGTGGTGAGGGGTACCGCAGCGCGTAGCCGATCGGCACGCGCATGTCGGGGGGACCCATGTGGGCCAGGACGCTGCCGTCGTCGAGCCGCAGCATCGCGTGCACGCTCGACTGCGGGTGCACCACCACCTCGATCAGGTCGTAGGCGAGGTCGAACAGGTGGTGCGCCTCGATCACCTCGAGGCCCTTGTTCATGAGGGTCGCCGAGTCGATCGTGATCTTGGCGCCCATCGTCCATGTCGGGTGGCGCAGGGCGTCCGCCGGCGTCACCGCCTCCAGCTCGGCCGCCGTCCGCCCCCGGAACGGCCCGCCCGACGCCGTCAGGACGGCGCGGTGCACCCGCTCCCGCGGCACCCCCTCCATCAGCTGGAACAACGCCGAGTGCTCCGAGTCGACCGGCACCAGGATGGCGCCGGTGCGGGCCCGGACCGCCGCGACGATGTCGCCGCCCGCCACCAGGCTCTCCTTGTTGGCCAGGGCGACGGTGATGCCGCGTCCGAGCGCGGCGAGGGTGGGCTGCAGGCCGGCGGCCCCGACCAGCGCGTTGAGCACCACGTCCGGTGCGACGGCGTCGATCAGGTCGCCCAGGTCGGCGGTGTGCGCGACCGTCCCCCCACCCGCCGCGCAGGCGGTGTGCGCGATGCCGCGCTCCGCGGCCTGGCCGGCCATCGCATCCGCGCGCGAGCCGCACGACAGCCCCACGGCCTCGAGGTCCGGCGCGGCGTCGATCACCTGGAGGGCCTGGACGCCGATCGACCCGGTCGAGCCCAGCACGAGGACGCGTGTCACTCGCACGAGTCTAGCCTGGGTCGATGGCACTCCTGCTCGCCGCCGCACTCGCCGCCGGGGTCGTGACCGCGCTGTCGCCGTGCGTGCTCCCCGCCCTGCCCGTGGTGCTCGGCGGCGCGGCGGGGGGCGGCGCGCGACGCGTGGCCGGGATCGCGGCGGGCTTCGTGGCGGCGTTCACGCTCGCCACGCTCGCCCTGGCCACGTCGCTGCGCTCGACCGGGCTGAGCCCGTCGGCGCTGCGCGACGTGGCGGTCGCGGCGCTGATTCTCTTCGGGGCGGCGCTGGTGGTCCCCGCCCTGGGCGGGCGCGTCGCGGCCGCCTTGGCCCCAGTCGGGCGACTGGGCGAGCGGATCCCGCGCACGCGCTCGGGCCTGGCCGGCGGCCTGCTGGTGGGGGTCGCGCTGGGGCTCGTGTGGACGCCGTGCGCCGGTCCGGTGCTCGCCGCCGTCGCGGCGGCGGCCGCGACCGGCGACGCCGGCTGGAGCGGCGCGGCGGTGCTGCTGGCGTATGCGGTCGGGGCGGTGGTGCCGCTGTGCCTCCTGGCGCTCGGCGGGCGACGGCTGCTCGGGCGCGTGCGCGGGCGCGGCGCCGTGCTGGTCCGCCCCGGCCTGGGCGTGGCGATGGTGGCCGTCGGCGTGGTGATGGCGCTCGGTCTGGACGCCCGCGTCACGGCGGCCCTCGTGCGCGACGTGCCCGCCTACACCGGGGCCCTCCAGGCGCTCGAGCGCACCGACGCCGTGCAGCGGGCCCTCGACGGCGTCCGGCGGCCCATGCCGACCGAGGTGCCGCAGTACATCGCGGCCGCCCGCGGCTCGGACCCTGCCGGCGGGGACCTGGGGCTCCCGGACGCGGGGCCGGCCCCCGAGCTGACGGGGATCAGCGCGACGTGGAACACGGGCGACGCGCCCCTGCGCCTGGGCGACCTGCGCGGCCGGGTGGTGCTGGTCGACGTCTGGACGTACTCGTGCGTGAACTGCCTGCGCACGATCCCCGAGCTCCAGGGTCTGTGGGAGCGGTACCGCGGCGACGGGCTGACCGTGGTGGGCGTGCACACGCCCGAGTTCGCCTTCGAGCGCGATCCGGGCAACGTGGGGCGTGCCGTGCGGGACCTGGGGATCACCTACCCCGTCGCCCTCGACCCCGACTTCGCCACCTGGGACGCCTTCGGCACCCGCTACTGGCCCACCACCTACCTGATCGACCGCGACGGCCACGTGCGCGACCTCCACATCGGCGAGGGCGACGAGGCGGGCACCGAGCGGATCATCCGCCGGCTGCTCGCCGTGCCGGCGGACGCGCCCCGATCGACGGGACGGGCCGTGGCCCCGCCCGGGCTCCGCTCCGGCACCACCGCCGAGACGTGGCTCGGCACCGCCCACGACCCCCTCCCCGCCCGGGTGCGCCTCATCGGCGGGTGGCGGCGCGGCGCCCAGGGGATCCAGGCGGGACGCGGCGCCGCCATCGACCTGCGCTTCCACGCTCGGTCCGTGAATCTGGTGCTCGACGGGAACGGGGCCGCCCGCGCCGCCCGCGTCCAATTGGACGACGCCCCGTCGTCCAATTGGACGCGCCTGACGGTGCGGGAGCCGCGCCTCTACCGGCTGGTGACGCTTCCGCGGGCGCGGGACGGGCGCCTGCGGGTGACGCTGCCGCCCGGCACCCGGGCGTTCGCGTTCACGTTCGGCTGATCCGCCCCCCGTCGACCGGCCGCAGCGCGACGGGCCGGTCCCGCACGCGGCCCCTACCCCACCAGCCGGTGCGCCGTCTCGCAGAACGCCACGACGAGGTCCACCGCGGCGTCGAGGTCGTCGGGGTGGCACGACTCCACCACCTGGTGGACGTACCGGGTGGGGATCGACACGCAGCCGGCGACCGCCCCGTCGCCGGACAGCGACAGCTCGCGCGTGTCGGTGCTCCCCGACGGCAGCACCTCCAGCTGGGTCGCGATGCCGCGCTCCCCACCCACCGCCAGCAGGTGGTCCACGACGGCCGTCGGGACGATGGTGCCGCCGTCGAACACCTTCACCGCCGCACCGCCGCCGACGGTCGTGACCCGCTCGTGGGGCGTGATGCCGGGGCCGTCGTTGGCGAGCGTGATGTCGATCGCCAGGCCCACCCGGGGCCGGATGCGCGCCGTCGCCACCCGCGCGCCGCGCAGGCCCACCTCCTCCTGCACGCTCGCGACCGCCACCACCTCGCACTCGTGGTCGCCGAGCGCCTTCATCGCCTGGATCATCACGTAGAGGCCGGCGCGGTTGTCGAGGCTCTTGCACGTGACGAGGTCGCCCAGCCGCGCCAGCGCGCGCTCGCGGGTGACCACGTCGCCGGGCCGCACCAGCTCCTTCACGCGCTCGGCCGGCAGCCCCACGTCGACGTAGTAGTCGTCGAGCTTCGGCGCCCGCTTCTTCTCCTCGTCGGTCATCAGGTGGACGGCCTTGCCGCCCAGCACCCCGAGCAGGTCCTCGCGTCCGTGGACGATGACGCGCTGGGCGGTGAGCGTCTTCGGGTCGAACCCCCCGAGCGGGATGAGGCGCAGGAACCCGCCGTCCTCGACGTGCGTGACCATGAACCCGATCTCGTCCATGTGGGCCGCCAGCATCAGCCGCGGGCCGCCACCCCCGGCGCGCCGCGCGACGAGGCTGCCGAGCGGGTCGACCTCGATCGTGTCGGCCACCGGCGCCAGCTCGGCGCGGACCACCTCGCGGATGCGCTCCTCGCGTCCGGGCGCGCCGGGCGTCTCGCACAGCCGCGTGAGCAGGTCGACATCCACGGTCGGCGGAATCTACGTGAGGCGGGGCCCGGGCGTGAGCGGGTCGCCGACACGGATCGTGCCGCCGCTGACGATGTCGGCGCGCAGCCCGCCGCGGTGCACGAGCGGCCGCAGGACGCCGCCGCCGTTGAGGCGGTCGAGGTGGGCGCAGGGCTCGCACCGGCGCCGTCCGCGGCAGACCGCGGCGCCGAGGGTGAACTCCCGCCCGATGAGGGCGTCGAGGTCCGTGCCGCGCACCACCACGTTGCGGCGGTGGTCAAGACGGCCCGCGAAGGCGTCGAGGACGGCGGCGTCAATCAGCGTCAGGTCGCTCCCCGGCCGCCCGGAGGCGAAGGTCCCCGTCCCGCCGGCGTAGCGGTCGCCCTCCAGGCCGCGCCCCGGGAGCGCGACGGCGACTCCGACGAGCACCACGGGCGCCTCGGCGTCCGGGGCCACCGCGAGCGCCTCCACACGGCCGAGCCCGGCCTCGGAGGCCGGCCGCGGCGGCCACGCGGCCAGGTCGAGGGGTGCCACGACGAACCCGTCGATGACCTCGTCCGTCGTGTCGCCGGGATCCCAGATCGGGCCGGACGGCGCGCCGAACATCACGACCGCGCGGGGGCCGCCCCCGTCGCGGGCGGGGCGGCGGGCGATCCACGGCCCCGCCCAGGCGAACGTCGCCGCGTCGTGCACGGGCACGAGGCCCAGTCCGCGCCCGGCGAGCCAGGCCCGCTGCTCGGCGGGGTCGAGCGGCACGTCGCCCGGTGCGGCCCCGGCGACCTGCGCGACGCAGGCGGCCAGCGACGCACGCTCGGGATCGTGGCGCCCGGGGGACACGGTCAGTAGACCAGCGCCACCGTCACGAAGTACGCGGCGACGGCGCCGAACAGGAGGGCGTCGAAGCGGTCGAGCACCCCGCCGTGCGCCATCAGGAGCCGCCCCGAGTCCTTCGCCCCGGCGTCGCGCTTCAGCAACGACTCGAAGAGGTCGCCGAAGAACGCCGCCGGGCAGATCGCGAGGCCCAGGATCAGCGACTGCCAGCCGTCGATCCAGTCCATGTAGAGGCCGGCGACCCACACGGCCAGCGTCGCGGTGACCAGCCCGATCACCGCCCCCTCCACCGTCTTCCTGGGCGAGGTCAGCGGCGCGATCGGCCGCTTCCCGTACATCCTGCCGCCGAAGTAGGACGCCGAGTCGAACACCCAGACGCCCACCAGTACGTTCACGATCGCCGCGGCCCCGTGCGGCAGGTCGCGCATGATCACCAGGATCGCGAATGGGACGCCGAGGTAGACGATGCCGAGCAGGGTCGCCGCCATCCGGATGGTGATCTCGTCGCGCCGCGGCACGATGAGCCCGGCGATCACCACCAGGAAGAACCCGATGGCGAGGCCGAGCACCAGGCCGTGCTCGTGGTCGTCCATGCCCCACGCCAGGGCGATGGTGAGGAACACGCCGACGTCGCCGGCCCATCGCAGCGGCCGGTACGCCGCGATCAGGCTGTACAGCTCCCGCAGGCCCAGGGCGGCGATCACCGCCATTGCGATGGCGAACACCACCCCGCCGATCGCGACCACGGCGACCGCGACGACGATGCCGGGGATCGCGATGAGGAGCCGGCTCGTGAGCCCGCTCACGTTCACCGTCCGCCGAACCGCCGGTGCCGGCGCCCGTACTCGGCGATCGCGGCCTCGAGGTCCTCGGGCCCGAAGTCGGGCCAGAGCCGCGGGGAGAAGACCAGCTCGGCGTACGCCCCCTGCCACAGCAGGAAGTTGGAGATGCGCTGCTCGCCGCTGGTCCGGATGAGCAGCTGGGGGTCGCGCATGTGGGGGGCGTAGAGGAACTGGGCGAACTCGGCCTCGCCCGCGTCGGGGCCGCATTCGGCGGCGAAGCGCCGGGCCGCGTCGACGATCTCGCCGCGCCCGCCGTAGTTCATCGCCACGTACAGGTGCATCCCATCGTTCTCGGCGGTGAGGGCCTCGGACGAGGCGATGCGCTCCTGCAGCGCCGGGTTGAGCTCGTGGAGGCGGCCGACGAAGTGCATCTGCACCCGCTCGGCGTGCAGCTCGGCCACCTCACGGTCGATCAGCTCGGTGAAGAGCTCCATCAGGTCGTCGACCTCGGCGCCCGGGCGGGTCCAGTTCTCGGTGGAGAACGAGAACACCGTCAGGTCCTTGACGCCGGCGTCCGACGCCGCGCGCACCACGCGCTTCAGCGCCCGGGCGCCCGCACGGTGGCCGGCGCCCACGGGCAGGTGCCGCTCCCTGGCCCACCGCCCGTTGCCGTCCATGATGATCGCGATGGACTCGGGGATCTCCGTGGGTCCGGCGGGCGGCTCGGTGCGCGGGGCGCGCCCGAGCCCGAGCACGGCGCGCGCCGTGCGCAGACGCGTGAGCAGGGTCAGCGGCCCGACCTCAGACTTCGAGGATCTCGGCCTCTTTGCGGCCCATGAGATCGTCGATGGTCTTCACCTCGGCGTCGGTGAGCTTCTGGACGTCGTCCTCCGCCCGCTTCAGCTCGTCGCGGGAGAGCTCGCCGTCCTTCTCCGCCTTCTTCAGGTCGTGGATGACGTCGCGCCGGACGTTGCGGACCGCGACGCGGCCCTCCTCGGCCATCTTGTGGACCAGGCGGACCATCTCCTTGCGCCGCTCCTCGGTGAGCTGGGGGATCGGCAGGCGGATGATCTTGCCGTCGTTGTTCGGCGTCAGCCCGAGGTCCGACTCCATGATCGCCCGTTCGATGGCGCCGGTGATGCTGGGGTCGAACGGCGACACGGTCAGCAGCCGCGCCTCGGGCGCGCTGATCGTGGCGAGCTGGTTGAGCGGCGTCTTCGTGCCGTAGGCGTCCACCTGGATGCGGTCGAGGAGGCCCGTCGAGGCGCGCCCGGTCCGCACGGCGGCGAACTCGCTCGTGAGCGCCGCCACGGCGCCCTCCATGCGGCGCTTCGCGTCCTTCATGCGGTCGTCGTCGGCCACGTCCTCCTCCTCACCTGGGGTCGTCGGTGACGACCATCGTGCCGATCCGCTCCCCGTCGAGGAGCCGGCGGATGTTGCGATCGTCGCTCATGTTGAAGACGAAGATGGGCAGGTTGTTGTCCATGCACAGCGTCAGGGCCGTGGTGTCCATGACCTTGAGCCCCCGCTCGATCGCCTCCATGTGGCTGATCCTGGGGATCAGTCGCGCGTCGGGCACCACCCGCGGGTCCGCGTCGAGCACCCCGTCCACGCCGTTCTTGGCCATGAGAATGCACTCCGCCCCGATCTCGAGGGCCCGCAGGGCGGCCGTGGTGTCGGTCGTGAAGAACGGGTTGCCGGTGCCGCCCGCGAAGATGACCACCCGGCGCTTCTCGAGGTGGCGGATGGCCCGGCGGCGGATGTACGGCTCGGCGACCTCCTGCATCGCGATCGCCGACTGCACCCGCGTGACCAGCCCCAGCTTCTCCAGGGCGTCCTGGATCGCGAGCGCGTTCAGCATCGTCGCGATCATGCCCATGTAGTCGGCCGTCGCCCGGTCCATGCCGATCGCCATGCCCTGGAGGCCGCGGAAGATGTTGCCGGCGCCCACGACGATGGCGACGGCGACGCCGCGGTCGTGCGCCTCCTTGACCTGACGGGCGATCCCCGCGATGCGCGCCGGGTCGATGCCGTAGGGCTCGTCCCCCATGAGGGCCTCGCCCGACAGCTTCAGGACCACGCGATGGAACGCCGCACCGGCCGGCGCGTCGCCGGCGCGGGCGGCCTCGCCGGTGTCGCTACTGGCCAAGCTCGAACAGGGCGAAGCGTCGGATGGTCACGTTCTCGCCCAGCGCGCCGGCGATCTCGGCGCGGAGCGCCTCGATCGTCCGCGGCTTCTTCTCGTTCTGGTCGCGGACGAACTCCTGGTCGAGCAGGACGATCGACGCGAGGTGCTTGGCGAGCTTGCCCTCCACGGCGCGCTCGCGCGCGTGCTCCGGGATGTCCTGCGCCTGCGCCTCGTAGATGGCGCGCTCGGAGGCGATGTACTCCTCCGGCACGTCCTCCTTGGAGACGAACTGCGGCTTGAGGGCGGCGATGTGCAGGGCGACGTCGTGGACGAAGTCCTTGAACTGGTCGGTGCGTGCCACGAAGTCGGTCTCGCAGTTCACCTCGAGCAGCACGCCGACCCGGCCGCCGGCGTGGATGTAGCTGTCCACGATGCCCTCGTTGGCGTCGCGGCCGGCGCGCTTGGCGGCGTCGGCGAGGCCCTTCGTGCGCAGGGCGGCGGTGGCGGCCTCGATGTCGCCGCCGGCCTCCTCCAGCGCCTTCTTGCAGTCCATCATCCCGGC
>DAISWG010000051.1:17108-27431 GCA_036826475.1 Miltoncostaeaceae bacterium | reverse complement strand
GCCGACCCGGGCTCTCGACCGGCCCCCCGCCCGGCGGGCGAGGGCGCGGGCGCTAAAGGCGCGGTCCGAGGTGGGGCCGGCGGCCGAGGCCCCCCGCAGGGCCCGGGGCGTCGCGGCGGGCACCGCCGATCCCGGGCCGCTGCGCCGGCTGGTCGACGCCTCGGAGCCGGGGGGCGGGGCGTGGCCGGCCGAGCCGATCACCGAGGCCGAGATGCGCGTCCTGCGCCTGCTGCCGACGTCGCTGCCCCTGCGCGGGATCGGCGAGCGGCTGCTGGTGTCGCTCAACACCGTGAAGTCGCACGTGCGGGTGCTCTACCGCAAGCTGGACGTGGCGTCGCGCGAGGAGGCCGTCGCCCGCGCCCGCGAGCACGGGCTCATCTAGCGGCCTGGCGCCCCCGTTCATCCCGGCGGGACGATGCGCGGATACCGCCGGAGGGGTGGACTTGTGGTGATGACGCAGCGCAGACCCCCGAGGAGCGCGGCCGTCGCCGTCGCGACGCTCGCCGTCGCGCTGGCCGTCGCGGCGTGCGGGTCGTCGTCGCAGGAGCCCGCGCAGGGGTCGGGCGCCACGCCCATGGAGGCATCGGACGCGGCGCCGGCGCTCCGGATGGACGGGGTCGGCCTGCGCGGCGACCCGCCGAACATGCGCTTCGCCCGCGACACGCCGCGGCTCGACATGTCGCTCGACCAGGACGGCAACACGGTGTGGTCGGTCACGGACGGGGTGCCGGTGCGCTTCGACCGCGACCGCCCCGACTGCCGCTACCCCGCCGTCACCGCGGACGAGTTCGACGCGATCGCCGGCCAGGTGCTCTGGTCCACCACGCCGCCCCGGGACTTCCCCGAGAACGGGACCTGGGGGTTCCTCGGCACCCGCGCGGACGCGGACACCGGCAGCTCCAGCGCCGTCGCCCGCTTCACCTACGACTCCGGCGGGAAGGTCACCCTCTCCCTCGACGCGCAGGGCCGCCCCGTCTACGCGACCACCCCGCGCGGCCCGTTCACGATCGTCTACGGCCGGTACACCATCGCCACCGTCGCGAACGCGGGGAGCCTTCCGGCCTGCTCGTGACGGCGGCCGCGGCACCGGGCCCCCGAACGAGGAAGCCCCCGGACCCGGGGGCTTCGCAGGAGCGGATGATGGGACTCGAACCCACGACCTTCTGCATGGCAAGCAGACGCTCTAGCCAACTGAGCTACATCCGCGTGGTGGCGGCAGTGTACCAGCCGTGCAGGGGCGGTCCGGGGCGGTGGGGACGGGGGGTCACGCCACCTGCCAGGGGTCCGTTTCGGTCTCCGCGAAGCGCACCTCCACGCCCTGCGACGCCACCGCCTTGCCGAGCACCCGGCTCCACCGCTTCATCGCCACCCGCTCGACGCGGGCGTGCGGCAGGTGCACCAGCGGGAGGCCGCCGGCGCGGTCGGCGTCGTGGTACTTGAGGTCGCTGGTCACGAACGCGTCGGCCTCGGCGGCGCGCGCGTCGTCGATGAGGGACGCGCCCGACCCGGAGCAGCACGCCACCCGGCGCACCTGGACCCAGGGGTCGCCGGCGTAGGACACCGGGGCGCCGTCGAAGCCCCAGCCCGCCGCCTCGGCGAGGGCGCTCAGCGTCATCGCCCGCACCGTGCCGATGCGCCCCAGGCCGCACGACGGCATGTCCGGGTCGGGGCGCAGCGGGACGGCCGTGGACATGCCGAGGATCTCGGCCATCACGTCGTTGAGCCCGCCGCGGGCGGCGTCCAGGTTGGTGTGGGCGGCCATCACCGCCAGCCGGTCCTCGGCGGCGCGCAGCACCAGCTCGCCGGCCGCGCCGTCGGTGACCGACGCGATCGACGGGAAGATCGGCGGATGGTGCGTCAGGATCGCGTCGCAGCCGTGCTCGCGGGCCTCGCCCAACACGTCCGACCGCAGCTCCAGCGCCACCAGCAGCCGCCGCACCGGCTGGTTGTGGCGCCCCACGATCAGGCCGACGTTGTCCCACTCCTCCGCCAGGGACGGGGGCGCGAGCCGCTCCACCGCGGCGAGGACCTGGGCGACCAGCATGGGGCGAGCCTATCGGGCCCGCCCCATGCGGATCCCCGTCAGACCGCCGCGGCCTCCGCCGCCTTCTCGGCGAGGTGCGCCGGCACCTGGGCGTAGTGGTCGAACTGCATGGTGTAGTCGCCCCGCCCGCCGGTCATGGCGCGCAGGTCGGGCGCATACTCGAGCATCTCGGCCATGGGCACTTCGGCGCGCACGATCTCGTCATGGCCCCGCGCCTCCATGCCGAGGGGGTGGCCGCGGCGGGAGCTGAGGTCGCCCATCACATCGCCGACATGCTCCGACGGGACGGTGATCTCCACGTGCATCACTGGCTCCAGCAGCACCGGCCCCGCCTTCTCGAGCGCGGCCTTCATCCCCAGCCCGCCGGCGATCTTGAACGCCATCTCCGAGGAGTCGACGGGGTGGAACTTGCCGTCGTAGAGGGTCACCCGGACGTCCACGACCGGGTAACCGGCCAGCTCCCCCCTCCCCATCGCCTCGATCACGCCCTTCTCGACGGCGGGGATGAACGAGCGGGGGATCGCGCCGCCCACGATCTTGTCGACGAACTCGAAGCCGCCGCCGCGCGGCAGCGGCTCCACCTCGAGCCAGCAGTCCGCGTACTGGCCGCGGCCGCCGCTCTGCTTCTTGTGCTTGCCCTCGGCCTTCGCGCTCCTCGTGATCGTCTCCCGGTACGGCACGTGCGGCGGGGCGAGGTCCATCGCCACGCCGAAGCGCCGCTCGATGCGGTCGGCGATGACCTCGACGTGCATCTGCGACAGCCCCGCCACGATGTGGTCGCCGGTCTGCTCGTCGTGGTGGACGTCGAGCGTCGGGTCCTCGTCGCTCATCCGGCGCAGGCACTGGTTGAGCTTGTCCTCGTCGGCCGCGTTGCGGGCGGTCACCGCGAAGCCCATCAACGGGGGCGGCAGCTCGATCGGCGCGAAGCCCACACCGGCGCCGCCCGTGGTGATCACATCGCCGGTCACCACCTCCTTCAGCTTGGCGACTGCACCGATGTCCCCGGGGCCGAGCTCGGAGAGGGCCACGTGCTCCTTGCCCTGCAGGGTGAACAGCTGGCCCACGCGCTCCTTGCCCCCGTTCGCCGAGACCACGTGGGTGTCGGCGGGGAGCACGCCGGAGAACACCCGGAGCAGGCTGATGCGCCCGCTGAACTGATCGGCGAGCGTCTTGAAGCAGAGCGCCACCGCCGGCCCGTCCTCGGCGAGCACCACCTCGGTCGCCTCGCCCGTCCCGGGGTCGAGCGCCGGCCACCTCGCTACCGTCGCCGGGGAGGGCAGCGCCTCCACCAGCAGGTCCAGCAGGCGGTCGACGCCGATGCCGCGCTCGCCCGCGACGCACACCACCGGATGCATGCGGCCCTCCGCGACCCCGCTCAGGAGCGCCCCGATGAGCTCCTCGGTGGTGATCTCCTCGCCCTCGAGATACTTCTCGATGAGCGCGTCGTCCTTCTCGGCCACCACGTCGATCAGGTGCTCGCGCGCCGCCTGGGCGGCGTCGGCCAGGTCGGCGGGGATCGGGCCGGTCGTCCCGTGCGGGTCGCCGCCGGCGTAGGTCGTCGCCGTCATCGACACCAGGTTCACCACGCCCTCGAAGCCGCCCTCGCTGCCCACCGGGATCTGGATGGGGACGGCGCCGGGCGCCATCTCCGTGATCGCCGCCATCGCCGCGTCGAAGTCGGCCCGCTCGCGGTCGAGCATGTTGACCGCGATCGCCCGCGCCAGGTTCGCATCGGCGGCGCGGGCCCACAGCCGCTCCGTCTGCACCTCGACGCCGGCGGCGGCGTTCACGACCATCAGCACCGCATCGACGGCCCGCAGCGCGGCGAGCGTGTCGCCCTGGAAGGAGGGCTCGCCGGGGGTGTCGAGCAGGTTGACCTTCACGCCGTTCCAGGTCAGGTGGCAGAGCGACGCGGAGATCGTCATCCCCCTGCGCTGCTCGTCGTCGTCGAAGTCGGCGACGGTGGACCCGTCGGCCACGCGTCCCTGGCGGGTGGTGGCCTTCGCGGCGAAGAGCATCGCCTCGACGAGGCTGGTCTTGCCGCTGCCGCGGTGCCCGAGGACCGCGATGTTGCGAAGCTGGGCAGGATCGGGATGCGCCATGGGCTTCGTGCCTTTCCTCACAAGGCCGGGAAGCGCATACTCGACCGTCCGCTAGCCCTGGTCAACCTCCCCGTCCTGCAGCCGGCCCTTGAGCCGCAGGATGGCCTTGGTGTGCAGCTGGCTGACGCGGCTCTCGGTCACGCCGAGCACCTCGCCGATCTCCCGGAGCGTCAGCCCGTCGTAGTAGTAGAGGGCGATCACGATCTTCTCGCGCTCCGGCAGGCGGGCGATGGCGTCGGCCAGCGTGTCGCGCAGCTCCGTGACGTCCAGGAGGTCCGACGGGTTGCTGGGGCGCTGGTCGGTGATCGTGTCGATGAGCGAGAGGGACTCGCCGCCGGACGACACGCTCCACGTCTCGTCCAGGGCGATGATCGACGAGTTGGCGATCTGGGTGATCGCGGCCTGGAACTCGTGCATCTCCATCCCGAGCGCCGCGGCCAGCTCCTCGTCGGTGGGCGCGCGCTGCAGCTTGTGCTCCAGCTCGGTGGCCTTGCGCTCGATCTCGCGCGAGCGGGCCCGCACGGAGCGCGGCACCCAGTCGAGGGAGCGCAGCTCGTCGATGATCGCGCCCTTGATGCGCGTGACGGCGTACGTCTCGAACTTGACCTGCCGGCCCGGGTCGTAGCGCTCGACCGCGCCGATGAGGCCCATGAGGCCGTACGAGATGAGGTCGCTCTCCTCCACGTGCGCCGGGAGGTGGCTGTTCATGCGGCCCGCGACGTACTTGACGAGCGGCGCGAAGGTGAGGATCAGGCGGTCGCGCGACGCCGGGTCGCCGGTGCTCTTGTACCGGCGCCACAGCATGCGCAGCTCCTCCTCCCCCTGGGCGGCGCCGGCGCCGGCGCGGGCGAAGGCGTCCCAGGTCATGCGGAGGTGGTCCGGGCGAGCGGCATTTCGACAGTCTAGTGGACGGGGTGCGGGATCCCCGCCGGGACCCGCGTCACGCCGCCGGCCGCGCGCGGCCGTCGAGCCACATCACCAGCGCCACGTCGAGGGCCGCGAGCACGGCGATCGTGAGGCCCATCCCCATCGCGAGCGCCGTGTTCTCGTCCCCCTGGCCGAGCACGAGGGCCACGGCGATCGTGCCGGCGAACCACACCAGCGCCCGCGTCAGCCGCAGCGCGTAGGCGTGCCCCAGGCCGGGCAGCAGCAGGCTCAGCACTGTGGCGATCACGACGGCCCGGCGGTCGGTGGGCCGCGGCTTCATCCCGCGCGCGCTCACAGGGCCACCGCCTCGCCGGGGCGGGCAAGGGCCACGGGCCCGTCGAACTCGGCGCGCGCCGCCGCCAGCGCCGCCCCCGCGTCGCGCAGGGGGTCGAGGTGCGTGAGCAGCAGGCGCCCCGCCCCGGCGCGGGCGGCGACGCGGCCGGCCTCGGCGCCGGTCATGTGCGGCACGCCCTCCACCGGGGGGCCGGCGCCGAACGTCGCCTCGCACACCAGCGCGTCGCACCCCTCCGCCAGCTCGGGCAGCGCATCGCCGTAGGCGCAATCGGCGCCGAAGCACACGCTCGCGCCGTCGCGCTCGAACCGCACGGCGTTGGTCGGCGGCAGGTGCGGCACCTCGCGGTGGCGCATCACCAGGCCGTCCCCCAGGGCCAGCTCCCCCGCCCCGGGCGCGAAGGTCGACCAGGTGAACGCGGTGTCGAAGCCCCGCGCGCCGGAGAAGGCGACCAGGCGGTCGCGCAGGCCCGGGGGGCCGATCACCGGGAGCGGAGCCGAGCCGGCGCCCGGCCCCCACACCATGTGGACCTCCAGGCCCATCAGGTCGACGCAGTGGTCGGGATGCAGGTGCGTCACGACCACCTGCGTGAGCGCCTCCGGCGCCATCTCCTGCCGCAGCCGCGTGAGCACGCCGGAGCCCATGTCCACCATCACCGCCGCCGCGCCGCCGCGCACGAGGTAGCCGCTCTGGGCCTCGCCGGGCGCGGGACACGCGTTGCCGACCCCGATGGGGAGGAGGGTCAGGCGCGGCCCGGCGATGTTCCTGCACCTGGTCCGGGCATCGGCGGCCCATGCTATACCGCGCCCCATGCCCCGCCCGATCCTCCGCGTCGCGCTCGCGGCGCTCCTGCTGCTGACGCTCGCCGTGGCCGCGGCGTGCGGCGGCGGCGGCGACGGCGGCCAGGACGTGACCCAGGGGCTGACCCCCTCGGAGATCCTGGCCCGCAGCGCCGACGCGGCCACCGCGGCGGGCCCGTTCCGGATCGCGCTGACGGTGCAGGGCACCGTCGACGTCACCCGCCCGGACGCGCTCCCGTCGGGCCTGGGGCAGCTGCTGAACGGGCAGATCGACATCACCGGCGAGGGTCCGGTCGACCCGCCCGACCGCGCGTCGATCGACGCCACCGCCAAGGTCTCCCGCATCGGCCTGCAGGTCAACCTGACCCGCGTCGGTGACAACGTGTACGTCGGGATCCTCGGGCAGGACTTCAAACTCGACCTGCCGCCGGAGCAGGTGGCCCTCCTGGACTTCGGCGACCTCTACCCCACCCTCGCCGGGTGGACCACCGACCCGGCGGAGGCGGGCCGCGAGGACATCGACGGCACCTCGACGGTGAAGATCACCGGCACGCTCGACCCGGCGAAGGCGCTCGGGGACCTCGGCCCCGTGCTCGGCGCCACCGGCGACGTGACCCCCGCCGAGGCGCGCCGCGCCCTCCAGGAGGGCACCGCCGAGTTCTGGATCGGGACCGGCGACCTGCTGCCGAGGCGGGTCCACGTGGTGCTCCGCGGCGACGGGCGGGGTGTGGTGGACGGCGTCGGCGCCATCGACCTGGACCTCACGGCCGACTTCACCGACTGGGGGCAGCAGGTCGACATCCCCGAGCCGCAGGACGCGCGGCCCCTCGACCCCAGCGGGCTCGGCGGGCTGGTCGGCTAGACCGCCGCCGGGACGGGGCGGCGGGGGTCGCGCAGCGGCACGACCGTCCACCCGACGGCCACCAGCAGCAGGACCACGAACCACAGCGCGTCGACCGACCCGCACGCCGCCGCGGCCGCCGCGGCAATCGCGACGGAGCCCAGGGCGCGCACCGCGGTCCGGCGGTCGCCGCCGCCGTACGCCAGCGCGGCGGAGACCAGGAACCACGCCGCCATGCCGCCCGCCGGGAGCCAGCGGTAGAACGCGCTGGCGGGCTCGTGGACGTCGAGCAGCAGCTCCCCCAGCGCCGCGGCCAGCGCGACGACGCCCGCCGTCATCACCAGGTGCATCGGCAGCAGGGTGCGGAGCGGGAACCCCGGCTCCCCGCCGGCGCCGAACCCGTGGCGGAACGCCAGCCACCACAGGCCGATCAGGATCGCGAACGATGCGACCGCCGGCACCGCGAAGTGGTTCCCCCACTCGGCGGCCGTCGCCCCCCGGATGATCTGGGCCACGCCCTCACCCAGCACGATGATCACGAACGTGCCGAGCCGGTCGCCCATGTGCTCGGGCCGGCCGCTGACGGGCACGAAGGGCGCGAGCTGCTCCCGGCCCCGCGCCCGGTGGCGCATGCGCGCGTTGACGCGTTCGATCAACGCTCCCGACGCCTCCCCCTCGGCCGCCCGCGCCGCCGCGAACACCAGCTCCAGCGCCAGCGCCACCGCCCAGATCCAGTACTTGGCGGGCGCCTCGACCCAGATCGAGACGATCCACGGGGTGGTCAGGCCGCCCAGCTGGACGGCGGGCCACGAGGTCAGCAGGCGCCCGGTGCGCGAGGCCGCCCGCGCCGCGATGACGCGGCAGACCACGAAGCCGATCGCGAAGACGTCGGCGCGCTCGTCCAGGTCGCCGAGGGCCGCCGCCATCATCCCGATCACGCCCGCGGCGACCATCAGCGTGGCGATCCGGGTGTTCTCGTTCGCCAGGTCGGTGTAGACCACGAACGAGATCCAGATCGACCAGATCGCGGTGAAGACGACCAGGAAGACCCCGACGCCGCCCCAGTCGGGGTGCTCGTGGAGCCGCTCGGCCATCACCGCCGTGCACACCACCACGACCAGGTCGAAGAACAGCTCGAGCCAGCCGACGAGCTCCGCGTCGTGCCGCCCGGGGGCGCCGACGCCGTCCGGGCCGCTCAGCCCTCCTCCATCCCGCGCAGCTCGGCGACGTTGCGCAGGTCGAAGTCGTCGGCGCCGTCCGGCTCCCCGAGGAAGGCCTCGACGATCTCGCGCCCCATCGGGGGGCTCGTGACGCGCAGGGACAGCGCCAGCACGTTGGCGTGGTTGTACCGCCGCGCCATCCGGGCCGTCTCCGCGTCGCCGCACAGGGCGGCCCGCACGCCGCGGACCTTGTTGGCGGCGATCGACGCCCCCGTCCCCGACCAGCAGCACACGATGCCCCGGTCGGCGCGCCCGTCCGCCACGGCGCGGGCGGTCTCGGCGCTCGCGGCGACCCACTCCTGGTCCCCGCCGGCGAGCGGCCCGAACAGCGCGACCTCGTGGCCCTCGGCGCGGAGCGTCGCGACCAGCTCGTCGGTCAGGGCGGTGCGTTCGTCCGACCCAAGTGCGATCCGCATCGGCCCTCCTCCGGCCCCCACAGCTAGCATCGCAGGGATGATCATCCGTGGAGGCACGTTCGGCCCGGTGGCCACCAACACCTACGTCGTCGCCGACGACCGGGGCGGCAGCGCGTGGATCGTCGACCCGGCCATGGGCTCCGAGGCGTGGGTCGCCCAGACCCTCGAGCGCCTGGAGGCCACGCCGCTCGCGGTGCTCGACACGCACGGCCACTGGGACCACGTGGTCGAGAACCACGTGTGGGCGGCGCGGGGACTGCCCGTGTGGGTCGGCGAGGGCGACGAGGAGTGGGTCGCGGCGCCCGCGCCCTTCAACCCGGCGCTGTTCGGCAACCCGCCCCCCACCCCCGGCGTCACGCCCGACCGGATCCTCCACGACGGCGACGTGCTGGAGCTCGGGGCGCTGCGCTTCCGCCTGCTCGCCACGCCCGGCCACTCGCCGGGGTGCATGGTGGCGCTGGAGGAGACGGAGGGCGATGCCTTCGTGGGCGACCTCATCTTCGCCCAGGGCATCGGCCGCACCGACTTCCCGCGCAGCGACCCCGGGGCGATGCTGCGGAGCCTGGAGCGCGTCTTCGCCGACGTCCCGCGCGACGCCCGCATCCACCCGGGGCACGGCCCGTGGGGCATGACGCTGGCCGACGCGGAGCCGTACGCCCGGATGTTCATGTGAGCGCCGCGCCCGACCGCGACGCGATCCTCCGCGTCCTCCGGGACGTGCACGACCCCGAGCTGCACCGCAGCATCGTGGACCTGGGCATGGTCGGCGACGTGGACGTCCGCGAGGGGCGGGTGCTGGTGGCGATCCGCCTCACCGTGGCGGGCTGCCCGCTGAAGGCGGAGATCCAGAAGCGGGTGACCGACGCGCTCGCCCCGCTGCCGGGGATCGGGACGATCCAGGTGACGATGGACGCGATGACCGACGAGGAGCGCCGGCGCCTGCGCCAGGGGCTCATCACCGGTGAGGAGCGGCCGTCGCCGTTCCAGCCGGGCAGCCGCACCACCGTCATCGGCGTCGCCTCCGGCAAGGGGGGCGTCGGCAAGTCGAGCATCACGGCGAACCTGGCCCTGGCCCTCGCGCAGGGCGGCGCCACCGTCGGCCTGCTGGACGCCGACGTGTACGGCTACTCCATCCCCCGCATGATGGGCATCACCCGGCCCGCGGTCGCCGTCGACGACCTGATGATGCCGGTCGAGGCGCATGGCGTGCGCATGATGTCCATCGGGTTCCTCACCGAGGAGGACTCCCCGGTCATCTGGCGCGGGCCCATGCTGCACAAGGCGCTCACCAGCTTCATCACCGAGGTGTGGTGGGACGACCCCGACTACCTGCTGGTGGACCTGCCGCCCGGCACCGGCGACGTGGCCCTGTCGCTGTCGGGCCTGCTGCCCACCGCGGCGTTCGTGATCGTCACCACGCCCCAGCTCGCCGCGCAGCGCGTCGCGCGGCGGGCCGCCGCCATGGCCGCGCGGGTGAACCTGCCGGTCGCGGGCGTCATCGAGAACATGAGCTGGTTCGAGGCGCCCGACACCGGCGCTCGCTACGAGGTCTTCTCCGGCGGCGGCGGGGAGCTGCTCGCCGCCGAGCTCGGGGTCCCGCTGCTCGGCCGCATCCCGCTGGAGCCGGCGGTGGCCCACGCGGGGCCCCCGCGGGCCCCCGGGGGGGCGACCGCCCCCCGGC
>DAISWG010000051.1:15781-17098 GCA_036826475.1 Miltoncostaeaceae bacterium | reverse complement strand
CGACGCGGGGCTCCCGGTGGTGGCGTCCTCGCCTGGCAGCCCGGCCGCCCGCGCGCTGCGGGACGCCGCCGAGCGCCTGCTGGCCCTGGTGCCGCGCCCGGTGCTCGCGTCCTCATGACGCCGGTCCCCGCTGGTAGCATCGGCGCTCCGCGGCCCCGTCCGGACCACCCGGCGGCGCCGCCGCCCACGACGCCCGAGGAACGCTGAATGGCTTACATCATCACGGAGCCCTGCATCGGCACGAAGGACACCTCCTGCGCCGACGTCTGTCCCGTCGACTGCATCCACCCCGCCGCGGGGGAGGAGGGTCACGACGAGGCGACCATGCTCTACATCGACCCCAGCGAGTGCATCGACTGCGACGCGTGCGTCGAGGCGTGCCCGGTGGACGCGACGATGGCCGAGGACGACACGCCGGACAAGTGGGAGGTCTTCAAGGAGATCAACCGCGTCTACTTCGAGGAGGGCCCGGCGGCGGGCGAGAAGATGGTCGCCGACTATCTCTCCAGCAAGGCGTAGCCTCGGCGTAGCCGTCGTCGCGGCGGCGGGGGTGCTGGCGGTTCAGCCGGCCCTCGCCTCCGCCGGACCAGGAGCCTGGAGCCTGTCGGTGCCGTTCTCGGCGCCGGGCAGGGTGCTCCCCAGCGAGCCCGCCGTCGCCGTGGCCCCCGAGGGGCGCGCGGTGGTCGTATGGCAGCGCACCGACGCCGCGCGGGCGCCGCTCCGCGACGTGGTCCAGCTCCGCACCCGGGCGACGCCCACCGCCCCGTTCCGCGGGCCGCGGACCGTGTCCGCGCGCCGGGACGGCACCACCGGCCCGGTCGCGGCCGCCGCCGCGGGTCGGCGGACCCTCGTGGGGTGGACCGAGGACCGGAGCGTCATCGCGCTGAGCCTCCCCACGGGTCCGCGGCGGCCGGCCGTGGCGCGCATCGACGAGGGAGCCGGCGCCGGCGTGCAGGACCTGCGCGTGGCCGTCGCCCCCACCGGACTCGCCGTCGCCGTCTGGATCCGCTCGTCACCGGCGCCGACCCTGCGGGCCGCGCATCGCGATCCCGCGACGGGGGCGTGGAGCGCGCCGTCCGACGTCGGCCCCGCGGGCGCCGCGCACCCCGCGCTGGCGCTGGCCGGCGACGGGTCGGGGGTGCTCGTCTGGGAGCGCCCGGGCGGGCTGAGCGCGGCGCCGATCCTCGGGGACGGCACCCCCGCCGCGCCCGCCGCGCTGGCGGGGGGGGGGGGGCGGGCCCCCCCGCCCCGCGCGCGGGGGGACGCCGCGCGGGGGGCCCGGGGTTCCCCCCCCCCCGCCCCCCCCCCCCCGGCCCC
>DAISWG010000051.1:0-15771 GCA_036826475.1 Miltoncostaeaceae bacterium | reverse complement strand
GGGCGCCCCGGGGGGGTATGGCGGGGCCCCGGCCGCGGGGGGCGCCCCCCCCCCCCGCCCCCCCCCGGCTGGCGGGGGCGGGGGCGACGGCCCGCCGGCCTGGCGTCGCGATGAACGCCGCGGGGACGGCCGTGGTCGCCTGGTGGGAGTCGGGGGTGATGGCCGTCCGGCGGGCACCCGGCGGCGCGCTCGCGGCACCGGTGCCCCTGTCGCAGCCCGGCGGCGCCGGGCCGTCGCCCGCCCCGCCCGTGCTCGCGGTGTCGGCATCCGGCCGGGTGGTGGCGGCGTGGCGTCGCGTCGCCGACGGGCGCGCCCGCGTCGAGGGGGCCGCCGGCGCGCCCGACGGCACCTGGTCCCGGGCGATCCTCTCCCCCGCGGCCGCCCGGAGCGCGGGCCGGCCCGCGCTGGCGGGCAACGCCGACGGCGCGGCGATCGTCGCCTGGTCGCAGCCGGCCGGCCGCTCCCTCGCCACCATCCGGGCGCGCGTCTTCCTCTCCGGGCTGCGCACCTTCGGCGACGTGGAGACGCTCTCCGGCCCGCGCGGCCGCGGGACGGCCCCGGCCGTCGGCATCGACGCCGCCGGCCGCGCGGTCGCGGCCTGGAGGAGCGACCCGCTCGGCGGACCGGGACGCTCCTTCCGGGGCGCCATCCGCCGCGCGATCCCCTAGCCCGACTCCTCGTCGTCGCCCAGGCCCGGGCGGATGATCGGGGACGCGTGGTGCACCACCAGGCGCCAGCCGGTGGCGTCCAGGACGAAGACGTTGGTGGCGGCCACCTCGGCCACGGCGGTGGCGCCCTCGTCCGTGGCCGACGTGATCCGCTCGACGCAGCTCACCCACGCGACGGGGTCCTGCACCACCACGTGCACGTCGGCGATCTCGAACTCGATGTAGCCGGTGTGGGACATGATCGCCTCCCAGGCGCCGCCCACCTCGTCCCACCCGCGCTGCACCGGCCCCCCGGGGTGGATGCACGCCACGTCGTCGCCCCCCGCCCACACGGCCGCCATCGCGTCGATGTCGAGGGCCTCCAGCGCGTCGTAGAAGCGGCGGTTCGCGTCGCGCACCTGCGCGATGATGGCGTCGTTCAGGCTCAATTCATCCTCCACCGCAGCTCGCGGATCGCACGGACCTGCTCCTCGACCGCGGCCGCGCCGGGGTGGTCGGGCCGGGCCGTCAGGAACGCCGCGGCGGTGGCCTCGGCCTCCTCGTAGCGCCCGGTCCCGCTCAGCAGCGAGATGGAGGCGCGCACCAGCTCGGCGTCGTCGGGCTGAACGATCAGGCCCACCTCCACCGTCCAGAGGGCCTGGTCGAGGCGGCGGCGGCGCATGTAGCTGCCGCGCAGGTTGCGCAACGTGCGCGCCAGGATCTCGCGCGGCTCCACGGGATCCAGGAACTCGAGCCGGAAGGGCACGCCGGCGGTGCGCTCCACCAGGCGTGCGCCCCCCGCCTTGCCCAGCCGCGCCCCCCCGTTGACCGGGCCGACCCCCCCCGGCCCGGCGCCGCTGCGGTCGGCCCCCACGAAGTGGCCGGGCAGCCCCACGCCCGCCAGCGGCGCGCCGACGCGGGTCGCGACCGCCAGCGCCAGGCTGGCCAGGGCGATCGGCAGGCCGCGGCGGCGCTCGAGCACCTGATGCAGGAACGAGTTGCGCGGATCGTCGTAGTCGTCCGCGTCGCCCCGGAAGCCGTGGTCCCGCAGCGCGGGGACCACGCCCTGCTCCCGGGCGGCGGTCGCCAGCCCCTCGACCGTCGCGAGCGCCGTGTCGAAGTCGATGCCCCGGTCGGCTTCGCAGGCGATCATCAGGTTCGCCTCGGCCAGGTCGATCGCGGGCGCGTCGAGCAACTCGGCCAGCCGCCTGCGGCTCGCGACGCTCACCCCGCGCGTCCCAGCAGCGCCGCGTCGTTCTCGATCACGGCGGTCCGCGTCAGCGCCTGCACCACCTTGCGCCCCCCCGGGTCCTCCCCCGCCTCCCGCTGCAGACGCGCCGCCGCACGGGCGGCGTCCGCGCCCGGCAGGCCGTCGGCGTGGCGCGCCGCCTGGGCCAGGAGCGGCCCGGCGACCGGGTCGTGGCGCACCAGCGCCATCTCGCACTGGGCGAGGGCGGCGGCCAGGCGCAGCTCGTCGGCGGCGGTCACGGCACCCACCGTCGCAGGTTCCCGCCCATCACCCCCGCCAGCTCGTCCGGCCCCCACCCCGCGACGTCCGCCGCCCGCCGCACCAGCAGCAGGGCGGTGGCGTGGTCGCCGTAGGGGCGATCCGAGCCGAACACGAGCCGCGCCGGCGGCAGCGCCGACAGGTCGGCCAGCGCCGCGAGCGACGTGTCCAGCATCACGTCGGGCCATCCGTCCAGGCGGGTGGCGATCTCCCGGGCGTCGCCGCGGCCGCCGTGGGCCAGCACGAGCCGGGCGCCGGGCACCGCCTCCACCAGCGCGGCGATCCCGGCCGCCAGCGGCCGCGCGCCGAAGCCGGCGTGGATGACCACCGGCCAGCCGCGGGTGGCGGCGTCGCGGACCACCTCGGCCGCCTCGTCGGCCTCCGGGCGGAACCGCTGCGCGACCGGATGCAGCTTGAGCCCCCGCGCGCCGGCCGCCGCGGCCCGCGCCATCGCGTCGAGCGCCCCCGGCTGGGTGGGGTCGACGCGGCAGAACGGGATCACGCGTCCCGGCGCCGCCTCGGCCGCGGCGATGACCGCCGCGTTCGCCCCCGCGAACTGCTTGTCCGGGCCCGGCTCGTTCGCCGGGAAGCACACCGCCGACTCGAGCTCCCACCGCTCCAGGTCCTCCAGCAGCCCGGCGGCGTCGAGCCGGTGGCCGTCGGCGTCGCGGCCCAGGTGCACGTGCGCGTCGGCCGAGCCCCCGCGGGGCAGCGACGCCACCGCCGCGGCCACCTCGTCCTCCAGGGCCCGGAGCGCGTCGACGTCGGCGCCCGCGCGGGCGAGCGCGCCGCCGTCCTCGCCGAAGACGCGCATCAGAGCCCCTCGAAGGCCGCGATCGCGTCGCGCATCGACTCGGGCATCCGCGTGGGCCTGGGGGCCTCGTAGCCGCCGACGCCCACGACGGTGACCACCGCGTCCGCCAGGTGACCGGGGGGCCCGCCGGAGACGCGCTCCAGCCGGACGGCGTACTCGTGGCTCGACCCGCCCAGCCGGGTGACCCGCACGAACGCCTCCACCTCGTCGTCGAAGCGCGCGGGAGCGCGGTAGTCCACCTGGAGACTCCGGACGACGAACAGGTGGCCGTCCGGGCCCAGCGGCGGCACGCCCACATGGCGCCGGTAGGCGAGCACCGCCCGGTCGACGTGGTGGACGTAGCGGCCGTAGTAGACGACGGCGCCCAGGTCGGTCTCGGCCACGTCCACCCGCGACACGGCGCTGAAGCGGAAGGGCGGGACCCGGTCGGTGGGCCCCGAGTGCGCGTCGGGCGTGCGGCCGCTCACGCGCGCCGCCCGATCAGCAGGTGGTGCAGACCGCCCTGCACGGCGACGATGCGCTCCAGGGGCGCCCCGGCGGCGGCCATCCAGCCACGGTAGTCGTCGGCGGTCCACGCGTCGCCGCCCGCGGTGGAGACCAGCATCGCGACGCCGAAGCCGGGGCCCTGGGGGCTGCGGTCGCCGAGCACCTCGCCGATCAGCAGGAGCCCGCCCGGCCGCAGCGCGCCGCCCGCCCGGGCGACGAGCGCGGCGGCGGCGGCGCGATCGAGGAGGTGGGCGATGTTGCCCAGGTGCACCGCATCCCACGGCCCGTCGGGCAGCCCCGCGGTGGCGTCGCCCGCCAGCGGCGTCACACCGGCCGCCCGCAGGTCGTCGGCGCCGATCTCGAGCGTCCCGGGCAGGTCCAGCACGGTCACGTCCCACCCCTCGCCCGCGAACGCCCGGGCGTGCACCCCCGGCGCGCCGCCCACGTCGAGCAGGCGGCCCCCCGGCGGAGGGGGCCCGACGGCGGCGAGCACCTCGGGGATCCGCGGGGCGGTGACGTCCCGCATGGCGCGCATGAACCGCTCGCGGGTGGCGCGGTCGCCGGCGGACACGTCGTCCGGCGCCGCGCCGGTGCGGAGCGTGTCGGCCAGCGCGAGGTGGCTCCGGATCGCGCGGGCCTCGAGGAACAGCGCGCCCGCGGGGTCGGCGCCACCGGGCGCCGGCTCGAGCAGGGCCGTGCCACGGGCGGTGGTGCGCAGGGCCCCGGCGTCCCCCGGCTCGAGGAGGCCCACGTCCGCGAGCGCGGTCGCCACGATGCGGGCGCCGCGGGGGTCGACGCCCGCGACGTGGGCGGCGTGCTCGGGCGTGTCCCCGTCGCGGAAGGCGGCGAGCAGCCCCGTCTCCAGGGCCGCGAGCGCGGTCAGCGTCTCCCTCCAATCGGCGTTGCGGCTGGCGGGAGGCATCGGGGAAGGCTACCCGCCGCCCTCCGGCTCGCGCCGCCGGAACCACCTGCGCCGCTTCGGCGCCTCCTCCTCGGCCGCGTCGGCGGCCTCCCCCTCGGCCGCGTCGCCGGCCTCCGCCTCATCGGCGGGTCCGGGCGCCGGTGGCGCATCCACGGGCGGCGCCGCCGGCTGCGGGGCCGGCGGGGGCGGGGCCTCGACCGGCGCCGGGGCGGGCGGTGGCGCGGCGACCGGTGGCTCCGGCGCGGGCGCGGGCTCCGGCGGCGGCACGACGAGCGCCTCGGGCTCCGGCTCCGGCTCGGGTTCGGGCTCGGGGTCCGGCTCGGGCGGCGGCGGGACCGCCTTCCGGGAGAAGGTGGCGTAGATGTCGTCCTCGTCCGGCTCGGGCTCCGGAGGCGGCGGCGGCGCGGGGGCCGGCTCCGGAGCCGGGGGCGCGACCGCGGCGGGCGGCGGCTCCTCGACCGCCGGCGGCGGCTCCAGCGGCGGGGGCGGCGGCGGTGGAGGCGGTGGCGGGGGCGGAGGGGGCGGGGGCGGTGCGGCCGCGACGGGCTCCGGCTCCGCGACGGGCGCCGGCGGCTCCGGCTCCGGCTCCGCCTCCGGTTCGGCCTCCAGCTCCGGCTCCGGCTCCGGCTCCGCCTTCGGTTCGGCCTCCGGTTCGGCCTCCGGTTCGGCCTCCGGCTCCGGCTCCGGCGCGGGCGGCGGCGGCGCGTCCTCGAGCACGATCGCCTGGCCGAACACCGTCGCGGCCGGCGCGGGCGCCCACAGGACGCGGAGCTCGGTGACCCCCAGGGTCACGACGTCACCCTGCGCCAGCGGGGCGGCGCGGTCGAGGCGGCGCCCGTTCACCGAGGTCCCGCCGGTGGAGCCGAGATCCTCGACCATCAGCATCCCGGCGTCGATCCAGACGCGCGCGTGGCGGCGCGACACGCGGGGGTCGGTCAGGACCACGTCGGCGGACGGGTCGCGGCCGATCCGCGTCTCGCCGTCGCGCAACGCGAAGCGGGCGCCCTCGTCCCGGCCCGCCACCACCTCGAACACGTCGTCCGTCATCCCGGCTCCTCCCTGCGGCAGATTCCCATCCCGGGCGCGGCGGCGACAAGTGCGTCTCCGCGGCGGACGCGCCTGCCGGCCCGCGTGCCCGATCGTCTGCCCGAAGGGGCGGGACATCGGCGTGGACACCGCACCCGCGGCGCACCTACGATCGGGATTCCGATCCCCGGAGCGGCCGCGCGCGGCGCGAAGGAGGCGTTGGTGGGCGCCCACGGACGCGAGCACGACCACGTCGAGCGGCGGGACGGCGACGACCGCGCCATCGCGCCGCCCGAGCCCGACCCCCTCGAGCGCGTCGCGTCGAGCGTCGGCAACCGCGGGTTCGCGGAGCTGGCGCGCCACGGCGAGGGGATCCTCCCCGACGGGCGGGCGCACCCCGACGTGGAACGGGCGATCGCCGCGCGCCGGGGCGGGGGCCGGGCGCTCGACCCCGGCGTCCGGGGGCGGATGGCCCCGGGCCTCGGCGACGACCTCGGCGACGTCCGGGTGCACGACGGCCCCGAGGCCGACGCGCTCGCCCGCTCCGTCCAGGCCCGCGCCTTCGCCGTGGGCAGCGACCTCTTCTTCGCCGACGGCGAGCACCGCCCCGGCACCGCCGCGGGCGACCGCCTGATGGCGCACGAGCTGACCCACGTGGTGCAGCAGCGGGGCGCCCCGGCGGACGGGCCGCTGACCGTGTCGCAGCCCGGCGACGCATCCGAGCGCGAAGCCGACCGGGCGGCCGATGAGCTCGCCGGCTGACGTCATCCGGCTCGAGCGGATCGCGGCGCGCGTGCGCGCGGCGGTCGAGTCGGTCGCGGCCTCCGATCCCAACCCGACCGACCCGTTCCGGGGCCTCTACGTCACCGACGAGCTCGCCCTGGCGATCGCCCGGTCCGAGCCCTCCCTCGACCCCGACGCCCGCCTCCGGCTGGCCGTCGAGCGGCTGGGGCTCGACCCGCTCGACGCCGCCGTGCTCGCGGTGTGCGCGGCGCCGGAGCTGAACCCGGTCTACGGACGCCTGTACGCGTACCTGCACGACGACGTCACCCGCAAGCTGCCCAGCCCCGGCCTGGTCGCCCGGCTCGTGGGGGGCGACGGCATGCCGGCCGGCGAGGTGCTGGCCCGCTTCGCCCGCGACGCGCCCCTGCGCCGGCTCGGCGCCCTGCGGCTCATCGACGAGCGCGGGCAGACGCCCATCGCGGAGCGCGCCGTGAAGGTCGCCGACCCCGTCGCCGCGCTCCTCCTGGGCGCCGACCTCGACGAGACGGCCCAGGACGGACGCGTGCGCCGCGAGCCGGTGCCCGCCGCGGCGCCCGGGCCGGACGACGTCGTGCAGGGGCTCCGGGCGCTGGTGTCCTGCGACACCCACCTGCCCCTGCTCGTGATCGGCCCCGACGCCCCCGCCCTGCTGGCCGCCGCCCTGCGCACCCCGCTGCTGCTCGTGGACGCCGCCGACGTGGGCGACGCCGCCCTCATGCGCGAGTCGCGCCTGGTGGCGGCGCTCGAGGGGCGGCGCCGCTGCTTCGACGGGCTCGAGGCGCTCGACCCGGGGGCGCGCCGCTCGGTGCTGCGCGCGCTGGCCGCCGTCGACGAGCGGGCGCTCGTGTGCGGGGCCGGCTACGAGGCCGCGGTCGCGCTCGGCGACCGGACGGCGATGATGGTGGAGGTGCCGCTGCCCAGCTTCGCCGAGCGGCGGGCCGCGTGGGCGCTCCACGCGGGGACGGACGACGTCGACGACGTGGCCGCCAAGTTCCGCCTCTCGATGCGCCAGATCGCCGACGCCGCCGAGATCGCCCGGCACACGGCGGCCGTCGAGGGGATCGGGGAGCCGCGGCGCGCCCACCTGGACCTCGGCGCGCGCCGCGCCTCGTCGGGGCGGCTGGGCGAGCTGGCCGTGCGGCTCGACCCGTCCTTCGGGTGGGAGCAGCTGGTGCTGCCGGACCGGCCGCTGGACATCCTCCACTCGATCTCCGGCTACCTGCGACACCGCGAGCTGGTGCTGTCCGAGTGGGGCTACGGGCGCACGGTCGCCCGGGTGCAGGGCCTGAAGACGCTGTTCGCGGGCGAGTCCGGCACCGGCAAGACGATGGCCGCCCAGGTCCTCGCCAACGACCTCGGCCTGGAGCTCTTCCGCATCGACCTGGCGACCGTCGTCTCGAAGTACATCGGGGAGACCGAGAAGAACCTCGACCGCATCTTCTCGGCCGCCGAGGGCTCGAACGCGATCCTGTTCTTCGACGAGGCGGACGCCCTGTTCGGCCGGCGGTCGGAGGTGAGCGACTCCCACGACCGCTACGCCAACATCGAGGTCGCCTACCTCCTCCAGAAGATGGAGGCGTACTCGGGCGCGGTCATCCTGGCGACGAACTTCCGCCACAACATCGACGAGGCGTTCCTGCGCCGGCTCGACCACGTCATCGACTTCCCGTTCCCGGAGCCGGAGGACCGCGAGCGCATCTGGCGCCTCGTCCTCCCCGACGAGGCCCCGCTCGAGACCGACATCGACGTCGGGTTCCTGGCGACGCAGTTCAAGCTCTCCGGCGGCGGCATCCGCAACGCATCCCTGGCGGCGGCCTTCCTCGCCGCCGAGGACGGCCGCGTGATCGGCATGCGCCACCTGGTGATGGGCGTCGCCCTCGAGTACGGCAAGCTCGGCCGCCTCACCCTCGAGTCGGACTTCGAGCGCTTCCACGAGCTGGTGCGGTCGCCCCGATGAGCACCGGACACGAGCTCGAGCCCACCGCGGAGGTCCTCCCGCCCGTGCCGCGGGCGCCCGTGCCCGCCGGGCCGGAGAGCGCCGCGCACCTCGCCTCCCTCGTCGGCAACCGCGCCTTCGCGCGCTCGGTGACCGTGCGGGAGCAGCAGGCCGGGCCGACCGTCCAGCGCCTCATCCCGCTCGCGATCATCGGCGCCGGCCTCATCTACGTGTCGGGCGAGCAGCGGGGCTGGTGGGGCGGCGACGAGGAGGCGGCGGCCGGCAAGGTGCGCGGCGGGCCGGAGCGCCTCGCGAAGGTCAAGGACGAGCGCGCCGCCAACGAGCGGGCCCGCCACACCCTGAACAACCAGGTGCTCGGGACCCTCGACAGCCTGTCGGGGTTCGTGCGGGGCGGGACGAAGGAGGGCGCCGTGAAGGCGGTCAACTTCGGGCGGCCGCTGTTCCAGGTGCTCCCGGGGCTCGACGTCGGGAAGGGCCAGAAGGCGAACATGGAGGCCGCGCAGGACCAGTTCGGCGAGGGCCTCCAGACCGCCGCCGCCCTGACCGAGACCCGCGCCGAGACCATCGCCATGGTCAAGACGCAGAACGCGGGCGCAGCCAGCGATCTCCAGTCGGTCATCGCCGGGGCGGCCGCGCCGGCGGCGGGATCCCCGGCGCCCGCGCCGGGCCAGCCCGCGGCCCCGGCCCCCGCGCAGGCCCCCACCCCCGCCCAGGGCTCCGCCCCCGCCCAGACGCCGGCGCCCGCCCAGGGTCCCGCACCCACCGCGCCCACCCCCGTGGGCCCGCCGACGCCGCCCATCCCCGCGGATGTGATCGCGTCCCTGAAGGGGGTCGTCGAGACGCTCGGCGCCTCCCAGACCGAGCTGGACGGCCTGGGCGAGAAGGGCGACCCCGGCGACCTGATCAAGCTCACCGAGGACATCGAGCCCCAGCTCAGCCGCATGTCCGCCAGCGTCGTGGGCGAGCAGGGGCAGCAGATCCAGTCCGCCGGCTTCAAGGTCCGCAACGGCGTCCGCCACCTGCGCGCGCTGTCGCGGACGCGCGAGGAGAACGGCGCCCACGCGGCCGACGCCTTCGTCGCGTGCCGCAACAAGCTGGGCGAGGTCTTCCACGCCCTGGTCGAGACCGACAAGGCGCTGGCGGAGGAGGAGAAGCAGCTCCGGGCCGAGCAGAAGGGCGGCGGCGACGAGGTGCCGCCGCCCACCGAGGGCGGGAAGTGAGCGAGCCGGGGGGACGGCCGCTCGACGAGGATCTGCGCTGGGGCCTGGTCTACGCCCACAACCGGGCCAACGCCAACACCGGCGAGATCGAGCGGCTCGTGGCGACGGTCGAGGCGCTGGTGGAGCTGCTGGAGGAGGCCGGCCTCGACCGTGAGCGCCTCGATGCGATGACCGCGGAGGCGGCCGGGCGCGTGCGGCGGCGGTTCAAGGAGCGCGGCATGGCCACCATCCGGCAGGAGTTCGACGTCCCCAAGCGCGAGTGGACCGGGGGCGTCGACATCGACTGCGACGCCCGCCTGCCGCTGTGCCACGCGGCGTGCTGCCGCCTCGGCGTGGGCCTCTCCACCGAGGACGTCCGCGAGGGGATCCTGCGATGGGACCCCGCCGAGCCCTACGCCCTGGAGCGGGCCGACGACGGCTGGTGCGTCCACATGGAGCGCGGCTCCTGCCGCTGCGCGGTGTACGACGCCCGCCCCATCCCCTGCCGGGGCTTCGACTGCCGGGGGGACGCGCGCATCTGGCTCGACTTCGAGGGGCGCGTCCCGAACCCGGCGGTCACCGACCCCGACTGGCCCCGCTGCCTCGAGGGGGCGCCGTGAGCACCCAGCCGCCGGTCCCCGAGACGGCGGTGCCGGAGACGGCGCCGCCCGACCTGGCGGAGGCGGTCGAGCTCCCGGCCCTGGCCGGGGCCCCCGGCGGCGCGGGCCCGGCCGCGCTGCTCGCCGGCGACCCCAGGGTGGGCCTGGACCCGCGCCGGGTCGCGACGCTGAGCGCCCGGGCGGGGAACACGGGCGTGGCGCGGATGCTCGGGCGCCAGCCGGCGGCCGCCCCGCCGAAGCCCGCGGTCGCCGCCGTGGGCCAGGTGAAGCACACGTTCACGATCCCGGACAAGAAGCTCGGCGGCGCGAAGGACGTGGGCTACGCCCAGGCGCAGTTCAAGATCGGAGCGAACGTCGATCTCGAGATCACGCCCGTCCAGGCCGCCACCGCCCCGGACGCCCCCGGCGGCGACGTCACGCTGAAGGGCTCCGGCGGGGTGAACGCCGGCGACGGCACGAAGTACCAGGCCGAGGTCACGGCCGAGTTCGACAAGCGCGTCGGGGGGATCCTCGACGGCTGCACGCCGAAGGCCAAGGTCGGCGGGGAGGTCGGCGCGCAGGGGTCCAAGCTGGGCCTCGAGGTCTCGCTGGAGGGCCAGCGGTTCGAGCCGAAGTTCGGCTTCACCGTGTTCGACGTCAACAAGGAGGACGGCATCAAGTTCGCGACCCTCGAGGCCGCGGTCGACTGGAAGATCCAGGAGTGGAGCTATAAGGCGAGCGACGGCGCCGACATCAAGATCACCCCCAAGGCGACCCCGAAGCTCGCGATCGAGCCGAACTACAAGCGGATCCTCCAGGCGCTCCTGGAGGAGGGCGTCGAGGGCGCCGCGACCCTGACGCTGGACGCCGCGCTGCTGGCCGGGCCGCCGCTCCTCGCCGGCATCGTCATCGCCCAGGGCATCTACATGGCCGGCGAGAAGGGCGAGCTGCACAAGCACATCCTCGAGGGCGCGGTCGACGCCCGGCAGGCGGCGATGAGCTACGCCCAGGTCATGACGGGGTCGGACCAGCAGGGCGTCGGGCCCCGGTCGACCGCGGCGGTCGCGAAGGCGAAGGAGCAGATCAACGGCATCGCCGGCCGCAGCAAGGTCTCGGTCGAGGAGCTGATGGCCGAGCTGCGCAAGAACGCCGCCCGCGACTTCGTCCGCGTCCACGCGCAGACGCGCCAGGAGGTGTTCTCCACCTACCAGGCCGAGGTCCGCAAGGTGATCCGGGCGTGGCGCGCCGAGCACTACATCCTGGCGTGGTGGACGGAGGAGGCCGACGACGTCGAGGCCGCGATGCGGCAGGTCGACGTGGTCTTCTCGCACTGACCCGGCGCCGCGCCCGCCGCCCGGCGGGCCCCGTCCGGTTGCCCGTTTGTCTGCCCCTTCGGCCAGCGCCCGACCGCCGCGCCGGGGGGCGAGCCGTGGTCGGATAGTGGCTCGTACGCGCGGAGAGGAGCGCGGTGGGCACGACATCCATCCAGGTACCCCTCAACACGATGCTGGCCGACCTCGACGAGACGGCCCGCCGGCTGCTGCGGCGCGAGTTCACCGGTCGCGGCTTCGACGGCATCGAGATCGCGTTCGACGCGCCCGACCGCGAGTGGTCGGCGCAGCTGTCCAACCCCGCCGTGAACCTGTTCCTCTACGACGTCCGCCAGTCGGAGGACCACCGGCCGGTCGACTGGGACCTGCGGACGGGCGAGGACGGGCGCACGTGGGAGGCCCGCCCCCCGATGCGCCTCGCCGCGTCGTACGCGGTCACGGCGTGGACGCGGGAGGTGGAGGACGAGCACCGGCTGCTGTCCCAGGTGCTGGCGATCCTCTACGCGTACGACACGCTCCCCGCCGACCTCCTCGCCGGCGGGCTCGCCAACCCGGAGAGCCAGCCGTTCCCGCTGCGGACCCGGGTGGCGGAGCCGCGCCAGTCGGGCAGCCCCGAGTTCTGGTCGTCCATCGGCGGCGCGTACAAGGCGTCCCTCGACTGGTCGGTCATCCTGTCCTGCGACTCCGGCGCCACCATGGAGCGCGGGCCCGAGGTGCGGGTGCAGACCCTGCGCGTGCGCAACACCGACGGCGGGCGCGCGAGCGTCGAGGACCTCCACCGGGTGAACGGCGTGGTCCGCGACGCCGCCGGCGCGCCGGTGCCCGAGGCGTGGGTGGTCATGCTCGGCGGCCCGGGGTGGGTGGCGGCCGGCGAGGACGGCCGCTTCACGATCGGCCCCGTCCGCGCCGGCGTCCACCGCGTCCGCGCGAGGGCGCCCGACGGGCGCGAGGGCGAGGCCGAGGTGACGGTGCCCGGCGCGGCCACCGACCTGGTGGTCGGCGCCGACGCCCCCCGCACCCGGTCACGCGCGCGCTCGTGAGCACGAACGGGCAACCAATCCTGCCCGCAAGGCTGCCCCACCGCCGCGTGCCGCCCCGACCCCGCCGGACGGAGGATCGTCCGTGTGTGCGAGCCCGATCCGTCCGCCGCGCGTGCTCCTGGGGCACCTCGCCCCGATGGTCCGCCTCGGGATGGCGCGCATGCTCGCCGACCGCGGGCTCGAGGTGACCGAGGAGTCGCGCGCGTCCCAGGTGGCGAGCGCGGCCGCGGCGCTCGCCCCGGACGCGATCGTGCTGCCGCTGGACGAGGAGACCACCGTCGAGCTGGGCATGGCGCGGGCGGCCGCGCCCCGGGCGAAGCTCATCCTCTGCGCCCCGGACGAGTCGGAGATGCTCGTCTACGACGCCGGCCGGGCCGTCCCGCGCCGCGTCCAGGCCGACATGCCCGGCGCGCTGCTCACCGAGCTGGAGAACGACCACCGACCCCGAGGGGGGAACTGACATGCCGACGTACCTGACGCCCGGGGTCTACGTGGAGGAGATCCCGTCGCAGTCGAAGCCCATCGAAGGCGTTGGGACCTCGATCGCCGCCTTCGTCGGACTGGCCCCGGGCGGGCCGGTCAACACGCCGATGCGGATCTCGAACTGGACCCAGTTCGCCCGTACCTTCGGCGACCCGGCGAACCCGGACGCGGGCCCGTTCATGTCGGGCTCCTACCTCGCCCACTCCGTCTACGGCTTCTTCCAGAACGGCGGAGGGCTCTGCTGGGTGGTGCGGGTCGGCGGGGACGGCGGGAACGGCGACGGGCCGCCCCCGGCGCACGCGGCGCTGCCGGCCGCGGGCAACCCCTCGCTCGAGGCGTTCCGCGCGGTCGCGCTGCCCGGCGTGACCGACACCGTCTCCGTCGAGGTCCAGGAGGAGCCGCCCCCGGCGGCGGCCGAGGGCGACGGCGAGGGCGAGGGCGGCGCCAAGGAGGCGGAGCCCACCTACCGCGTGGTGGTGACCGCCGGCACCAGCCGGGAGGAGCACGAGGGCCTCACCCTCAAGAAGGGCCGCAACAACATCGCGACCAAGGTGACCTCGGCGTCGAAGCTGATCAAGCTCGAGGAGACGGGGGCGTCGCTGCCCGACGGCCAGCGCATCCCCGCCGCCGGGTCCTACAACCTCGTCGCCGCCGCGGTGGCCCCGACGGACCTCGGGCCCTCCGACTTCGAGGGCGACGTGGCCCGGCGCCAGGGGATCGGCGGCCTGGCCGCCATCGACGAGGTGACGATGGTGGTCGTCCCCGACCTGATGACGCTCGGCGACGACACCCACATCCGGGACCTCCAGGGCAAGGTCATCGCCCACTGCGAGAACGCCGGCGACCGGATGGCGATCCTGGACCCGCCCGCGGACATGCTGCCCCAGGACATCCTGGAGTGGCGGATGGACACGGCGGGCTACGACTCCAAGTTCGCCACCCTCTACTACCCGTGGATCGAGGTCATGGACCCGCTCACGAACCAGCCGATGATGGTGCCGCCCAGCGGGCACGTCGCCGGCGTGTGGGCCCGGACCGACGGCAACCGCGGCGTCCACAAGGCGCCCGCGAACGAGGTGGTGCTCGGCGCGAACGGCCTCGCCTTCCAGGTGACCCACGACGAGCAGGGCGGCCTCAACACCAACGGCATCAACTGCATCCGGGCGTTCTCCGGGCGCGGCATCCGGGTGTGGGGGGCGCGGACGCTGTCGAGCGACCCGGAGTGGCGCTACGTCAACGTCCGCCGGCTCTTCAACTACGTCTCCGAGTCGATCATCGAGGGCACCCAGTGGGCGGTCTTCGAGCCCAACGACCAGCGCCTGTGGACGCGGCTGCGGATCTCCAGCGCCAACTTCCTGACGCGGGTCTGGCGCGACGGCGCGCTGTTCGGGGCCACCCCCGAGCAGGCGTTCTTCGTCAAGTGCGACGAGGAGACCAACCCGCCGGACGTCGTCGAGGCGGGGCAGGTCGTGATCGAGATCGGCATCGCGCCCGTGAAGCCGGCGGAGTTCGTCGTGTTCCGCATCAGCCAGTTCACCGCGGGCGCCGCCGAGGTCTCGGCGTAGTCCCGGCAACCCCGAGCGAAGGAGAGGATCACCGATGCCACCCAAGGAACCGCGTCCGCCCTCACGATTCCGCCTCGACCTGGGCGGCAAGGAGGGGATCGGCAACTTCCGCGAGTGCACGGGGCTCGACTCGGAGACGACCGTCATCGAGCACACGTCCGTCGACGCGAACGGCAACCCGATCATCCGCAAGGTCCCGGGTGCGCTGAAGTGGTCGAACATCACGCTGAAGCGCGGCGTGGACGAGAGCCAGGACCTGTCCAACTGGCGCAAGCAGGTGCTCGACGAGGGCCCCGACAGCGCCCGCGTCGACGGCTTCATCGAGATGCTCGACTACAACGGCACCCCCATCAAGCGGTACAAGTTCCTCCAGGGGTGGCCCATCAAGTACACGGGCGTCAGCTTCGATCCGAAGAGCAGCGACGTGGCGGTGGAGGAGCTCCAGATCTGCCACGAGGGACTCGAGGTCGAGTAGCGGCCGGCCGGCCGGGGACTCGGCGATGCGGACGGAGATCGCCTTCACGCTCCCCCGGGGCTGGGTGGACGCCTCGGGGGAGACGCACCGCGAGGGACGGATGCGGCTCGCGACGGCTCGCGACGAGATCGAGCCGCTGCGCGACCCCGCCGTGCGCGAGAACGAGGCGTACCTCGGGGTGCTGCTGCTCGCCCGCGTCGTGACCAGCATCGGCCCGGTCACCGACGTGACCCCCGAGATGATCGAGGGGCTCTTCGCCGCCGACTTCGACCACCTCCAGAAGCTCTACGAACGATTGAACACCGACGGGGAGGCGGTGGGCGCGATCTCGTGCCCGTCGTGCGGACACGCCTTCGAGGTCGATCTGACCGAGATCCAGGATGGCCGCCTGGGGGAACCATGAGGCCGTCTCCCGACGGACTGCTCGGGGAGACGGCCCGCCTCGCCTACCACCTGCACTGGCCGCTCGACACGATCCTCGACCTGGAGCATCGTGACCGGCGCCGGTTCCTCGGCGAGGCGGAGGGGCTCGCGGCGGCCGGCGGCGGGGAGGCGTGGTGAGCGCCCCCGGCATCGACGGCGGCTGGCGCCCCGCGGGGGCCCGGCTCGGCGGGCGCGTCGCCGCGCGGCGCATCGGCTCGCTGAGCGCCATCGGCGGCCGGACGATGGCCCGCACGGTGTCGGCACGGCGGACGCCGGCGGGGCGCCCCACCGCGCTGCGCCTGACACCCGGTCGCGCCGTGGTCGCCCGTGCGCCGCGATACGCACCCGGTCCGGCGCCGGCGCCCGCGGGCGAGGCCGGTCCACCGCCGGGCCTGAGCGAGTTCGCGTGGGAATGGATGTACGGGGGCCGCCTGCCGGAGGACGCCGTGCCCTACACGGGCGTGGCGGCCGGCGCCGCCCCCCAGCGGCCGCCCGACCGGCCCAGCGCCACGACGACACCCGCCCCGCCCTCCCC
>DAISWG010000050.1:358-27993 GCA_036826475.1 Miltoncostaeaceae bacterium | reverse complement strand
GGCCGCCGGGCATCCGGCGGGCGCCGGCCTCACGGGCGGTCAGGCGCGGTCCATCGCGTCGGGGGGGGTCACGCGCTGGTCGCAGGTGGTGGCGGGCGCGCCGGTCGAGCCGATCCGGGTCGTCCACCCCATCGACGCGGCCGGCGACCCGGTGCCGCATCTCGGCACGCGGTGGGCGGGGAGCGGCGTGCGGTGGCGGGTGACCTACGCGCCCGGCGCCACCGGCGCGGCCGACGGCGGGGTGGGCCGCGCCGCCGGCGGCGACCCGGGGGTGGCGGCGATCACCACGTGGAGCCGCATCCGGGGGCGCACGGGCGGGATCTGCGCCGTCCCGCTGGGCGGGGTGGCCCCCGACGACGGCACGGTCGCCGCGCTGACCTACCCGGAGGCGTTCCCGGTGCGCCTGGTCGCGACCCGCGCGGTCCCCGGCCGGTCGGCCGAGGCGCGCGCCCACGTCCGGGTGCTGCGCCGCGAGATGAGCGCCTACCTGCGCTCGCCCGCCTTCCGGGCGGCGCTCGCCCAGCGCGGACTCACCCCGGCCGCCTGACGCCCTGCCCCGGCGGGCGAGGCGCTAGCGGACGACCCAGGCCCGGCGGACGGCGACCGCGCCGGTGACCGAGGTGAAGCGGGCGGTGAAGCGCACCTTCTTCAGCGGGTAGGGGCGCTTCATCGTGATCTTGCACGTCACGGTCCTGCGGGCGCCGACGCGTCCGATGGCGCAGCGACCCACCACCCGCGGGCCGGCGGTGGCGGTGAACTTCAGGGTGCCGCGACGGCCGCCCACCTGGACCTTCGCCAGGATCACCTTCCGGCCGACGTGGCCGGTCCGGATCCGTGAGAGGGCCTTGCCGCCGGCGACCGCGCGACCGGCGATGCCGGGCGCCGCGGCGCCGTCGGGACTCGGCCGGATGCCGGTCGCCGCGGTCCCCGCGACCCCCGGGTTGGCGGTACTGGTGGCGGTGACGGTGACCACGCCGCCCGTGGGCGGGGTCTTCGGAGCCAGGTAGAGGCCGGTGGACGAGATCGTCCCGGCGGTCGCGCTCCACGTGACGCCACCAGGGAGGTTCGCGACCGTGGCCCTGAGCTGGACGCTCGAGCCGGCGACCACCTGCAGTGGCATCCCCGAGATCGCGACCGAGGGCGTCGCCCCGACGATCGTGACCGTCGAGACGGGCGGGCTCGTGGGGAACGGCGACGACGCCGAGTAGGCCGCGAATGTGAACGCGTCGGACGCCCCGTAACCCGGCGTCGGCGTGTAGACGAGCGACTGCGACGCCGGGTTGAAGCTGCCCCCCACCGGCACGTTCAGGCTCCCGCCCGCCGGCGTGCTCAGGATGCGGTACCGCAGGTTGCCGTCGGCCTGCGTGCCGAACTTCTGGGCCGCGAGCGTCACCGTCTGGGGCGACGCCGACTGCGACGCCGTCACCGGGAGGGCGGTCCACCCGGGAACGGTCACCGGCTGGCTCGCGAACGCCGGCGGGTTGACCTCCGCCGCGCCGCCGCCTTCCCAGATGCGGTTCTCCGGGTCGGCCTCCGACCCCACGAGGTAGGTCCCGGGCGCGGTGCTCGACACGTCCACCCACTGGTAGGCCAGGTACTTGCCGTAGACGTCCCGCCAGCCCGACGACGTGCCCATACGGAGCGACGTCGACCTGGGGTCGCCCTGCTCGCAGAAATGGGTGACCGCCTCGGAGTAGACCTGCGGGTCCTGCGGTGGCGCGGGGCTCGGCGCGTCCTCGATGTCGTACAGGCAGAAGCCGGCCTTCTGGCCGGGCGCGACCTGAGCGGTCCTCTGGAGGTTCCACAGCGAGTAGCGCATCGCATTCCTCAGGTGGAAGTGGTCGTGCCCGTCCGCCTCCTCGTACAGGACCTCCGGGGTGCCGACCTCCACCGACGGCGCGTCGCCCGGCCCCTGCGAGGACGACCACGCCCGCTGGCGTACCGACCCGGTCTGCGGGTTGCCCGACACCTCCAGCGGCCCGTCGCCGACGTTGGTCACGAAGCCGTCGAACCGCACCAGCAGGCGCCCGGCGCCATAGATGCCGGTGTCGGCGTAGACCTGAGGTCCCTCGACGCCCTCGACCGGGTCGGCGCGCAGGTCGGGCGCCCGCGTCCCGGGACCCGCGGATGCGAGCAGCGGCAGGATGCCGGCGGCGACGCCGGCCGAAGCGAGCATCACCAGGACGGAGTGGCGGCGGGATGGGCGGCGGCGGATGTGCATCGCCTCACGCGAGTATTCCACGGATCGGGGGATCCGGGTGGATCCCCGGTTCGTCTTCTGTGAGAACGGGCCGGCCGTTGTGCGACCCTGCCCGGATGGCCGCGCCCCACGACGCCTCGCTGCGCACCCTCGTGAGGCTGCCCGAGGTGACGCGCACGCTGGCGTCGTCGCTGCTCGGCCGGTTGCCGTACACGGCGATCGCCCTGCTGCTGATCCTGCGCGTCCGCGAGGCGGGCGGCGACTACGGGGACGGCGGGATCGTGGCCGGTGCCTTCGCCGTGGGGCTCGCCGCCCTCTCCCCGTTCATCGGCCGCCTGGTCGACCGCCACGGCCACCGCGCGGTGCTGCTGCCCGCCGCGATCGTGAGCTCGGTGCCGCTCGTGGTGATCGCCCTCGCCTCCGACGACACGCCGATCCCGGTCCTGGCGGCCCTGGCGGCGGTCGCCGGCATGACCCACCCGCCGGTGAGCGGCGCCACCCGGGCGCTGTGGCCCGAGATCGTGCCGCCCGAGCGGCGCCACGCGATCTACGCCCTGGAGTCGGCGGGCGTGGAGCTCACGTTCATCCTGGGGCCGCTGGTGATGGTGGGCGTCGTGGCTGCCGCGACGTCGCCCTCGGTGGCCCTGGTGACCTGCGTGGCGGTGCTGATCGGCGGGACCGCCTGGTTCGCATCGGCGCCGTCGTCGCGGCGCTGGACGCCGAGCGGCGTCGCGCGCACGGTGGCCGGCGCCCTCGCCAGCCGGGCCCTGCTGGCGCTGCTCGTCATCGTGGCGTGCATGGGCGCCTCCTTCGGCGCGATCGAGATCTCGTTGGCGGCGACGGCCGAGGAGCACGGGCATCCCGCGCTGGTGGGCCCCTTCCTGGCGGCGTGGGCCGCCGGCAGCCTGGCCGGCGGGCTGGCGGTGGCGCGCAGCCGGGCGCCGGCCGACCCCGGCCGCCGCCTGGTGACGCTGCTGTGGGCGACCGCCGCCGCCGATGCGCTGGTGGCGGCCGCGCCCGGGCCGTGGACCCTCGCGGCCGCGCTGGTCCTGGCGGGGTCGTGCATCGCGCCCGCCTTCGCGACGCTCTACGCCATGGTCGCCGACGTCGCGCGGCAGGGCACCCTGACCGAGTCCTACACGTGGATCACGACGGGCATCACCGCGGGCGTCGCGGTGGGCTCGGCCGTGGGCGGCACCGTGGTGGACGCCGTGTCGACCCACGCCGCCATGGCGGGCGCCGCCGGGATGGTCGTCGTCGCGACCCTGGTCACGACGTCCGCGCTCGGCGTGCGGCGCTCCGTCGCCGCGTGAGGGCGGCGAACCCGACCACGCCGGCCACCAGCAGGATCACCGGGGCCATGGCGCCGGCCAGGCCACGGCCGCCGGCCGTGTCGTCCAGGCCCTCCTGCGCGACGAGCGCCGGCACGAGCGACGACACGCGCTCGGCCGCCCGGGCGCGGGTGGCGGTCACGCGACGGTCCAGCTCGGCGCCGTCGATCACGCCCGCGGCGTAGGACCGCAGGTCGTCCGAGAGGGCGCGGCTGGCGCCGCTCATCGCCGCCCGCAGGTCGCGCTCGTCGTCGGTGCGCACCGGCACCGCGTCGGTGCGGCGGGCGTAGTCGTCGCTCTCCTCGGCGTAGGCGCGGGCGGCGTCGCGGGCCGCGTTCGCGTCGCCGTCGCCGGCCCGAGCCCGTGCGAACGCGTCGCGCGCCGCGTCGAGGTCGTCGTGCGCCGGGACGAGGCGGTCGACCAGGTCGACGACCGGCGACGCCGCGGCCGCGAGCGGCGCCAGGGCGAGCAGCGCCACCAGGGCGATCACCAGGGATCCCGCGAGCCGACGTCCGCAGCGCACGGGGTCCCATCGGCACCCGCCCCGACGGCGTGAGCGTACGGGCCGGCGGCTGCAATGCTGCTGCGGTGCCGATCCGGACCCACATCGCGGCCGCATGCGCCGCCCTCGCCGCGGTCCTGGCGGCGGGCTGCGGCGGCACCGGCGCGGCATCGCAGGCCGCCGCCCCCGTGCCCACCGTCGACCGCTTCGACGCCGCGCGCGCGTGGTCCGACCTGAGGATGCAGGTCGCGCTGGGCCCCCGACCCGCCGGCTCCCCGGCGTCGCGCGCGCTGGCGGGGCGTCTGCGACGGGCGCTGCCCTCCGGCAGGTTCGAGCCGGTGCCCGGCGGCCTGCGCAACGTGTCCGGCAGCCTGCCGGGCCGCGGGAGGGCGATCCTGGTGGCCGCCCACTACGACACCAAGGACATCCCCGGGTTCGTCGGCGCCAACGACGGCGCCGGCGGGGTCGCCACCGTGCTCGAGGTGGCCCGTGCGCTGCGCCGCGCCGGGGGCCCCGCCTGCCAGCGCAGGGTGCGTTTCGTGATGCTCGACGGCGAGGAGTCGCCCGGTCCGGGCGACGGCGGCGACTTCGCGCGCACGGGCCTGCGCGGCAGCCGCGCCGACGCCGCGCGCACCGCGGACCGGCTGCACCGGGTCATCGTGGTCGACTTCGTCGCCGACGCCGACCTCTCCCTGCCGCTAGAGGCCCTCTCGGACCCCGCGCTCTGGGCGCGGCTGCGCGCCGCCGCCGGGCGCGTGGGGGTGGGGCGGGTGTTCCCGGACCGGGTCGCGCCCGGGGTGCTCGACGACCACATCCCGTACCGCGAGCGGGGGGTGCCGGCCATCGACCTGATCGACTTCGACTACCCGCCGTGGCACACGGTGCGGGACGACCTGGACGCCGTGTCGCCCCGCAGCCTCGACGCCGCCGGCGAAGCGCTCGTCGAGATGGTGCGCGTCATGCGCCGGGACACCTGCCCCGGCGCATGACGCGCCGTCGCCCGCCCCGCGCCTCAGCCGCTGCTGGGTGACGGCGAGCCCGGCGGCGCGGCCTGATGGGGCCGCCGGTGCTCCCGAGGAGCCGCCGCGGGCCGGCCGCCGTCGATGAGGGTGAGGTGCGGCATGCCGGGCGGCTGCGGTGCGATCGGGCGCGGGCGGCGCCATGCGCTGCCCATCCCGCGGCTCTGGACGATATGGATGAGGTTGTACACGGGAACCCTCCTGATTGGACCTCGATGAATCGATTGGACCGCATATATGGTCCCTAATCCATGCGATTGGACGGCGATATTCCCCGGTCAACCGGTTTACAACAAGGGCCTTTCGTGGAAGATTGGATCCGGATGAAGATCACCCCGGCACGGCTGGCGATGCTCCTGGGGCCGTGGGCGGCCACCGGCGGCCCGCTGTACGCGGCCCTGGCCGGGGCCCTGCGCGGAGCGGTCCGGCGCGGTGAGCTCCCGGAGGGCACCGTGCTGCCTCCCGAGCGCGAGCTGGCCCGCCGCCTTCACGTGAGCCGCACCACCGTCGTGGCCGCGTACGGCGCCCTGAAGGACGAGGGGGTGCTCGCGAGCCGCCAGGGCCGGGGCACCTGGGTCGCGGCGGCCGACGCGCCGCGCGCCGGGGACGTCGCGTTCTCGGGCGAGCTGTACGCCAACCTCCTCGGCGGCGGCGGCGACGTCATCGAGCTCACCGCCGCCGCGCCGCCGGCCACCGCGGTCGTGGCCGAGGAGGTCGCCCGCCTGGCGCGCGACGGGCTCGCGGGGCTCGTGTCGGGCGTCGGCTACGTCCCGGCGGGGCTGCCGGACCTGCGCGAGCGGATCGCCGAGCTGAACGCCGCCCAGGGCCTCCCGACCCGGCCGGACGAGGTGCTGGTCACGACCGGCGCCCAGCAGGCCATCGGCCTGGTGACGGCTCTCTTCGGGGAGTCCGGACAGGCCGCGCTGGTGGAGGAGGCCACCTACCCGGGGGCGCTCGACGCGATCCGCGCCGCCGGGATGCGCCCGGCCGGGGCGGCGCTCGACGGCGGAGGCGTGGTGGTCGAGGCCCTCGAGGAGCTCATGGACCGGGTGCGACCCCGTTTCGCGTATCTGGTGCCGGTCCACCAGAACCCGACCGGGTCGGTGCTGTCGGAGGCGCGGAGCAGGGCGGTGGCGCAGCTGTCGGCGCGCTACCGGGTGCCGGTGGTCGAGGACCTGGCGCTCCGCGACATGCGCCTCTCCGGCCGGCCCGTGCCCGCGCCGATCGCGGCCCACGACCCGGAGGCCCTCGTGATCACGATCGGCTCGATGAGCAAGGTCTTCTGGGCGGGCCTGCGGGTCGGGTGGATCCGCGCGCCGCGGCCGATCGTCGAGCGGCTCGTACAGCTCAAGGTGCGGTCGGACCTGGGCTCCGACGTGCTGTCGCAGGTCGCCGCCGCCGCCGTGCTCCCACGCCTGCCCGACGCGGCGGCGGAGCGCCGGGCCGGCCTGCTCGCCGGGCACGAGGCCCTGGCCGGCGCGCTGGGGCGGCACCTGCCGGACTGGACGTGGGAGACGCCCCCCGGCGGCTGCATCCTGTGGGTCCGCATCCCCGGAGGCGACGCGCGGGAGTTCGGCCAGGTGGCGCAGCGCTACGGGGTGACCGTCGTGCCCGGGCAGGTGCTCTCGGCGAGCGGCGGGCACGCCGACCGCCTGCGCCTCCCGTTCGTGGCGGAGGAGCCGGTGCTGGAGGAGGCGGCGCGCCGCCTGGCGCTCGCCTGGACGGCCTACCGGGGCGGCGGCGCCGCGGCCGAGGCCCCCGCCGCGATCATCGTCTGAGCGTCAGAGGACGCGCCGCATCGCGACGTGCGCGATGCCCGCCTCCTCGAACCCGGGCCCCTCGGCGACGTAGCCGGCGCGCTCCCAGAACCCGAGGGCCGAGCACTGCGCGTGGATCGCCACTTCGTGCGCCCCGCGCTCGGCCGCGAGCGCGTGGGCCGCGGCCAGCAGCGTCGCGCCGAGGCCTCCGCCGCGCCGCTCCCGCGCCACCGCCATGCGCCCCAGCCGCACCGACGGGCCGTCGCCGAGCACCCGGCACGTGCCGACCACGCGCCCGCCGTCGACGATCACCACGTGCAGCGCCGTCGCGTCCTCGGCGTCGTGCTCCATGGCGGGCGGCACCCCCTGCTCGTCGCAGAAGACGGCGTGCCGCAGCGCCAGGACCTGGTCCATCTCGTCGGGGCGCGCCCGCCGCGCGGGAAGGGTGCTCACCGTTCGTAGGCGATGCGGGCCGCGGCGGCCATGGGCGCATCCTGCAGCAACTGCGCGCCCGTCGCCCGCGCGGCATCCAGCGACGCCCCCCGGCCGCAGAGGGCGACCCGGAACCGGCGGGCGATCACGGCGATGTGGGGCACGGCGTCCCGCATGGGCTCGTCCAGCTCCGCGCAGATCACCACGAGATCGGGGCTCACGTGGGCGGCGGCGTCGGCGACCGTCGTCAGGGGGCAGTCGGCGCCGAGGTAGGTGATGCGCCAACCGTGGTCGCGGAGGCCGATGCCGAAGCACAGGAGTCCCATGTCGTGACGCTCGCCCTCCGGGCAGGCGAGCAGGGCGCGCGGGCCCAGCCCCACGTCGAACCCCCGTGCGATCCCGAGCAGGCGGCCCCGCAGGACGAAGCTCGCGAAGTGCTCCTGCGCCGTCGAGATGTCGCCCGTCTCCCACCGGCTCCCGAGGTCGCGCAGGTAGGGGAGGATCACGTCGCGCAGCGCCGCCTCGACGCTGAAGGTGTTGAAGACCCGGTCGAGGATCGTCTGGGCGTCGACGTCGCGGAAGTCCTCGAGCGCCTCGCCGAGCTCCGCCCGCGCGACGGCGAACGCGTCCTCGCGCTCCCCGGGGGTGGGCGCCGCCGGCTCCTCCAGCGCCATCCGGGCCGCGACGGCCGCGGAGAACCCGCGCGAGAGGTAGCGGCGCATGGCGCGCACGCGCTCCTCATCCTCGTGGGTGTAGAGCCGGAAGCCGCCCTCGGTGCGCTCGGGCCGGAGCAGCCCGTAGCGCCGCTCCCACACGCGGAGGACGTCCGGGCTCACGCTCTGGCGCCGGCTGAGCTCCCCGATCCGCAGCCGTCCGGTGTCCCGCGTGATCGCCATGCCCCCCACTCTCCATAACCCTCGACAATCTGTCCAGAGTATCGGTCTCCGGGTTGTCCAAACATCCTGCGGAAACTGCGGTGACGAGGGACCCTGAATCCGGACAGACTCTTGACAATCTGTCCAGATATCGGCTGAATGATGTGCGATGCAGCAGAAAGCACCCTCGCGAACGCCGCGGCTCAGCCGCGCCGAGGCGATGGAGCGGTTCACCGCCGCGCTCCACCGGGCCCTCGCGCCCAGCCTCATGCCCGACCCGAGGCGGCCCGGCTGGGCGGAGCGCTACCTCATGCAGGTCTGCGAGGCCGGCGTCGCCCGGCTTGCCGCCGACCCGCGCTCGCAGCCGATGGCGGCCCGGTCGCTGTTCGGGTCGGCCCGATCGCTGATGCGGGCGCAGGACCAGCTCCGCGCCTCGCAGGTCATCGACGCGCACCTGGACCGGGCCCGGGCGTTCTTCGAGGCCGAGCGGGGCACGGCGGGCCTCGACGGCGGGACGCCCCGCTGCGCCGCCCTCAACCGCAAGGGCAAGCCCTGTGGCCGGGAGCCGATCTGGGGCACCCCCTTCTGCGTCTCGCACACCGGGCGCGGCGGCGACTGATGCCGGGGACGGCCCCCTCCGGGCCGTCGTCTAACCTGCGGCCCATGGACGTGCGGCTGGCGGTGGCGAGCAAGCGCGACGCGCGGGCGATGTCGGGCGGGTCCGTGCCCGAGGACGCGGCGCTGCGCATCCTGGACGCCGGGCGTCTCACCGGGAGCGCCCGCAACCGGCAGCCCTGCCGCTTCGTGATCGCCGAGGGCGAGGCGCTCCCCGCGGTGGCCGACGCCGTCTACCTGGCCGGCAACATCCTGGACGCGGGCCTGGTCGTCGCGATCGTCGTGACCCCGGGCGGCAACCTCGTCGACTTCGACGCCGGGCGCGCCGCGCAGAACATGATGCTGGCGGGGTGGGCCGAGGGCATCGCCTCGTGCCCCAACGGCATCGCCGACCGCGAGCGCCTCGCATCGGCCCTCGCCATCGAGCCGCCCGAGCGGGCGGTGATCGTCCTGTCGTTCGGCCCCCCGGCGCGGCCGCGCGACCCGGCGCGGCGGTCGGCCGACGAGTGGAGCGCCCGGGCCCCCCGCCTGCCGCTCGACGCCCTGGTCCGACGGGTCGGGAGCTCAGGGTGAAGCTCAACCGCAGCGGCCGCCTCGCCGCCCGCGGCCCCGGCGAGGCCGCGATCGGCCACGCCGACGAGGGGCTGCTGACCCCGACCACCGCCCCGGACCCCGAGTTCCTGCACACCGACCCCTGGCGGGCGCTGCGGATCCTGGGCGAGTTCGTGGACGGCTTCGACGCGCTCGCGCGCGTCGGCCCGGCCGTGTCGGTCTTCGGCTCGGCGCGCATCACCCCGGAGAGCCCGTGGTGGGGCGTCGCGGAGGACGTCGGCCGGGTCCTTGCGGAGCGCGGCTTCGCCGTGATCACCGGCGGCGGGCCGGGGATCATGGCCGCGGCCAACAAGGGCGCCGCCGACGCGGGCGGCATCTCGGTGGGCTGCACCATCGAGCTGCCGCACGAGCAGGCCGTCAACGAGTGGGTGAACCTGGCGATCAACTTCCGGTACTTCTTCGTCCGCAAGACGATGTTCGTGAAGTACGCGGAGGCGTTCATCGTCTTCCCGGGCGGGTTCGGGACGATGGACGAGCTGTTCGAGTCGCTCACGCTCATCCAGACCGGCAAGGTGCGCAACTTCCCGGTGGTCCTCGCGGGCGCGTCCCACTGGGCGGGCCTGCTGCGGTGGGCCCGGTCGCGCCTGGTGGAGGACGGCTTCATCAGCCGTGACGACCTGGACCTGATCCGGCTCTCCGACGACCCCGAGGAGATCGTCGAGCTGGCGCTCCGCCCGATGGAGCCGTGAGCCCCGGCGCCGTCAGCGGCCTGTCGGGGTCGGACGGGCGGCGGGCCCGCCTGGGCCGGGAGCGGACGGCGGCCCAGCTGCGCCGCCAGCAGCGGCTCGAGGCGGAGGCCCAGGAGCAGCTCGGCCCCACCCTCGGGCCCGCCGGGCGCCCCATGGGGGAGGCGGCGATGGCGATGTGGCGCCGTCGCCAGGCCGACGCGTACCTGGCGCTGCCGCCGTGGCGGCGGGCGTGGCGCACATGGGTGTCGTGGAGCCGCCTGCAACGGGGGATCGCCGTCCTGGCCCTCGCCCCCGCCTGGGCGCTGATGTGGCTGCCCCTGCGGATGCTGGGCCTGATGCCCGTGGAGGCGTCGAAGGCGGGCGTCGCCGCGTTCGTGGTCGCCGCCCCGCTGGCGGCGCTGGCGCCTCCGCGCCAGCAGGGCCGGTTCGCCGTCCCGCTGCCGGACACGGGCGGGGCGCCGTGGCACGGCTCGCGCCGGGCCGCCGCGCTCCGGCGCGGCGTGCTGCTCGTGGTCGCCGCGCTCGTCGCGGCGCTCGCGGTGCTCGCCACGGTGGGCCCCGGCCATCTCCAGTCCCTGCCGGGCGACCACGTGACGTTCGCGGCGCGCCAGGCGCGCGCGGCCACCGCCGCGGCGGCGGTCGACGCGGCGTGCGGCCGCCCGGTGGCGGCGGATGCGCGCCCGATCGGCGGCGACCGGTACGCCGTGGCCGTCGCCGGCGGGGGCGAGGCCCAGGTGCGCCTGCTCCCGGTGGGCTTCGCGGAGACCGGCCCACGGGCGCGGGTCATCGGCACGCCGCCCTGCCCGGCGCCGTGAGCCGGGAGGCGCCGCCGGCGTGGCACGTCGGGGAGTGGGGCCCGCTCGGCTGGGCCGAGACGGCGCTGAAGACGGCCGGCATCCTGGTCGGCATCGCGGCGCTGCTCAGCGCGACGGGACGCGCGTCCGACGGCGCATCCGGCGCCCGGCTGGTCGCCGTCGTCATCCTCGCGGTCCTGTCGCTGGGCCTCGTCGCGGGCATCGCCGACCGGATCGCCGGACGCGAGCTGGTGGGGCTCTTCTTCATCCTCGGAATGGTGGCCGGGCACGTGGCGATGACCGTCGCCCTGGCCCGCGACGGCGAGCTGGGCGGGTTCGTCGCGGCCTTCGCCGCGCTCATGCTGGCCGGCGACCTGGTGAAGCTCGTGTTCCTGCGCACCACCGGCTTCCGGGTGCGCGACCTCCCGCCGGCCGTCGTCTTCGGGCTGACGTGCGCCTACGCCGTGGGGTACCTGGCGCTGCTGCTCATCGCGCCCGCCGTCTGAGCGCGTCGGCGCGCTCGAGCAGCATCACCCTCCAGCCGTCCTCCAGCGCCGGCGCCGCCGCCGCCCGCGCGAGGGCGCCGGGGTCCTCGCCCCCGGCGAACAGGCGCACGGCCTCCCGCACGCTCAGGCCGCCCTCGCCGCGGGACACCCGCTCCACGGCGTCGCCCGCGGCCAGCTCGCCCTCCTCCACCACGCGCAGGTAGAAGCCGCTGCGGCCGCTCTGCAGGAACGGCTTCAGGAAGTGCGGGTCGCCGACCCGGATCCCCAGCTTGAAGCAGGGGATCCGCGGCTGGCTCACCTCCAGCAGCGCGGTGCCCATGCGGAAGCGGTCGCCGATCAGGACGTCGTCCTCGTCGACGCCCTCCAGCGTCAGGTTCTCGCCGAAGAAGCCGGGCACGAGGTCGTCGCGGCCGAGCTCCCGCGCCCAGGCGGCGTAGTGCCGGGCCGGGTACGCGTAGACGGCCTTGCCGGGGCCGCCGTGGACGCGGAGGTCGGCCTGGCCGTCGCCGTCGAGGTTGGTCCGGCCCACCCGGACGCGCCCGGCGACCGGCGTCTTGACGATCCCGCTCGGCACGCTCGCGTCCCCGCGACGCAGGGGCGCTGGCATCCCCACGTTGACCGACGCGATCCGCACGCGCCCGAGCGTACCCGGCACGGATACGCTGGGCCCCGATGACGCGCGCCTTCCCCCGCGACGAGCACTTCATGCGGGTGGCGCTGCACGAGGCGGCGGCGGCGGCGGAGCACGACGACGTGCCGGTGGGCGCGGTGGTGGTCCGCGAGGGCGAGATCATCGGGGCCGCCCACAACGAGCGGGAGCTGCGCGGCGACCCGACCGCCCACGCCGAGGTGCTCGCCCTGCGCGCCGCGGCGGTGGCCCTGGGCGGCTGGCGCCTGCCGGGAACGGTGCTCTACGTGACGCTCGAGCCGTGCCCCATGTGCGCCGGTGCGCTCCAGCAGGCGCGGGTGGCGCGACTGGTCTACGGCGCGCCCGACCAGAAGGTGGGTGCGGCGGGGACCGTGGTCAACCCCCTCCACAACCCGCGCCTGCTGCACCGGGTGGAGATCCAGGGCGGAGTGCTGGCCGACGAGTCGCTGCGCCTGTTGCGAAGGTTCTTCGACGATCGCCGTTAGGAGTCGGTGAGGGCCACTCAGGTGGGTGATGAGGTCCGCCGAACCCCTGTTACCATCGCCCGCTGACCGAACCGAGGAGGACCCACTTGAGCTCCCAGACCATCCGCCGGCGCACGCTGGGCACGCTGGCGGCGGCGACGGCGGTCGGCGCGCTCGCGGTGCCCGCGACCGGGGTGGCCGGCGTGGCCGCCATCCAGGACGACGTCCTGACCACCGCGCCGCTGACCTCGATCCCCACCCGGATCGACATGGTCAAGCAGACCAAGGCGAAGGTCACGCGGATCGACATCCTGTGGTCGCTGGTGGCGCCGAACCCGCCCGCCAACCCCACCGACCCGAACGACCCGGCCTACGACTGGAGCCGGCTCGACGCCATCTTCACGGGCCTGGCGCAGGCCGGCATCACGCCGATCGTGAGCACCTACAGCACGCCCAACTGGGCGGTCGCGGGGACGAACATCCCGCACCCGACCACCCAGTACAACCCGAACGCGCCGAAGCCCGCGGCGTTCGCGGCCTTCATGCAGGCGGTCGCCACCCGGTACAGCGGCACGTTCACGCCGACCGGCGGCCTGGCCCCGCTGCCGCGGGCGCGCCACTACGAGATCTGGAACGAGCCGAACCTGAAGGCGTTCTTCAGCGTCAACGGGCGCAGCACCCCGGGCGGCTACGCCGGCCTGGTCAAGGCCGCGTACCCGACGATCAAGAAGGCGAACCCCCGGGCGATCGTCATCGCCGGCGTGGGTGGCCCGCGCAGCTCGGAGGGCAACGGCAACGTCAGCGCCCGCCGGTGGCTCAACGCGCTTGTGAACAACAAGAGCGTCAGGTTCGACGCCTACTCGCAGCACATCTACCCCTCGCGGGGGCCGCTGTTCAGCACGAAGAGCTACGACAAGGCGTTCCCCACCTGGAAGAGCCTGCCGGACATCTTCGCGACGCTGGACAAGAAGAAGAAGGGCATGAAGCTCTACATCACCGAGGCCGGGTACACGACCGCCTCGACCAGCTTCCGCAAGACCAAGGTCACCTTCGCGCAACAGAAGCTGTACCTGAAGCAGATCTTCGGACTGAAGGACGTGAAGGGCCCGCGCGTCGCGGCGGTGGTCTGGTTCAACCTCCAGGACAACGTCAACTGGCCGGGCGGTCTGCTCACCGAGGCCGGCGTCAAGAAGCCCAGCTACAACGCGTTCGTGGCGGTCGCGAAGAAGCCCATCCCGGGCAACCTCCGCGCCACCCTCGCCCGCTAGGCGCGCTCCAGCACGACGGCGTAGCGCCGCAACTCGTCCCTGACGAGTCGCCGCACGCGCCACCCGCCGTGGGCGGCGGCCGCCTCCATCTCGTGCGGCGGCAGCATCAGATAGGTGAACCACGGCGTGGCCCGTGCGCCCCAGCGCACCCGGATGCGCACCGCCGACGGGCCGTCGCTCCGCAGGTCCTCCCGCTCCTCGCGGCGCGGGTCGACGCTGTCGGTGACGAGCACCGCCCCGGGGCGCGCCACCCGCGCGAGCCGCCGCAGCACCGCCGGCGCGCGCCGCGGCCCGGTCAGGCCGAAGTTGTTGCGCAGCAGCAGGATCGTGTCGAAGTCGCCCAGCTCCGGACCCACGTCGGCCAGGTCCAGCAGGCGGGCGTCGCGGACGCCGCGCCGCCGGGCGACCTCCACCGCGCCGGGCGACGCGTCGATGGCCACCACCTCCAGCCCCCGCCCTTGCAGGTGCAGGCTCACGCGACCGGCGCCGCAGCCGATGTCGAGCACCCGCCCCCGCGCCGCGCGCAGGGCGCTGCGCTCCGCCGCCGGCCACCGGCGGTGCGGCGCGAAGTACTCGTCCGGCGTCCCGGCCCAGACGGTGCCGTCGTCGCGCTCGATGACCTCGTACGCGTCGCGGCCCTCCAGGGCGTCGAGCAGGAGCGCCCCGTAGGCGTCCTGCCCGTCCGCCCAGCCGGGGCTCACGCCCGGATGCCCTGCGGAAAGCGGAAGACCTCGTCCGGGTCGTACTTGGCCTTCACGTCCTTCAGGCGCGCCAGGTTGGTGCCGTAGTAGGCCGTCGGCCAGTCCTTCAGGGTCGGGTCGATGTAGTTCTGGTACGCCTGCCCGGAGATGAACGGGCGGATCGACGTCCGGGCCGACTTCACCCAGGCCACCCCGCGGGACGCGTCGGCCGGGTCGGTCCAGTACGCCCCGATCTGCATCGAGAAGCGCGCGTCGCGGTGCACGAAGGCGGTGGCGTCGGCGGGTATCCGGTTGATCGCCCCGCCGTACGAGTCCAGCAGGATGAAGCCCGTGCCGTGCGCGGCGTCCTGCTGGCGGCGCAGGACGGCCGACACGATCGCGCGGGCGCCCGCCGACGACAGCGGCCCGCGCGCGTAGCCCGAGCCGGCGGCGAACAGCTGGCTCGGCGGCCGCTTGCACTCGGCGGGCGACTCGTCCAGGCAGCCGGCCCACCGCAGCATCAGGTCCATGTAGCTGGAGGTGCCGACGTCCAGGCTGCTCGGCGCCACGGCCGACGTGAACGGGCGCAACGCCCGCCGCAGCCCCGCCTGGTCGCCCATCCACTGCCCGAACGCGGTGATCACCGGGCCCGAGGAGCCGGTCCCGAGCGAGCAGATCGAATACAGGGCGTCGGGGGCCTCGGGTGCCCACGCCTGCCACTCCCGGACGATCTCGGCGGCGCGGCTCCACGGGAAGGTCGCGAAGAAGTACGACGCCGACGACACGCGGTGGGTGGTGAACGTGAAGCCGGTGGCCACGCCGAAGTTGCCGCCGCCGCCGCCGCGCGACGCCCAGTAGAGGTCGCCGTCGTGGTTGCGGTCGCACTGGCGGGCCCGCCCGTCGGCGGTCACGACCGTGAGCCCGGCGATGTTGTCGCACGTCGCCCCGAGCGACCGGGCCGCCAGGCCGATCCCGCCGCCGAGCGCCAGGCCGCCGACGCCGACGGTGGGGCACGACCCTCCGGGAACGGTCAGCCCCCGCCTCGCCAGGGCCGTGTACATGTCGATGAGGCGCGTGCCCGCCCCGACCTGCACCGTCCTGCGGTCGGCCGACACGGAGATCCCGTTCAGGTTGGAGAGGTCCACCACCAGCCCGCCGTTCGCCGTCGAGTAGCCGGCATAGCTGTGGCCCCCGGACCGGGCGACCATCTTCACGTCGTGGCGCGCCGCCCACTTCACCGCCGCCCGGACGTCGGCGGCGTTCTTCGCCATCAGCACCGCGATGGGGCGCGCCGAGTCGTAGCGCGCGTTCACCACGCGCCGGGCGTTCGTGTAGCCCGGGCTGCCGGGGCGCAGCAGCGCGCCGGAGGTCTGCGCGGCGAGCTCCGACAGCGGCGCCCTCGGCGCGGCGCCCAGCCGGCCGGCTGTACCGAGGACGGTCGCGCCGGCTGCCAGTCCCGCGCCGCGGCGCAGCAGCGTCGCGCGGGTGATGCGGGCGTCGTGGGCGTCGCCGTCGGTCATCGCTCGTCTCCCTGGGTTGTGGGGCCGCGCCGGATGGTCGAACATCGTGCGCCCGGCCCGCAAGACCCCAGGTCATCCATGAGCGTCAACGACCGCACCATGTCCGGCATGCCCATCGACGCCGTGTACGGCCCGCCGGGCGGCCTCCCCGCCCCGCCGCCGGGCGAGTTCCCGTACACCCGGGGGCTCCACCCCGAGATGTACCGGACGCGGCGCTGGACGATGCGCATGTTCGCCGGGTTCGGGGCGCCGGAGGACACCAACGCCCGTTTCCGCCACCTGCTGGAGGAGGGGCAGACGGGGCTCTCCACGGCCTTCGACATGCCCACGCTGATGGGCTACGACCCGGACCATCCGCTGTCGGAGGGGGAGGTCGGCGGCGAGGGGGTGTCGGTGGCCTCGGCGGCGGACATGGCGCGCCTGTTCGACGGCATCGACCTGGGCGCGGTGTCGACGTCGATGACGATCTCCGGCCCGGCGCCGGTCGCGCTGGCGCTGTTCGTGGTGGCCGCCGAGCGCGCCGGCGTCCCGCGGCACGCGCTGCGCGGGACCCTCCAGGCCGACATCCTCAAGGAGTTCATCGCGCAGAAGGAGTGGGTGGTGCCGGAGCGGCCGGCGATGCGCCTGATCGGCGACCTGATCGCCTTCTGCACCGACGAGATGCCCCTCTGGCACCCGGTCTCCGTGAGCGGATACCACATCCGCGAGGCGGGGGCGACGGCCGCCCAGGAGCTCGCGTTCACCCTCGCCGATGGCCTGGCGTACGTGGAGGAGGTCGCGGCGCGCGGCGTCGACCCCGACCGCTTCCTGCCGCGCTTCTCGTTCTTCTTCAACTTCCACAGCGACCTGTTCGAGGAGGTCGCGAAGATCCGCGCCGCGCGCCGCATGTGGGCCACGCTGATGCGCGACCGGGTGGGCGCGCGCGACCCGCGGTCGTGGCAGCTGCGCACCCACGTGCAGACGTCGGGGGTGTCGCTCACGGCCCAGCAGCCGCTGCTGAACCTGGCGCGGGTGGCCATCGAGGCGCTCGGCGCCGTCATGGCGGGCACCCAGAGCCTGCACACCAACGCGTACGACGAGACCCTGTCGATCCCCACCGAGGAGTCGGCGACGCTGGCCCTGCGGACGCAGCAGATGATCGCGGAGGAGACGGGGGTCGCGTCCGTCGCCGACCCGCTCGGCGGGTCCTGGTACGTCGAGGCGCTCACCGACGCGATCGAGGCGGAGGCGATGGCGGAGATCTCCCGCATCGACGACCTGGGCGGGATGGTGGCGGCGGTGGAGGCGGGCCACCCGCAGCAGGAGATCGCCGACGCGGCCTACGCCTACCAGCGCGAGCTGGAACGCGGGGAGCGCCTGATCGTGGGCGTCAACGCCCATGTGGGCGGGCGGGAGGACGACCCCCCCATCCACCGCCCCGACCCGTCGGTGGCGCAGCGCCAGGTCGCCCGCGTGCGGCGCCTGCGCGCCGAGCGCGACGCGGCCGCCCACCGCAGCGCCCTCGACCGCCTGCGCACCGCCTGCGCGGGCGACGAGAACGTGATGCCCCACCTGGTGGCCGCGGCGCAGGCCGACGCGACCATCGGCGAGCTGTGCGACGTGCTGCGCGAGTGCTTCGGCGCCTACCGCGACCCGGGCCGCTGGTAGGCGTCACGCCGCCGGGCGGCTAGTTCTCGTACCCCTCGACCGTGTCGGCGTCGCGCAGGCTGGTGTTCCCGGGGTCGAGGCCGAACTCCTCGTGGCCGCGCCGCTGGCGCAGCAGGTCCCAGTAGCGGTCCAGCTCCACCCGCACCGCCTCCAGCCGCGCGCGGTGATCCGGCGTGCCGGGGTCGTCCTCCAGCAGCCGGTGCTCCTCCGCGACCAGCGCCTCGATGTGGTCGCTCACCGTCGCATCGTCCATCGTCCGTCCTCTCGCTCGCCGCCGCACCGGGAACCTACGCCCCGGGCACCCCCTGCGGCGCCACCAGGCGCCACGGGTTCCGCGGGTCGTCGCCCAGCGCCAGGTCGAGCCGCAGCGTGAAGCGCTGGCGCCGCCTCGGGTCGCCCTGGATCACCGTGGTGGTGTCGCGGTCCTCGATGTAGCGGGCGCCCTCCACGTCGGCCGAGACGGCCACCCGGGGCGGCGTGGCCCGCGTGTCGAGCCCCAGGACGTGCAGGGCCTTCAGGTCCGGGCCACGGACCACGACCCGGGTGCGGCCGCTGGTGTCGCCGTGGTACAGCAGCTCGTTGACCACCACCGGGTCGGAGATGGCCAGCAGCGCGTCGTCCTCGCCGTCGATCGCCTCCGCCCAGGCCGCGACGGCGCGGCGCACCGCCACCTCGATCACATCCGGCTCGAAGCGCTGGTCGACCAGCGCCATCTCGCGCGCCGCGGCGGCGGCGTCGTCCGGGAAGTCGAGCGGCGTCAGGGCCGCCAGGTCGCCGCCGGCGCGGTCGGCCACCGCCTGCTCCACCACCGTCTCGTCGCGCATGCCGGCCACGTCGTCGCCGCGCTCGGTGATGAGCGGGGCGGTGAGCTGGTGCTCGCCCTCGCGGTCCTGCTCGATCGAGCCGAGCGTCCAGCGGCCGTCGCGCATCACCAGCGTCCAGTACTCCCGGACCCACGTCTCGCTGGACTCGTTGCCCGTGTGGTGCATCCGGGTGCCGTTCCGGTCGACCACCCAGTCGTCGCAGACGGCGGACACCCGGACCACCACGCGGTCGTCCTCCTCGACGGGCAGGTTCGTCATGCCCACGTACTCCGCGGAGTTCTCCCGCACGACGACCCGGTTGTGCCAGCCCTTCGCCGCGAAGTCGTCGAGCCTGCGCCGCCACTCCACCATCAGCTCCGGGCTGACCATGCGCTCGAGGGCGGGGATGTCGCGGTCGTCCCAGGCCGTCTGGATGTCGCGGAAGAGCTGCTCGGCCTGCGGCACGACCACCTCCCGCGCGAAGTCGGGGTCGTCCCCGGCGGCGACGAACGCCGCCGCGGTGACCTCCTTCGCCCGCCGCTCGCGGGCCTCCGCGGTCTCGGCGTCGCGCTTGCGGGCGCCCGCCTTGGTCCACGTGCCGTCGATCGCCTTGCGCCGGGACGACAGCACCGACGCGATGATGATGATCAGCAGGATCGCGAGGATGAAGATGGACACGCCGGGGCTGGCGGTCGCGCCGCCCCCGCCGCCGAACCCGCCCCCGCCGCCGCCGCTGAAGCCGCCTCCTCCGCCTCCGCCTCCGCCGCCGCTGAAGCCGCCGCTGCCGCCGCCCGCGAGGGCGAGGGCCGAGGCCGGCAGGAGGAGGGCGGCGAGGGTCGCGGCGGCGGCCGCCCGGAGGGGGGTGAGACGGGGTCGGCGCATCCCGGCGAGGTTAGCTCAGGGGGGCGGAGTGCGATCATCGCGGAGTGCCCGCGACCCCGCCGCTGTTCCGCTTCGAGGGGGTGGAGGTCACGGCGCCGCAGGGACCGGTGCTGCGCGGCGTCGACCTGGAGGTGCCGGACCGCGGCGTCACGGTGGTGCTCGGCCCGTCCGGGTCGGGGAAGTCGACGCTGCTGCGGCTCTGCAACCGGCTGGAGGCGCCGAGCGCCGGCTCGGTGCGCTTCCGCGGGGCGGACCTCGCGAGCGTCGATCCACTCGCCCACCGGCGGCGCGTGGGGATGGTGTTCCAGCAGCCGACGCCCTTCGGCGGCACCGTACGGGACAACCTCCTGGTCGCCGCCCCGGACGCCGGCGAGGGGGACATGGCGGAGGCGCTCGCCCGCGCCGGGCTCCCCGCGCGCTTCCTCGACCGCCAGGCGTCGGAGCTGTCGGGCGGCGAGTCGCAGCGGGCGTGCCTGGCGCGGACGCTCATGGCCGGGCCGGAGGTGCTGCTCATGGACGAGCCCACCTCGGCGCTCGACGCGGCCGCCCGGTCCGGACTGGAGCGTCTCGCGCGTGCGCTCTGCGACGCCGGCGCGCCGGTCGTGTGGGTGACCCACGACCTGGCCCAGGCGGGACGCATCGCGGACACGGTCGTGCAGATGGAGGAGGGGCGCGTGGTGTCGGCCGCGCCCGCGGGGCACCATGGCCCAGGGTGACGTCGGCGCCCTCGGGGTCGCCGCCTCCCTGCTCCTCGTGGCCGTCGCCGTGCTGCTGTCCCTGCGGGGCGGCCTCGGGCTGGAGCGGAGCCTCGTCTGGGCCTCGGCGCGGGCCCTCGTCCAACTGCTCATCGTGGGCGTCGCCCTGGCGGCGATCATCGACCCCGGCAGCCCGCTGTGGCTCTCCTGGCTCTGGGTCGTCGCGATGGTCGCCTTCGCCGCCGAGGTCGCCCGCCGCAGGGCGCCCGAGGTCCCCGGCCTGCTGGGGCTGGCGGCGCTCGCGTTCGCCGCCACCGGCGTGGTCGCGCTCGGGACCGTCTTCGGGCTCGGGATCTTCCCGCTGGAGGGGCGCACCCTGGTGCCGGTGGCTGGCCTGGTGATCGGCAACTCGATGGCCGCCACGGTCCTGGCGGCGCGGCGGATCGTGGAGGAGCTCCGCGACCGCCGCCTGGAGGTCGAGGCGCGCCTGGCCCTGGGCCTGCCCGGCCGGGAGGCGGCGAGGCCGTTCGTGCGCTCGGCGCTCCGCGCCGCCCTCGTGCCCCAGATCGAGACCACGAAGGCGGTCGGCATCGTGTTCCTGCCGGGGGCGATGACCGGCCTGATCCTGGCGGGCGTCGACCCGCTCGACGCGGTCCTCGTGCAGGTGGTGGTGATGTACCTGGTGCTCGGGTCGGCGGCCACGGCGACCGCGGTCGTGGCCGGGGGCCTCGTGCGGCGCCTCTTCACGCCCGACCACCGGCTGGTCCGCCTGCGCCGCCCCGCCGACGGCTGACCCCCGCCGGTCCCGCCGCCGGGGGCGCGACCGCGACCGATGGGGTCGGAAACCGTGCCCCGCGGCCGATATCTCTCCTCGTGCGCCTCCGCCCCCGCCATGTCACCGTCGCGGTCGCAGCCCTGGCGGCGGTGCTTCCCGCCATGGCGTCGTCGGCGCCCACCGTCACCGAGTTCTCGACCGGGATCACCCTGGGCGCCGAGCCCTACGGCATCGCCTCGGGCCCGGACGGCAACCTCTGGTTCACCGAGAACGGGCTCATCGGCCGGATCGCGAGACTGTCCCCGGCCGGAACCGTCTCCGAGTTCTCCGGTGGGCTGACGCTGTTCGGGGGGCCGCTCGGCATCACCGCCGGGCCCGACGGCCGCATGTGGTTCACCGAGAACTCCCTCGCCGGGAGCATCGGGGCGACCAGCCTGACCGGCGTGGTCGCCAAGTTCGTGAGCGGGCTGAGCCTCAACGGTCAGCTGCGCCACATCGCGTCCGGCCCGGACGGCAACCTCTGGGCCACCTGGAGCGCGAGCCCCGGCCGGATCGTCCGGATCACGCCCACGGGCACCATCACCCAGTTCAGCGCCGGGCTCACCGCCGGCTCCCAGCCGTCGGGCATCGCCCCCGGGCCGGACGGCGCCATGTGGTTCACGGAGAAGGGCAACCCCGCCCGGATCGGACGGATCACGACGTCGGGGACCATCACCGAGTTCGCGCTGCCCACCGCGGCGAGCGCGCCCGAGGCGATCGTCCTCGGCCCCGACGGCAACATGTGGTTCACCCAGGCCGACGGCATCGGGCGCATCACCCCGGGCGGGGTGATCACCGAGTTCACCACCGGCATCACGCCGGGCAGCCGGCCCCTGGGCATCGCGGTGGGGGGCGACGGCGCCCTCTGGTTCGCGTCGTCGGCCGACCCGGGGCGCATCGGCCGAATCACCACCGCCGGCCTCGTCACGATGTTCGCCCCGCTCACCGCCAACTCGGCGCCCACCGGGGTGACCATGGGAGCGGACGGCAACATCTGGTTCACGCAGCGCACCGCCGGCCGCATCGGCCGCATCACCGTGGCCCCGGGGGTCACGCCCGGGGTCGCCGGGTCGCTCGCGACCGACGGCGCGACGGTCACCGCCACGGTGACGCCGAACTCCCAGGCGACGACCCTGGCGATCGAGTACGGCACCTCCGCCGCATACGGGGCGTCCACGGCGGCGGTGGGCGCCGGCGCCGGCAGCGCGCCCGGCGACGTCGCCGTCCCGCTGACCGGGCTGGACCCCTCGACGACGTACCACTACCGCACGGTCGCGACGAACCCCTCGGGGACCGGCTACGGCCCGGACGCCACCTTCACCACCCTCGACGTGCCGGCCCCGCCGCCGCCCCCGCCTCCGGGCCCGCCGGCGCCGCCGCCGGCCGCGCCGGGCACGCCGGCCCCGGGGGACGACCCGGGCACGCCGCCGGGCGACGCGCCTGGCGGTGCCGCGCCGGAGCTGCCGGCGGCGGAGGCGCCGGAGGTGGGTCGGACGGTGCTCGCGAAGCCCGTGTCGGGCACGGTCGTCGTGCGCCTCCCGCGCGTCGCCACCCCGGTGCCGCTCGACCGGGCCGCGTCTCTGCCGATCGGCGCGGTGATCGACGCGACCGGGGGCCGGGTCACGATCACCAGCGCCCTCGACGACGCCGGCCACGCCCAGCGGGCCACGTTCTGGGCCGGCGCGTTCAGCCTGGCGCAGCCGGGGCGGGACGGCTTCGTGGACATCCGGCTGCGCGGGCCGCTGCCCGTCTGCGGCACGCCCCGCGCTCGGCACGAGGACGGCCGCCGACGCGGGCGGTCGCTGTGGAGCAAGGACCAGGGCGGCAGGTACCGCACCCACGGGCGCAACAGCGTCGCGGTGGTGCGCGGCACCCAGTGGCTCGTGCGGGAGCGGTGCGACGGGACGCTGACCCGGGTCACCGACGGCGCCGTGGCGGTGCGCGACCTCAACCGGGGCCGGACGGTCCTGGTCCGGGCGCGCGGGAAGATCCTGGTCCGGGCGCGCTGACCGTGCGGAGGGCGCTGACGGCGGCGATCGTCGCGGCGATCGCCGTGGTCGCGGGCCTGGGCGCGTCGTTCCTCGGCGTCCTCGATCGGCCCGAGGGCGACACCGTGGACCTGAGGTTCGCGCTGCGGGGCGACCACCGTCCGGCCGACGTGGTCGTCGTCGGGATCGACGACGTCACCTTCGGCGCGCTGGGGCAGCGGTGGCCCTTCCCGCGTGTGCTGCACGCCCGCGCCATCGACCGCCTCCGCGAGGCCGGCGCCCGCGTGATCGTCTACGACGTGCAGTTCACCGAGCCGAGCCGCGACGAGCGGCAGGACGTCGCGCTGTACGACGCCGTCGCCCGCGCGGGCGACGTGGTGCTGGCGACCAGCGAGATCGGGCCGGGCGGCTCCACGAACGTGCTCGGTGGCGACGACAACCTCCGCGCCGCCGGCGCGCGCGCCGCGGCGGCGTACCTGCCGAAGGACGGCAGAGGGGTCATCAGGACGTTCACCCGTGAGCTCTCGGGTCTCGGGACCATGCCCGTCGTCGCGGCGGAGGTGGTCCGTGGGGCCCCCAACGACCCTGGTGAGGTGCCGCCCGAGGGCACGCTCATCGACTACCGCGGCGGGCCGGGGACGATCCGCACGGTGTCGTTCTCGGACCTGCTCGACCGCCGCGTCGACCCGGGGGTGTTCCGCGACGCGGTGGTGGTGGTGGGCGCGACGGCCCCGTCCCTCCAGGACGTGCACCTGACCCCCGCGGACGCCGACAACCCGATGCCGGGGCCGGAGGTCCAGGCCAACGCGATCTGGACGATGCTGCACGGCGACCTGCGGCGCGCCCCCGGCTGGCTGGGCCTGCTGACGATCGTCGGGATGGGCATCGTGGTGCCGCTGGCGGCCCTGCGCATCCGGTTCCTCGCGGTCGCCGTGGGCGCGGCCGCGCTCGCCGCCGCCGCGGCCGCCGGAGCGGTGCTGGCGTTCATGGCGGGCGTGGTGGTGCCGGTGGTGGTGCCCCTCGCGACCCTGGCGGTCGCCACGCTGGCGACGGGGATCGTGAGCTACCTCCGCGAGAGCCACGAGCGCCGCCGGCAGGCGTGGCTCGCCGAGGTGCTCGAGGGCAAGGTCCACGAGCGCACGCAGCAGCTGCGCGCCACCCAGCTGGAGGTGGTGAGCCGCCTCAGCCAGGCCTCCGATTGGCGCGACCACGAGACCGGCCAGCACATCGAGCGGATGAGCAGGATCGCGGAGGCCCTCGGCCGCGCGCGGGGCATGACCGCCCGCGAGGCCGAGGAGCTCCGACACGCCGCCGTGCTGCACGACATCGGGAAGATCGGCGTCCCCGACCGCGTGCTGCTCAAGGCGGGGCGCCTGACCGATGAGGAGCGCGAGGTCATGCAGGGCCACACGACCATCGGCGGGAGGATCCTGGCGGGCTCGGATTCGCCGCTCGTCCGGATGGGCCAGGCGATCGCGCTGACGCACCACGAGCGCTGGGACGGCACCGGCTACCCCGCCGGCCTGGCCGGCGAGCAGATCCCGCTGGAGGGCCGCATCTGCGCGATCGCGGACGTCTTCGACGCCCTGGTGTCGCCGCGGCGGTACAAGGAGGGCTGGCCGCTCGACGACGCGCTCGCCGAGCTGGCCGACCAGCGCGGCCGCCAGTTCGACGCCGCCCTGGTGGACGCGTTCCTGGTGATCGCGCCGGGCCTCTACGACGAGCTCGGCTACGCCGCCGACCTGGTGGAGGAGCCGGAGGGCGTCCCCGCCGTCCTGGTCGGGTAGCCCCCGGGGCCGGCCCACCGCCCCGGCTGGCGGGGTGCCTCCCGCGCGTCGTAGCGTGCCACCCACGGCGGCGACGGAAGGGGTGCGGATGAGGGTCCGGAGGCGACGCGCGACGGGGTGCGCGCTGCTGGCGGCCGCGGTCGCGGCGGCCGGGCTCACGGCGGCCGCGACCGGCGCCACGGCGCCGGCGACGCGCACGCTGACCGCCTCGGGGAAGAGCCTGGCGTTCAGCGCGAAGACGCTCCGCGCGCCCGCCGGCCAGGTGAAGCTGGTGCTGACCAACCGCAGCGGGACGTTCCGCCACGACATCGCGATCAAGGGGAACGGCATCGCGGAGCGGAAGGGGCCGAAGGTCGGCACGGGCGGCGTGTCGAGCGTCACCGTCCGACTGGCGCCGGGCCGCTACACCTACTTCTGCACCGTCGGCAGCCACGAGGAGAACGGGATGACCGGCACGCTGACGGTCACCCGCCGGCGCTGAGCGTCACGCGTCGCCGGCGCGCCGGAAACGCCGCAGCCGCAGGGAGTTCGCCACCACCAGCACGCTCGAGAGCGCCATCGCCGCGCCCGCGATCACCGGGTTGAGGTAGCCCGTCATCGCCAGCGGGATCGCGGCGATGTTGTAGCCGAAGGCCCACGCCAGGTTGGTCCGGATGGTGGCGAGCGTCCGTCGCGACAGCCGGATCGCGTCGCCCACGCCGCGCAGGTCGCCGGAGACGAGCGTCAGGTCGGACGCCTCGATCGCCACGTCGGTGCCGGTCCCCATCGCCACCCCCAGGTCCGCCTGGGCGAGGGCCGGGGCATCGTTGACGCCGTCGCCGACCATCGCCACGACGCGCCCCTCGGCCTGCAGGCGGCGCACGACGCCCGCCTTCCCGTCGGGCAGCACCTCGGCGATCACCTCGTCGATGCCCACCTCGGCGGCCACCGCGCGCGCCGTCGCCTCGGCGTCGCCGGTCAGGAGGGCCGGCCGCAGGCCCAGGTCGCGCAGCCGGCGCACGGCCTCGGCGCTCTCGGGCTTCACGGTGTCGGCCACCACCAGGACGCCGCGCAGGCGCCCGTCCCATGCCACGGCGACCGCCGTGCGCCCCGCGGCGTGGGCCCGCTCGATCGCCGCGGCCGGGTCGCCCTCGGCGGCCAGGCCCCAGTCGGCCAGCAGCGCCGGCCGGCCCGCCACCATGGCGCGTCCCTCCACGACCCCCTCCACGCCGAGCCCGGCGCGGCTCGCGAAGGCCTCGACGGGGGGCAGCGCGCCCAGCTCGTCGCGGGCGGCGCGGGCGATCGCGCGGGCGATGGGGTGCTCCGAGCCGTCCTCCAGGCCGCCGGCGAGCCGCAGGACCTCCTCCCGGCGCTCCCCATCCGCGGGGACGACCTCGGCCAGGGCCATGCGCCCGGAGGTGACGGTGCCGGTCTTGTCGAGCACCACCGTGTCGATCCGCCGCGTCGACTCCAGCACCTCCGGGCCCCGGATCAGGATCCCCAGCTGCGCTCCGCGACCGGTCCCCACCAGCAGGGCGGTGGGGGTCGCGAGGCCCAGCGCGCACGGGCAGGCGATGATCAGCACCGCCACGGCGGCGGTGAACGCGAACGTCGCGCCCGCGCCGTTGGCCAGCCAGAAGCCCAGCGTCATGACCGACAGCGCGAGCACGGCCGGCACGAACACCGCGGCGATCCGGTCGGCCAGCCGTTGCACCGGGGCCTTCCCGGACTGCGCCTCGGTCACCAGCCGCCCGATCCGGGCGAGCGCCGTGTCGCCGCCGACGCGCGTGGCGCGCACCACGAGGCGTCCGCCGGCGTTGACGGTGCCGCCCGCGACCTCGTCGCCGGGGGCGACCTCCACGGGGACGCTCTCGCCGGTCAGGAGCGACGCGTCGATGGCCGACGCGCCCTGCTCGACCACCCCGTCGGCGGCGACGCGCTCGCCCGGGCGCACCACGATCCGGTCGCCCACGGCCACGTCGGCGGCGGCGACGCGGCGCTCGCGCCCGTCGTCGCCGAGCACCGACGCCTCCTTCGCGCCCAGCTCCAGCAGTGCCCGCAGCGCCGCGCCGGCGCGGCGCTTGGCGCGGGCCTCGAACCAGCGGCCCGCGAGCAGGAACGTGGTGACGACGGTCGCCACCTCCAGGTAGATGTGGTCCGCCCCGGCGCCCGGGTCGATGACCCACTCGAACGGCATCCGCATGTCCGGGTCGCCGGCCCCGAGCCAGAGCAGCGCGACCACCGACCAGCCCCACGCGGCGAGCGTCCCGATGGAGACGAGCGTGTCCATCGTCGCGGCGCCGTGGCGCAGGTTGGTCCAGGCCGCGCGGTGGAACGGCCAGGCGCCCCACAGCACGACGGGCGTGGCGAGCTGGAGCGCCACCCACTGCCAGTTGTCGAACTGGAGCGCCGGGATCATCGACATCAGCACCACGGGCACCGTCAGCGCCGCGGACACCAGGAACCGGGTGCGCAGCGCGGCCGCCGGGTCGGCGCCGGCCTCGGCGTCGAGGGGCCCGGCGGCGGGCGCCGCCGCGGGGGCGGGGAGGCGGGCGCCGTAGCCCGCCTGCTCCACCGCCTCCACCAGCTGCTCGGGCGCGACGACGTCCGGGTCGAACGTGACCGTCGCCGTCTCGGTGGCGTAGTTGACCGACGCCTCGACGCCCTCCAGGCGGTTGAGCCGCTTCTCGACCCGCGACGCGCACGACGCGCACGTCATGCCGGTGATGGGCAGCTGCATGCTCATCGCGTGACCACCAGGGTGTGGGTCACGGTGCGCACCTCGCCATCGTGCTTGAACTGGAGGAACAGGCGGTAGCGGCCCGGCGACGGCAGGGTCGCCCCGAACCGGATCGTCGACGGGTCGTCCGACTCCTCGGGGTGGACGTGCAGGAAGGCCAGGTCCCCCTCGCGCAGCGCCACCAGGTGTCCGTCGGCGCCGAGGTACGGCTCCACGCCGTCCACGGGTCGGCCGTCGCGGCGCAGCCGGTACGCCAGCTCGGCGGTGGCGCCCGCGCGCGCGCCGTGCGGCTCGAGCTCGGCGGAGTAGCGCCCGGACCGGGCGACGGGGGCGGGGGGCGGGAGCGGCCGCGGCACGAACGCGCCGGCCGCCGACAGGTCGGTCGCC
>DAISWG010000050.1:0-348 GCA_036826475.1 Miltoncostaeaceae bacterium | reverse complement strand
CCAGCGGCAGCGCCCGTCCCCCGGCCGAGAAGTGGGCGTACGCGCGGTGGACGCCGGGGGCGCCGAGGCGCACCCGCACGCTCCAGGTGCCGTCCGGCGCCATCGCGGGGTGCAGGTGCTGATAGCCGGTCAGGTCGCGCCGGACCACGATCAGGTGCATCCGGCGCTCGTGCTCCACGTCGAAGGCGGTCACGGCGTGGCCGTCCGTCCCCACGATGCGGAAGCGCCAGGTGGCGGCGCGGCCCACGGGGAGCGCCGTGGTGTCGGCGACCAGCCGGAGGCCGTCCTCGGCCACCGCCAGGCCGGCCGGCGCGGCGACGGCGTGGCCCGCGCCGTGGCCGCCCGCCC
>DAISWG010000049.1:0-28594 GCA_036826475.1 Miltoncostaeaceae bacterium | reverse complement strand
GGGCTGGAGGTGGCCGGGGTCCTGCGCGGCGACGCCACCGCCGCCGTGGCGGGCAGCGTCGAGGTGCGGCGCACCGCGCTGGGCCGCGAGGTGCACCTGCGGTCCGACGCGCTCCCCGTGCTCCCGTCGGGGCGCTTCTACGAGGTGTGGTTCGTGGCCCCCGACGACCGCCCCGGCGACCCGCACCGGATCTCGGCCGGGACCTTCCACCCGGACGCGCACGGCCACTCGGACCTGACGCTGCACGCCGCGGTCGACCCGGCGCGCTTCCCGGTGGTCAGCGTGACGGCGGAGGACGGGGGCGACGACCCCGGGCCGGGCCGGGAGGTCGCGCGCCTCAGCCGATGACCGGTGCGGGCCCGCCCTCGAGGTCGGCCGACGCGCGGCGGTACAGCCGCTCCACGTCGATCTCGGCGCACGCCCGGCGCCACTCCTCCGCGAAGTCGGTGGGGTGCAGCAACTCCTCCACCTCGTCCTCCCCCTCCAGCACGGCGAGCAGCGCCCCGGTCATGGCCGGGTCGTAGAGGATCCCCGCCTCCACGGCGAGCTCCTGACGCGCCACGTGGGCGGGCTTGCGGGCGCGGAAGGGGCGCGCGCCCGTCATCGCGTCGTACGAGTCGCAGAGCGCCACGAGCCGGCCGAGCGGCGGGATCTCGGTTCCGCGCAGGCCCATCGGGTAGCCGCTGCCGTCCCAGCGCTCGTGATGGCTGCGTACCCCGTCGACCGCCGCGGGCATCAGCCGCATGTGGGCCAGGATGTCGGCACCCCACCCGGCGTGCTGGTGGATGAGCTCCCAGTCCTCTGCCGACGGGCGCCCCGGCTTGCGGAGCACGTCGTCGGGCAGCCCCACCTTGCCGATGTCGTGGACCAGCCCCGTGAGGTGCGCGAGGGCCACGTCCTCCGCCGACCACCCCAGCTCGGCGGCGAGCAGCCGGCAGAGCCGGCCGACGGCGGCCGAGTGGCGCGCGGTGTAGCGGTCGCGCAGGTCGACCATCCCGACGAGCCCCGGGACCGTCCCGGTGGCGACGTCGGTCAGGCGGCTGGTCGCGGCGAGCGCGGCGTCGCGGGCGCGGGCCGACTCGGCCATCGCCTCCTCGCGGGCGGCGACGGCCGCCTCGCGCTCCTCCACGGCCTCCTCACGGGCGGCCAGCGCCTCGGCCATCTGGCGGGAGCGGGTGATCAGCAGCAGCAGCATCCCGACGGCCACGGCGCCGATGCCGGCGGCCGCGGACTTCACCGCCACGCCGTCCACGCCCTGCACGAGGTTCACGAAGGCGATGAGGATGGTCGAGCCGATCAGGTCGGCGCCCACCATCGGCTTGAGGCACCGCCGCCACACCGCCAGCGGCGGCTCGCCGTACTTGAGGGCGATCATGCCGCTCACCAGCAGGTGGTTGGCGGCGAAGAACGCGGCGGCCGCGGCCGCGGCCCCGAAGAACCAGCCCGCCTCGCCGGCGTCGCTCGGCAGGCCGAGCGCCCAGGCGCCGTGCGCCGTCGCCACCGCCGCGGCGGCGGCCAGCGCGACGCCGCCCGCGTTGGACAGCACCACCCACCGGCCGTAGGCGCGGTTGTCGATCGCGGCGAGGACGCCGCCGAGGGCGGGCGCCACCACCGGCGGACACACGAGCACCGCCGCCAGGATCGGCAGGTGGTTGAGGCTGATGGCGCTGCGCTCGCTCGACTGCACAACACGCGGGTGCAGGCACAGCAGCCCCGTCAGGACGACGGCGACCAGCGCCGGATCGAGCGTGGGGATGTCCATCGCGCCGAGGGCCAGCACGGCGGCGGCACCCGCCACGGCCAGCGCCACGGCGTAGACGCGGTATCCCAGGGGCAAGGGCTCCACCGGGACGACGATACTGGCGGTTCCGACCGATCCGCTACGCGCTCGACGGTCAGGAACCGCCCCCGACCGGGGGGTTCGTGCGCCCGGGGCCCCCCGAACCGGGGGGCCCGCACGAGCGCGGCCGCGCGGTCAGCGCCCGTACACCGTCCCGCCGAGCGCGGCGAGGAGGGCGGTGAGGCTGGCGGCGGCGGCGAAGAGACGGACCTTCATGGTGGATCCTCCGTCGGTCGGGGGTCCGACCGTCCCGGGATGCGGGACGGCCGAGGGGTGGGCGGGATCCAAGCCGCCGGAATGAGGGCGTTCAACGGCATTTGCGCCACTCAATCGAGTCGAACTGGGGCGAAGTGCCGAACCAACGAACCGACACGGTCCGATATCCCCGATCGGGGGATCTGGCGGTTTGAATGGGGGTGGGCGCACGGGGGCCGCCGCCGGTCCAATCGAGAACACGCGCGTTCGATTGCGTGCGCCGGGACCGGGGTCCGGTCCCCCGCCCTCTCCGGTGATCGGGTTCCAGCCGACGCCGCGGCCGCCGGTGTCGCGCCGTTCAATTGAACATCGGTGTCCGCTCGAATGAACGCGCGCGGCGGACCCGGGGCTGGTCCGACGGAGGGCGGGAACGGGCCGAACCCGTGATCGACGGGAGAGGGCGGGGTCGCGGACGCTCCGGGTCGGACGCGCCGGGGCCGACGCGCCCGCCCCGGACGGCTCAGCGGGGCGGGAGGGGCACCGCGACCGCGCGGAACCCGGGGGCCTCGAGCCGCCCGGCGGCCGCCTCGGCGGCCGCGCGGTCCGGGAAGATCCCCGCCATGCAGGCCCCGCTGCCGCACAGCAGCACCGCGGGGGCGCCCGCGGCGCGGAGGGCCGCCTCGCGCTCGGCCAGCGCCGGGGCGAGCGCCCGCGCGGCCGGCCACAGGTCGTTGCGCAGCCACTCCCCCAACGCGGGCATCGCCGATGGGGGGTCCCCGGGGGCGGCGGCGGCGGGCGGCGGGTCCTGGTCGAAGCGGGCGTACACCGCGCCGGTGGAGAGCCCGGCGGCGGGCATGGTGAGGAGCGCCGCGAACCGGGGGGCGCGGGCGGGCGTGAGGGCCTCGCCGCGCCCCTCGGCCCACTGGGCGCCGCCGCGGACGAGGAACGGCACGTCGGACCCCACCCGGGCGGCCACCCGCTCCAGCCGGCCGGGGCCGAGCCCCAGGCCCAGGAGGCGGTCGGCGCCGACGAGCACGGCGGCGGCGTCGCTCGACCCGCCGCCCAGGCCGGCCTGGGCGGGGATCCCCTTGTCGATCTCCACCCGCAGCGGCAGGGGGCGCCCCACCTCGCGCTCCAGCTCGTCGAGCGCGGTCCACGCGAGGTTGGCGGGCCCCTCGATCCCGGCGCAGCGCACGGTCCGCTCCGTCGCGGCCTCCACCCGCACGCGATCGCGCGGCGCGTCCAGGGCGATCATCAGGCTGCGGATGGGGTGGTAGCCGTCCGGGCGGCGCGGACCCACCAGCAGACGCAGGTTGATCTTGGCGGGCGCCTCGACGGTCAGTCCGGCCACAGCGGCTCCTCTGACAAGGCGGCGAAGGCGGCCGGGGGGACGGCCTCGGGCCGCACGCCGGGTGGCAGGCCCGCGCGGGACAGCGCATCGACCACCCGGGCGCGGTCGGCGCCGGCCCCCGCCAGCGCGTTGACGAGGGTCTTGCGCCGCGCCGAGAACGCGGCGCGCACCACGGCCCGCACCTCCGGCGCCGGGCCGGGCGCCACGCGCCGCAGGGCGACCAGCGCCGAGTCGACCCGGGGCCGGGGCGCGAACACCTCACGGCCGACGGCGCGGCGGAACGTCACCCGGGCGGTGAGCTGGATCAGCACCGACGGCGCGCCGTAGAGGCGGGATCCCGGCCCCGCCAGCCAGCGGTCGACCACCTCGCGCTGGGCCATGACGCACCAGCGCTCCACGGTGGGCAGCGCCCACAGGCTCTCCGCCACGAGCGGCGTGGCGATGGCGTACGGGAGGTTGGCCACCAGGGCGGTCGGCGGCGGGTCCAGGGCCCCGAGGTCGAGCTTCATCGCGTCGCCCCAGTGGACGCGGACGTCCCCCGCCCCGGCGATCGCGTCGCGGAGCGCCGCCTCCAGGCGGCGGTCCATCTCGATGGCGTGGACGGTGCGGGCGGCGCGCGCGAGTGCCGCGGTCAGGACCCCGAGCCCGGCACCGACCTCGAGCACCACGTCGTCCGGGCCGACGGCCGCCTCGCGCACCGCCAGGTCGACCAGGTTCTCGTCGAGCAGGAAGTGCTGGCCCAGGTCGGTGTCCGGCCGCAGGCCGTGGGCGGCCAGCAGGCGCATGACGCCCACCCGCGCGGGCGGCCGCGCGGGCCCGGGGTCACCAGCCGAAGACGCGGGCGGCGTTTCGGGTGGTGAGGGCGTCGAGCTCCGCCTCCGTGACGCCGCGCAGGCCGGCGATGAAGCGCAGCGTGTGCGCCACGTTCGCCGGCGTGTTCGGCCTCCCGCGCCGCGGGACGGGCGCCAGGTAGGGGCTGTCGGTCTCGACCAGCAGCAGCCGGTCCGGCACGTCCCGCGCGGCGGCGTGCAGCGCCTCCGACCTCGGGAACGTCGTCTGCCCGGCGAAGCTGGTCATGTAGCCGCGCTCCACCACCTCGTCGAGGTGCTCCGGGATCGAGAAGCAGTGGAGGATCACCGGATGGCCCTCGGCCTCGGCGGCCAGGACGTCCAGGGTCTCGCGGGCGGCGTCGCGGGTGTGCACCACCACCGGCAGCCCGGCCTCGCGCGCGATGCCGATCTGCGACGCGAACGCCCGCCGCTGGTCCCCGGGGGCGGCGTTGGGCCGGTGGAAGTCGAGCCCGCACTCCCCGACGGCCACGACGGCCGGGTGGGCCGCGAGGCGGGCGATCCACGCCTCGTCGCCGGGGCCGTAGCCGTCGGCGTCGTAGGGGTGGACGCCGACGGCGGCGCGCACCATGTCGTGGGCCTCCGCCAGCGCCACGGCGCGCTCGCTCGACTCCAGGCCGACGCCGATCGTCACGACGCGCTCCACCCCCGCCGCACGAGCCTCCGCGAGGATCGCGTCCGGCTCGCCCTCGCAGGAGTCGAGGTGGGCGTGCGTGTCGACTACGCCGCCACCTCCTCGACGCGCGGGAACAGGGGCCCGGCGGGCGCGACCGTCGCGCCGGCGCGGCCGGCGCCCCAGGCCGCCGAGGCCAGCGCCACGTCGGCGGGGTCCTGGCCGAGCGCGGCCAGGATGCGCTCCGCGGAGCCCGGGATGACCGGCCACAGCATGATGGCCACCGCCCGCAGCCCCTCGGCCAGCGCGAACAGGGTCGCGTCCAGCTCGCCGGCCTTCCCCGGGTCCTTGGCCAGCGTCCAGGGCGCCCGCTCCTCCACCAGCCGGTTGAGGCGCTGCACCAGCCGCCAGGCGTCCTCGGCGGCGCGGGACAGATCGAGCTTCGCGAAGTCGGCGCGCAGGGCGGCGACGGCGGCCGCCACCTCGTCCGCGAGGGCGCCCTCCCCGCCGGTGTCGGCGGGCACGACGCCGTCGCGGTAGCGGCCGATCATGCTCACCACGCGGTTCAGGAGGTTGCCCAGCTCGTTGGCGAGCTCGCCGGAGTAGCGGGCCTCGAAGCCCTCGGCGGTGAACGTGCCGTCCTCGCCGAAGCGGACCTCGCGCACGAGGTAGTAGCGCAGCGCGTCGATGCCGTACTGGTCGATGAACGGGAACGGGTCGACGACGTTGCCCGTCGTCTTGCTCATCTTCTCGCCGCCCTTCAGGACGTAGCCGTGGATCATCAGCCGCCGCGGCAGCTCCAGGCCGGCGGACATGAGCATCGCCGGCCAGATGACGGCGTGGAACTTCAGGATGTCCTTGGCCATCAGCTGGAGGTCGGGCGGCCAGAACGCGGCGGTCAGGTCGTCGCCGGGGCGCGCGTACTGGAGCGCGGTGCGGTAGTTGAGCAGGGCGTCGATCCAGACGTAGATCGTCTGGCCGGGGTCCCAGGGCACGGGCACGCCCCACGCGATCTGGGCGCGCGAGATCGAGAGGTCCTCGAGGCCCAGCTCGATCATCTTGCGGGCCTCGTTGTAGCGGGCCTGCGGCTGCACCCAGCCGGGGTTCGCGTCGTAGTGGGCGAGCAGCCGGTCGCGGAACGCCGACATGCGGAAGAACCAGTTCTCCTCCTCCACCCACTCGACCGGCGTCTTGTGCACCGGGCACAGGCGGCCCTCGAGGAGGTCGGACTCGGGGTAGAACGTCTCCGAGGCGGTGCAGTACCACCCGCCGTAGCTGCCCTTGTAGACGTCGCCGGCCTCGTGGAGGCGGGCCAGGATGCGCTGGACCTCGGCCTCGTGCTCGGGGTCGGTGGTGCGGATGAAGAAGTCGTAGGTGGCGTCGAGCACGCCGCCCAGGTCGCGGAACCGCGCCGACAGCAGGTCGGCGTGCTCGCGCGGAGTGCGCCCCTCCTTCGCGGCCGACGTGGCGATCTTGCCGCCGTGCTCGTCGGTGCCGGTCAGGAAGAAGACGTCCTCGCCGAGCTGCCGGTGATGGCGGGCGATGACGTCGGCCATGATCGTCGTGTACGCGTGCCCGATGTGCGGGTCCGCGTTGACGTAGTAGATGGGCGTCGTGAGGTAGAAGCGTCCGTCGGCCACGACCCGAAAGTGTAGTCACCGCCGTGCCCCCGCCTCCCCGCGCCCTCGCCGCCGTCTGCGCCGTCGCCGACCGCCTCGCCGCGGCGGGCGTGCCCTGGCTGCTCACCGGCAGCGCGGGGCGGGCCCTGCTGGGCGCCGCCGCGCGACCGGCGGACGTCGACCTGGAGGTGGCGGAGGGCGACGCCGAGCGGGCGGCGGCCGCCCTGGGCACCGCGGCCGCGCCGGCGTCGGGGGGCGGCCGCTCGTCGCTGCGGGCGTCCGCCGTCCTGGCCGGCGTGGAGGTCGACCTGAGCGCCGGGTTCGCGATGGAGGGCCCGGAGCTGCGGCTGCCGGACGGGTACGCCCTCATGGCGGCGTGGGCCCTTCCGGCGACGGCGGCGGGACGCCGGATCCTGGTGGCGCCGCCGGAGGAGACGCTGGTGCGGCGGCTGGTCGCGGGCGACCGGGCGGGCGCGGCGCGGCTGGAGGCGACCCCCGGGCTGCCGCCCCTGCGCGCCGCCTACGTGGCGGAGCGCCTGCGCTCGGCCTCCTCCACCGCGACGCGGTAGGCCGCGTTGCGGCGCCCGAGGCCGAGCGCCGCCGCCAGGTCGGCGGCGCGGCCCGCGCCCATCCCGGCGTCGATCATGTGCCCGAGGGCCTCCCGCAGCCGGTCCGCGTCGCCCGCGCCGGGCGCCGGGGCAGGCGGCGCCCCGAGCACCAGCACCACCTCGCCCTTGGGTGGCGCGTCGAGCCGCTCGGCGAGCTCCGCGAGCGTCCCCCGGAGGGCCTCCTCGTGCAGCTTGGTGAGCTCGCGGAGCACTGCCGCGGGGCGGTCCGGCCACCGCGCGGCGAGCTCGCGGAGGAGGCCGGGGAGGCGGTTGGGGCTCTCGAACACCACCGCGGGCACGTCGAGCCCTTCCAGGCGCTCCGCGAACGCGCGGCGCTCCCCCGCCCCCCGCGGCGCGAACCCGGCGAAGTGAAAGCCGCCGCCCTCCGCGAGCCCCGAGAGCGCGAGCCCCGCGGTGACCGCGCTCGGCCCCGGCACCACGGTCACCGGGATGCCCTCGGCCACGGCGGCGCGCACCAGGCGCGCGCCCGGGTCGCTCACCAGCGGCATGCCGGCGTCGCTCACCAGCGCCACCGTCCCGCCGGCCCGCATGCGCGCCAGCAGGCCCTCCTCGCGGGACGCCTCGTTGTGGGCGTGCAACGGCACCATGCGGGAGTCGGCGCCGGCGTGGCGAAGGAGGACGGCCGTGCGGCGCGTGTCCTCACATGCGACGACGTCGGCGTCGCGCAGACAGGCCGCCGCCCGCGGGCTCAGGTCCTCGAGGTTCCCGATCGGGGTCCCCACCACCACCAGGCCTCCCGCGCGGCTCACGGCGGCGCCTCCCCCGTCGTCGTCGGCCCCAGGCGGGCGTGACGCTACCATCGGCCGCCGATGACCCGGACGACCAAGCCCTACCGGCGGTATCGCGCCCGTGGCGGCGATGCGGAGGACCGCGACGGACTCGACGAGCTGCGCGCCATGACGGCGAAGGCGTCGGGTGTCGCGTCGCCCCCCGGCGCCCCGCCCGGACGCGGCCGCGGCGGCGCGCCCGGCACCCCGCCCCCGCCGTCCCGGCCCGGCCGCCTGGAGCGCGCCCAGCGCCGGGCCCTCCGGCGCGAGGGCCGGCACTGGTACTCCCTGCGCGGCCTCGGCCCGGGCGGCTGGATCGGCCGCATCGCCATCCTGCTGCTGGTCGGGGTCTTCGTGTGGGCGGGGCTCGGCTACATGGCGCTCAACAGCGCCGTCGGCGAGTCGAACGACAAGGTCACGAAGTCGGCGCGCGCGGCGCTCGACACGCCGTCCGGCGGGATGCTCGGCACGCCCCAGAACACGCTGATCCTGGGCGTCGACGCGCGGAAGGGGAAGACCCGGAGCCGCGCCGACACCATCCTGATCATGCGCACCGACCCGGACTCGGGACGCATCAAGTACCTCTCGATCCCCCGGGACTGGCGCGTCGATCTGCCGCAGTACGGGACGCAGAAGATCAACGCGGCGTTCTTCTTCTTCGGCCAGGCCGGGATGATCAAGGCCGTGAAGCGGGTGACCGGCCTGCCCATCAACCACATCATGGTCATCAAGTTCAACGGGTTCCCGAAGATGGTGGACGCCATCGGCGGGGTGACCGTCAACAACCCGAGCGCGCTGGTCGACTGCCCGTACGAGGCGGGTCGGCGGGTGAGCTTCCCGGCGGGACGCCAGACGCTGGACGGGCAGGAGGCGCTGGTGTTCGCCCGCGTGCGCAAGTGCGACAGCGACCTGGTCCGCGCCCTCCGCCAGCAGGCCGTGGTCGCGGGGATGAAGAGCAAGGTGCTCTCGTTCTCCAACCTCTGGCGCGCGCCGTGGCAGGGCGCCGGCGTGGTGCGCAACATCGGCACCGACATCGGCACGACGGACATGATCAAGATGGGCTGGCTCCAGGCCCGCCTGCAGCAGCGCAACGGGGACCGGATCCTGCTGTCGGGCACGCCGGAGAACATCGACGGCATCGACTACGTCGTGCAGACCGACCCCGACCTGAACGAGCGCGAGATCGCGAGGTTCGTGCGGTCGGACTAGCCCGCGCGGGCGCGCCGGCGCAGCCACACGGCACGCTGCACGGCGAGGGTGAGGGTGCCGGCCAGTACGATCACCGTCAGGTTCAGCGCCAGCTGGCCCAGGGAGCCGCGCAGCGTGCTCCAGTCCTCGTATGCCATCGACACGCCGACGTTGGCGGCCGCCGGGATCGTGGTAACGGAGATGAGGACGCCGATCAGCACGCTCGACTTGGCCGTGGTCAGCGACAGCATGCCCGCGACGCCCGCGCAGAACGCGACGATGACCGAGAACCAGTCGGGGTTGGCGATCACGTCCGACAGGCTGTGGTCGGCGGAGCTGAAGTGCTCGGGCGTGAGCCCGGTCGCGCGGTACAGCTCGGAGCTGAGCCACACCGCGGCGATCGCGACCGGGAAGCCGACGGCCAGGGCGGACAGCGAGCGCCCCGCCAGCGTGGGCCGGCCCTCGACCAGCGCGACGCAGACCCCCGCGAGCGGCCCGAACTCCGGGCCGACCACCATCGCGCCGACGATCAGGATGGGCGAGTCCAGGTAGATGCCCGCGCCGGCGATGAGCGCCGCCATGACCATGAAGAGCAGGAAGCTCCAGTTGAGCGCGACGGCCTCGGAGGTGGCGGCCTCCACCTCCTCCCACACCACCGCGTCGCCCGGCGCGCCGGGCGCCCGCCTCGACGCGCGTGCCGACGCCGCCGACAGGTGGCCGTCGGGGTGGTCCAGGCTGATGGCGCCGCGCTCCACCACGCCGAGGGCGCGCAGGTCCTCCACCAGGCTGCTCGCGCCCTCGCGCGCGACGTCGGCCAGCAGCACGTCGCCGCGCGGCGTGACCGCGGCGCCGGGGATGCGCACGACGTTGCACGCGCCCGGCGCCGCCATGACGGCGTCGAGGGCGGCCGGGCTCAGGTCCTCCGGGACCAGGATCCGGAGGTGGACGACCGAGGCTGCCTCCTCGGGCACGCCCATGGCCGTCTAGACCTTGTCGAGCCCCACGGTCTTGCCGCCGCCGGTGCCGCCCGAGTCGGACGACTTGGCCCCTCCCGACTCCTTCGCGCCGGCGCCGTTCGACGAGCCCCCCTCGCCGCCGCCGGAGCCGCCGGACGAGCCGCCGCCGTCCTCGGAGACGGGCCTGCGCCGGGTGCCGTAGTCGGTGTTGTGGAAGCCGGAGCCCTTGAAGTGGATCGCCGGGGCGAACAGCACGCGGGACGCGGTCGCGCCGCACACCTCGCAGGTGTCGAGCGCGTCGTCCGACATGCGCTGCATCACCTCGAACTCATGCCCGTTGACGCATCGGTACTGGTAGATCGGCACGCGCACACCTCGTGGACGGTTCGGCCGGCCGGTCGGCCGCGGGGGCTGGGCCGGGGTCGATTATAGCCGAGGCCCCAGCGGCCTTGGCACTCTCGCCGCGAGTGTGCCAAACGCCGGGTCCGGCGGGGGACGTGCGATAGCATCGGCGGGCGCGGGCAGGACCTGCGCCGTCGACCATGACCCCACCCATGCGAAAGGCTCAGGCGGTGCGCCGCGCCACGTGGGCGGGCGCAGGAGCGCTGCTCGGAGCAGCCGTGATCGCCCGGCGCCACCCCGTCGCGGGCGCCGGCGTGCTCGCGGCCGCCGCGGCCCTGGGCGTCGCCGCGTTCCATCCGCGCAACCCCGCGCTGGGCCGCACGCTGTCGCGCGGACCCGGTGACCGGCCGCGGGCGGCGCTCACGTTCGACGACGGCCCCGGCCCCTCGACGCCCGACGTGCTCGACGCACTGGCGCGCGAGGGCGTCCGCGCCACGTTCTTCGTGCTGGGCCGCCAGGCGGAGCGGCACCCCGACACGGTGCGCCGGATCGCGGCGGAGGGGCACCAGATCGCGAACCACGGCTACGACCACGGGATCCTGATCTTCCGGGGCGCGGCGCACGTGCGCGACCAGCTCGCCCGCTGCGAGGCCGCGGTCGCGGCCGCCGCCGGTCCCGACGCGATGAGCCCGCTGTTCCGCGCGCCCCATGGCTTCCGCGGGCCCGCGACGGCGCCCGCCGCGCGCAGGGCGGGCTACCGGGTGGCGGCCTGGACGCGCGGGGTGTTCGACTCGGCCGAGCCGGGCGCCGCCGCCATCGCCCGCCGCGCCACGCGCGCGCTGGAGCCGGGGACGATCCTGCTGCTGCACGACGCCGACGGGTGGGCGCCGGAGCGGCCCCGCCAGCAGACGGCCGACGCGCTCGGCGACATCTGCAGGGCAGCCCGGGCGCGCGACCTGGAGCTGGTGACCCTCGACGAGCTGCTCGCGCCGGCGTGACGACGCAGACCTCCGGGCACCGTCTGCGCCAGGCGAGGCGGCGCCTCAACAGCCCCGTCGTGAAGATCCTGGTGATCGTGGCGGTCGGGGCGGTCGCCGCCTGGAAGATCGATCTGGGGGCGGTGCGCGACGCGTTCACGATCGACTCGTGGGGGTTCCTGATCGTCGCGATCCTGGCCAACTTCGCGTCGGTGGGCTTCAAGGGGCTGGCGTGGAAGGGCGTGGTCGACGCCCTTCCGAGCGTGCACCGCCGGACCCGCTACCGCGACATCCTGCCGCCGCTGTTCATCGGCTTCCTGTTCAACACGGTGCTCGCCGCCCGCCTCGGCGAGATCGTGAAGGTGATGCTGCTGCGCCGCCGGATGGAGCGCCGGGGCGAGCGGCCGCCCACCACGACGCTGCTCGGCACGGTGGTGGCCGAGAACCTGGTCTCCACGATCACGTGGGTGGGCCTCGTGGTGGCCATCGGCCTGTTCCTTCCGCTGCCGTCGTACGCGTGGTTCGCGTCGATCGTGCTCGGCGCCGGGTGCCTCACGATCACGGTGGTCGCGCTCCTGTCGGGCCCCGGCAAGACGCTGCCGCCGTGGCTGAACACCGGAACCCTGTGGGCGCGGGCCCGCCGGGCGGTGTCGCGCCTGTGGGGGGCGGTGCGCGAGAGCCACCTGGGCCTGCGCGACCCCCGCCAGATGAGCCTGGTGGTGGGCGCGAGCCTGCTGACGTGGCTCGCGCAGTGGGCGGGCATCTACTTCACGCTGTGGGCGTTCGGCCTGGAGCGGGTCGGCTGGGGCGGCGCCGGGCTGCTGCTGGTGACGGTGACGCTGGCGCAGGCGTTCCCGGTGCTGCCCGGCAACCTGGTGCTGTTCCAGGCGGCGGCGGTGGTGCCGCTGACGGCGTCGTACGGCGTCCCCGCCGCGGAGGCGCTGGCGTTCTCGGTGGTGCTCCAGGCGACCGAGGCCGTGGTGGGCGTGGCCGTCGGCTTCCTGTTCCTGATCGCGGAGGGCGTCGGCTTCGGCACGCTGCGCCGCCAGGCCGAGGAGGAGGAGCGCCGCAGCCGCCCGCCGGCCCCCGTGGACACGCTCGCCGGCCCGTGAGGACGGGCGCCGAGGACTGGTCGGACCGCGACCACGTCCTCGCGTACCTGGCCCGGGTGGACGGCATGCCCCATCGGGCGGAGGGCGACGGGGTGCTCGACGAGGCGGTCCCCGCCGACGCGCTGCGGATCCTGGACCTGGGCTGCGGCGACGGCCGCCTCTCCGCCCTGCTCCGCGTGCGGCGGCCCGACGCGCATCTGACGCTGGTGGACGTGTCGCCGCCGATGCTCACCGCGGTGCGTCGGCGCTTCGCCGGCGACCCGCGCGCCGACGTCCGCGCACACGACCTCACCGACCCGCTCCCCGCCGATCTGGTGGACATGGACGCGGTGGTCTCCGGCTTCGCGATCCACCACCTGGAGGACGACCGGAAGCACGGCCTCTACGCCGAGTGCCTCGCGGCGCTGCGCCCCGGCGGCGTGTTCTGCAACCTGGAGCACGTCGCGTCGCCGACCCCCGCCCGGCACGCCGAATTCCTCGCCGCCCTGGGGCTCGAGCCCGGCCAGGAGGACCCCTCCAACCGCCTCGTCGCCCCCGAGGTGCAGGTCGGCTGGCTCACCGACGTCGGCTTCGCCGACGCCGACGTCCTCTGGCGCTGGCGGGAGATGGCGCTGCTCGCGGCGGTCCGCCCGGACTGAGGCTCACGGGGGTCGGAGGGCGCGCGCGTCGATGGAGCGGGGGATGGACGCCGCCCGGGACCCGCGCTCCCGGCGATCGATCGTCACCGCCGATCACCCCGCCGCCACGGGGGTGTAACACCAGGGCCGCGGCGGTGCTCCAGAGTGGTCCCCGACCCCGGTGAGCCGCTGCGCGCCCCCGCCGGCCGCCCGGGTCCGAGGGCCGGGACGCCGGCCCGGGGCGCGACGGGGAGGTCGTCGGGAACCTCCCCGTCAGGCGCCCCTCGCCCTACGGCGCCCGGCCGGCGTCACGCGCCGCCACGCGTCGGCGAGGACGGCCAGCTCGCCGTCGTCGAAGTGCTCCAGGAACCCCTCGCGGACGGCCTGGAGATGGCTCGCGCGCGCGGCGGCCAGCAGCTCGCGGCCGGCGTCGGTCAGCGCCACCTCGGCGCCGCGGCCGTCCTCCTCGCACGCCTCGCGGCGCACCAGGCCGTCGCGCTCCAGGCGGTCGATCATCCGGCTCATCCCGCTGATCGACAGGAGCGCTCCGCGCGAGAGCTCCGACACGCGCAGGCGCCCCGACGGCGACGTGCCCAGGAGCATCAGCGCCTCGTAGGCGCTCAGCGCGATGCCGTGGCGGGCCCGCAGGTCGGCGTCCAGCCGATGGGTGAGCGCGGCGTGCGCGACGAGCATCCCGCGCCATGCGCCGAGCTCCAGCTCCGTCAGGGGGGCGCCGCCCGCCCCCCGGGCCGCCCCGGACTTGACGTTTGCTTGCATCGTCAACTACTCTTCTTCTTGCACATGCAACTACCGTAGCAGGGGGCCACCACCATGGGCCTTGACGGGATCCACCACGTCACGGCGATCAGCGCGGACGCGCAGCGCGCCATCGACTTCCACGCCGGGGTGCTGGGCCTCCGGCTGGTGAAGACGACGGTCAACTTCGACGCGCCCGACATGTACCACCTGTACTTCGGCGACGAGACGGGCAGCCCGGGCAGCATCCTCACGTTCTTCGAGATCCGGGGTGCGCAGGAGGGCCGCGCCGGCGCCGGGATGATCTCCCGCACCGTCTACCGCGTCCCCTCCGAGGCGTCCCTCGCCTTCTGGGCCGAGCGGCTCGGCGACGCCGGGCGCCCGGTGGAGTGGGCCGACGGCGCCGTCGTGTCGTCCGACCCCGAGGGCCTGGGCCTCGAGCTCGTGGTCCACGGGCCGAACGACGGCGCGCGGCGCGCCGCGGCGGCCGCGGGGATCCCCGCCGAACACGCCATCACCGGCATCGCGGGGGTCCGGGCGCACTCCGGGGCGCCGGACGTCACCCGGGAGATGCTCGACCGGATGGGCTTCGCGGACGAGGGGATGGGCCGCTTCGCGACCTCGGGCGCCGAGCGCCGGGGCCTGTACCTCCTGGACGAGCGCCCCGCGCAGCGCGGGATCCCCGGTGCCGGGACCGTCCACCACGTCGCGTGGACCGCGCCGGACGCCGAGCACGAGGCCTGGGGCGCACGCGCCCGTCAGGCCGGTCAGCGCCCGACGGAGGTGATCGACCGCCAGTACTTCCACTCCATCTACTTCCGCGAGCCGGGCGGGGTGCTGTTCGAGCTGGCCACGCCGAGCCCCGGGTTCGCCGTGGACGAGGCCCCGGCCGAGCTCGGCACGGGCCTGAAGCTGCCGCCCCAGTACGAGCCCCACCGCGAGCGCATCGAGGAGCGGCTCACCCCGCTCCGCCGGCCCGGGCACCCGCTGGCGTCGGCGACCACGACCACCGAGGAGGACGTCAGATGAGCGAGCCCACCGGCGACGAGCGCCTGGACCGCGGCCGCGCGTACGCAGAGATGCACCTGGGCGAGGGCGTCATCGAGCGCTGGCGGGCGGTGGACCCGGACATGGAGGAGCTGACCTCCACCTTCGCGTTCGCCGACCTGTGGGCCCGCCCCGGCCTGAGCCGGCGCGACCGCTCGATCGTGGCGATGGCGATCACCGCGACGCTCCGCGCCGAGCCCCAGCTGGGCTGGCACGTCCGCGGCGCCCTGGGAGCGGGGGTCACGCCCGACGAGGTGCGCGAGGTGCTGATCGCCGTCGCGGGCCTGGCCGGGTTCCCCGCCTCCTGGACGGCCCTCGAGGTGGCGAAGCCGATCCTCGACGAGTACGAGGCGCAGGCCGGCGAGCCGGGCTAGCCGAACCTCCCCGAGACGTAGGCCTCGGTCTGGGCGTTCCTCGGACGGCTGAAGATCTGGTCGGTGGGGCCGGTCTCGATCAGGCGCCCGGGCTCGCCCTCGTTCTCGATCGTGAGGAAGGCGGTGAAGTCGGACACGCGGGCGGCCTGCTGCATGTTGTGGGTGACGATCACGATCGTCAGCCGCTGCTTCAGCTCGTCGATGAGCTCCTCGATGCGTAGCGTCGACTGCGGGTCGAGCGCCGAGCAGGGCTCGTCCATCAGCAGCACCTCGGGCTCCACCGCGAGGGCCCTCGCGATGCACAGCCGCTGCTGCTGGCCACCCGACAGGCCGCCGGCCGGGACGCCCAGGCGGTTCTTGACCTCGTCCCACAGGCCGGCCCCCCGGAGCGTGCGCTCCAGGAGGTCCTGGCGCTCCCCCCGGCGCATCTTCATCCGGATGAAACGCGGCCCGGCGAAGATGTTGTCGGCCACCGACCTGGTCGGGAACGGATTGGGGCGCTGGAACACCATGCCGATGGCCTGGCGGATGGCGACGGCATCGGCGCCGCGGCCGTAGACGTTCTCGCCGCGCAGCCGCACCGCGCCGGTCGCGTATGCGTCGGGCACCAGCTCGTGCATGCGGTTGAGCGTCCGGATCAGGGTCGACTTGCCGCACCCGGAGGGGCCGATCAGCGCCGTCACCGAGCGCTCGGGGAAGACGAGGGACACATCCTGCACGGCATGGTGGCGACCGAAGAACGCGTTGACGTCGACCGTCTCCATCGGGGGCGCGAGCGCATCCGCCCCGGGGGTCGGCGAGGAGGCGCCGGCGATGGACGCCTGCTCGGCGACCGCCGGGGGCGTCATGGTGGGGTCGTCGGACGTCACCGGCCCTCCAGGGGTCGGGCGCGCGCGGCGATGAGGCGCGCGACGATGTTGAGGATGAGGATGATCCCGACGAGCGTCAGCGCGGCGCCCCAGGCGAGCTCGAGCGACTGCGGCGTCTGGACGTTCACCGAGTTCGAGAAGATGAGCTGCGGCAGGGAGGCGATCGGCTCCAGGATGTCGGTCGAGAAGAACTGGTTGCCGAGCGAGGTGAAGAGCAGCGGCGCGGTCTCCCCGGCGGCGCGCGCCAGCGCGAGCATCACGCCGGTGAGGATGCCCGGCGCCGCGGCCGGCAGGACGACGCTCCAGGTCGTGCGCCAGCGCGGCGCGCCGAGGGCGAGCGCCGCCTCCTTCTGGGCGCTGGGCACCAGGCGCAGGATCTCGTCGGACGAGCGCACGACGATCGGGAACATGAGCGTCGCGAGGGCGATGCCGCCCGCCAGCGCCGAGAAGTGGCCCATGGCGATGACGACGCCCAGGTAGACGATCAGGCCGGCGACGATCGACGGCATCCCGAGGAGCACGTCGATGATGAACCCGACGGCCTCCGCGGCGCGGCGCATCGTGCGTCCGCCGCCGGCCGCGGCGTCGTTGATGAACAGTGCGACGAGGATGCCCAGTGGGGCCGACAGCAGGGTCGCCAGGCCCATGAGGATCAGCGTCCCGACGAGCGCGCTGGAGATGCCGCCGGTCGAGTACGGGTCCGCCGGGGGCAGGGTCGTGAAGAACTCCCACGAGATGACCGGCAGCCCCTCGACCAGGATCTTCCCGAGGATCAGGACGAGCGGGACGAGCGAGAGGACCAGGGCGGCGTAGACGAGGGCGACGGCCGCGCCCGACCGGATGCGCCGGCTGCGCGAGACGCCCGGAAGCGGGCCCGGCGGCCTGGCCGGCGGCTCGGCGATGAGCGGCGCGTCCTCGACCATCGCGGTCGCGGCGGGCCGCAAGCGCCCGCCCATCGCCCGCCGGATCGGGCCCGGCCCCGACGCGCTGCGGCTCACCAGCCCCCGGGCGAGCGCGTTGATGACGAACGAGAGCACGAAGAGCACGACGGCGAGCGCGATCAGCGCGGACAGCTGCAGGTTGCCGGCCTCGCCGAACTCCAGCGCGATCACGCTCGCGAGCGTCGAGCCGGGGCCGAGCAGCGAGCCCCACATGCTGGGGGTGTTGCCGAGCAGCAGCGCGATGGCGATCGTCTCGCCGACCGCCCGGCCCAGCCCGAGCGCCGAGGCGCCGACGATCCCCGACCGCGCCCACGGCAGCATCGCGTGGCGCACCATCTCCCACCGGGTGGCGCCCAGGGCGTAGGCGGCCTCCTGTTGCTCGCGCGGGACCGTCAGGAGGATCTCGCGGGTGATCGCCGCCACGATGGGCAGCACCATCACGCCCAGCACCAGCCCCGCGAGGATGAAGGACTGGCCGGTCACCGGCCCCGCGAGGGCGCCGAGGCCCCCCGAGTGGTCGGCGATCCATTCGAGGACGGGCCGCGCAGCCGGGACGAGGACGAGGACGCCCCACAGGCCGTAGATGACCGAGGGAACGGCGGCGAGGAGGTCGACGACCGACGCCACGGGGCCGCGGAAGTGCTTGGGCAGGAACACGGTCGTGGCCAGCGCGACGCCGATCGCGAGCGGTACCGCGAGGACCATGGCGATCGCGCTCGTCACGAGCGTGCCGTAGATGAACGGGGCCGCGCCGAACACCGCGGTCCCGGCGGGCGGGTTGGGGATCCACTCCGTGCCGGTGAGGAAGCCCCAGACGCCGAAGGTGTCCCAGATGTCCCCGGTCTCGGAGACGGTCGTCCAGATCAGGGAGCCGATGACGGCCAGGCCGGCGACGGCGGCGGCGGCCGTGACGAGCAGGTAGCCACGGTCGGCGAGGATCCCCGCCCATGGCCGCCGGAGCCGGCGGCGCGCCGCCGCCGGGCCCGAGGACCCGGCGGCGGACGACGTCGTCGTCATCTACCTGATCTGCTTGATCTGCGCCTTGCCCGCGGCGGCCAACGCCGGGGGGAGGGCCGAGAACCCGAGGGACTGGAGGCCGCTCTGGGCCGTGCTCGAGTAGACGTAGTTGAGGACCTTCTTCACGTCCTCGCGCGACGTCGAGGACTTGCCCGCGGAGCCGTAGTTCGAGTACGCGAGGATCCAGGTCGTCGTGGTGATCGGGTACGCGCCCGGAGCCGGAGAGGCCGTCAGGCTGACCGTGAGGTCCGGCTTGATCGTCTTCAGGTTGCCGGCCTTCGCCCCCGAGCCGAAGCTGGGGAGGATGTACTTGGTCACGCGGACCCGCTTGCCGTTCTTCTTGACCGTCTCGGTCTTGCCGATGCGGGCGAAGAAGCGGGTGAGGCCGGCGTTGCGGGCGTCGGAGATGTCCACGTAGCCGACCGAGTTCTTGTTGGCGAGGACGCACTGCGCGACGCCGGGGTTGCGCGCGCCCTTCACCACCGTGATCCCGCTCGTCGGCCAGGCCGGCTGCTGCGACGCGCCGACCGAGGTGCGGAAGCTCGGGTTCACCTTCGACAGGTAGCTGGTGAAGTTGAAGCTGGTGCCCGAGCCGTCGGCGCGCACGCAGAGCGTGATCGGGGCGTTCGGGAACCTCACGCCGGGGTTCGGCTTGCGGATCCGGGCGTCGCTCCAGTTGGTGATCGCCCCGCGGAAGATGTCGGCCAGGGTCCTGCCGTCGAAGTTGATGCCCTTCGAGATCCCGTCGATGTTCGTGTCGACCGTGATCGTCCCGATCAGCGTCGGGAAGTACAGCGGCTTCACGCCACCCCGCTTGGCCGAGAGGTCGGACAGCTGCTGCGACGTGAGCGGGGCGTCCGTCGCGGCGAAGTCGACGACGCCGTTGATGAAGTCGTTGATGCCGCCGGTCGAGCCCTTCGACGCGTAGCTGCAGAGGGCCGAGTCCTGGCACCACTTCGTGTACGCCGTGGCGGGGAAGCTGGCGCCGGAGCCGGTGGCCGCGCCGAACGCGAGGCCGGGGAGCGCGAGGGCCCCGCCCACCACCAATGCGGGCGCGAGCGAGTTGCGCAGGGTCCTGTTCACCGAGTGGACACTCCTTCTCATGGGGGCAGGCACGCCCCCGATCACGTGCGGAAACGCCCTGGTTCGGGATCAGAGCGGCGCGAAGCTATCCATCGCCCGGAGCCGATTGGTGACGGAGTCGTGACACCGGGGGGGCCGCGCTTCACACCTGTGACAACGGCCGTCGCGGGGCCCCCGGCGACGGCCGTTCTCCCCCGTTCACCGCGCTTTCACAGGATCGTCACCGGCGGAGGGACAGGATGGCGGCGTGGTCGCCGGCATGTCCCCCACCGCCCCGGGCACCCGCACCCGCGTGCTCATCGTCGAGGACGACGAGAGCACCGCCGAGGCGATGGCGTTCCACATGCGCGCGGCGGGGATGGACCCCGTGGTCGCCAACGACGGGCTGTCCGGGCTGCGGAGCCTGCGGTCGGAGCCGCCCGACGCGGTGGTGCTCGATCTGATGCTCCCCGGCGTGGACGGCTGGCACGTCATCCGCCAGGTGCGCGAGTGGGCGCCGCGCCTGCCGATCATCGTCGTCACCGCCCGCACCAACGAGCACGACCGCGTCGAGGTGCTGTCGATCGGCGCCGACGACGTGATGGCCAAGCCGTTCTCCATGCGCGAGCTGCTCGCCCGCGTCACCGCCGCCCTGCGCCGCTCGGCGGTCGAGACCGCCCACGCCGAGCGCCTGCCGCTGATGGAGGGCGAGCTGCGGATCGACCCGGAGCGGATGGAGGTGACGGTCGCCGGCGAGCCCGCCGAGCTGACCCCGCTCGAGTTCAAGCTGCTGTGGACCCTCGCGGAGGGGCGCGACCGGGCGTTGTCGCGCGACGAGATCTTCCGGCGCGTCTGGGGCGGCGAGCGCGCCCACGGCGACCGCTCGGTGGACGTGCTGGTGCGGCGCCTGCGCCGCAAGGTCGACGAGGTGCCGGGCGCCTTCACCTACGTCCAGACCCTCCACGGGGTCGGCTACCGCTTCCTGACCACCCCCCGGCGCATGCCGGACGGGATCCTCAAGCCGAGTCCCGGAGCGCCTGCGCCTCCGGAAGCGCCTCGAGCTTCTTGAGCGTGTTGTTCTCGATCTGACGGATCCGCTCGCGGGTCACGCCGAAGGCGCGCCCCACCTCCTCCAGCGTCCGCGGCTGCTCGCCGAGCAGGCCGAACCGCAGCTCGATGACCCGCCGCTCCCGGTCGGGGAGGGCGTCGAGGGCGCGGAGGATGTCGACGCGGCGCAGGTTGGTGGAGGCCTCGTCGAACGGGGACGCGGCGGCCTCGTCCTCGACGAAGTCGCCGAGCTCCGACTCCTCCTCCTCGCCGATCGGCTTCTCCAGGCTCACCGGCAGCTGCGCCATGCGCAGGATCTCCCGCACCTCGTCGGGGCTCATGCGGAGCTCCTCGGCGATCTCCTCCGGCCGGGGCTCCCGGCCGAGGCGCTGGACGAGCTGGCGCTCCAGGTGGACCACCTTGTTGAGCTTCTCGACCATGTGGACGGGGATGCGGATGGTCCGCGCCTTGTCGGCGATCGCGCGCGTCACCGCCTGGCGGATCCACCACGTCGCGTACGTCGAGAACTTGTATCCGCGCCGGTAGTCGAACTTCTCGACGGCCCGGATGAGCCCGAGGCTGCCCTCCTGGATGAGGTCCAGGAACGAGAGGCCGCGGCCCAGGTAGCCCTTCGCGATGGACACGACCAGGCGCAGGTTGGCCTCGACCATCTCGGCCTTGGCGGTCAGGTCGCCGCGCTCGATGCGCTTGGCGAGCGCCACCTCCTGGCCGGCGGTCAGCAGCGGCACCCGCCCGATCTCGCGCAGGTACAGGCGCAGGCTGTCGAGGCTCGGCTCCACGGTCAGGTCGAGCTCGGCGCGGCGCTCCATGCGGGCCGACGCCGTGACGGCGATGACCTCGCCGTCGGCGTCCAGCACCTCGACGCCCACCTCCAGCAGGTGGGAGTAGAAGTTCTCGACCTGCTCCTTCGAGACGTCCGCGTCCTCGAGGGCGCCGACGATCTCGTCGTAGGTCAGGAAGCCCTTGTCCCGGCCGTCGGCGACGAGCGCCCGCATCTCCTCCACGTCCGGCAGGGCGATCTCGATGGCGCCACGTGCGGGGGTGGTCGACACGGTCTCGCGGTCCTTCCTCGGGGGGAGCGGACGGGAGGTGGCCGCATCATACCGACGGGATCCCACGGCCCAGGGCATCCGGGTACGTCAGAATCACGCAAGCTCGGCAGAATCGACGACGAAGGCGGGGCATCAGGATGAGCACCACCCGGCGCATCACCGCGGAGGACCTCCAGGGGTCGCGTCCGGCGGCGTCCATCAGCCTGACCGGCGCCGGGGTCACCCGGTCGGCGAAGGCGATCCGGATCCGCCACAACCGGCAGGAGCGGTTGTTCCACGCGGACATCGCCTGCTTCTGCGACCTCGGTCCCGACCAGAAGGGCGTCCACATGTCGCGCTTCGAGGAGACGGTGAACGAGGCGATCGACGAGGTGGTCCTCGGCGAGGCCCTCCGCATCGAGGTGCTCGCGGAGCACATCGCCCAGCGCATCGTGGAGCGCCAGCGGGCGCTGCGCAGCGAGGTGACCATCAACGCCAGCTACCCGGTGGAGAAGCGCACGCCCGTCACCGACATCGCCACGCAGGAGATGTACGGGCTCATCGGGGTGGCGGTCGCCGACCGGGCCGCGAGCCGGCGCATCGTGGGCGTCACGGCCCAGGGCATGAACGCGTGCCCGTGCGCGCAGGGGCTCATCGCCGCCCAGGCGACGGAGGACCTGCGCGAGGACGGGTTCAGCGACGACGAGATCGCCCGGATCGTCGGCATCGTCCCCATCGCCACCCACAACCAGCGCGCCCGCGGCACCCTCTACGTCGGGTCGCCCGACGACCGGAGCATCGACGCGGACGCCCTCCTGGAGATCGTTGAGGACGGGATGTCGTCGGAGATCTACGAGCTGATGAAGCGCCCCGACGAGCAGTACGTCGTCGACCGCGCCCACCGGCGACCCCGGTTCGTGGAGGACTCGGTGCGGGAGATGATCCGCGGGGTGACGGAGCGCTTCCCGGACCTGCCGGCCGACGCGTTCGTGCACGCGCACCAGGCCAACTTCGAGACCATCCACACCCACGACGTCGAGGCGCAGCGCTCCGGCCTGTTGGGCGAGATCCGGTCGGAGATGGCGGGCGAGGGCCGCACGGAGCGCCACCAGACGCTGCGCGGCTGGCTCGACGGCGCGTGCCCGGGACGCCGCGCCTGAGCGGCGGACGCGTCGAGCTGCACGAGGACGCCGTCGTCGCCGCGGACGCAGCGCAGCAGCCATGCCCGCCCCCGGATCTGCTCCCTGCACCACGGCGTCGAGGCCGGTGGAATGACAGGTTGGCGATCGCGGCCGTCCGCCCCGCCTCCGTCGCGACCGACACGAGCGGGGCGCGTGTCGCGTCGCTCGCCGACGTGCGCGGCGTCACGATCGGCGGCGGCGGCGGCCGCCGTCCAGTGGGACCCCGCCACCAGCACCGTGGGGGCCCCGGCAGGGAACGGCCCGTCGTGGGCACGAGCGGCGCCGGTGCGAATTCGACGGGCGCCATCGGGTGCGGCTCGTCGTCGTGCACTGTGGATCGGCGTCCGCGCGCGCAAAGATCAACTCCGGCTCATGCCCTGCCGGGAGGCGGTGCGACACCGGCTCTACACTACGCGGGTGAACGATCACGTCGTCATGGCGGTCGGCGCGGACCGGCCCGGGATCGTCGCCGCCGTGACGGGGGCCCTCCTGGAGCTCGGCGGCAACCTCGAGGAGGTCCGGGCGGCGCTCCTGCGCGGCTCCTTCGCGACGGTCCTGGCGGTCGCCGTCCCCGACGGCGTCGGCCGCGAGGAGATCGAGGCGGCCCTGCGCCCGGTGGCCCTCCAGCTGGGGCTGGGCCTCTGGGTCGGGGACGCCGCGCCCCGGTCGTCCGGGCCGTCGCCGGCGCGGGCGGTGGTGTCGGTCTACGGGGCCGACCACCCGGGCATCGTCAACACGATCGCCGCCAGCCTCGCCGACGCGGGGGCCAACATCATCGACCTCTCGTCGCGGGTCGTCGGCGATCCCCCGATCTACGTGCTCGGCGTCGAGATCGAGTTGCCCGGGGGGACGGATGCCGCCGGGCTGCGCGCGTCGCTCGCCCCCGTCGCCGCATCGTGCGGCGTGGAGCTCGCGATCGAGTCCGAGGACGACGAGGTCCTGTGATCGCGGAGGTCCGCTGAGTGGCGGTCCGCGAGGTCCTCCGCTACCCCGACCGCCGTCTCAAGCTCCCATCCGTCGCCGTCGGCCCGCCCGGGGCCGCCGCGCGCCGACTCGCGGAGGACCTTCTCGACACCGCGGCGGCGTATCCCCGCACCGTCGGCATCGCCGCCCCCCAGGTGGGCGCGATGTGGCGGATGGCGTACGTGGACTGCACCGGCCACAAGAAGGCGCCGGACGCGCAGGGGCCCATCTGGCTCATCGACCCGGTGGTGGCGCTGGCGGAGGGCGACGAGATCGGCCGGGAGGGGTGCCTGAGCCTGCCGGACATCACCGCGAACGTGCGTCGCGCGACACGAGTGGTGGTCGAGGCGACCGACCTCGACGGCCGCCGGCGGCGGGTGGGGTCGGAGGGCTTCGAGGCCCGCGCCATCCTCCACGAGATCGACCACCTGGACGGGATCCTGATCCTCGACCGGGTCGCGTCCCTCACCCTCGACGTCTTCCCCCGGAAGCGCTGACCGCGGGAGCCTAGTCGCCGTGGGCGGCGGCGCGGGCCAGGAGCATGCCGATCTGCTCGCGGGCCGGCTCGCCGAACGTCTCCCGGGCGAGGGCGAGGCGCGACTTGGCCTCGTCATCCTCGCCCCCCGCGGCCTGGACCACGCTGCGCCGCAGGCCCGCCACCAGCAGCAGGAGCTGGCGGTCGGGTGCGAGGGCCTCCAGCGGAGGGTCGATCGGGTGGACCACGCGCACCCAGTCGCTGGCGCGGTCGCCGGGGCGCGCGCTCGACCAGGCGCTCGTCATCACCGCGTGCTCGAGGGCGGCCCGCCTGCCGCGCCGGCCCGCGTCGCCGGCGAGGGCGTCCACCTGCCCCCTGCCGACGGTGATGCGCACGACGCGGACGAACGCGTCGTCGGTCTCGGGCGGAGCACCGCTCATACCTCCCCATCGGCGCGGCCGCACCGATCCGAGAGGGCCCCGCGGGGCATGCGCCCCCCCCGGGCGCTACCGCGTGCGGTAGACGTCGCCGCCGATGTCGCCCCGGACGGCGTGCACCGGATTGCCCGCCGCCTCCCACTGGTAGTAGGAGCAGGCCGGCCCGAACGCGGGCTCGTACACGTCGGGCCGCGGATTACGGCCCACGTCGCGCGCGGCGGCGGCGTGGCGCAGCAGCGCGGGGTCGTCCATCTCGGGCCACACGATGACGAGGTGGGCGGCGGTCAGGAAGTTCGCGACGAACTCACATCCGGCGGCGGGGCAGTTCCACGGGTCGGTGCGGACGCAGTACCACCCGCTGTAGTCCTCACCCGAGTCGTCGGTCCACAGCTCCTCGTCGAGGCCCTCCTCCTCATCGACGTCCGGCAGGACCGGCGCGATCGTGGGGTCGTCGAGCCCGACGCCGGGGAGCTCGCGCTCGGGCATCAGACCGCGTGCACCGGGTGCGGGAGCCCGCAGCCGTCGACCCAGCTCGCGGCGCCGTCCTCGAAGACCGTCCGCTTCCAGAGGGGGACCCGCGCCTTGAGCTCGTCGATGGCGAAGCGGCAGGCGGCGAAGGCGGCGGGACGGTGGCCCGCCGAGGCCGCGACCATCACGCTCGGCTCCCCGACGCCGACGCGGCCGACGCGGTGGGCGATGGCGACGGCGGCGCCGTATGCCTCGCGCGCCTCCAGGGCGATGGCCCGCATCTCCGCGAGCGCCAGCTCCTCGTAGGCCTCGTAGTCGAGCGCCGCCACGGCGCGCCCGCCGCCCTCCCGCCGCGTCGTCCCGATGAACGTCGCGGTGCCCCCGTGCTCGGGATCGCCCACCGCCGCGAGGAGCGGCGCCAGGTCGAGCGGCTCGGCCGTGAGGGCGATCATCCGCCCGACACCGGCAGCACGAGGGCCACCTCGTCGCCGTCGCGCAGCGGCGTCCCCGGGATCGACCAGACGTGGTTCACGGCATAGCGCAGACCGCCCGGCGGCGGTGCCTCCGCGACGCCCCCCGGCAGGAGGTCCCAGACCGCTCCCACGGGCGTCGCCCGTGGCATCGACAGCTCCAGCCGGTCGCTCCCCGCGGCCTCGCGGAGGGAGGCGAAAAGACGCACCGTCACGCGGATGTCGGCCGGCATGTGCATGAGTGTACCGCCAGGTGCCCACCGCGCCCGTCCCACCAGGCCACCCGTCCGCTCGCGGGGCGCTGAGCCCCGGGCCGGGCGCCCCGCCGGCCCGGTGACGGGCCGGCGGGGACGGCCGGACTACGCGCTGAGCGCCTCCCGGGCGATCTGCGCGGTCTCGGTGGGGCTGGTCCCGACGCGCACGCCGTTCGCCTCGAGGGCCTCCTTCTTCGCGGCGGCGGTGCCGGACGAGCCGGTGATGATGGCGCCGGCGTGACCCATCTGCTTCCCGGGCGGCGCCTGGAAGCCGGCGATGTAGGCCACCACCGGAGTGCTCATCCGCGTCGCGATGAACTCGGCGGCCTTCTCCTCCTCGGCCCCCCCGATCTCGCCGACCATCACGACCAGGTCGGTCTCGGGGTCGGCGTCGAAGTGGGTCAGGATGTCGATGAACGAGCTGCCGACCACCGGATCGCCGCCGATGCCGACGACGGTGCTCTGGCCGATGCCCATGTCCGAGAGCTCCTTGGAGATCTGGTACGTCAGCGTTCCGCTGCGGCTCACCAGGCCGACGCGGCCGGGCGTGAACACCTGGGTCGGCATGATCCCGACCGTCGCGACCCCGGGGCTGATGATGCCTGGACAGTTCGGGCCGACGAGGATCTGGTCGCCCCGCTTCAACTCCGTGTAGACCCGGAGCACGTCGTGCGCCGGGATGCCCTCGGTGATGCACACGATGAGGTCGACGTCGCTGGCGACCGCCTCGTAGAGGGCGTCGGCGGCGAAGCGGGGGGGCACGAACACCATCGCGGCGTTCGCCCCCGTCTCGTCAACGGCGTCCTTCAGCGTGTTGAACACGGGGATGCCGTCGACGTCCTGGCCACCCTTGCCGGGCGTCACGCCCGCGACGACCTGCGTGCCGTAGGCCTTGTTACGGCCGGCGTGGAAGGCGCCCTCCCGGCCCGTGATGCCCTGGACCACGAGCTTCGTGTCCGCGTTGACCAGGATGCTCATGCCGCCTCCTTCCCGAGGGCCACGGCCCGCTCCGCGGCGGACAGCATCGTCGTCTCGACGACGACGTTGGACGGTGCGCGCTCCTTCAGGATGCGGCGGCCCTCGTCCTCGTTGGTGCCGTCGAGGCGCACGACGATCGGCAGGGTGGCTCCCAGGTTGCCAAGCGCCGTCAGGAGGCCCTCGGCCACCTCGTCGCAGCGGGTGATCCCGCCGAAGATGTTGACGAGCAGCACCTTCACCTTCGGGTCTGAGAGCAGGATCTCGAGGGCGGTCACGACCTCCTCGGCCTTCGAGCCGCCGCCGGCGTCCAGGAAGTTGGCGGGTGTGCCGCCCGCGAGGGCGACAACGTCGAGAGTGCTCATCACCAGTCCGGCCCCGTTGCCGAGGATCCCCACGTCGCCGTCGAGCTTGACGTAGGTGACGCCCCTCTCCTGGGCTGCCTTCTCCTGCGGATCGGTCGTGGTGGTCTCGCGGAACTCCGCCATCTCGTCATGGCGGTAGGCGGCGTTGCCGTCCGTCGTGACCTTCGCGTCGAGCGCGATGACCTGCCCGTCCTCGGTGAGGATCAGCGGGTTGATCTCGGTGAGCATCGCGTCGAGCCCGACGAACGCCGAGTAGAGCTTCTGGATGATCGCGACGGTGCCCGACAGGGCCTCGCGGTCGAGGCCCGCGTGGAAGCAGAGCCACCGCGCGTCGTGCGGCTGGAGGCCGACGAGCGGGTCGATGTGCAGACGCGCGAGCGCCTCCGGGCGGTTCGCCGCCACCTCCTCGATGTCGACGCCGCCCTCGGCGGAGAGCATCACGAGCGGCTTCTTCTCGCCGCGGTCGAACGTGACCGAGAGGTAGTACTCCTTCGCGATCTTCGAGCCGGCCTCGATCCAGACCCGCTCGACCACGTGCCCCTTGATGTCCATCCCGAGGATCTCCGAGGCGCGTGCCTCGGCCTCGTCGGGGTCTGCGGCGAGCTTGATGCCGCCGGCCTTACCGCGACCGCCCACACGGACCTGCGCCTTGACGACCACGGTGCCGCCGATCTCCTCAGCCGCAGCCCGCGCCTCGGCCGGGGTCGATGCGACGCGGCCCTCCGGCACCGGGATCCCATGACGGGCCAGCATCTGCTTGCCCTGGTACTCGTACAGATCCAACCGTCGTCCTTCCGCTTCTCGTGGAGGCGCGGGCGCTCCTGCCGCCCCGCCCGGAACCGGCGGGATCCTACCGAGCGGGTGTGGTAGCGTCCCGCGGCCCGCGGGCCGCACGGCGGCGGGACGACGGGGAAACCGCGGAGGTGACGTGGCGGAGGCCGGCGTGGAGACGGAGCGCGCGACCGAGTCGGGCATCCCGGTCGACCGCGTGTACGGGCCGTCTGCCGTCGAGGGCCTCGACCTGGCCGGGCGGCTCGGGGAGCCGGGGGCGTTCCCCTTCACACGGGGCGTGCATCCCACGATGTACCGTGAGAAGCCGTGGACGATGCGGCAGTACGCCGGCTTCGCCACCGCGGAGGAGACGAACGCCCGCTTCCGCTACCTCCTCGCCGCGGGCGCGCCCGGGCTGTCCACCGCCTTCGACCTTCCCACCCAGCTCGGCATGGACTCCGACGACCCGCTCGCCGCGGGCGAGGTCGGCCGGGTGGGCGTCGCGATCGACTCCATCGACGACATGGCGCGGCTGTTCGAGGGCATCCCGCTGGACCGGGTGTCCACGAGCATGACCATCAACGCCCCCGCGGGCGTGCTGTTGCTGCTCTACCAGCTGGTGGCCGAGGAGGGCGGCGCCGACCCCCGCGAGCTCCGCGGGACCATCCAGAACGACATCCTCAAGGAGTACGTCGCGCGCGGGAACTACGTGTACCCGCCCGCGCCCTCCATGCGGCTCACGACCGACACGTTCGCCTACTGCGACGCCGAGCTCCCGAAGTGGAACACCATCTCGATCAGCGGCTACCACATCCGCGAGGCAGGCTCGACCGCGGTCCAGGAGGTGGCGTTCACGCTGGCGAACGGGATCGCCTACGTCGAGGCCGCCATCGCCGCCGGGCTGGAGGTCGACCGCTTCGGCCCGCGGCTGTCGTTCTTCTTCAACGCCCACAACAATCTCATGGAGGAGGTCGCCAAGTTCCGGGCGGCCCGCTCCCTGTGGGCGCACATCATGC
>DAISWG010000048.1:0-28647 GCA_036826475.1 Miltoncostaeaceae bacterium | reverse complement strand
ACACCGACCCGCCGGGCGAGTTGATGTAGAGCGAGATGTCCTTGTCGGGGTCCTCCGACTCCAGGTGCAGGAGCTGGGCGACGATCAGGTTGGCGATCTGGTCGTCCACGGGCGTGCCGAGGAAGACGATCCGCTCGTTGAGCAGACGGGAGTAGATGTCGAACGAGCGCTCGCCGCGCGAGGTCTGCTCGACGACCATGGGGATCAGTGGGCTCACGGGCGGGAGACTACGCCTCCAGGGCGGCGATGCGCCCGCCATCGTCCAGGGCCAGGCGGTGCCGCCGGTCGTCGACCGCCTGGCGGGCGGTGTCGATCACCCGCACCGTCACCACCATCACGACGCGCGCAGCACGAAGACGACGTAGATCAGCAGCACGACCACCCCGAGGGCGATCCCGGCGCCGGTCAGCGCGCTCATCGGCTTCCGGGCCACCGGCGGCCCGGCGGCGGTGCGCGCCTCGCGCCGCGAGCGTCGGCGCTCGACGAGCACCACCACGCCCGCCGCGAGGAGCGTCGCCAGCGACAGGCACGCGAGCGGACCCAGGCCCGTCGCGTACGGCAGCCCGCCGAGGAGGACGATCCAGACCGGGAGGAACAGCACCGCGATCCGCCCGACGCGCCGCGTCAGCCGCTCGATCTGGTCCCAGTCGTCGAGCGGCGGCCCCGGCCCCTCAGAACCCGTAGCGCTCCTCCTTCCACGGATCCGCGGAGTTCGAGTAGCCCAGGCGCTCCCAGAAGCCCGGCTCGTCGTGGTCCAGCACCTCCAGGCCGCGCAGCCACTTCGCGCTCTTCCAGAAGTAGAGGGCGGGGACCAGCAGGCGCAGGGGGCCGCCGTGCTCCGGCTCGAGCTCCTGGTCGCCGAAGCGGTAGGCCAGCAGCACGTCGTCGTGGAGGGCGATGTCGAGCGGGATGTTCGCGGTGTAGCCCTCCTCGCTGTGGGCGACGACATGGCTCGCCCCCTCGCGCAGCCCCAGGCTCCGCAGCAGCGGGGCCACCGCCACGCCCTCCCACACGGTGTCGAGCTTCGTCCACGTCGTCACGCAGTGGATGTCGCAGACCTGGCGGGTGATGTCCTGCGACCGCAGCTCCTCGTACGTCCACCGCAGCGGCGTGTCGACGGCCCCCCAGATGCGGAAGTCCCAGTCCTCCGGCACCTCGCGGTACGGGATCGACCCGGCGTGCAGGATCGGGAAGTCGCGCACCAGGTGCTGCCCCGGCGGCAGCCGCTCGCGCTCCTCGTCGGTGACCCCCCTGCCCTTGCCGAACAGCGCCATCGCCCACCGTCCCCGGATCGTCGGTCCAGCGCCGGATAGTACGCTCACACGGCGTTGCGCCACCTCCCCGCCGCCCTCGCGCTGGTGATGGTCCTGCTGGTCGCCGGGTGCTCCGGCGACGCGGCCTCCTGGCGGCTGCTGCCCTCGGCCCCCCAGGCGCGCACCGAGGTGGCCGGCGCGGCCCTGAACGGCCGCGTCGCGGTGGTCGGCGGGCTGACCGCCGACGGCGCCGTGTCGGCCCGCGCCGACCTCTACGACCCGACGCGGCGCCGCTGGCTGCGGCTGCCGGACATGCCGGCGCCCCGCCACCACGCGATGGCGGCGTCGCGGCGCGACCGGCTGTACGTGGCCGGCGGATTCGCCGAGCACCACGCGGGAGGGCAGGCGACCGACACCGCATGGGTGCTCTACGACCGCGCGTGGCACCCGTTGCCGCCCATGCCGGAGCCGCGGGCCGCCGGCGGGGCGGTGATCGTGCGCAACCGGCTCTACGTGGTCGGCGGGGTCGGCGCCGGGCCCGGCCGGCCACTGGCGACCACGTCGATGTACCTCGACCTCCGCACACTCCGCTGGCGGCTGTTCCGGGGGCTGGCCACGCCGCGCGAGCACCTCGGGGTGACCGCGCTCGGCGGCCGCGTCTACGCCATCGGCGGCCGCACCGGCGGGCCCGCGACCAACACCCACGCCGCGGAGGCGTACGACACCGTCCGGCGCGCCTGGTCGACGCTCCCCGACGCACCGACCCGCCGCGGCGGCAACGGCGCCACCCGCGCCTCCGGCCTGGTGGTCGCGGTGGGCGGCGAGGCGCGCACCGCCACCATCGCCCCGGTCGACGCCTACGACCCCGGCACCCGTACCTGGCGCTCGCTCACGCCGAGCCCCCGGCCCCGCCACGGGGGCGCCGTCGTCGGCATCGGGCGGACGGTCTACCAGGCGCTCGGCGGCCCCGAGCCCGGGCTGACGGTGAGCAACACCCTCATGGGCCTCCGCGTCCCCGCGGACTAGCCGGCCGGCAGCAGCCCCGCCAGCAACTCCATCGTCCCCGGGTCGCGGGCGCCCAGCACGTGGAAACGGGCGTCCAGCCGGAGCGTGGTCCCCGGCAGGTCCTCCTCCCGCGGCAGGCCCACCAGCAGGCCCGCCTCCCGCGCCACGAGCTGGGCCGCGGCGATGTCGATGGACCGGCCGGTGCCGAGCCCGATCATCGCGTCGCCGCGGCCGGCGGCCGCGTGGCACAGCGACAGGGCCAGCGACCCGAGGGCCCGGATCCGGCCGACGCGATCCCCGAGCGCCGCGGCGGCCGGCGCCACCCGGGCCGGGTACGCGCCCTCCACCAGCAGCAGCTCCAGGGCGCCCGGCTCGCCCCCGGCGCGCACCGGGGCGCCGTCGACCGTCGCCCCGCCGCCGCGGCGGGCGATCCACTCCTCGCCCGTGCCGTGGTCGCGGATCACCCCGAGGGTCACGTCGCCCATCGAGGGCGCCCCCGCGAGCGCGATCGAGGTCGCGAACACCGGCAGCCCGCGCGCGGCGTTCAGGCTCCCGTCGATCGGGTCGAGCACCACCCAGGGGCCGCCGCCGCCGACCTCGCGCTCGCCCACCTCCTCGCTGATGAGGCGGAACGGCATGCCGCCCGCCTCGAGCACCGCCAGGACGGCGTCCTCGGCGGCGCGGTCCACGACCATGGTGATGTCGCCGCCCGCGCCGGCGCCGACCGGCCGCCGCCGCTCCGCCGGCGGCATGTCGCGGACCGCCTCCCCCGCGGCGTCGCAGGCGCGGCGCAGCAGCGGGAGCCAGCGCTCCACTAGGTCAGCGGGTTGTACGCGACGCCGGTGAGGAGCTTCGGGAAGAAGTAGGTCGACTTCTGCGGCATCGTCTCGCCGGCCTCCGACACGTCCGCGATGTCCGGCTTCGGGATGCCGCGCAGGATCAGCGCCGCGGCGATCGCGCCGTCCCGGACGAGGGCCTCGGCCTCGGCGGCGTCCTTCGTGTACGACAGCACCTCGTCGTGGGCGAGCGCGGCCTGGTCGGCCCCGAGGTGGGGGATCAGGATCTCGCGCTCCAGCGCCGCGACGTCCAGCCGGCCCGCGGGCGACGTCCCCGGCGGGGCGGGCGGCGCCGTCAGGAGGGCCATGCCGTCCGCGGTGACGAGGCCCAGCGCCGGGGCGTCCTCCGGGGCGGCGGCCAGGGCCGCCAGCAGCGCGTCCAGGTCCTCCGCCCGCGCCGACGTGAACGCGGCGTCGGCGCCCTCCGGCCAGCGGGTGAGCAGGCGGTGGGTGGGGAGCACCACCAGCCCGGGGTCGTCGAGGGCGGTGAGCCCCATCAGCACACGGTCGTGGGGGCCGTCGCCCGCGCCCGCCGCGCGCAGCTCGTCGCGGTAGGCGAGGGCCGTCTCGTAGCGGTGGTGGCCGTCGGCGATCAGGATCCAGGCGTCCCGCATCGCCGCCGCGACCGCGTCCGCGACGTCCGGGTCGTCGACGAACCAGACGCGGTGGACGGTGCCCTCCACGTCGGTCAGCTCGCCGTCCGGCGGGCCGGACGGCGCGATCGCCGCCCACGCGGCCCCCGCCGGGTCGGGGTAGAGGCCGAAGACGGGCGAGATGTTGGTGCGGACGGCCCGGATCAGCCGCAGCCGGTCCTCCTTGGGGCCGGCGTGGGTGCGCTCGTGCGGGCGCACCACCCGTGCCTCGTAGGGCTCGAGGCCCACGGCGGCCAGGATGGTCCGGCGCTCGCGCTCCACGCCGTCGTCCAGGGTGAACGTCTGCGTCCAGGCGACGAGCACCGGGTCGGCGCGCTCCAGCACCCCGTCCTCGACCCACGAGGCGATGCGCCCGGCGACCTCGTCGTAGGCGATCTCGGGCAGCTCGAGCCGCACGGCGTTGTAGGGGCTGGCCGCCAGGTACCCCCGCCGCTGGTCCGGCGAGATGACGTCGTAGGGCGGCGAGACCAGGTCGCCGAGGGCTCCCGCGGCCTGGGTGTATCGGAGCGCGCGGAAGGGTCGGACGTCGGCCACGAGGGGCCACGCTACCAAGGTGGGCAGGGCCCGTGGGCGCGTGGTGGGGCGTCCGGCACCGGACGTATCATGTGGCGTCCCGTGGCGGACGATCTCACCCCCGAGCAGCGCGCGGCCGTCACCCATCCCGGCGGGCCCGCGATCGTGCTCGCCGGCGCCGGCGCCGGCAAGACGCGCGTCCTGTGCCGCCGCCTGGCGTGGCTGGTCGAGGGCGGCGCCGACCCGTCGGAGGTGCTCGCCCTCACCTTCACCCGCGAGGCGGCGGTGGAGCTGCGCGACCGGGCCGAGGAGCTGCTCGGCGGCTCACACGAGACGCTCCGCGTCACGACCTTCCACTCCTACGCGCAGGAGCTGACCCGGGTCCACGGGGTCGAGCGGGGCCTGCTGCCGCCCGTGTCGGTCGCGCGGCAGGAGGATCGGATGCTGATGATCCTCGACCGCCTCGAGGAGCTCGACCTCCGCGTCCACGACCTGCGCGGCGACGTGGCCCGGCTGGTCGAGGACCTGGTCAAGCGCATCGACGCGTGCCGCGACCAGCTGGTCACCGCCGAGTCCTACCGCGGGTGGGCCCAGGCGGCGGTCGACGCCGCCGCCTCCAGCGGGGCCGCCCACAGGGCGCGGCGCGAGCTGGAGTTCGCCCGCGTCTACGAGGCCCACGACCGCTGGCTGGCGGAGGCGGGGCTCGAGGACTTCGGGCTGTCCATCGTGCGCGCGCTGGACCTGTTGCGCGGGCATCCCGACCGCGCCGAGGCGGCGCGGGAGGGCGCCCGGCACGTCCTGGTCGACGAGTTCCAGGACACCAACCACGCCCAGGCGGAGCTGCTCTACGCCGTGGCGGGGGACAGCCGGAGCCTGATGGTGGTGGGCGACGACGACCAGGGCATCTACCGCTTCCGCGGGGCGTCGGCCAAGAACATCATCGACTTCCGGCGCCGCTTCCCGGAGGCGGCCGAGCTGCGGCTGGAGGTGAACCACCGCTCCACCCAGCACGTCCTGGACGCCGCGACGGCGGTCGTGGAGCCGATCGCCGACCGCGCCCCCAAGCGCAGCGTCGCGCTGCCCGGCGCGTCCGGCCCGCCGGTGGTGTTCTGGCGGGCGCCCGATCCCGACGGGCAGGCGCGCGCGGTGGTCGAGCGCATCGTGGCCCACGCGGAGGCGGGGGTGCCGCTGGAGGAGCAGGCGGTGCTGATGCGCGCCGTGCGGCTGGAGGCGCGGCCGGTGGTGGAGGCGCTGGAGCGGGCGGGCGTGCCGCACCAGGTGCGCGGCGGCATCGGCCTGTTCGAGCGGCGGGAGGTCCGGGCGGCGGTCGCGTGGCTGCGTGCGGCGTGCGACCCGGCGGCGGTCCAGGAGCACCTCCGCGTCGGCGCCGACGCCCGCCACGGCATCCCGTGGGCGCCGCTCGCCGACGCCGTCACCTCGGCCGCGGCGGCGGAGGGTGCGGTCGCGGGCGCGCTGGACCGGGTCGCGCGCGCCCACGGCGCCGAGGCGCTGGCCGCGGCGCTCGACGAGGTGGGCCGCGCCGCCGCCGAGCTCGGGCCCGCCGACGCGCTCCGGGTCGCCATCGACCGCTCCGGCCTGCGGACCGCCGCGATCGCAGCGGGCGGCGCCGAGGGGTCGGCGCGGCTGGCCGGGCTCGCCGCCCTCGAGCGCCTGGGACGGGAGATCGCCGAGCGCGAGCCGGGCCTCGACGCCCCCGGCCTGGCGGCGCGCCTGCAGGGGCTGGCGGAGATCGGCTTCCGGGGGGAGGGCATCGCTCCGCGCGAGCGGATCGGGGTCCAGGTGATGACGGTCCACCAGGCCAAGGGCCTCGAGTTCGACGCGGTGTTCGTGATCGGGCTGGTGCGCTCCGCGTTCCCGGGGTCCGACCGGCTGGGGGTCGACATCCCGGACGCCCTCCTCGACGAGGTGCTGCCGCGCGGCCGGGACGCCCACGTGGCCGAGGCGCGCCGTCTCGCGTACGTCGCGATGACCCGCGCCCGCCGCCACCTGGTGCTGAGCACGGTCGCCGCGGGCTCGGGTGGCATCGCCCAGCACCCCTCGCCCTTCTTCGAGGAGGCGCGCGCCGCCTCGGGCGCGGGCGTGGAGGAGGTGGGGGAGCCGCCCGACCGTGCCCTGCTCGCCGCCGTGGGGGAGCGCCGCGATGCGTTCGAGGAGGCGTCGATGCGCGCCGCCCGGGCGATCGCCGACGGCGCGCCGGACGCCGCGGCGCTGGAGGCGCGTGCCGCCGACGCCGCGGCCGCCCTGGTGGCGGCGCGGGCGGCCGTGCTGGCCCCGCCCCCGCCGGCGCCCCCGGTGCCCGCTCCGCCGCGGCCGGCGCGCGAGGGCCTGACGCTCAGCCCGAGCGCGGTGGAGCTCTACCGCGGCTGCCCGCTGCGGTACCGCTTCGCGATGGTCGACCGCGTGCCGAGCCCGCCGAGCGCGGCGCGGGCGATCGGCGTGGCGGCGCACTCCGCCCTGGAGGCGCACTACCGCCCGGGGGGCACGGGCGGCGACGGCGAGGCGCTGGTGCGGCGGTTCGCGGTCGCCCTGAAGCGCGAGGGCGTCGCCGGGACGGCCGAGGGACGGCAGGCCATGGTCCGCGCCCGCGAGGCGCTGCCCGCGTACCACGACCGGCTCGTCCGCACGCGCACCCGGCCCGTCGCCGTGGAGCGCGACTTCACGCTCACGGTGGGGCCGCACCGGGTGCACGGCCGGATCGACCGGATCGACGCCCACCCGGCCGGCGGCCATCAGCTCGTCGACTACAAGACCGGCAAGCCGCCCGCGGGGGGCGGCGGCGGGGGCGACGACCTGGTGCTGCGGCTCTACATGCTCGGCGCCCGCGAGGCGTGGCGCATCGAGCCGCGCGGCGCCACGCTCGTGCACATCCTGGACGGCGACACCCGCGGCGTGCACCCCGAGGCGAGCGACGACGCGATGGTGGTCGGGGAGGTGCGCGACGCGGCCGAGGGGATCGCCGCCGGCCGGTTCGCGCCGCGCCCGTCGTGGGCGTGCCGCAGCTGCGACTTCGCGCTCATCTGCCCGGCGCTCGACCGGTGACGGCGATCGGCTCGCTGGAGGCGGGGGCGCCCCTGGAGGGGGTGTTCGCCGTGCGCCGCAAGGAGCGGAGGCTGTCGCGCCAGGGCAAGCCGTTCCTGGCGCTGACGCTGGCGGACGCCACCGGCACGGTCCCGGCGATGGTGTTCGACGAGGCCGACTGGTTCGGCGAGCAGTTCGCCGAGGGCGACCGCGTGCGCGTCAGCGGCCGGGTCACCGAGCGCGACGGCCGCCGCAGCGTGATCGTCAGCCACCTGCGGGCCGCCGGCGACGAGGCCGAGGCCGCGGACCTGCTGCCGCGCAGCCACCGCGACCCCGACGAGCTGTTCGGCTTCGTCCTCCACCTGGCCGACGAGGTGGCCGACCCCGGGCTGCGGGCGGTGCTGGACGCGCTGACCGGCGACGACGACCTGGCGCGGGCGTGGCGCACCATGCCGTGCACCCGCTCCGGCCACCACGCGTACATGGGCGGGCTGGTGGAGCACACCGTGGGGGTGGCGTCGGTGGTGCAGGCGCTCACCCAGTGGCACCCGCGGCTCGACGCCGACCTGCTCCTGGCGGCGGCGCTCGTGCACGACCTGGGCCACGCCCGCGCGTTCCGGCTGGGCGCGACGTTCGAACTGACCGACGAGGGGCGGCTCCTCGGGCACGTGGCGATCGGCCACGAGATCGTCGGCGACGCCGCCCGGCGGGCGGGTCTGCCGGCGGTGCGGCGGGCGGAGCTGCTGCACGCCATCGACTGGCACCACGGGCCCCCGCCGGGGCAGGCCCCCGGCGCGGCGAGCCCCGAGGCGCTGGCCCTCTGGAGGGCGAATTCGCTCGAGACCGCCGTCAAGTCGCGCCTGGAGGGTCCGGGGCCCGTCGAGGGGTGATCCGGCGGAGCGGCGGTCGCGCAACCTCGACCGACGGCCGAGAAACGCTGGTCCTTGGTCGAGCCGATATCGATCGGCGCCGCGGATAGGTTGCGGATCGGCCGGCGCCCTCGGCGGCGTCCTCCCGGCCGTCACGTACGAAGGGACCCTCGGATGACACCCACCCCGGCGCGCTCGCGCCTCGTCGTGCGGTCCGCGCTGCTCGCGGGCCTCCTCACCCTCGTCGCCTCGGGCTCGGCGCTCGGTGCGGTCACCGGCAAGGTGACCAACTCCGCCGGCGTCCCCGTCCCCGGCGTGAGCGTTCGGGCGACCGAGGCGGACGGCAGCTTCGCCGACTCGGACACCACCGACGCCAACGGCGCCTACTCGCTCACGTTCTTCGGGACGCCCGCACCCCCGTTCACCCTGACGGCGACCCTCTACGACGGCTGCCGTCCATCGGGGTCGACCGACCTCTCGGCCACGGCCGGGCCCGTGAACGACGGCGCGGTCCAGAACCTGACGCTCGACCCGTTCTTCTTCTGCTCCACGGCCTTCGCGCCCAGCGGCCAGCCCGAGCCGTCCGGCAACGCGTGGCCGGAGCGCGGTCAGGTGCTGTCGCCCCCCGGCGGCGTCACCTACCTGCGGGTGCTCGCCCCGTTCAGCGCCAGCAACTTCGTGCTGACCCTGCAGGACGGCACCCCCGTCGGCGGCGGCAGCGACGACAACCTGCTGACGCTCACCGCGCCGGCGTCGTACAACGGCCCGCTCAACCTGACGTACACCGACGGCGGCGCCGCATCGACGCGCACCATCGCGACGCTCGTCGCCGGCACGGTCAACAACCCCAACCCGCCGAGCGGCCCGACCGACCTGGCGGCGATCGTGGACATCTCCGGATCGATGGGCGGCACCGACCCGACGTTCCGCCGCAAGGACGCGGTGCAGCTGCTGGTCGACCTGGCCGACCAGGGCGACCGGCTCGTGGGAACCGGCTTCGACGACCAGTTCCAGGAGCTCTTCCCGCGCACGACGATCGCCGGCGTCGCGACCAAGAACCAGCTGAAGTCGCTGGCCCGCAAGCGGATCGTCAACCGCGGCGGCACCGACTACAACGTGGGCCTCGGGGCGGCGTTCGACGCCCTCGCCGCGGACCCCCTCAACCCGAGCACGCCGAAGGCCGCGATCTTCCTGACCGACGGCGCCCACAACGCCGGGACCTACAACAACGTCCACCTGCGGTTCGCGTTCAACGGCACCGGCCGCGCGTGGCCCATCTGCGTGGTGCGACTCGGCACGGCCGGCTTCACGCAGGCCGACGTCGCGCGCCTCAAGCGGATCGCCTCCGAGACCGGCGGGCCTCCCGTCGCGTCGACGCCGACCAACAACGAGCTCGAGAACCTCTACTTCCAGTGCCGCGGCCGCACGTCCGGCGCGACGACGGTGCTGAAGAAGACGGCCACCTTCAGGGTGGGGCAGACCAAGACGTTCTCGCGCCGCATCACGAAGAACCAGCGCAAGGCCACGTTCTTCGTGAGCTTCGGCCAGGGCAAGTACACGATCCGCGCCGTCCAGCCGGGCGGCAAGGTCTTCGCCCGGAACAGCGGCAAGAACGTGCGACTGGTCCGCGGCAAGACCTTCTCGTTCATCGAGGTCCTGAAGCCGAAGGCCGGCCTCTGGCGGGTCACGGTGCAGCGCCTGCCCACCGGCGGGAAGCTCGACAAGGCCACCACGACGGTGACCGTCCAGAAGAAGCGGTAGGGCGGTGCGGAGGGGCGGCGGCGGCGACGCCGCCGCCCCCCGTCACACGTTGAAGCGGATCTGCATCACGTCGCCCTCCTGGACGACGTAGTCCTTGCCCTCGGTCCGGAGCGTCGCGTTCTCGCGGGCCCGGGCCCAGGAGCCGGCCTCCACCAGGGCGTCCCACGGGATGACCTCGGCGCGGATGAACCCGCGCTCCATGTCCGAGTGGATCTTCCCGGAGGCGGCGGGGGCGGCCGTGCCGCGAGGGATCGGCCATGCACGGGCCTCCGGCGGGCCGGAGCCGGTGAAGAACGTGACCAGGTCGAGGAGCCGGTACGCGGCCTGCACCACCGCGTCGGCGCCGCGGGTGTCGCCCAGTTCCAGGTCGGCGGCCAGCTCGGCGGCCTCCGCGGGGTCCATCGCCGCGAGCTCCAGCTCCAGGCCAACCGGGAGCGCCAGGGCCTGGGCGCCCTGCGCCTCGGCGTGCGCCGCGAGGCCGGCGGGCGGCTCCAGCTCCTCGTCGGTGTTCGCGATGTACAGCACCGGCTTCGCCGTCAGCAGGCCCATCTCGAGGGCCACGGCGCGGGCCGCCTCGTCGGGGACGAGGCGCGCGGGACGACCGGCGTCGAGCGCCTGCGCCACCAGCTCCAGGGCGGCGAGCTCGGCGGCGGCGCCCTTCTCGCCCGCGCGTGCGCCCTTGCGCACCCGCTCCAGGCGGCGCTCCACCTGCTCGCGGTCGGCGACCGCCAGCTCCAGGTCGACCGCCTCAGCGTCGGCAACCGGGTCGACCCGCTCCTCCGGATGCGGCACCTCGGCGTTCGCGAACGCGCGCACAACGTGCAGCAGCGCGTCGACCTGGCGCAGCTGCCCGAGCGCCGCGCCGCCGAGCCCCTCGCCGGTGCCGGCGCCGGCGGCGAGGCCGGCGATGTCGACCAGCTGCACCTGCGCGGGGACCCGCTTCGGGATGTCCTGGGCGTCGGCGATCGCGTCGAGCCGCGGGTCGGGCACGTCGGCCATCGCGCGCGCCGGCTCGCGGGTGGTGAACGGGTAGGGGGCGACCTCGGCGTCGGCGCCGGTCACCAGCACGAACAGGGCGGTCTTGCCGGCGTTGGCCCGCCCGACGAGGCCGAGGTCCAGGGTGCCCTACTCGCCGCCGAAGCCGACGCGCCCCGGCTCACGGGGCGGCAGGCGCACGTACAGCAACTCGCTCTGGTCGATGAGGTACGTGCCCTCCTCGGCGACGATCTCGCGCCACTGGGGGCCGCTGCCGTTCTTGAGGGCCGCGGTCATCTCGGACACCGCACCCTCGTCCACGGACAGCCGCAGGAAGGTGCCGCCCTCGAAGCCGAGCTCGATGCGCCGTGTCGCCATGCGGGCGAGTCTACCGACCGGTCTGGCCGTGGGCCTCGATCAACTCGGTCAGCACGCCGAGCGTCGAGCGCGGGTGGACGAACGCGACCACGTGGCCGCCGAGGCCGACGCGGCCGTGCTGGTCGATGAGCTCCGCGCCGCGGCCGCGCAGCTCCTCGAGGGCGGCCTCGATGTCCGGCACCGCGAACGCCACGTGGTGGAAGCCCTCGCCCCGCTTCGCCATGAAGCGGGCGATCGCGCCGTCCGCGTCGAGGGGGCGGATCAGCTCCACCGCGCCGCCGGCGCCCTCGCACATCACGGCCTCCACGCCCTGGGCCTCCATGGTCTCGCGCACCGTCACCTCCAGCGGCAGCGTCCGCTGCAGCTCGGCCACGGCGGCGTCGAGGTCGGCGACGACGTAGCCGACGTGGTGGATCGGCCCCAGGGCGGCGCTCACCCCACCGCCTCCAGCCGCGGGTTGGGACGCTCCTCGCGGCCCACCTTCGCGCACGGGACGCCGCCGTTGCGCACGACGTCGGCGGTGAAGTCGTTCGACCCCTGCAGCAGCGACGTGCCCACGCCGTAGGCGTCGACCGGCACGCCCGCCGACTCGAAGGCCCGGATGCGCCCGGCGTCGAACCCGCCGGACGCGACGATGCGGACGCCCCCGTGGCCGGCGTCGTCGAGCGCCCGCCGCACCTTCCACACGAGCTCCGGCACCACGCCGGTCGGGCGGAAGCGCCCCATCTCGTGCCAGAGGGAGCGGTCGACCATCGTGCTGCTCGTGTCCAGGCGGACCCCCCACAGCCGCGGGCCGAGCGCGTCGGCCACCTCCAGGGCGGTGCGCACCGAGTCGTTCTCGAAGTCGACCAGCACCGTCACGCTGAGCTGGTCGGCGAAGCGGTCGGCGAACCTGCGCGCCGCCTGCACCGTGTCGCCGCCGTAGGCCGCGATGAGCCCGTGGGGGACGGTGCCCATGCCCTTGCCGCCCCACCACGACGCCTGGGCGTCGGTCGACACGCCGATGGCGCCGGCGATGTGCGCGGCCCACCCATCGCCCGTCTGCACCTGCCAGTGGTCGAAGCGCGCGGGGAAGTACAGGATCGGCTTGCCGCCGGCGGCCTCCACCACGTCGCGCACGTTGCGGCTGATCAGCGTCCGCCGCGCCAGGACGCCCAGGTAGAGGGTCTCGAGGTGGGCGAAGAGGCTGTAGTCGCCGCGGATCGTCATCACGGTCTCCCACGGCTCGATCTCGTCGCCGTCGTGGAGCGCCCGGACCTCCAGCCGGTCCCAGCCGTCCTCCCAGCCGCCGTCGGGGAGGCGCCGGCCGGAGCAGAGCCGCAGGATGGCGAGGGCCTCGTCGATGCCGCCGAGCACGGACGACTCCCGCTGGAACACCTGCATCAGCACGTCCGGCCGGTGGCCGTCGTACTCCAGCACGTCGCGGGTGAAGGTGAAGTACGCGTCGCTGTAGTAGCCGTCGCGCATCTTCTCCACCGGCAGCGCGAACGTCGCCGGCTCGAGGCGCGAGCGCCGCAACGTGCTCACTCGTCCTCCTCGTCGTCCTCGGGGAGCGTCGCCGGCCGGGTGGACCAGAGGAAGCCGGTGGCCAGGACGGCGAGCGCGGCGATGCCGATGGCGATCACGCCGAGCCAGATGGCGGCGTCGGAGTCGCCGCCGCCCGAGCCCCCGCCGCCCGTCGCGCCGGTCGCGGGCGCCTGCCCGGGCTCCAGGATCGTCTGCGCCGCCGCGGGCCCCGGATCGGTGGGGCCGGTCTCCGCGCTCTCCTCGCCGGGCTTCTCCGGCGGACCCGTCCACGGCTTGTCCTTGCCGTCGGAGTACGCCTGCACCACCGGCCACACCGCCTGACCGGACCGGAACGCCGTCGCGAGGACGGTGAAGTCGGCGTACCGGCTCGGCGGGATGCGGCCGCCGCTGAAGACGAGCGTCGCGAACTTGCCGTTCGCGCCCCGGATCGGGGTGACCTTCCAGCCGGGCGGGGCGGGGCCGAGGGAGTACACCGTGACCTGCTCGGGGATGCCCACCCGTACGCGGACGGTGTCGGCGTCGGTGCGCTCGTTCGGCACCCGGATCGTGAGCTCGGTCGACTGGTCCTGCACGATCTCGGCCGGCAGGACGTCCACGTGGGCGCTGGCGGTGCCCGCCAGCGCGAGCGTGGCGAGCAGGGCCGACAGGCCCGCGACGACGCGTCTCACGTGCGCCTCAGGCGCGGACGCTGTCGGTGAGCGCGTCGAGCATGCCGACGTAGATTAGTGCCTGCGTCCGGTCCGTCATGCCGACGCGGTAGGCGAAGGCCATCGCGCCCGACGCGTCGGCCTCGATCGTCACCCGGGTCCCGTCCGGCTCGGGGGCGAACGCCGTGCGCGTCGACGCCCGCAGGCCCAGCCCCCGCGCCTCCCACTCCAGGCGCCGGTTCGGCTCGACCACCGTCAGCACCGGCCGCGTGTAGAACTCCCGCCCGCGCGGGTGCAGGAGCTTCAGGTCCAGGCGCGTGCCGGGTTCGAGGGGCCCCTCCAGCGCCGCGGCGACGCAGTGCGGGTTCCACTCCGGCCAGCGCGCGATGTCGCTCCACCGCGCCCATGCGACCTCCGGCGGGGCGGGCGCCACCACCGTCACCACGACCGACATGGGCTACGCGGGCGCCCCGTCCGCCTCCTCGGCGCGCAGCAGGGCCTCCATCGCCGCGCGGCCGACGAGCATGTCCCCGGGGCTGGGCTCCGTGGTGGCGAAGCCCGCCTGCATGGCGTGGCCCACCCCGTGGATGAGCCGCGACACCGGGTGCTCCGGCCGGCGGGCGGAGAACGAGAACATCTCGACGGCCGAGCCGATGCTGATCGCGGCGATCACGGTGCGGCCGCCGAGGGCCCGGCCGGGCAGGGTGCGCCGCGCGACCCAGTTGCCGATCGTGGACGACACGAGCAGCGGCAGGATCAGGTTGCTGCCGCAGGGGTCGTGCTGCTTGGCGGGGTCGTGGGCGGGGGCCACCTCGTCCGCGCCGCCGGCCTCGTACGCGGCGATGCTCTTGTGCTCCACGGCGTGCCAGACCGCCGCGCGCGACCCGCGGAGCGTCAGCATCGCCGGCGCCAGCCCCGCGACGGCGCCGACGGCCTCCTGCGCCAGCACCGAGCGGATCCGGCGGCGCGCCACGGCGGCGACCGCGGTGGCGCCGATGGCGATCGAGATCGTGCGCCGGTCCTCCATCGCGAACCGCGCCTGCGGCAGCCCCCGCCGCACCGACGGCAGGACCGCGAACGCCTCGCCCAGCCGCACCAGGCCGCGCGCGAGCGGCAGGTCGGTGAGCGGGCCGGCCCGGAACAGGTGCTTCTTGCCGGACGCCACGATCACCCGGCCGTCGTCGTCGCGCACCGCGGCGGCCCAGTGGCGCGGGCCGTGGACCAGGAGGCCGTTGGCGAGGGCCATGCCCCCCAGGCGGTTGGCGCGCGACGGCTCGCTCACCGCCCCAGGTTAGCGGGCGGCGTGGCCGTCGCCCCCGATCACGGCCTCGGCCTCGATCTCCACGCGCCAGCGGGGGTCGAGGAGGGCGGCGACCACCACCATCGTCGCGGCGGGTCGCACGTCGCCGAGCGCCCGCGCGTGGGCGGCCGACACGGCGTCCGCGTCGGCCGGGTCGACCAGCAGCATCCGCGTGCGCACGACGTCCGCCATCGTTGCGCCGGCCTCGGCGAGGGCGGCGGCGATGATCTCCAGGCAGCGGTCCGCCTGCACCCCCGGGTCGGGGTCGCACGCGCCGTCCGGCCACACCGGCGCGGTGCCGGACACCAGCACCCGGTCGCCCACCCGCACGGCCCGGCTGAAGCCGATCGCCGCCTCGAACGGCGACCCCGACGCGATGCGCCGGCGGCCGCTCACCGTCCCGCCCGGCGCGCCTCCTGCCGGCGCTCGGCGGCGAGCCGCCCCGCGCCCGGGCCGGTGTGGTCGACGAAGGCCATCATCCCGGCGATCGCCCGGTGGCCGGCCACGTCGGCGATCTGCCGGTGCATCTCCTGGGCCACCACCCGGTACGACTCGTGGCCCTGCGGCTGGCTGCGCAGCTCGATCAGGTGCATCGCCTCCCGGGCGTTCAGCACCATCGTGAACCGGATCCGGTGCGCCAGCGTCACGGCGTACGCCGCCTCGGCGGGGAACCGCTCGCGCAGCGCGTCGTACAGGCCGGTGCAGCGAGCCTGGACCGCGTCGTACGCGTCGGCGGCGCCCGCATCGGCCACCTCGACCGGCACGTCGTAGCCGAGGGCGGGGGTGAGCGGCTGCGCCTGCAGGCTCAGGAGGCGGTGGCGCTGAAGGTCGCGGTAGGCGCCGTAGTCGCAGACCACCTCGAACGCGTAGGTGGTCGCCTCGAGCGCGCGGCCGGGGCGCTGACGCCGGTCGCGGCGGCTGCCCGCCCACTCCTCGAGCGCCGCCGCCCGCTGCCGCGGCGACAGGGCCGCCACCGCGCTGCGCACGTCGCCGAGGGGGGCGTCGCCCGCGGGCCACAGGGCGTGGGCCAGGACGCGCGCCTCGCCGTCGGGGTCGAAGTCGACGAGCCGCACCGCCGGGCCGTCCGGCCGTGCCCCCGGCGCGGGCGCCAGCCGCTCCGCCAACCGGGCGGCGGCGCGGTCGCCCTCGGCCAGGTACGCCCCGTGCGCGACGCCCCGGTCCACCCGGTCGACCCGGGTCAGGAACGCCGGGATCACCTTCCGCAGCTCCCGCAGTATCGCCACGGCGCAGTCCCGCGCCTCGGGCAGCGGGTGGGCCTGCATCCGCACGAGCATCGCCTCGTACGCCTGGCCGGAGGCGAAGATGCCGACGTTCGCGGTGGTCGCCGCCGGCAGCAGGCCGCGCAGCAGGTCGAGCGCGCGCGCCCGGATCGCCCGCTCCCGCGCGGCCTCTGGGGTCGCGTCGTCGCGCGGCACGCCGGCGCCGACATGCTCGACCAGGCGCGGCAGCAGGGCCGAGTAGCCGTCGAACGCGGCGTCCATGGCCGCCGTGTACTCCGCGCCGAGCTCCGCGTGGGCCAGCACCGAGGGCGGGCGGTGGTAGCGGTATGCGCCACCCGGGCGGTCCGTGTACGGGATGTAGCGGGTCGACTGCTCCAGGTAGCTCGCCAGGCGCCCCCACTGCAGCACCTTCGTGAGCACGTTCGACGCACCCTCGACGGCGACGTGCGCGCCGCCGAGCTGGGCGACCGAGTCGTCGCCGTACTCGGCGAGGACCCGGTCGTAGAGCGCCTCGGCGCGGGCGCTGCCGACCTCCTCGCCCGGCCCGGACGCGCCGTCCGCCCCGGGCGGCAGGAACTCGTCGAGCAGCAGGCGGCGCAGCGACTTGGGGCTCCGCGAGTACCGCGCGAACAGGGCGCCCTTCACCACCTCGGGAAGGCCGGTGAGCGCGAAGACGGGCCCCGTCGCGTCCGTGACGTATGGCGCGACGCGCCGCTTCTCGCCCGCGTCCAGGTCCTCCGGAGTGGCGATCACTGGTCGTTCGGGGGAGCCGGACGTGCGCACGACTGACATCCTAGAGCCGTGATCCGCCGTCGCCCCCTCGGTGCACTCCTCGTCGCGGCCGTGATCGCCGTGGCGGGATGGACGCTCGCGCCGGGCGCGGGCGGGCCCGCGACGACCGGCGCGCCGGTGCCGGCGCCGCCCCCCGCGACGTGCCGCGTGGCGCCGCCGGCGGGCTGGGGCGACTACGCCGCGGACCCGGCGTCCAAGGACCTCGCCCCCTTCCAGGACTACCGCGCGGCGATGGGGATCGGCGACGGCGTCCGCGGCGGGGGCGTGACGGTGGCCGACGTCGAGTACGAGTGGCGGCCGAAGCACGTGGAGCTGGCGGGCCTCGGCCTGCCGCCGCCGCCGGACACGGGCCTGCCGCCCGAGTACCGCTCCGCCGAGCACGGCACCGCCGTGCTGGGCGTGCTGGCGGGCAGCGCCGACGGCCAGGGCATCAGCGGGCTGGTGCCGGACGCCGATGTCCGGCCCGTCTCGCCCTTCGCGTCCGGCGCGTACGACCCGGCGGCGGCGGTCCGCGCCGCATCCCAGGGGCTGGGCCGCGGCGACGTGCTGCTGATCGAGCTCCAGGCCGTGAAGGTGGTGGACGGGCGCTCCACGCTGGTGCCCATCGAGGCCATCGGCACGGTCCGCGACGCGATCCGCGACGCGGTCGACCGTGACATCACCGTCGTCGAGCCCGCCGGCAACGGCAACGTCGACCTCGGGCGGATCGGCGTCTCGTACCTCGCCGGGCAGGGCGTGCCGGGCCACAGCGGCGCGCTGATCGTCGGCGCGGGCGGATCCGACCAGGACGCGACGGGCCCGTCGGCGCGGCGCCGGGTGGTGGGCTCCAACTACGGCAGCCGCGTCGATGTGCAGGGCGTCGGCGTCGGCGTGGTGACCTCCGGGTACGGCGACGGGATCGGCGGCGCCGACGACCGGTCGTACACCTCCTGCTTCGACGGCACCTCCAGCGCCAGCGCGACCGTGGCCGCCGCCGTCGCCGCGCTGCAGAGCGGCGCGAAGGCCCAGAACGCGGGCGCGGCGCTCACGCCGGGCCAGGTGCGGGCGCTGCTCGTCGAGACCGGCCTGACGCAGACGTCGCAGGAGGACGGCGTGATCGGCCCCCGCCCGCAGGTGGACCTCGCGCTCGCGCGCCTGGCGGGCGCCCCGCCGCCGGCCGACCCCGGTCTGCCGGCGGCCCAGCCCGCCGGCCCCCCCGGGTCGGTGCGCGCCGCCCCCGTCAAGCCGGGCCGCCGAGCGGCCGGCAACCCGCCCGCCGCGTCGGCGGTGACGGCCCGCTACGCGAAGGCCGGGGGTCGCCTGACGGTCCGGTTCCGCGGTCTCGCGAAGGGCGTGACGGTGACCGCCGCCGGCCGCGCCGCCAAGGTGGTGCGCGGCGCGGTGACGCTGAAGCGGGTGAAGCCGGGCCGGTTCGTGGTGGTGGTCACGCCGCCCGCGCGGCTGCGGGCCCGCTACGCCACCCTGCGGGTGGTGGTGGTGGTGACGAAGGCCGGGACCGCGAAGGTCGTCAGGCTCTAGCCGGGCGGCGGCCGCCGGGGCTCACCACCCCCAGGTGCCCGGCGCCCCCTTGAACGGCCCCACGATCTCGTCGGTGATCCAGCCGCCGTAGAAGTCCCCCTCCTGCGAGCGGACGAGCTCGTCGTCCACGAGGCAGGCGTCCATCCGGCCCGGGTAGAACGCGACGTGTCCGCGGAGCGCCGCGAACGCCGCGACCGGGTCGGGGTACCACCACGCGGCGCGGGGGGCGACGCCGCCGCCGCCCACCACGTCGAGGTAGGCGGCCTGGCCCTTCCACTCGCAGAAGCTCGACCCGTGGGCGGTGACGAGCGCCCCGGGGACCACGTCGGCGCGCGGCAGGTAGAAGGCCGGCGGGTGGCTCGTCTCCAGCACCCGCACCGCCCGCGTGGTGTCGGCGATCGTCTCGCCGCCCAGCACGACGCGCACGCGCCGCGCGTCGGGCTCGAGGCGCGGCGGCCGGGGGTAGTCCCAGACGCTCTCCTGCCCCGGCCCCGGCCCCGGCGCGACGCGCCGCCTACCAGGCGCCGTGATGCCCGCTGGTGTCGGTCTGCTCCATCGGCCACACGTCGGGGAGGTCGACGTTGAAGTTGCCCTCCTCGTCGGCGTGCTTCTTGTGCCATTCCGTGAAGTTGGGGATGGAGAAGCCCACCACGCGGAAGTTGTTGCGGTCGATCCGGACGATCAGCTCCCGCTCCGGGTCGAGCACGGCGAGCGCCGGGCTCGGGATCCCGTACGAGCAGTGGTAGGCGTCCTTCTCGCTGTCGTACCGCGTCATGGCGTCGGACGGCGTGTGGGTGCCGGCGCCGACGGCCGAGGCCGGCGCGTCGGGCGCGTCGTCCGGCGGGCCCCCCGGGCCGGGCGGCATTGGCGGCGTGGTGCTCATCGATCCCCTCCCAGGAGGCGTTGTGCGACTGCCCGGACGTCCTTGCCGTCGGCCTGGCCGCCGAGCCGAGCCATCGCGGCCTTCATCACCATGCCCATGTCGGCCGGCGACGACGCGCCCTCGGCGGCGATCACCTCGGCCACGACGGGCTCGATCGCGGAGGCGTCGAGCTGCGCGGGCAGGTAGGCCTCGATCACGGCCATCTCGCGCTCCTCGTTCTCCACCAGGTCGGCGCGGCCCCCGGCGCGGAACTGCTCGATCGACTCCCGGTGCTGCTTGACCAGCCCGCGCAGCACCTTCACCGCGGCGTCGTCGGACAGCGCCCCGCGCGCCTCGATCTCGGCGTTCTTGATGGCCGCGCGGGCCCGCCGGATGGTGCCGACGCGCAGCTTGTCGCCGGACTTCATGGCGCTCTTCATGTCCGCGTCGAGCCGGGTGGCGAGGTCGGGCGTCTCGGGCATACCCGCCCAATCTAGCCCGTGGCCGCCCTCCGGCGTCCGCCGGAGGGGCGCCCGGGGGCCCGGGACGGCTCCGGTGGTCGGTGCCACCCGGCCCTCAGAAGGGCTTCTCGTCCTCCCGCAGGCGGGCCCGCAGGTCGCGCAGGCGGGCGGCCATCTCCGCCTCCGGCCCGCGGTCGGTGGGCTCGTAGAAGACCCGTCCCTCGAGCCCCTCCGGCAGCAGGCTCTCGTCGAGGACGGCGTCCGGGTGGTCGTGGGGGTACTGGTAGCCGGCGCCGTTGCCCAGGCCGCGGGCGTTGGCGACGCTGGAGTCGCGCAGCGCCGGCGGCGGACGGCGCGCCCCTTCGCGCTCCACCAGGTCCAGCGCGGCGCCGATCGCCCGGTACGACGCGTTCGACTTCGGCGCCAGGGCGATGTAGGTCGTGGCCTGGGCCAGGGTGATCCGCGCCTCCGGCAGCCCCACGAACTCGACGGCCCGGGCGGCGGCGACGGCCACCTCGAGGGCCCGCGGGTCGGCGTTCCCCACGTCCTCGCTGGCGGCCACGATCAGCCGCCGCGCGATGAACTTGGGATCCTCCCCGCCCTTCAGCATCACCGCCAGGTAGTAGACGGCGGCGTCGGGGTCGCTGCCCCGCAGGCTCTTGATGAAGGCCGAGATCGTGTCGTAGTGGGCGTCGCCGTCGCGGTCGTAGACCACCGCCCGCCCGCCGGCGGCCGACTGCACCGCCTCCACCGAGATCTCCGCGCCGTCGGCGGTGTCGGCGGCGGCCGCCTCCAGCAGGTTGAGCGCCCCCCGCGCGTCGCCGGCGGCGCGGGCGGCGATGGCGGCCCGCGCCTCGTCGCCCAGGCGCACGCGCCCGGCCAGCCCGCGGGGGTCGGCGACGGCGCGGTCGAGGAGCGCCCCCACCTCGTCGGGCCCGAGCGCCTCCAGCACCCACACCCGCATCCGCGACACGAGGGCGGCGTTCACCTCGTACCAGGGGTTCTGGGTGGTCGCGCCGATCAGGGTGATCAGGCCGTCCTCCACCGCCGGCAGCAGGGCGTCCTGCTGGGCCCGGTTGAACCGGTGGATCTCGTCCAGGAACAGCACGGTCCGCCGGCCGGCGGCCAGCCGGTCGCGGGCGCGCGCCATCACGGCCCGCACGTCGGCGACCGTCGCCGACACCGCCGACAGCTCCTCGAACGCGGCGTCGCTCCCGTGGGCCACCACCCGCGCCAGCGTCGTCTTCCCGCTGCCCGGCGGCCCGTACAGGATCATCGAGGGCACGCGGTCGCCCTGGATGGCGCGGCGCAGCGCGCCCCCGGGGCCCAGCAGCGCCGCCTGGCCCACCACGTCGTCGAGCGACTCGGGGCGCATCCGCGCCGGTAGCGGGCGCTGGGTGGCGAGGCGCTGCTCGACCGCCTCGCCGAAGAGGTCGCCCTGGGGTGGCCCGCCGCGGGCCACTACGCGGCCGCCGGCGCGATGCGGCGCGGCTCGGGCGCGGGCGGGGCGGGGAGCAGGAACGCGAGCGTCGCCCCGATCAGCGGGAGGATCGATAGGCCCCAGATGGCCGTCTCGCGCCCCCAGGTGTCGGCGATCCAGCCGAACAGCGCCAGCCCCGGCGGTGCGGAGCCGATGGCGCCGAAGCCGATCATCAGGCCCGCCGCCAGGGCGAGGCGCCCCGGCAGGTAGGCCTGCCCCAGCGCGACCGTCACCGAGAAGGACGCCATCAGCACGAACCCGGCCGCGGCGAACGCGGCGATGCTGACGGGCCCCTCGGTGAGCAGGAACAGCCCGATCAGCGGGGCCGCCACCGGCATCGTCCACATCAGCATCTCGCGGCCGCCGATGCGCTCGGCGATCGCCGCGCCCACCAGCGTGCCGGCCGCGCCGGCCCCCGAGAACGCCACCACCGCGAAGCCCGCCGCCTGCTCCGAGAAGCCCCGGTCGTCCACCAGCAGCAGCGGGGCGAGGGCCAGCAGCCCGAACTGCGTCCAGGTCCGCATGCTGGTCACGGTCATGAGGAGCACGATCGCACGGGTGGACGCCCGGGGGGGAGGGGCCGTCTCGCGGTGCGGCCGGCTCACCGGCACCGCCAGCCGCGCGCGGTCGTGCCACAGCCACAGCGACACCACCGCGCCGGGCACCAGGAACACGAGCGTGGAGCGCGCGTCCAGGAACGGGATCGCGATGGCCGCGAGCAGCGGGCCCAGCGCGAAGCCGGCGTTGCCGCCGAGCATGAACCACGCCAGGCCCGTCTCGGGCCGGTCGTCCGAGATGCGGTTCGCCACCCGGGCGGCCTCCGGGTGGAAGGCCGCGATCCCGAGGCCGGAGGCGATGACGCAGAGCATGAGCCCCGTGTAGCCGCCCGCGAGCCCCGACGCCGCCATGAACCCCGCGCCGACGGCGACCCCGCCCCATAGGAACAGCGGCGTCGCCCGGCGGTCGGCGAGGAGGCCGAACAGCGGCTGGATCGCGGACGACACCAGCAGCGACGCCCCCACGATCATGCTCGCCGCGAGGTCCGACAGCGCGTAGATGGCGGTGAACACCGGCAGCAGCGCGGGCAGCGCGCCCGTGGTGGCGTCGACCACCATGTGGCCGGCCGCGAGCGTCGAGATGCCGCGGCGGTCGATGCCGGCCGTCTGGTCCGGCGGGGCGTTCGGGAGGGTGACCGCCATTACGCGCGCCGCGCGCCGAGGACGCAGCCCGGCGATGGGATGCAGCCGGGAATCGCCGCGGTGTCTCCGGTGCGTGGCACGCTCCTACGGTAATGCCCGGAGGACGCCCGATCAGCGCGAGCGACGTCGTCGCGGCCATGGAACGCTTCGGCGGGGGCCGCGGCGACGTGGACGCGCTGCGGCGGGCGGTGTCGCCGGGGCGGCGCTTCGGGTCCTACGAGGAGCTGCTGCGCGCCGTGCCGCCGGAGGGGATCGGCCTGAGCCTAATGGCGTATCAGGCCCTCTTCGGACCCCTCTTCGGGGAGTTCGAGTGACTCGTCGACACCGGTGAGCTCGGCCAGCTGCTCGTCGACCGCCACCGGCTCCGGGCGCCACCAGCTCGCCCGCTCCGCCAGGTCGTAGCAGCGCGCGCCGACGAGCGCCGCGATCACCGACGACCCCGCGAACACGACCGGCGTCCACCCGCCCTGGTCGGCGCCCCACGGGCCGATGGGCGTGTCGAGCCGGGCGTCGACGTACGGGACGAAGATCAGCCCGATCGCCAGGAACAGGACCAGGGCCAGCACGAGGCCCTGCACCACCCAGCCCCGGCGGACCAGCCGCACGATCACCAGGCCGTGGAACGCGAGCAGCACGATGCCGCAGGCGATCGTCGTCCAGAGCGCGGTGGGGCCGGCGGAGTCGCCGATCACGCCGAGGGCCTGGGCGCCGGTCTGCTCGGTCGCGGTGCCCTCGATCGCCGTGCCCAGCACGTGGGAGAAGTCGAAGTCGGTGATGCCCTCGTGGAACGAGCCCTGGACGCAGATCAGGAAGACGGCCGCGGTCACGACGCCGCCGATCAGCACGCCGGCGACCCCACGGGCCAGGGCGGGCACGCCGGGCAGGCTGACGTTCACGCCGGGTCCTCCGTCGCGTGCGGGTTCGCCCGCAGCCAGGAGATCCGCAGGTACAGGTCCCGGTCGCTCATGTCCTCCTCCAGCGCGAACGACCCGCCGCACAGGGGGCAGGCGGTGAACGGCTGGAACGCGGGGATGCCGTCGTCGTCGGCGCGCCCCGTCGGGAGGAGCAGCAGGTCCCCCCAGCAGTCCGGGGTGGGGCACCGGACCCGCCCGTCGATGTTCGCGAACGCGCTCTTCGGGAGTGTGGGCGTGCCGCTCATGGTGCCGATATTCTCCCTGCGAGACCCACTACACTTCTTGAAGCGATTCGGGTGCCCGGGCCCGGTCCTGACCGCCACCGGCGGTCAAAAGGGTAGAATCCCGGGTAGAATCGCCGGTTACACCGTCGCCCCACGGGAGAGAGCATGGCGCGCAGTTACCAGGATCTCCTCGCGTCCGCGCGCGAGCAAGTGCCGGAGGTCCAGGTCACGGACCTGGCGGCCCGGCGTGCCGCGGGCGATGACCCGCTGGTGGTCGATGTCCGCGAGCAGAGCGAATGGGACGAGGGCCACATCCCCGGCGCCGTCCACGTCCCCCGCGGCAACCTCGAGAGCCGGATCGCGGGCGTCGCGCGTCCCGATCAGGAGGTCATCCTCAGCTGCGCCTCCGGCAACCGCTCGCTCCTGGCCGGGATCACGCTGCGCGAGATGGGCTTCGACAACGTGTCGAGCCTCGCCGGCGGGTTCCAGCGCTGGAAGCAGAGCGGCCAGGACTGGACGCTCCCCCAGCGGCTCACCCAGGAGCAGCGCTCCCGCTACAGCCGCCACATCCTGATCCCCGAGGTCGGGGAGGAGGGGCAGATCGCGCTCCTCGGCGCGAAGGCGCTGCTCATCGGCGCCGGCGGCCTGGGCGCGCCCGCCGCCTTCTACCTGGCGGCGGCCGGCGTGGGCACGATCGGGCTGGTCGACGACGACGTGGTGGATGCGAGCAACCTCCAGCGCCAGATCATCCACACCACCGACCGCGTGGGGATGAACAAGGGCGAGTCGGCGAAGATCGCCATCGAGGCGCTGAACCCAGACGTCGCCGTCAACGTCCACCCGTTCCGGGTGAACCGCGACAACGTCATCGACCTGGTCTCCGACTACGACATCATCATCGACGGGACCGACAACTTCCCGACGCGATACCTGATGAGCGACGTGTCGCTGATGACGAGGACGCCGCTCATCCACGCGAGCATCCTCCGCTTCGAGGGGCACGCCTCCACGTTCCTGCCGTACGACGGCCCGTGCTACCGCTGCCTGTTCCCCGAGCCGCCGCCGCCGGACATGGCGCCGTCGTGCGGCGAGGCCGGCGTGCTCGGCGTCCTCTGCGGCGTGATGGGGAACATCATGGCGACCGAGGCCATCAAGACCCTGCTCGGCATCGGCGACACCCTGTCCGGCCGGCTCCTGATCTACGACGCCCTGGACATGACCTTCACCGAGCTGAAGGTCCGCCGCGACCCGGACTGCCCGGCCTGCGGGCCCAACGCGCAGCTCGAGTTCCGCGACTACGACGCGTGGTGCGCGGGCGTCCACCGGGCGACGGCGGTGGCGAGCGCATGAGCGTCGTCCGCATCCCGCCCGTGCTGCGGGCGGCCACCGGCGGGGAGCGCGAGGTCCAGGTCGACGGCTCCACCGTGGCCGACGTCCTGGACGCGCTGTACGAGCGCCACCCCGCGGTGCGGACCCAGCTCCAGACCCCCGAGGGCGAGCTGCACAAGTTCGTGAACGTCTACCTCAACGACGAGGACGTGCGCCTCATGTCGTGGCTCGACACCGAGGTGACGGACGGCGACACGCTCCTGATCCTGCCGGCGATGGCCGGCGGCGCCGCATGACGCAGGCCGGCCTCGCGCCGCCGCCGCTGGCGGTGTCGCCGGACCTGATCGCCACGATCGGCAACACGCCGCTCGTGGAGCTCCAGCACGTGTCGCCCAACCCGGACGTCCGGATCCTGGCGAAGCTGGAGAGCCACAACCCGACCGGGTCGATCAAGGACCGCACGGCGCTGTCGCTCATCGAGGACGCCGAGCGGCGCGGGGCGATCCGGCCCGGCGACACGATCATGGAGCCCACCTCGGGCAACACCGGCATCTCGCTCGCCATGATCTGCCGGGTCCGCGGCTACCGGCTCGTGGCGGTCATGCCGGAGAACGTGACGCAGGAGCGGCGCCAGCTGCTCACGCTCTACGGGGCGGAGATCGTCCCCACCGACGGCGAGTTCGGCTCGAACGGCGCCGTCGAGGTGGCGAAGCGCCTCGCCGCCGAGAACGGGCTGTTCATGCCGTTCCAGTACGGCAACCCCGCCAACCCGCGCGCCCACTACGAGGGCACGGCCGACGAGATCGTGCGGGACTGCCCGGAGCTCGACGTCTTCGTCGCCGGCCTGGGCACGGGCGGCACGCTGATGGGCAGCTCGAAGCGGCTGAAGGAGCACCGGCCCGAGATCCGGGTGGTGGCCTGCGAGCCGCTCCAGGGCGACCCGGTCAGCGGGCTGCGCAGCCTGGACGACGGCTTCGTGCCGCCCATCCTGGACCTGTCCCGGCTGGACCGGAAGCTGCTGGTGTCGAACCGCGACTCCATCCTGATGACGCGGCGCCTCGCCGCCGAGGAGGGCATCTTCGCGGGCGTCTCCTCCGGGGCGGTCATCCACACCTGCGCGCGGCTCGCGTCGAAGATGACCCGCGGGACCATCGTCGGGATCGTCTGCGACGGCGGCTGGAAGTACCTCTCGTCCGGCCTGTGGACCGACGACGTCGACGACGTCGAGGACACCCTCGACCGGGGGATCTTCTGGTAGCTCCCGGGGCTCACCCGGGTGTGCGCTAGCGTTCCGCCCCGTGCGCCTGTCCCCCGAGCTGGCGCAGGAGCTGGTCGCACACGCGATCCGGGACCTGCCGAACGAGTGCTGCGGCCTCATCGCCGGCCGGGGCGGCGACGCCGTGCGCGTGCTGCCCGCCACCAACAGCGAGGGCAGCCCGTTCATGTACGTCATGGACCCGCGGGAGCAGCTGCGGCTCATGGACGAGATCGACGACGCGGGGGACGACCTGCTGGCCGTCTACCACTCGCACACCCGGTCGGCGGCGTACCCCTCGCGCACGGACGTCGAGCTGGCGTTCTTCCCCGACACCCTCTACCTGATCGTCTCGATCGCCGACCGCGACGCGCCGGAGATCCGCGCGTACCGGCTCAGCCGCGGCGCCCCGGAGGGGGAGCAGATCCACGAGGAGGAGGTTCTGATCGGATGAGGAGGCGCACCCTCGCCACCGCCGCCGTCGCCATCGCCGTCGCCGTGGGCGGCGCCGCCGGCTGCGGCGGCGACTCGAGTGCGGACGACACCACCGAGGCCATCACCGCCGCGACCACGGCGCCCGCCGTCACCGCTCCCGCCACCTCGGGCGGCGGCACGACCGCGCCGGCGACGGCGCTCACCGCCGCCGACCTGCCGCCCGCGAACGCCGTCGGCGGGGTCGGCAAGGGGACGCCCCGGACGATCGACTCGGCCTCCGAGTTCGTCGACGTGCTCTACCAGAACGGCGACCCCTCGAAGCCCGCCGCCGTCACCCGCCTCGAGAACGGCGGCTACCGGACGGCGATCCTGCGCGACCAGGCCGGCACCGACGCCGAGACGGGCATCGCGCTGCTGCGCACCTACGCGATCGCGATGGGCTCCGACGAGGCGGCCAAGCAGGAGGTGTCGGACGCCATCGCCGAGGTGCGCAGCGCGAGCGCCGCCAAGACCACCGACATCGACACCGGCATCCCCGACGGGCAGGGGCTGCGGGTCGACATCGACCAGGGCGGCGTCAAGGGCGCCGTCGTCTTCGTGACCTTCCCGGTGGGCAGCACCGTCTACGGCATCCAGGCCGTGGCCACGAGCGCCGGCAACCTGAACGAGGACGAGATCGTCGGGACGGCTCGCGACCTGCAGACCCAGGCCGCGGGCCGCTGATCCCGAACGGGTCCTAGTCCGCCGCGGGGGCCTCGGCCTCCGCGGCCGGCTCGGCCGCCCTCTTGCGCGTCGTGCGGCGGCGCGGCTTCGGGGCCTCCTCCGCGGGGGCGTCGGCGGCCTCGTCGGTCGTCGTCTCCGCGGCCTTCTTGCGCGTGGTGCGGCGGCGCGGCGTGGGGGCCTCCTCGGCGGGGACCTCCTCGGCGGCGGGAGTCGCGCCGGCGGGCGCCTCGGCGGCGACCGCGGGCTCGTCGGCCGCGCCGCGGCGACGCACTCGGCGGCGCGCGGGTGCGGCCTCCTCGGCGGGTCCCTCGGTGGTGGGCGCCTCGTCGGCGACGGCGAGCGCCTCGTCGGTCTCGGCGGTCGCGCGACGGCGACGGCGGCGGCGCGCAGGCGCCTCCTCCTCACCCTCCGGGGCGGCGGTCTCGGCCACGGGCTCCGCGGCCACCGGCTCCGCGGCCTCCGCGACGGCCTCGGCGGTGTCCTCGTCGACCTGCTCGAGGTCCCCCACCGTCGGCTCCGGCTCCGCGCCCGCGCCGCGGCGCCTGCGGCGGCGGCTGCTGCGGCTGGGCGCGCCCGTCGTGTCGGTGGCCTCGGCGAGCTCGGGCACGTCGTCGCCCACCTCGGGCGGCGGGCCGAGCATGATCATGTCCTCGTAGGAGATCGGCTCGTCCAGCGGCGGCAGCGTGCCGAGGTCCGGGTCGGGGGTCGGGGTGACGACCACCTCGAACACCTCGGCGATCTCACCGGCGATCTCCTCGGCCAGCGGCGCGGCCTCGGCCTGCTCGCCGTCGGCACCGGCGCCGCTGCGGCCCCGGCCCCCGCGGCGGCGGCGGCGCCGCCCCCCCTCCGCCTCGTCGCCGGAGCGGTCCGCCGTCGCGGCGGGCGCGGCCGGCAGCGGCGGGGCGGTCCGGCCCTCGCCGAGCTCGACCCGGTACGTGCCGCTGCGCGGGTCGGTCTCCAACCGCACGATCCCGGTGGTGGACGCGTCCTCCAGGAACTTGGAGAACGTCGAGAACCCGTGCTCGCTCTCGTCGAACGCGGGGTACTTGCGCCGCATCGAGTCCTTGACGATCGACGCGAGCGGCCATTCGGTGCCCTCGCGCTGCAGCGCGGTGAGGGTCTCGCGCAGCAGCTCCGTGGGGTTCAGGTCCAGTCCACCGGACGGGGTGCGGCGGCGGGTGGCGCCCTTGCCCGCGGCCTCGGCGGCGAGGCGGTCGTAGAAGATGAACTCGTCGCAGTTCGCGATGAGCAGCTCGCTGGCCGACTCGCGGTTGCCGACGCCGATCACGCGCTTGTTGAGCTCGCGGAGCTTGCCCACGAGCGGCGTGAAGTCGCTGTCGCCGGAGACGATGACGAAGTTGTCGACGTGCTCGCGGCTGTAGGCGAGCTCCATCGCGTCGACCGCCATCTGGATGTCGGCGCGGTTCTTGGCGCCCTCGCGGGCGGACGGCATCTCGA
>DAISWG010000047.1:21928-29037 GCA_036826475.1 Miltoncostaeaceae bacterium | reverse complement strand
GAAGCGCGCCGCGGCCGCGCCGTCCACCACGCGGTGGTCGTACGACAGCGACAGGGGCAGCATGAGGCGCGGCACGAACTCGCCGTCCTGCCACACCGGCTTCATCGCCGAGCGGGAGACGCCGAGGATCGCCACCTCGGGGGCGTTGATGATGGGGGTGAACGCGGTTCCGCCGATGCCGCCCAGGCTGGAGATGGTGAACGTGCCACCCTCCATCTGCTCGCGGCTGAGCGCGCCCTCGCGCGCGGCGCCCGACAGCTCGGTGAGCTCGCGGGCGATCTCCAGCAGGCCCTTGCGGTCGACGTCGCGGATCACCGGCACCAGCAGCCCCTGGGGCGTGTCGACCGCGAAGCCCAGGTGGTAGTAGCGCTTGAGCACCAGGTCGCCGCCGTCCAGCGACGCGTTGAACTCGGGGAACGCCCGCAGCGCGGCGGCGCAGGCCTTGAGCAGCAGCGACACCATGGTCACCTTCACGCCCTCTTCGGCGTGGGCTGCGTTGACCTCCACCCGGAAGGCCTCGAGCTCGGTGATGTCGGCCTCGTCGTGCTGGGTGACGTGCGGGATCATGACCCAGTTGCGCGCCAGGGCCGGCCCGGCGATGCGCTTGATGCGCGACAGCCCAACCGTCTCGACCGGGCCGAACGCCGCGAAATCGACCTGCGGCCAGGCCGGCAGGCCCTCCACCGCCGGCGCCCCGGCGGGCGGCGGAGCCGACGTGCGCTCCGTCGCGGCGGTCGTCGCCCGGCCCCCGCCGCCCGCCGCGCCCTCGAGGTCCTCCTTCGTGACCCGGCCGCCGCGCCCCGTGCCCCTCACCGAGGCCAGGTCGATGCCGCGCTCCCGCGCCAGCCGCCGGACGGCGGGGCCGGCGTACACGCCGTCGCCGTCGCCGTCGCGCGGCTCGCCCGCGCCGGCCGCGGCCGGCTGCGGCGCCTCGTCGCCGACCCCCTCCTGCTCGGCCTCCCGGCCCGCGGCCCCGGGGGACTGCTCGCCCGCGTCGGGCTCGCCGCCGGCGTCCTCCTCGGACCCCTCGGGCGCCTCGGGCGCCTCGGGCGCCTCGCCGGCGTCCCCGCCCTCCGGCTCCCCCTCGGCCTCTGGGGCGGCGCCGTCGTCGGAGAGCGTCAGGATCAGGTCGCCCTGCGACACGGTGTCGCCCACCGAGACGGCCACCGTCTCGACCGTCCCGCCGGACGGCGAGGGGACCTCCATGCTGGCCTTGTCCGACTCCAGCACGATCAGGGGCTGCTCGGTCTCGACGGCGTCGCCGGCCGTCACCAGCACCTCGATCACGGGGACGTCGGCGAAGTCCCCGATGTCCGGGACGAGGACCTCGCTCATCGGGTCCACGGAGGCGCCGCCTCCGGGTCGATGTCGTAGCGCTCGATGGCCTTCTGCACCGTGGCGGCGCCCAGCGCGCCGTCGCCGGCCAGCGCCGCGAGCGCCGCGACGGCGACGTGGTGGCGGTCGACCTCGAAGAAGCGCCGCAGCCGCACGCGGTAGTCGGACCGGCCGAACCCGTCGGTGCCGAGCACCGTGTACGGCCGCCCGACGAAGGGGCGGATGCCGTCCGGGAAGGCCCTGATGTAGTCGGTGGCGGCGACCGCGGGGCCGTCGCGGCCGTCCAGCTGCCGCGCCACGAACGGGCGGCGCGGCTCCTCGTGCGGGTGCAGGCGGCTCCAGCGCTCCGCCTCCATGCCGTCGCGGCGCAGCTCGGTGAAGCTGGTGACGCTCCAGACGTCGGCGGCCACGTCGTTGTCCTCCTCCAGCAGGTCGGCGGCGGCGAGCACCTCGCGCAGGATCGCCCCGGATCCCATCAGCTGCACCCGCGGGCCGTCGCCGGACCCCTCGCGGATGAGGTGCATCCCGCGGATGATCCCCTCCTCGGCGCCCTCCGGCATGGCGGGGTGCGGGTAGTTCTCGTTCGTCACCGTCAGGTAGTAGAAGACGTCCTCCTGGTCGGTGACCATCCGCCGCAGGCCGTCCTGCATGATCACGGCGACCTCGTGGGCGAACGTGGGGTCGTAGGCGCGGCAGTTCGGCACGGCCGCCGCCATCAGGTGGCTGTGGCCGTCCTCGTGCTGCAGGCCCTCGCCGTTCAGGGTCGTGCGGCCGGACGTGCCGCCGATCAGGAACCCGCGCGACCGCTGGTCGCCGGCCGCCCAGATGAGGTCGCCGACCCGCTGGAACCCGAACATCGAGTAGAAGATGAAGAAGGGGATCATCTGGACGCCGTTGGTGGCGTACGAGGTGGCGGCGGCGATCCACGACGACAGCGCACCGGCCTCGCTGATCCCCTCCTGGAGGATCTGCCCCTTCTTGTCCTCGCGGTAGAACATGAGCTGCTCGGAGTCCTCCGGCGAGTAGAGCTGGCCCACCTGGGAGAAGATCCCGAGCTGGCGGAACATGCCCTCCATGCCGAACGTGCGCGACTCGTCGGCCACGATGGGCACCACGTGGGGGCCGACGCGCTTGTCGCGGAGGATCGTCGAGAGGGCCCGCACGAACGCCATCGTCGTGGAGATCTGCCGCTCCCCGGTGTCCTTCAGCAGCGCGTCGAACGCCGCCAGGGGCGGCACCTCCATCGACGGGGCCTCCGACCGGCGGACGGGGAGGCTGCCGCCGAGGCGCTCGCGCGACTCCCGCAGCAGGCGCATCTCGGGGCTGTCGTCGCGCGGGCGGTAGAACGTCGCGGCCTTCGCGTCGTCGTCGCTCAGGTGGACGCCGAAGCGGTCGCGGAAGATGAGCAGCGCCTCCTCGTTCATCTTCTTCGCCTGGTGGGTGATGTTCTGCGACTCGCCCGCGCGGCCCATGCCGTAGCCCTTGATCGTCTTCGCGAGGATCACGGTGGGCTCGCCCTCGTGCCGCACCGCCGCGTGATAGGCGGCGTACACCTTCCGGGGGCTGTGGCCGCCGCGGTTGAGCGCCCAGATGGCGGGGTCGTTCAGGTGGGCGACCCGCTCCTTCAGCTCGGGGTAGGCGCCGAAGAAGTGGTCGCGGACGTAGGTGGCGTCCCGCGACTTGAACGTCTGGTACTCGCCGTCCACGGCCTCGGTCATGCGCCGCTTCAGCAGGCCGTCGTGGTCGGCGGCCAGGAGCGGGTCCCAGTTCTCGCCCCAGATCACCTTGATGACGTTCCAGCCGGCGCCGCGGAAGTTGGTCTCGAGCTCCTGGATGATCTTGCCGTTCCCGCGCACGGGGCCGTCCAGACGCTGCAGGTTGCAGTTGATCACGAAGATCAGGTTGTCCAGGTGCTCGCGCCCGGCGAGCGAGATGGCCCCCATCGACTCGGGCTCGTCCATCTCGCCGTCGCCCATGAACGCCCACACCTTGCGGCCGGCGGTGTCCTGGATGCCGCGTCCGTGGAGATACTTGAGGAACCGGGCCTGGTAGATCGCCATGATCGGCCCGAGCCCCATCGAGACGGTGGGGAACTGCCAGAAGTCCGGCATGAGCCACGGGTGCGGGTACGACGAGAGCCCGTTGCCGCCCACCTCCTCGCGGAAGTTGAGGAGCTGCTCCTCGCTGAGGCGGCCCTCCAGGAACGCCCGGGCGTAGATGCCGGGCGACGAGTGGCCCTGGATGTAGACGAGGTCGCCGCCGTGATGCTCGGTCGGGGCGTGCCAGAAGTGGTTGAAGCCCACCTCGTAGAGCGTCGCGGCCGACTGGAAGCTGGCGATGTGGCCGCCGAGCTCGCTCGACTCCTTGTTGGCCTGCAGCACCATCGCCGCCGCGTTCCAGCGGATGGCGGCGCGCAGACGGCGCTCCACCTCGGGGTCGCCCGGGATCGGCGCCTCGTCCTCGGGATGGATGGTGTTGACGTACGGCGTGCTGTCGCTGACCGGCACCGGCGCGCCCTCCAGGCGCGCCTCCTCCACCAAGCGGCCGACGAGGCGGGCGGCGCGCTCCGGGCCGGCGCGGCGCATGACGTCGTCGAGGGCCTCGAGCCACTCCTCGGTCTCCCGCGGGTCGAGGTCCCGGTCGGGCTCGTCGGGCGGTACGGGGGGCAGGGTGTCGGCGGCCGTCGCCACGGCCCTCATCCTAGGCGGTCCCGGCCGGCGGCGACCTACCGGCGACGGATCCCGGGCCGCAGGGACCAGGCGAGCAGCGCCGCTCCGGCGGCGAGCAGGCCCCACCAGATGGCGCCGCTGCGCGCCCACCCCTCCCACGCCGGGAACAGGGGCACCTGGTCGTCGGCCGGGCGCACCAGCGACAACACCGCCACCACGGCGAGCGCCCCCGTACCGGCGGCCGCGCCGGGCGTCGCGGCGCCGCGCCCCCGCAACCACGTCGCGACGGCGACGCCCAGCAGCAGCGCGGCGGCGCCCTGGCGCAGGAAGAGGTCGCGGTGGTCCGGCAGGAACCCCGCCGCCGCGATCAGCGTCGCCGCCCACACGGCGGCGAGCGGCACGACGGCCAGCCCGCGGGCGGCGGTGCGCCACGCGAGGGACCGCGGCAGGGTGTCGACCACCGCGGCGGCGTCCTCGTCCATGCACCACGCCGCCGCGGCGGCCAGCAGCCCCACGGCGATCCCCTGGAGCGGCCACATGCGGTCGGGGTCGAGGGCGATCACTGCGAACAGGCCGGGGACGATGGCGCAGGCCAGCGCCACCATCCCCCACGGCACGCCGCGCGCGGCGTGCCGGATCACAGGACCGGGTCGTACGGGTTGACGAGCTGGTCCGGGATCCCGGTCCACATCGCCAGCAGGCACGTCACCACCGCGATGGCGGCCAGCACGCCCGCCAGCCGCACCAGCGGGCCGCGCGGGCGCTCCCGGTCGTGCAGCAGCGCCAGCACCACGCCCCCGGCGGAGAGGACCGCGACGTACAGCACCCACCAGTACGGGTTGCCGGGGAGCACGAGCATCCGCTCGGAGCCGATGTCGCTGGGCCCTCCCCAGTAGGTCCACGGCATGATCACGCGCGGCCGGCGCAGCGGCTCGAAGATCCCCTGCATCACGATGGTCGCGGCCACGACCACGATGACCGTCACCGCCGGGGCCGCCCGGCCGGTGGTCCAGCGCGCGACCAGCAGGCCCAGCACCGGTCCGCCGACGCAGGCGAGCGGGCCCATCGCGAACAGCACGGCGGCGACCCAGCCCGCGTTGTCGGCCTCGCCGAACGGGAAGCCGTCGAACGTCGGCGGATGGACCTGGTACGTCACCATCGCCCACGCGAACCACGCCAGGCCGGCCAGGAACGGCACCACGGCGGCGCAGGCCAGCGCCAGCGTGCGGGCCCGCTCCCCCACCGGCGGCGCCCCCGCGACGCGGACGGCGGCGTCGGAGCGGCGCGCGAGCAGCCACATCACCACGATCCCAAGCAGGCCGATGGCGGCCGCCGGCACGATCGCGTGGAACATCGACGAGGTGTCGGGATCGGGTCCGGTCGCGGTGATGCCGATCGTGGCCGCCAGGCCGAACAGGAACAGGGGGTGCCGTGCGTACCGGCGGATCTCCTGGCGCGCGAGGGCCCGGACCGCGTCGCCCTCCGTGGCCGCCCGCACCGCGGGCACCGGGTGCGCGAGGGTGGTCATGCCGCCTCCTCGATCGGCTCGGGCCGGTGCCCCAGCATCAGCAGGTACGCGTCCTCCACGGTCGGCTCGGCCGCCTCGTCCCCTGGTCCGGGGCGGCCGCCGACGGAGCGGATGCGCCCCGTCCCGGTGCGCCACGACACGTAGGCGCCGGGCACCTCCCCGGCGCCCAGCCAGACCTGCCCGGCGGCCGTGGCGACCAGGTCACGCACGCGGCCGTCGAACCGGACGGCGCCGCCGTCCAGCACCACCACCCGCTCGCACAGCGCGGCGACGTCCTCGGTCTGATGGGTGGCCAGGAGCACGGCGCCCGGGCGTCCCGAGAGCACCCCGCGCAGCCCGGCGCGCTGCTCCGGGTCGAGCCCGGTGGTGGGCTCGTCCAGGATCAGCAGGGCGGGGTCGCCGATGAACGCCTGCGCCAGCGCCAGCCGGCGGCGCTGCCCGCCCGAGAGCGTGCGCACGCGCGCGGCCGCGCGGTCGCCCAGGCCCACCAGCCCCAGGACCCGTCGCGCCTCGGCGTGCCGTGCCGGCGTGTCGGTCCATTCCTTGAGCACCGCGACGTAGTCGATGAAGCCGAACGCGGTCATGCCGCGCGGGAACCCCACCTCCTGGGGCAGGTAGCCGATGCGGCGGCGCACCTCGGTGCGCTGCGCCAGCGTCCCGGTGGCCTCGTGGCCGAGCACCCGGATCGTGCCGGCGGTCGGCGGCTCGGCGGTGGCGAGCAGGCGGATGAGGGTGGTCTTCCCGGCGCCGTTCGGGCCGAGCAGGCCGGTCACGCCGGCGTCGAGCGCCAGGCTCACGCGGTCGAGCGCGACCGCCGCGCCGAACCGCTTGGTCACCCCGTCGATGGCGACGATGGGGGCACCGGTCATCGGCTTCCTCCGGGTGCGTGTCGGGACATGAGGCGGACGGACAGGCAGGCGGCGGCGGCGACGGCCACCACGACCTGCACGGTGAGCGACCGGGGCGCCACGACGGCGCCGGGGTCGCTGGCGAGCCAGGCGACGCCGACGGCGGCGACCCACAGCGCGGCCGCCCCCACACCGGAGGCCGCCGGCGACAGCCAGGTCATCGCGGCGAGCGTCAGCAGGGTCAGCGCGAGCGCCGGGACCAGCCACGCGAACGCGAGCCACCCGATCGGCGGCACGGCGAGGCCCGCGGCGACCACCAGCGGGATGCTGGTGGCGCAGACCGCCGCCGTCCGGAGCAGCGCGAGGCGGGCGGCGGAGTACGGCGCGGCCGCGGTGATCTCGTCGAGGGGGTCGACGGAGGTGAACGCGACGACCACCCCCGCGACGGGCACCAGCGGGGCGAGCAACAGGTAGAGGCCCGCGCCGCGGTCGCCCCCGTCGATGGCGGCGAGCGCCGCGAACGCGATGACCACGAGCGTCGCCAGCGTCCAGGCACCGTCGAGCGAGCGCGCGGCGCGCAGCAGCACCGCGTCGGCCTCGGAGACCCCGATCCGCCGGAGCGTCCGCACCGCGGGGCTCGGCCGGGGTGTGGCGACGCCGGCGACCACGCCCGTCCACGCGCGCTCCAGGACCGGGTCGGGACCGAGGCCGGCGAGCCGCGCCCGGCAA
>DAISWG010000047.1:0-21918 GCA_036826475.1 Miltoncostaeaceae bacterium | reverse complement strand
CCGCCGCAGCCGATCAGGTGGGCCTCCACGGAGGCCGCGGACCCCGCGTCGAGGGGGTCGCCCGCGGCGTAGCGGCGCAGGAGGCCGTCGTCGGCGTGCCACGCGGTGGCGGCGCTCACGGCGTCACCCCCGCGACGAGGCTCCCGCGCATCTCGGCCTTGGCCCGGCGGAGCCGCCCCTTCAGCGTGCCCTGCGGGATGCCGAGCATGCGGGCGGCCTCGCGGGTGGACAGCCCGTCGAGGATGGTCGCCTGCACCGCGGCGCGCAGCTCGGGCGACAGGCGGCCGAGCGCCGTCCCCAGGTCGCCGTGCTCGACCGCCAGCAGCACCTCGTCCTCCGCGCTCCGGAGGGGCTCGGCGCGGGCGTCGAGCTCGCCGGCGTCGTGCGGCTCGGGGACGGGACGTCCGCGGAGCCGCGAGACCAGCCGCCGGACGGCGATGCCCCAGATCCAGGCCGCCGCCTCCCCGTCGGCGCGGAAGCGGCCGGCGCCGCGCCAGACCGCCACGAATGCGTCGGAGACCACGTCGGCCACCACCTCCTCGTCGTTGCAGCGCCGGCGGAGGCGGGCCGCGAGCCACGGGGCGTGCCGGTCGAAGAGCACGCGCAGGGCGGCCTCGTCGCCGGCGGCGACGGCCCGGACCAGCGTGGCGTCATCGGTGTCGCGGTCGATCCTCACACCCCGTCTGTCGCACGGCGCACCGCGATCGGATCACGACCCGGCGTCATCGCGCGACGGGCGGGGACCCGGCGCCCGAGGTTCCCCGCCGCGGATGTCGAAAGATGATGACCTCCGCAGTACAAATGTCCGCGCCCCTGCCCCGAACCCAGCCGACCACGCACCCGCCCGCCCTCCGCGACGGCGTCGCGGCCCCGCGCCTGCCGTACATGCCGGGCGTCGATGGGCTGCGCGCGCTCGCGGTCGGGGCCGTCGTGGCGTACCACGCGGGGGCCGGCTGGCTGCCGGGCGGCTTCCTCGGCGTCGACGTCTTCTTCGTGATCAGCGGCTACCTCATCACGTCGCTGCTGCTGGCCGAGCACCGCGCGTCCGGGTCGATCGACCTGATCCGCTTCTGGCTGCGGCGCGCCCGCCGCCTGCTGCCGGCGGTGATCGTGATGATCGCCGTGACCCTCGCCGCGATGCTGGTGCTGCACCCCGACGAGGTGGGGCGCCTTCGCGGCGCCGTGGTGAGCAGCCTGCTCTACGTCGTCAACTGGTACCAGGTCTTCGCCGACCAGTCGTACTTCGCCGAGTTCGGGCGGCCGCCGGTCTTTCGCCACCTCTGGTCGCTGGCGGTGGAGGAGCAGTTCTACCTGCTGTGGCCGCCGGTCCTGGCGCTGGGGCTGGCGGCCCTGGGCCGGCGGCGGCTGGTGCTCGGCGTGCTCGCGCTGCTGGCCGCGTCGACCGCCCTCGCGTGGGTCCTCTACGACCCGCTGATCGACCCCTCGCGGATCTACTACGGCACCGACACCCGCGGCGGGGGCCTGCTGGTGGGCGTGGCGCTGGCGTTCCTGTGGCCGGCGAGCCGCCTGGGCCGGGCGACCCGCGAGAACACCCCGCCGGTGCTGGACGTGCTCGGCCTGGCCGCGCTGGCCGGCCTCGCCGCCGTGATGGCGACGATGGGCGAGTTCGACGCGCGCCTGTACCAGGGCGGCTTCCTGCTGGTGTCCGTGATCACGGCGGTGGTCCTGGCCGTCATCGCGCACCCCGGCTCGCTGCTGGGACGCGCGTTCGGGTGGGCGCCGCTGGTGTGGATCGGCGTCCGCTCGTACGGCATCTACCTGTGGCACTGGCCGGTGCTGATGCTCACGCGCCCCGACCTGGACGTGCCCGTCTCCGGCATCGGCCTCACCGCCGTCCAGGTGGGGCTGACCGTGGGGATCGCGGCGCTCTCGTACCGCTATGTGGAGGTCCCGTTCCGCCGCGCGGGCCTGCGCGGCACGATCCTGTGGCTGCGGCACGCGTGGGCCTCGACCCGCGGGCGGGCGGTCGTGGCCGGCATGGCGGTGGCCGCCGTCGGGGTCGCCCTGCTGGTCGGCCTGCTGCCGGCGAACGAGCCGGTCATCCCGGGGGTCCCGAGGAGCGGGGCCCTGTTCGTGCCGGCCGGCGGGCTCGCCGCCGCCGACCCCCCGCCGGCGGCGGCCGCCGGGAAGCCCCAGATCCAGGGGCCGGTGCTGGCGGTCGGCGACTCGGTGCTGGTGGGGACGGGGCCGACGCTGCGGCGCGCCCTGGGCGGGCGGCTGGCCGTCGACGCATCGGTCGGGCGCCAGTTCGACGACGACGCCCGCGCCGTCGCCGCCGGGCTCCAGCGCGTGAAGCCGAAGGCGCTGGTGCTCCACGTCGGCACCAACGGCTACGTGCCCGACGAGGGCCTCGACGCCGTCCTGCGACGCGCGCGGGCCGTCCCCGTGGTGGTGCTGGTGACGGTGCGCGTCGACAAGCCGTGGGAGTCGTCGGTCAACGACGCCCTCTTCTACGCCGCGAAGCACACCCGGAACGTGGTGATCGCCGACTGGCATCGCGCCACCGCCGACCGCGACGGCGTGCTGGCCGACGGCGTCCACGCCACCCCGCAGGGCGCACGGCTCTACGCGCAGGTGGTCATGCGGGCGCTGCGCACGGGGTTCGCGGACCTCCCCCCGTCGGGGCGCTGAGGCGCGACGGCGCGGTCCGGGCCGACAGGCCGGCCAGGGTCCGGGTCAGGTGGCGTCCGATGGGTGTGCGTGTCACGTTCCCCCCTCGGAGATCGAATGGTTCTCCTGCCCATCCGAGAACGGCGGTCCGATCGGTTGACCCAACCGCGCGCACACGCTCATCCGTATCCCCTGACGTGCAGATCGCCCTGGCATCCAGCGGTGTGGCGCGGAAGGCCCGGCCCGTGACCGGCGCGCGCCCGTCCGGCCGCGCCGAGCGCCGCCTGGCGTCGCGGCTGCGGCGCGGCGATCCGGACGCGCTGGCCGAGATCCACCGGACCTTCGGCGGCGTGGTGCTCGGCTATCTCCGGAACGCGCTGGGCGACCCGGCGGCCGCGGAGGACGTCCACCAGGAGGTCTTTCTGGAGGTGTGGCGCCGCGGGCCGGACTACGACCCGGACCGGGCGTCGCTGGGGACGTGGGTGATGCTCATCGCCCGCAGCCGCGCGATCGACCACCTGCGGCGGCGGATCCCGGAGCCCTTCGACCCGCAGGCGCCGGGCGCGCCCGAGCCGGAGGACCTCGCCGCCTCGCCCGACCTGCTGGTGGAGCGGTGGGCGATGGCCGTGTATCTCGCGCGCCTGCCGGAGGAGCAGGCGAGGATCCTGCGCATGCGGTTCCACGAGGGGCTCAGCCAGACGGAGATCGCCGAGCGGACGGGGATCCCGCTGGGGACGGTGAAGACGTACATGGTGCGGGGGCTGCGGCGGCTGCGCGAGCTGATGGAGGCGGAGGCGTGAGAGGCGACGAGGCGCGGATCGCCGACTACCTGCTGGGCGAGCTCCCGGAGTCGGAGCGCGCCGACCTGGAGCGGCGCGCCGCGGCCGACCCGGCGTTCGCCGAGGAGGTCGCGCGGATGCGCGCGGTGGTCGAGGGCCTGGAGGCGGTCCCGCCCGGGGGCTGGCCGTCGGGCGCGCCGCCGGCGGCCCCTCCCCTGCCGCCGCTGCCGGGGCTGTCGCGGCCACGCCGGCTGGGGTGGCGCGCGCCGCGGCCCGCCCTGGCCGTGGCGGCCGCCGTCGCGCTGGTGGCCGCGGGCGTGGCGATCGGCGTCCTCGTCACGCGCGGCGAGGACGGGACGCCGCCGGAGGGCCCCGCCCTCGCCCTGGCGCGGCTCGGCGACGCGGGCCCCGCGGCACGCGGCGAGGCGCGGGTCGTCGGAGGGGACGGGGGCGGGCTCCGCCTGGACGTGAGCGGGCTGGCCCCGTCCGACGGCGCCTTCTACGAGCTGTGGCTGCTCGACGACGGCGAGCGCATGGTCTCGCTCGGCGCGTTCCGCGTCCCCGCGTCCGGACACGCCCAGGTCGACGTGCCGCTGCCGGTGCCGGTCACCGACTTCCGCTACATCGACGTCTCGCGCGAGCCGGACGACGGGAACCCCGCCCACTCCGGCGATTCCGTGCTGCGGGGGCCCACCGGCACGGCGTGAGGCGGACGCGTCCGGCGCGCGCCGGACGCGGTCATACCGGTGTTTCGGCCCGGTGGGGCCAGGGCACGCGAAGGAGGTGGGCACCGGACCATCCACCGCCGCGCGGCGCCGCTCCCCGGAGCGGGAGCGGCTGATCCTGGATCACGTCGGGTTCGTCGAGGCCCTCGCGCGACGGTACGCCGATCGCGGGGAGCCGCTGGAGGACCTGACGCAGGTGGGCATGGTCGCGCTGGTGGGCGCCGCCGACCGCTTCGACATGGCGCGCGGCGTCGATTTCCGCTCGTTCGCGGCGCCGACGGTGCTCGGCGAGATCCGGCGCCACTTCCGCGACAAGGCATGGGCGGTCCGCGTGCCGCGGGGACTCAAGGACGACTGGGCCACGGTGAACGGCGCCGCCGAGGCGCTCCTGGGCAGCCTGGGGCGCTCGCCGAGCGCGGCCGAGATCGCCGGGGAGACCGGGATGGAGCTGGACCGCGTGCTCGACGCGCTGGGGGCGCGCACCGCCTACCGGCCCCGGTCGCTCACGCGCGACGCCGACGAGGAGGGCGTGGGCGACGTGGAGCTGCCCTCGACGGAGGACGGCTACGCGCTGGTGGACGACCGGATGGCGCTGGCGGACGGCCTGCGCCGGCTGCCCCCGCGCGAGCGGGTGATCCTGCACCTGCGGTTCGAGCACGGCATGTACCAGTCGGAGATCGCCGCGCGGCTCGGCATCTCGCAGATGCACGTGTCGCGGCTCATCGCCCGCGCCCTCGCCGCGCTGCGCGAGACGGCGGGAGAGGCCGGCCCGTCCTGAGCGACGCGGCGCCCGGCGCGCCGCGGGAGTACGGTCGGGCGGTGGACCCGGACGGCGCGCATCCCCCCGGCCTCGTCCACCGGGCGCTGGTCCACCACGGAGAGGACGAGCTGCTGGCGCACCTCGCGGAGTACGCGCGCGAGGGGATCCAGGCGGGCGAGCCGACGATGGTGCTGGCGTCCCGGCGCCGGCTCTCGGCCCTGCGGCGCGCGCTCGGGCCGGACGCGCCGGTGCGCTGGGTCCCGAACGACCTCGCGTCGATCCGGCTGGGCGTCGCGTTCGACGACGTCCGCCGGCAGGTCGCGGCCCACTCCGGGCGCGGCCGCCTGCGCGTGGCCGCGGACTGGGACCTGACCACGATGACCGGCTCCGAGCGACGCGCGTTCATGCGGTGGGAGGCGGCGGCCACCGCGATCCTGGCCGACGAGCACGCGACGGTGCTCTGCTGCCACGACGGCGCCGACCCGGTGGTGACGGCGGGTGCGCGCGCGACACACCCCCAGGTGTGGACGGACGGCGCCTGGGCGGCCGACCCCGCGTACACCCTGCCGGCCGCCCACCTGCGCGCGTGCGCGGCCCCCGCGCCGCCGGACGCCGGCCCCCTCCCCCTGGACGACCCGTGGGACCTGGCCCCGATCCGCGAGCGAATCGGACGCGCGGGCGTCGCGGCCGGCATGGACGCCGGCGTGCTCGCCGACTTCGAGATCGCGGCGAACGAGGTCGCCGCGAACGCCCTCTGGCACGCCCGGGGGCCCCGCGAGGCGCGCGTGGCGGTGGTCGGTCGGGCGCTCGTGTGCGAGGTGCGCGACGGCGGTCCCGGGCTCGATCCGCTGGCGGCGCACATCCCGCCGCCCCCGGGCGGGCGGGCCGGGCAGGGGCTCTGGATCGCGCATCAGCTGGCCGACGTGGTGCAGATCATCCCGGACGGCGCGGGCACCCGGGTGCGGCTGGAGGCGACCCTCCCGGCGCCGGGCGGTCCCGGCGGCCCGGCTGGGCGCGGTCGGGCTCCCGGGTCCACCTCGCCCCCGTAGTCCCCGGCGGCGCGGACGATCCCGATTGGGCGCGGGGCCGCGCGGGAAGGGTCCCGGCATGGGACAGCTCGACGGCAGGGTCGCGATCGTGACGGGGGGCGGGGCCGGCATCGGCGAGGCGGTGGTGCTGAAGCTCGCCTCGGAGGGCGCGAACGTGCTCGTGTGCGGGCTCGCGGACGACCCGATCGACGACGTCGCCCGCACCGCGGGCCGGCTCGGGCCGCGGGCGATCGCGTGCTCGGGGGACCTCGGCGAGGACGGCACCGCCGAGCGGGCGGTGGGGATGGCGCTGGATGCCTGGGGGCGCATCGACGTGCTCGTGAACAACGCGGCCACCGAGGCCGACCGGATGTGCCGCGCCGACGAGATGCCGGTCTCGGAGCTCGACCGCCTGTACCGCGCCAACGCCCGCTCCGTCGTGCTCATGACGCGCGCCGCCCTGCCGGCGCTGCGCGAGTCGCGCGGCGTGATCATCACCGCCGGGAGCACCGCCGGTGTCTCCGGCATCCCCAACATGGCGATCTACGGCGCCACGAAGGGGTTCGCGACGTCCTTCACGCTCGGCGTCGCCGCCGAGTCCGCGCCCGACGGCGTCCGCGCGGTGGTCGTCGTGCCCGGACCCACCGACACCGGCCAGACGCGGCCGGAGGCCGGGCCCCACACCCCGGAGGCCGCCCAGACCATCGTGGACTCCACCATCGTGGGCCGACGCGCGACCGTCCAGGAGATGGCGAACGTCTACGGGTTCCTCGCGAGCGACGAGGCCTCGTTCGTCACCGGAGTGGTGTGGGTGGTGGACGGAGGCGTCGGCATCTCGCGCGGCACCCCGGGCACGCGCGGCGACATCGCGGCACCGCCGGTCACCCTCCCCGTCGCGCACTCCCTGGAGGGGTTCGCGCACGACGGGGACGGCAAGCCGGGCGAGGGCGGCTAGGAGCCCTCGCCGGTGATCTGGAGGACGCCGACGAGGTGGCCCTCCGGGTCGGTGAACTGGCCGATGACGAGGCCCATGCCCGGGATCGGGTCGGGGCCCATCATCCGCGTGCCGCCCAGCTCCTCGGCCCTCGCGAGCGCCGCCTCGCAGTCCTCGACCGCGACATAGAACGTGAGGTGCCCCTCGTAGCCGGGGGGCCCGCCGGACACGCCGCCGCCGATGCCCGTGCCGTCCGGCGCCTGGTTCTCGTCCTTCGCGACGATCCCGTAGTCCATCGGGTTGTCGCTGTCGATCCGCCACCCGAAGAGCTCCGAGTAGTACCGCTTGAGCGCGTCCCCGTCCCTGCCCACGATCTCGAAGTGCACGACCGGCTGGCCCATCTCGACACCCTCCTCCGCCGGCTCCCCGGCGTCCGGTGAACTGCGTCCGCCTCTAGCGACCGGGGGCGGACGCGGAACTCATCGGTGGGTCTACAGGGTCGCGGTGGCGCGGCACACCTCGCCCGTCGAGGCGCGGCGGGCGACGGCCGTGACCTTCGTGCTCGGCGAGCCCGCCGCGATCACCGCGCGCACCTCGAACGATCCGCTCGGGGCCCGGGTGACGGCGGAGCGGCTGCGGACCGTGGCGCCGTTGCGCTTCAGCGTGACGCCCCACCGCGTGCCGTTGCGGTTCTCGTCCACCTCGAACTCGACCTCCACCCGCCCGTTCTCCGGACTGAGCTTCAGCTTCGCGGTGCTGGACAGCGTGCACGTGCCGGCCACGCGGACGTCGGCGCGCGCGGCGCGGTCGCCGCCGCGGTCGTCGCCGGCCGGGTCGTCGGCGCCGTGGCTCGCGACGGCGAACGGGGCGGTGGCGAGGGCCGCGGCCGACAGGGCGGCGGCGGTGAGGGTGGCGATCCGAGGCGACATGGCGGTCCTTTGGGTCGTGGCGCCCGGGTGGCGCCGGCTGATGCCCACGGTGTCCGAGGCCCGGTCGGGGTCGCAATGCGACATGGGTCCTACGACCCCGGCACCGTCGCGGTGACCGTGCAGGTCTCCCCCGCGGGCGACACGGCTCGCGCGGACACGGCGTCGGCGCCGCTCCAGTCGGGCACCACCACGCGGCGCTCGAAACCGCGCTCGGCGCGGGTCGCCCGGACACGGACCTTCGCGACCACCCGGCGCTCGTGCAGCACCGCCAGCCGCCACGTCCCCGCCGTCCCGGTGCGGACCGACGTATCGGCCCGGATCCGCCCGTCCTCGGCACGCAGGCGCAGCCGGATGGCGCTCGCGCGGCCGCACGTGCCCGCCTCGCGCACCTCCACGCGGTCGCCGCCGCCGTCGCGCGCCGCCGCCGTCCCCGGCCCGAGACCCGGGACGGCGAGCGCGACGACGAGCGCGGCGAGCGCGAGGAGGCGGCGGGCGGGTCGCGCGGGCACCCACCGAGGATCGGGGCGGGGCGCGACCCCCGCAATCGGACGTTGGTCCTACGACCCCGGCGGCCCGGCGACGCCGTTGCGCATCGCCCACACCGCGGCCTGGGTGCGGTCGTCGACCCCGATCGCGCGGAACACGCTCGTCAGGTGCGCCTTCACGGTCTTCTCGCTGATGCCGAGGCGGCGGGCGATGAGCTTGTTCGGCATCCCCTCCGCCACCAGCGTCAGCACCTCCCGCTCGCGCGGGGACAGGCCGCCCGGCCCCGCGGCGGGATCCCCGGCCGGGCGCTCGCGGCCCAGCAGCGCCCCGGCGGCACGCGGGTCGAGCGGCGACTCGCCGCGGGCGGCGGCGCGGATGCCCCGCTCCAGGTCGTCGGGGGTCGCGTCCTTCAGCAGGTAGCCGATGGCCCCCGCGTCGGTCGCGGCGAGGATGCGGGCGCGGTCGTTGAACGACGTGAGGATCACGACGGCGGCGCCCGGGTGGGCGCGGCGGAGCGCGCGGGTCGCGGCGATCCCGTCGGTGCCGGGCATCTCCAGGTCCATCAGCACCACGTCGACGCCGGCGCCGTCCACCAGCGCCAGCGCCTCCTCCGCCGACCCCGCCATCCCTGTGACCTCCACCCCGTCGAACGTGCCGATGAGCTGCGCCAGCCCGGCACGCACGACGGCGTGGTCGTCGCACACCACCACCCGGATCACACCGGCACCTCCAGCTCGACGACCGTCCCCTCGCCGGGCGCCGACCGCACGTCGGCGCGCCCGCCGAGGTGCGCGGCCAGATCCTCCACCAGGGCGAGGCCCAGGTGCCCCTCCTCCGTGCGGCGGGCGCGGGTGGCGGCGTCGAAGCCGCGCCCGTCGTCGCGCACCGTCAGCCGGGCGCGCCCGCCGTCGCGGGCGACGCGCACGCCCACGTGCGCGGCCTCCGCGTGATCCGCCACATTGCGCAGCGCCTCGCCCGCCGCCCGGTACAGCAGCTGCTCCGCGCCCTCCGGCAGCGCGAGGTCGGCGGGGACGTCGACCCGCACGTCGACGCCGCGCGCCCGCAGGGGGGCGGCGAGGTCGCCGAGGGCCGCCGCCAGGCCCTCGTCGTGGAGGCGGCCCGGGTTGATCTCGACCACCGCGGCGCGGAGCCGCCGGATGCCCTCGCGGGCGGCCTCGGCCCCGTCGCGCAGCGCGTCGACGGTTGCGGGGTCGGTGCCGTCGGGCGCCCGCTGCGCGGCGGCGGCGAGCCCGTACGACAGACCGGCCAGGCTCTGGACGGGGCCGTCGTGCAGGTCGGCCGCCACCCGCCGGCGCTCGACCGCAGACGACTCGAGCGCCGCCTCCAGCAGCCGCTCCCGCTCGCGCGCGCCCGCCTCCAGACGCCGGGCGCCGCGCCACGCGAGGGGCAGCTGGATGAGCCAGAGCAGCAGCAGCCCGCCGACGAGCACGGGTGCGATGGCCACCAGCAGGTCGCGTCCGCTGGCGGCGACCGCCGACTCGCGCCGGTACAGCTCGAACAGCGCCGGCTCCCCCTGGGGCGTGCGGATCGGGAGGTACACCTCGAGCAGGGAGCCCTCGTCGCGCTCGAATCGGTTCTCGGGCTTCGACAGGTCCGCCACCTCGGCCTCGGTGTCGCCGCTCTCGAAGGCCTCCTGCTCGTCCGCGCCCAGCTGGTACCGCTGCCCGATGAGGCGGGGCTCGTCGGAGTAGGCGATCCGGCCGTCGCGCGTCCAGACCTTCACCCGCACGACGTCGTCGCTGAGCACCCGCTCCTGCACAACTACGTCGAGCGCGTCGAGCGCCGCCGGCCTTCCGGCCAGCGCGTCGTCGGTGAGCGCCGGCTCAACCACGCCCCGGCCGGCGAGGGTGGCGAGGCGGCGGGCCTCCTCCACCGCCTCGTCCTCCGACACGCGGTCCAGCACCAGGGCGCCGGCGACGGCGACCACGGCGAGCGCGACCAGCCCGGCGATCGCGTACCGCGCCACGGCCCCCCGCACCGATGCCCGCCCGCCGTCCACGGCGGGGATGGTTACACGCCGACGTTCAGCGAGACGGTCATCCCCGAACCGGCGGAGCCGGTGACGGTTCCGAGCTGGGTGGAGTAGCCGTCGGCGAACACCATGTCGGTGGCGAGCGACGTCCCGGCCAGGTTCGCGACGCTCCGCTCGTAGCCGGACGTGGCGTAGACGGCGTCGCAGGCGGCCTCGGGCAGCGCGATCTGGGAGGTCACGAGCTTCGCGCCCGCGGCCGTCGCCTCGGCGAGGCTCGGGTAGACCTCGAAGTGGATGTGCGGCCAGCGCCCCGGGTAGGCGGCGGGGAAGACGCTGGAGAACGTCACCGTCCCCGACGCGTCGGTCTCCTGGACGCCGCGCAGGTAGTTCTCGTTCGCCAGGCTGCTGTCGTAGAGCGAGTAGCGGCCCTCGCGGTCGCAATGCCACGCGTAGACGGCCGCCCCCGCCACGGGCGTCCCGCCGGCCTGCACGTCGAGCACCGTCATCGCGATCGCGAGCGGCACGCCCCCGGCGACCGCCGACCCGCTCCCGAAGCTCCTGGTGATGTCGGAGCGGACGATGCCGCTCTCGCCGAGCACGTCGACGCCGTTGGACCCGTCCGCCGGGTACGGCCCCGCCGTCTCCTCCGGCACCTCGGCGACCGAGGCGCCGCCGCTCGCGGTCGACGCCGTGGTGCCGCCGCCGGCCGCGTCCCCGTCCCCGGACCCGCAGGCCGCCAGGATCGTGGAGAGGCCTCCGAGCGCCGCCAGGCCCAGGGCGCGGCGGCGCGTGATCATGGTCGGCAGGTCCAGCGAGAGGCCGGCGTCGTGGTCGTGGCCGTCCTCCTCGACCACCTGCCGTGTGCGCTGCGTGGTCATCCGCGTCCTCCATCGGTGGCGTCCCCGGTGACGGTAGACGCGGCCGATGGAGGTGCGGTGGGAGCCGGCTGTGAGCCTCCTGTGGGGCCCCTCAGGCCGGCCGGCGGTACAGGCGCGACGTGAGCGGCGCGAAGATCGCGATGAGCCCGGCGGCGACGGCCAGCACGATGAGGATGTCGGTGCTGTCGGGCGATCCGGCCATGAGGCCGCGGCACGCGGTGACCAGCACCGAGACGGGGTTCGCGTCGACGAACGCCTCGAGCGGCGCCGGCAGGGTCTCCGGCTCCACGAACACGTTGCTGAGGAACGTGAGCGGGAACAGCACCATGAAGCCGCCGTTCAGCACGGCGCTCGGCGTGCGCATGAGCAGTCCGACGGTGGTGAACACCCAGGCGAGCGCGAAGCTGAAGCCGATCGTGAGGGCCATCGCCGCCGCCACCCCGCCGACGCCGCCGTCGGGGCGGAAGCCCAGCGCCAGGCCGACGGCCACCACCACGACGGCGGTGACGAGGTAGCGCACGCCGTCGCCCAGCAGGGAGCCGAGCAGCGGCGACGGCCGCCAGATGGGGAGGGACAGGAAACGGTCGGTCACGCCCTTCGTGCGGTCGGTGCTGATCGCCACGCCCGAGTAGACGGTGGTGAACAGCGTCGACATCACCAGGACGCCGGGGAGGATGTAATCGAGGTACTCGCCGGTGTCGCCGGCGATCGCGCCCCCGAAGATGAACGTGAACATCAGCGTGAACAGCACGGGCGTGACCGTGGAGTCGAGCAACTGCTCCGGGACGTGCTTGATCTTCAGCACGCCGCGCCACCCGAAGGCCATCACGGCCTGGAGGGGACTCGGCGGGGCCGGGCGGGGTCGCGACGAGACGGCCGTGAGGATGGCGGCCTCGTCCGTGCCGGCCTGACCGGGGCGCGTGGTGGTCATGCCGCCTCCTCCTCGTCGGTCTCCTCCGCGGGGTGGCCGGTGAGGGCCAGGAACACCTCGTCCAGGCTGGGGCTGCCGAGCGAGAACTCCGACACCCCCACGCCCGCGCCGGCGAGGGCGGCGAGCGCCTCGGCGGCGCGGGCGGGGTCGTCGCACGGCGCCGACAGCCCGGCGGGGTCGGCCGCGATCTGGGCCTCGCCGAGCGCCCGCTCCAGCAGCCCGGCGGCCGTGGGCCGGTCGGCCGGGTCGACCACCCGGACGTGGATGGTGCCCATCCCCACCGACGCCTTCAGCTCGCCGGGCGTGCCCTCGGCGATGACGCGGCCGGTGTCGATCACCGCGATGCGGTCGGCGAGCTGGTCGGCCTCGTCGAGGTACTGGGTGCACAGCAGGATGGTGGTGCCGCCGGCGACAAGGGCGCGGACGATGTCCCACACCCCGTTGCGGGAGCGCGGATCGAGGCCGGTGGTGGGCTCGTCCAGGAACATCAGCCGCGGCGTCACCACGATGCTGGCGGCGATGTCGAGGCGGCGGCGCATGCCGCCCGAGTAGGTCTTCACCAGCCGGCCGGCGGCGGCCTCCAGGCCGAAGGCGGCGAGCAGCTCACCCGCCCGCGCGCGCGCCTCCCGGCGCCGCAGCCCCGACAGCAGCCCCACGAGCACCAGGTTCTCCCGGCCCGTCAGGTCCTCGTCGACCGACGCGAGCTGGCCGGTCAGGCTCACCTGGGCGCGCACCGCGTCGGCCTCGGCGACGACGTCGTGGCCCAGCACCCTGGCCCAGCCGCCGTCGGGCTGCAGCAGGGTGGCGAGCATCCGGATCGTGGTGGTCTTGCCGGCCCCGTTCGGGCCCAGGACGCCGTAGACGGTGCCGGCGGGCACCGCCAGGTCGACGCCCGCGACCGCGAGCGTGTCGCCGAACGACCGCCGGAGCCCCTCCGCCTCGATCGCCAGCCCCCCGTCCCATGTCCCCGTGGACATCCATCCCCCTCTCGTTCGCTGTGGGGATGGTGACGGTCGGAGCGGTGCGAAGTCATCGCGCCGCCCGAATTCTCACGTCCCTCTCAGAAAGGCGCGACTCCCATGGTCCTCACAGGATCCGCTACGGGGAGTCCCAGGGGGCGCCGGTACACCGGAGGGGAGGGCGCCACCGGGGTGCCCGCCGTCATGGGAGGGGTCATGGGGTCGCTGGACGGGCTGCTCGCGGACCTGGATCGGGTGCCGCGGTTGACGCGGGAGCAGGAGGTCGCCCTGGCGCGGCGGGTCGAGCGGGGCGACCCGGCCGCGCGGGATCTGATGGTCGAGGCCAACATGCGCCTCGTGGTGTCGATCGCGCGGCGGTACACCGGTCGCGGGCTGCCGCTGGAGGACCTCGTGCAGGAGGGGGCGCTCGGGCTGATCCGGGCGGTCGCGCTGTTCGACCACCGGCGCGGGCACGCGTTCTCGACGTACGCCACATGGTGGATCCGCCAGGGCGTGACCGACGGCCTGGTGCGCCTCGGCCGCACCGTGCGGCTCCCGGGGCACGTCGAGCGGCGCGTGCGCCGCGCCCGCGCCACATCGGCGCGGCTCGAGCGGACCCTGGGCCGGCGCCCGCCGCCGGCCAGCTGGCCGCGGCGCTGGGCGTCGCCACCGCCGAGGTGGAGGACCTGCGCCGGTGGGACGCGGCCACCGTGTCGCTCGACGGCCCCGCCGGCCCGCCGGCCCGCCGGCGCTGGCGCGGGCGCCCGACCACGGCGCCGCCCCCGGGCCGGGGCCGGAGGCGGCGGCGCTCGACGCCGAGCGCGCCGCCGTGCTCGGCCGCGCCGTCGCGGGGCTGCCCCCCCGCGAGCGGGAGGTGGTGCGACGCCGCTTCGGCCTCGCCGGCCGGTCGGTGGACACGCTCGCCGACGTCGGCGCCGACGTGGGCGTCAGCCGCGAGCGGGTGCGCCAGATCGAGCGCCGCGCGCTCGACGACCTGGCGCGCCGGGGCGACGTTCGTGCCCTGCGCGCCGCGTAGGCCGCCCGGCCCACCGTATCCTCAGGAGGCTCACAGGAAGCCCACAGCTTCCGTGCCTACGCTCGTGGGGCACGGCGGCCGACGGAGGTGAGGCGATGGGCACCACGGAGCGGGCGGAGCGGGCCAGGATCCTGGTGGTGGACGACGAGGAGAGCATCACCCAGCTCCTGTGCACCGCGCTCCGCTACGAAGGCTTCGAGACCGCGTCGGCCGCCACCGGCAAGGAGGCGCTGCGGGAGGCCGACGCGTTCCGGCCCGACCTGGTGCTCCTCGACGTCATGCTCCCCGACCTCGACGGCTTCGAGGTGCACCGGCGGCTCACCGGCACCACGCAGCCCCGCCTGCCCGTGGTGTTCCTGACGGCCCGCCGCGAGACCGACGACCGGGTCCGCGGCCTCACGATCGGCGCGGACGACTACGTCACCAAGCCGTTCAGCCTGGAGGAGCTCATCGCCCGCGTGCGGGCGGTGCTGCGCCGGACCCGCGACGACGACGCCGCCGCGACCACCCTCGTCGTCGACGACCTGGAGCTCGACGACGAGCGGCGGGAGGTGCGCCGCGGCGGACGCCAGATCGACCTGACGCCGACCGAGTTCGGCCTGCTGCGCTACCTCATGGCCAACGCCGGCCGCGTGCTCAGCAAGGCCCAGATCCTGGACCACGTCTGGAACTACGACTTCGGCGGCGACTCGAACGTGGTGGAGACCTACATCAGCTACCTGCGCAAGAAGGTGGACCGCGAGGGCGAGCCGCTGATCCAGACGGTCCGCGGCTTCGGCTACTCGCTGCGCCGGCGGTGAGCCTCCGACCGGCGTCGCTCCGCGCGCGCCTGCTGATCATCACGCTCGTGATGGTCGCCGCCGGGCTCGCGGTGGCGGGGTGGGCGGTGAACCGGTCCCTCCACGACTTCCTGGTGGACCGCGTCGACCAGGACCTCGTCGAGGCCACCGGTCCGGCGCTCGGGCAGCTGACCCAGCCGGACCTCTTCGGCAGCGGCGACCGGGTCCCGCGCGGCCTGCCCAAGGACGCGGCCGCCGAGCTCCGCGACGCGAGCGGCGCGGTCCGGGAGCGGGGCAGCGACCTCGCGCTCCCCGCCGACGTCCCGGACGGCTTCTCCACCGCCGACCTGCCGGGCGCCCCCGGCGCCTACCGCATCATGTCCGTGCCGCTCACCGGCCTGCCGCGGGTACCGGGACCCGGTGGGGTCGTCCCCGCCGGCGCGACCACGCTGGTCGTCGCGGTCCCGCTCGCCGACGTCGACTCCACCCTCCATCGCCTCACCCTCATCGAGCTGGCGGTGGGCGGGGCCGTGCTCGCCGCCCTCGCGGTGCTGGCGACCTGGCTGGTGCGCCTCGGCCTGCGGCCGCTGGAGCGGATCGAGGCGACGGCCGAGCGCATCGCCGCTGGCGGCGACCTGGACCAGCGCATCCCCGGCGCCGACGAGCGCACCGAGGTGGGGCGCCTCGCCCGCACCCTCAACGCGATGCTCGACCGCCTGCAGGCGGCGTTCGAGGAGCGCCGCGCGTCGGAGGCGCGGCTGCGCCGGTTCGTGGCGGACGCCTCCCACGAGCTCCAGACCCCGCTCACCTCCGTCCGCGGCTACGCCGAGCTGTTCCGCCGCGGCGCCGCGCGCAACCCCGACGACCTCGACGTGGCGATGACCCGGATCGAGGCGGAGGCCACCCGCATGGGGGTGCTCGTCGACGACCTGCTGATGCTCGCCCGCCTCGACCAGGGGCGGGAGCTGCGTCGCGAGCCGGTCGACCTGGTGCCGCTCGCGCGCGACCTGGCGGCCGACGCGCGGGTGGTCGCCCCCGACCGGCCCATCGACCTCGAGACCGGTGGGCCCGTGGTGGTGGCGGGCGACGACCCGGCCCTGCGGCAGGTGGTCGGCAACCTCATCGCCAACGCGCGCATCCACACGCCCCCGGGCACCCCCGTGACCGTGCGGGTGCGGGCCGACGACGGCCGCGGCGTGGTGGAGGTCGCCGACCGGGGGCCCGGCTTGGCGCCCGAGCACGCCGACCGGGTGTTCGAGCGCTTCTTCCGCGCCGACCCCTCCCGGGCGCGCGCGAGCGGGGGCAGCGGCCTGGGCCTGTCGATCGTGGCCGCCGTCGCGGAGGCCCACGGCGGGTCGGCCGAGGTCGACTCCACCCCCGGCGGGGGCGCCACGTTCCGCATCGCGCTGCCCCTCGCCGACCCGTACGACGCGGAGACCCCGGCTCACAGCTGATCCACAGCGGCGGCCCACGGGCGCCTGATGCCGCGGGCCGATCCTGCCCGCATGGCCGCCACCCTCCCCACCCGCACGGCCGCCCGCGCCCCCATCGCGGTGGCGCCCGGAGGCCCCCCGGTCGTCGACGTCGTCATCCCGGTCCACGACGAGGAACGGGACCTCGTCCCGTCGGTGCGGCGGCTCCACCGGTTCCTGGAGGGGGAATTCCCGCTGCCCGCCCGCATCACGATCGTCGACAACGCGAGCACCGACGCCACCTGGCCGCTCGCCCGCATGCTCGCCGGCGACCTGGCGGGGGTCCGCGCGATCCGCCTGGAGCAGAAGGGGCGCGGCCGCGCGCTGCGCGCGGCGTGGGAGGGGAGCGACGCGCCGGTGCTGGCGTACATGGACGTCGACCTCTCGACGGACCTCGCGGGCCTGCTGCCGCTGGTGGCGCCGCTGGTCAGCGGGCACAGCGACGTCGCCATCGGGTCGCGGCGCGCCCGCGGCGCCCGCACGGTGCGAGGGCCGAAGCGCGAGCTGCTGTCACGGGGCTACAACGCCCTGCTGCGCACGACGCTGCGCACACGGTTCAGCGACGCCCAGTGCGGGTTCAAGGCGATCCGCGCCGAGGCCGCCCGCGAGCTGCTGCCGCGCGTCCAGGACCAGGCGTGGTTCTTCGACACCGAGCTGCTGGTGCTGGCCGAGCGCGCCGGCATGCGGATCCACGAGGTGCCCGTCGACTGGGTCGACGACCCCGACAGCCGCGTCGACATCCGCCGCACCGTCCTGGACGACCTGCGCGGCATCGTGCGGATCGGCCCGGAGCTGTGGCGCCAGGTGGGGCGCTTCGCGCTGATCGGCGTGGCGAGCACGCTCGCGTACGTGGCCCTCTACCTGCTGCTGCGCGGCGCGATGGGCGCGCAGGCGGCCAACCTGGTGGCGCTGCTCGTCACCGCCGTCGGCAACACCGCGGCGAACCGGCGCATCACGTTCGGGGTGCGCGGCCGCGAGGCGGCGGTGCGCCACCAGCTCGAGGGGCTCGGCGTGTTCGCGCTGGGCCTCGCCCTCACCAGCGGCGCGCTCGCGGCGCTCCACGCCGCCACGGCGACGCCCCCGCGCGCCGTCGAGGTCGCCGTGCTGGTGGTCGCCAACGCGGCGGCCACCCTCGCCCGCTTCGTGCTCCTGCGCGGCTGGGTCTTCCGGGCCGGCCGCGCGACCGCCCCCTCCCCCTCCGACGAAAGGTCCCCCGCATGAGCACCGCCACCCCCCTCCCGCCGCTCGGCGGCCGCGGCGGCCCCGCCGCCGACGCACCGGCCGGGGGCCGCCGGCGCCGCCTGGTCCGCGCGCGGGCCGGCGTCCCGGCGTGGGAGCGGCCGGCGCTGGCGGCGCTGCTGCTCGGCACCCTGGTGCTGTACCTGTGGGAGCTCGGCCGCGAGGGGTGGGCCAACAGCTACTACGCGGCGGCCGTCCAGGCGGGCACCGAGAGCTGGAAGGCCTTCCTCTTCGGCAGCCTCGACGCGTCGAACTTCATCACGGTCGACAAGCCGCCCGCGTCGCTGTGGCTGATGGAGCTGTCGGGGCGGGTGTTCGGCGTCAACGCCTGGAGCATGCTGGTGCCACAGGCGATCGCCGGCGTGCTGACGGTGTGGCTGACCTACCGGATCGTCCGCCGCTGGTTCGACGCCCCGGCCGCCCTGCTGGCCGGCGCCGCCCTGGCGCTGACGCCGGTCGCGGCCCTGATGTTCCGGTTCAACAACCCCGACGCGCTGCTGACGCTGCTGCTCGTGGCCGGCGCCTACGCGCTGGTGCGCGCCGTCGAGGCGGGGGCCACGACGTGGCTCGTGCTGGCGGGCGCCCTGGTCGGCACGGCGTTCCTGGCGAAGAGCCTCCAGGCGTTCCTGGTGGTCCCGGCCTTCGCGCTCGTGTGGATGCTCGCGGCGCCCGGGCCCCTCGGCCGCCGCGCGCTGCGGATGCTGGCCGGCGCCGGCGCCCTGGTGGCGGCGAGCGCGTGGTGGGTGGCGGCCGTCGAGCTGACCCCTGCCTCGGCGCGGCCCTACATCGGGGGCAGCGACGACAACTCGGTGCTGAGCCTGATCTTCGGCTACAACGGCCTCGACCGCCTCAGCGGCGGTGGCGGGCCCGGCGGGGGCGCCAACTTCAGCGGCGACCCGGGCGTCGGCCGCCTGTTCAACACCCAGATGGGCGGCCAGATCGCGTGGCTGCTGCCGTTCGCGGCGGTCGCGCTGGCCGCCGGCATCTGGTCGCGCCGCGGCACGCCGCGCACCGACCGGCGCCGGGCCGCCTACGTCCTGTGGGGCGGCTGGGCCGTGACCCACGCGCTGGTGTTCAGCGCCATGAGCGGCATCGTCCACTCGTACTACACGGTCGCGATGGCGCCGGCGGTGGCGGCGCTCTCCGGCATGGGCGCCGTGGACATGTGGCGCATGCGCGGGGATGCCCGCACCCGCTGGGTGCTGCCGCTCGCCGTGGGTGCGAGCGCCGTGACGGCGTACGTGCTGCTGGACCGCTCGCCCGGGTTCGTGCCCGCCCTGAAGTGGCTGGTGCTGCTGGGCGGCCTGGCCGCGGCGATCGGGCTGCTGGTCGACGGCGACCGGCCGCCCGCCCGCGCGGCGGTGGCGCTGGCGGCGGTCGCGGCGGTCGCGGTGCTCGCCGGTCCGGCGGCCTACGCCGTCCAGACCGCGGGCACCTCGCACCAGGGCTCCACCCCCAGCGCCGGTCCCGCGGTGACCGGGGCGATGGGCGGCTTCGACGGCGGCATACGGGGTGGGTTCCCGGGCGGCGGCGCGATGCCCCAGGGCGCGCCTCCGCAGGGCGCGATGTCCCAGAGCGCGCCACCGCAGGGCGCGATGCCCCAGGGCGGGGCCTTCCCGCAGGGCGCGATGGCCCCGCAGTCCGGGGGCGGCCCGGGCATGGCGACGGTGGGCGACGACGTGGTGGCCTTCCTCGAGGCCAACCGCGGCGACGCCCGCTGGATCGCGGCGACCGACGGCGCGAACGCCGCCGCCGGCATCCAGCTGGCCTCGGGCGAGCCGGTGATGGCGATCGGCGGGTTCAGCGGCCGCGACCCGGCGCCGACCCTCGACGAGTTCGTCGCGCTCGTGCGCGAGGGCGCGGTGCGGTACTACGTCGGCGGCGGCGGCTCGGGGATCCCCGGCATGGGCGCGGGCGACACCTCCATCGCGGCCTGGGTCCAGGACCACGGCACGCTGGTGGACACGTCGCTGACCGGCGGCGCCACGGTCTACGACCTGTCGGGCGCCGCGGGGTGACGACCGGGACCATCCAGGGGGCGCGCGCCCTGCGCGTCCCCTGGCACGCCGTCGCGCTCGGCCTGGTGCTGGCGCTGTCGGCGACGCTCAACCTGTGGCGCCTCGACCGCAACGGGTGGGGCAACGCGTACTACGCCGGCGCCGTGCGGAGCATGCTCGGCGGCGGGGGCAACCTGCTGTTCGCCTCGTTCGACCCCGGCGGGCTGGTGGCGGTGGACAAGACGCCGCTGGCCCTGTGGGTGCAGGCGGGCAGCGCGCGGCTGTTCGGGTACTCGGGGATGGCGCTGCTGGTGCCGCAGGCGCTGATGGGCGTCGCCTCCGTCGGCGTCCTCTACCTCCTGGTCGCCGGCCGGTGGGGGCGGGTCGCCGGGCTGCTGGCGGCGCTGGCCCTGGCGGTGTGCCCGGTGTTCGTCGCGGTGAGCCGCGACGACAACCCGGACGCGCTGTTCATCCTGCTGCTGCTGCTCGCGCTGCTGGCGGGGACGCGGGCGGCGGCGTCCGGGCGGCTCCGCACCCTGGTGCTGTGCGGCGCGCTGATGGGGCTCGCGTTCCTCGCCAAGATGCTGCTGGCCGCCGTGGTGCTGCCGGGGCTGGCCGCCGCCTACCTGCTCACGGCGCCGCACCCGCTGGGCGCCCGGGTGCGCCACGTCGCGCTGGCCGCGGGGGCGATGGCGGCCGTGGCCGCGTCGTGGGTGACGGTGGTCGCGCTCACGCCGCCGGGCGACCGCCCGTGGGTGGGCAGCACCGGCGACGACAGCATCCTGAGCCTGGTGCTCGGCTACAACGGCGTGGGCCGCGTGGCCGGCCAGACGGGCGGCACCTCCACGGCGGGCGGCGTGGGCGGCGTGTTCTCCGGCACGCCGGGGCCCTTCCGCCTGCTCAACGAGGCCCTGGGCGACCAGATCGGCTGGCTGCTGCCGCTGGCGGTCGCCGGCGGGCTGTCGCTGCTGCTGGCCGCCGGCCGCCGCGGCGACCGCCGCGAGCGGGGATGGCTGATCGCGGTGGGCGGCTGGTTCGCGGTGACCGGGGCGGTCCTGAGCGCGTCCGACGGGATCGTCCACACGTACTACACCGCCCTGCTCGCGCCGTCGTCGGCGGCGCTGGCGGGCGCCGGGGCCGTCGCGCTGTGGCGCGACCTTCGCCGCGGCGGCGCGTGGCCGTTCCTGCCGGCCGGCGCGGTGGCCCTGACCGCGGGCGTGCAACTGCACATCCTGGGGCGCACCGGCTGGCTGCCCGCTCTGGCGCCGGTCGTGACGGTGGCGTGCCTGGCCGGTGGCCTGGCAATGTGGGCCGGCCTGCGGCGCGCGCCGCGCGGCGGCGGCCGACTGGCCGGGGCCGGGCTGGCCGTGGCGATGGGCGCGCTGCTGCTGGCGCCCACCGCGTGGGCGGCCAGCGCCGGCGCGGGGACGGTGAACGGGGTGTTCCCCGGCGCGGGCCCCTCGTTCGTGGAGGGGCTCACCGGCCGTGGTGGCGGCGGCGTCGCCGGAACGATCCCCGGCGGCGCCGGCACCGACGGCACGGCGCAGGCGCTCGCCTGGGCCGAGGCCCACGACCCCGGCACGCGCTGGTCGCTTATCGTGGCCAGCGAGGAGGAGGCCGCGCCGTTCGTGGTGGCGGGCGAATCGGTGGCCGCGATGGGCGGGTTCACCGGCCGCGAGACGGTCATCGCCCCCTCGCGCCTGGCCGCGATCGTCCGCTCCGGCGAGGCGCGCTGGTTCCTGCTCGGCGCGACGCGGTCGTTCACCGGCCAGGTGAACCCCTCCGTCGCGCTGATCGCGTCGGTTTGCGCCCCGGTCGCGACGTACGGCGCATCGACCCTCCACGACTGCGCCGGCGCGGCCGGCGCGATCGCCGCAGGCTAGGCCTGGCCGTCCGTCTCCTCCGCCTCGGCGCGCTCCCGGACGGCCTCGGCGTCGCCGAGCAAGCGCCCCGCCTCGGCGGCCGCCCCCTCCGCGCGGTCCGCCGCGCGCCCCGCGGCGCGGGCGGCGGCCCCCCGCCGCTTCCGGGCCGCAGCCCCTGCGCCACCTCGGCCGCGGCGGCGCGGGCGCGCTCGGCCGCGTCGCGGGCCTCCCGGGCCGCGACGACCCCCTCGTCGGCGCGCGCCGCGTTGCGGGCAGCCGCCTCGGCGAGGGCCCGTGCCTCGGCCACCGCGGCCTCGCGCTGCTCCCGGGCCGCCTTCGCGCGACGGCGGGCGGCGACCTCGTCGCCGGGGTCGCCGGCGGCCTCGGGCGCGGCGCGCCGCCTCGGCGCCGCCCGCCGCCTCGGCGCGGGCGGCGGCGGCGCGTCGCCGAACCCGAACCCGGAGCCCCTCCATGCCCGTCAAGATCGTCACCGACAGCGC
>DAISWG010000046.1:28440-29181 GCA_036826475.1 Miltoncostaeaceae bacterium | reverse complement strand
TTCCACGTCGTCGGCACGATCTTCGACCGGGCCTGGATCGACGGGATCCACCCCGAGAACCTCGCGATCGGCAACCAGACGCTCAACCTGGCGGCATCGCAGGGCGCGGTCGCCGAGTTCCACCTCGACCAGGAGGGGATCTACCCCTTCGTGAGCCACGACTTCACCAGCGTTGCGAAGGGCGCGGTCGGCCTGCTGAAGACCGAGCACGCCGAGGGGACCATGAGCCACTAGCCTCCCGGCACCCCGCGCGTCCCGTCGCCCCGGGCCCCCGCCCGGGGCGACGTGCGTCCGGGCCCGGGTCCACGTGCTGGCACGGATGTCCCGGGCGGCGTCGTGTGGGATGGTCGCGCCGTGCGATGGCCCCTGTACGCGGCGTGGGCATGCGCCGCCGCGGCGGTCGCGGGGGCGGTGGGCGCGTTCCTGCTCCGGGCGGCCGACCCGGCGCCCGACCAGGCGGCCCCGGCGGTGCTCCTCGAGATCGCGATCGGCGTGCCGGCCCTGGCGGCCGGCGTGGCGATCGCCCGCGGGCGGCCGCGCAACCCCGTCGGGGCGGTGGGGGCCGCGATCGGGCTGGCGGGGGGCGCCCACCCCCTCCTCGGGGGGGGGGCGGGGAAAAGGGGACGCCGGCGGCGAAGGAACCGCCACGGTGGGGGAGGGGGGGGAGACGTTTTTTCCCGCCCGCCATGATCTTCACACCGGCGGCCGCGCGCTGACGCTGGTGGGTCTGGACGACAAGGT
>DAISWG010000046.1:7012-28430 GCA_036826475.1 Miltoncostaeaceae bacterium | reverse complement strand
GCGATCGGGCTGGCGGTGGTCGCCGACGCCTTCGTCGGGAGGTGGACGAGCGCCGCGGTCCACGGGGAGGCCGCCGGCGCCGGGTGGGCCGCGCTCGGCTACGACGCGGACTGGATCCCGACGTTCGGGCTCCTCGCACTCCTGCTGCTGCTGTTCCCCGACGGCCGCCCCCTGTCGCCCCGCTGGCGCTGGGCCGTCGCGCTGACCATCGGCGCGACCCTCCTCGCCTGCGGCACCGCGGCCCTCCGCGAGGAGCCGTTCGACGCTCCCTACGACGGCGTGAGCCCTCCCGTCGGCGTCCTGCCCGACGCCGCGGCCGGCGTCCTGATGGGCGTCTGCCTCGTGCTGCTCACCGCCGCGCTCGCGCTCGCGGCGGTCGCGGTGATCCTCCGCTTCCGCCGCTCCCGGGGCGTCGAGCGCACGCAGATGAAGTGGGTCGCGGCGGCCTCGGCGCTCCTGCCGCTCGCGATCGTGGCCGGCACCATCGACGGGTTGCTCAACGACGAGGCCGGGTTGCTGACCCTCGTCCCGTTCCTCGCGGTGTACGTCGCGCTCGTGGCCGCCGTCGTCGTCGCCATGCTGCGGCACGGGCTGTACGACGTCGACCGCGTCATCAGCCGGACGATCGCGTGGGTGGCGCTGACCGTCCTGCTCGCCGGCGGGGCCGTCGCGGTCGCGCTGCTGGTGGCCGACCCGCTCGGCGGCGGCTCCACCGCCGGCGCCGCGGTGGCGGCGGTGGCCGCGGCGCTCGCGTTCGACCCGCTGCGCCGCCGCCTCCAGCGGATGGTCGACCGTCGCTTCGACCGCGACCGGGCGCGGGCGATCGAGCGGGTCGAGGCCTTCGCCGGCCGCGTCCACGACGGGCACGCTGCCCCTGAGGGCATCGAGGCGATCCTGCGCGACGTCCTCGGCGACCCGGGCCTGCGGCTGCTGGTGTGGCTCCCGGGACCGGAGACCTACGCGGGCCTGGACGGCGCCCCCGTCGCGCCGCCGCCCGCCGGCCCCGCCACGACGGCGGTCGGCCGCGGTGACGCCCCGCTGGCCCTGGTGGTCCACGACCCGCGCCTCGGTGCGCGCGCCGGCCTCCTGGCCGACGTGCTGCGCGCCGCCGCGCTCCCCGTGGAGGCGGCCCGCCTGCGCGGCGAGTTGCGCGGCCGCCTCGAGGAGGTGGAGGAGAGCCGCGCCCGGATCGTTCACGCGGGCTACGAGGAGCGGCGGCGCTTGGAGCGCGACCTCCACGACGGGGCCCAGCAGCGCCTGCTGGCGCTCGGGATGGCCCTGCGCCGGGTGCAGCGGCGCGTCGCCGGCGACGCGGAGGCGGCCCGGGCGCTCGACGACGCGGTGGACGGCGTCGCGGAGGCCGTCCGCGACCTGCGGGAGATCGCCCGCGGGCTCCGGCCCGGCGCCCTCGACGACGGACTGGGGCCCGCGCTCGCCGACCTGGCGCGCCGCACCCCGCTGGTCGTCGACGTCGACGCGCCCGCCGGGCGGGTGGCGCCCGAGATCGAGACGGCCGCGTACTACGTGGTCAGCGAGGCGCTCGCGAACGCCGTGAAGCACGCGAGCGCGTCGCGCGTGAGCGTCTCGGCCCGCCAGGACGACGGCCGCCTGGTGGTGCGGGTCGAGGACGACGGCCGCGGCGGCGCCGCCCCCGACCCGGCCGGCGGGCTGGCGGGGCTGGCCGACCGGGTCGCGGCCCACGGGGGCGAGATGGCGCTCAGGAGCGCCCCCGGCGCCGGCACGCGGATCGAGGTGGTGCTGCCGTGCGGATCGTGATCGGCGAGGACTCCACCCTGTTCCGCGAGGGCCTGGTGCTGCTGCTGCGCGACGCCGGCCACGACGTGGCGGCCGCCGTCGGGGACGCCGACGCGCTGGAGGCCGCCGTGGCGGCGCAGGCGCCGGACGTGGCGATCGCCGACATCCGGATGCCGCCCGGCAACGAGGACGACGGCGCCCGCGCCGCCGCCCGCATCCGCCGCGACCATCCGGATGTGGCGGTGCTGCTGCTGTCCCAGCACGTCGAGACGCGCCACTCCCTGGACCTGGTGGCGCAGGGCGGGTTCGGCTACCTGCTGAAGGACCGGGTCCTGGACGTCGACGACTTCCTGGACGCGCTGCGCCGGGTCGCCGCCGGCGGCTCGGCCCTGGACCCCGAGGTGGTGGCCGCGCTCGTCGGGAACCGCCGCGACGACCCGCTCGAGGCGCTCTCGCCCCGGGAGCGGGAGGTGCTGGCGCTCATGGCCGAGGGCCGCACCAACTCCGGCATCGCGCGGCGCCTGTGGCTCACCGACCGCACCGTCGAGACGCACGTGCGCAGCATCCTCAGCAAGCTCGGCATCGCGGGCGGGGAGGACGACCACCGCCGCGTGCTGGCCGTGCTGGCCCACCTCCGCGCCAGCACGTAGCGGGGTCCCGCGCCCGCCACGATGGCGGGGCGCCGGCGTGACGGGAGGATCGGGGCACGTCGTCACCCGTCACCGGAGGATCCCGTGAGCACCACCCCGACCACCCATCAGATCGACCTCGCCGCCCGCCGGCCCGCCCTGCCGTACCTGGCCGTCGGCGCCGGTGTCGTCGCCGTGCTGCTCAGCCTGTTCGCCTGGGACTGGTTCAGCTGGGGCGGCGTCGTCCTCGGCGTCCCCGTCGGCGCCGTCGCGCTCGTCCTGGGGCTCCGCACCCGGCGCGAGGGCGCCCGCGCCATGGGCACGGCCGCGGTCCTCCTCGCCGCCGTGACGGTCGTGCTCCCGCTCGCCTGGACCGTCGGCGCCGCGGTCTCCTGACCGCGCCGGCCCCGGCGTTCGTCACCGGGCGAGCGCCGCGATCCCGGCCGCCCACGCGGCGTCGAGGTCTGCGCCTGCCGGGAAGCGGTCGGTCAGCTCGAGCATCACCATCCCGTGGGCGAAGGCCCACGCGGCGCGGGCCCGGTCGCCGTCGCCCCCGACGGCCGCCACCAGCGGCGCCGCCGCCCGGGCCTCCAGCCCCGGGGGCAGCCGGTCGCGGGGGAGGGGCCGGTCGTTGATGAGGCGGTAGAGGTGCGGGTGCTCCCGGGCGAACGCCCGGTAGGCGCCGACGAGCGCGGTGAGCGGGTCGTCCGCGCCGTCCACCGCCGCCTCGCACTCCTCCGCGAACTCGCGCAGCCCGTCGGCGACGAGGGCGGTCTCGAGGGCCTCCTTGTCGACCAGGTGCTTGTAGATCGACGGCGCCCGGATCCCCACGCGGTCGGCGAGCCGCCGCATCGACAGCGCCTCGGGGCCGCCCTCCTCCAGGAGCTCGCGTCCGGCCGCGACGAGTTGTCGCGCCCGGGCGCCGGGCTCAGCCCGCCTGGTGCCCATCGCGCGTCCGCAGCCCGTAGCCCGCCGCGCGGTCCATGGCGATGTGGAACGCCCAGGCGAGCGCGGCCGCGAGGGGCCCCGGGCCCAGCACGCCGCCGACGCACAGCGCGGCAAGCACGATCGGCCCCGCGGGGTGGTGCAGCGCGTCGTAGAGCGGCACGGCGCGCGGGTGCAACTGCCCGGGCGCGAGCCCGCGCCCGGCGCCCAGGAGGAGCGCCACGTCGGGCGCCATGACGGTCGCCGCGACCCAGGGCCACCCGGCGTCCGTCGCCACGACCACGGCGACGGACGCCGCGAGCAGCCCCACCGCGAGCGTGGCGAACGCCACGCGGACGGCGGGCCGGCGGGGCGCGACACAGGCGACGCTCATCAGAACCTCCGTCACATCGGCTAACGGTGTTCGCCCAACATAGCAAACACCGTTAGCCGATTCAAGCGAGGGCGCCCCGGGCGATCGCCTGGACCGCGGCGCGGATCCGTTCGGGCGCGACGCCGTCCTCGCGCAGGTGGGCATAGAGGTCGCCGGCGAGGGGCGCGAGCACCGCCTCGGCCAGGACGTCGGCGTCGGCGTCGGGCCGGGCCTCGCGGAGCAGCACCGCGACGTGCGTCCGCCAGGCGGCGTGCAGGCCGCTGCGGTAGCGGGCGCCGGGAGCGGCCGTCTCCGAGCAGACGACCAGCTCGGTGTGCGCCTCGAGGATCGCGAGCAGCGCGTCCAGGAACGCGCTGAGCCGCTCGGCGGGCGGGGCGCCCGGGCCGAGGGGCGGGGGGCCGCGCAGCACCTGGCCCTGGAGCTCGCGCTCCGACTCCTCGAGCAGGGCGAGGGCCAGCCCGGCGCGGTCGCCGAAGCGCCGGAAGAGCGTGCCCTTGCCGACGCCCGCCTCGGCGGCGATCTCGTCCATCGTGACCGCGTCGACGCCGCGCACGTCGAAGAGCCGCTCCGCGGCCTCCAGGATCCGCGCCCGGTTCCGGGCCGCGTCCGCGCGTTCGCTCCGATCCGCCATCGACAAAACGGACTGTAGTCCGCTAACGTGCCGAGCGCAAAGCGGACCACGGTCCGATTCGAGACACGGAGGAACGACGATGCATCCGACCATCACCCGCGAGGAGCTCGCGCAGGCCATCGCCGACGGCGGCGTCACGGTCGTGGAGGCGCTGCCGCCCATGCACTTCGCGGACGCGCACCTGCCGGGCGCGGTCAACCTGCCGCACGACCGCGTCCGGGAGCTGGCGCCGGCGCTCCTGCCCGACCGGAACGCGCGGATCGTCGTCTACTGCGCCAACACGCCCTGCCAGAACTCCGGCATCGCGACCCGCGAGCTGATCGCGATGGGCTACTCGGACGTGCGTGAGTACGCCGAGGGCAAGCAGGACTGGGTGGAGGCGGGACTGCCCGTGGAGGCCGGGGCGCACGCGGCGGCGGCATAGGCCGCGCCGGGGCCCACCCCGCGATACTTGCGGGGTGAGCCCCGTCCCGGAGATCCTGCGCAACCGCGACTTCCGGGACGTGTGGCTGGCGAGTCTGGTCTCCAACGGTGGCTCGTGGCTGCAGATCGTGGCGAGCGGGTGGCTCATCCTGCAGGCGACGGGCAGCCCCGCGGCGGTCGGTGCGCTGGCCCTCGTGACCCGCGCGCCGGCGATCGCCCTGTCCGGCTACGCGGGCGCGTTGGCCGACCGCTTCGACCGGCGGGCCGTGGGGATCTGGACCTTCCTGCTCCAGGCCGTCGCGGCCGGCGCGCTCGCCGTCATCCAATTCGTGGACGGGACCCAGGTGTGGGCGATCTACGTGCTGACGTTCCTGGTCGGCACCGGCTTCGCGCTGGGCCTCCCCGCGATGCTGGCCCTCATCCCCGCGCTGGTGCCGCGCGAGCGGCTGTCGCAGGCGGTGAGCATGAACGCCGCCGGCATCAACGTGGCCCGGCTGGCGGGGCCGGCGATCGGGGGAGCGGTGCTCGCCGCGTTCGGCGCGACGGTCTGCTTCGCGGTCAACGCGTTCTCGTTCCTGGCCCTGGTGTTCGTGCTCATGCGCCTGTCGCCCCGTCCCGCCGCGGTGCGGCGCGGCGCGCCCGCCCGGATGCGGGAGGCGCTGTGGCACGCCGCCCACGACCGCGCCATCCGGCGCCTGCTGGTGGGGATGGCGCTCTTCACGGCACTCGCGTCGCCCATACAGGAGCTGGCGCCGGTGGTGGCCGATCGCCTGGACGCCGGGGCCGAGGGCCTCGGCCTGCTGCTCGGCGCCATGGGCGGCGGCGCGCTGATCGGAGCCTGGTGGCTGGAGCGCCTCACGGCGCGCGGCCTGCCGCGGCACCGCGCCCTGCCGATCGCGACCGGCACGTTCGCGGCGGGCCTCGCGGTGGTCGCGATCACGCCCTGGCTGTGGCTGGGCCTCATCGCCATGGCGTTCAGCGGCGCGTTCTGGATCTGGATGTTCGCGGCGACGAACACCGCGGTGCAGCTCAACGCGCCCCCGGCGCTGCTGGGGCGCCTGCTCGGCCTCTACCAGCTCTCGGTGATCGGGCCCATCGCGATCGGCTCCACGGTGGCCGGGGCCGTCGCACAGGTCGCCGGCATCGAGGCGACGCTGCTCGGCTGCGCGGCGCTGCTCGGCGCGTGGGGCGTGTGGAGCCTGCGCAACGCCGTCCCCGAGATCGACGGGGCCCGGGGCGGCGCGGCGGCGTCAGGCGGCGAACGCGGCGATCGCGTCGAGGACCCCCAGGGGGACGCGGCCCTCGACCTGTAGGAAGTGCCCGGCTCCCGGCACCGGCAGCGTCCGTGTGGGCCGGCCCTCGGCGCGGCGGGCGGCGGCGCGGCGGGCCATGTCGGCGAACGGCACGGTGCGGTCGCGCGTGCCCTGCACCAGCAGGGCGGGCGGGCGGGCCGCGGCGGCATCGCGGCGCGGGTCGGCGCCCAGCGTCGCGTCGGCGATGACCGGCCCCACCAGGCGGCGCAGGAACCGGCTGGCGGTGCCCGCCGCGCGGGGGAGCAGCCCCAGCGGGCGGCCGGGGGCCGAGAGACTCACGATGCGGGTCGCGGGCGAGTGGCGAGCGGCCGCGAACGCCAGGTCGCCGCCCTGGCTGTGCCCCACCAGCGTGAGCCGGCGGGTGTCGATGCCCGGGATCCGGGACAGCAGGCGCGCCGCCGCGGCGGCGTCGGCCGCCAGCGGCCGGGCGTCGAGCCACGACAGCGGGTCGCCGCCGGAGTCCCCGACCCCCCGCTTGTCGTACCGCAGCACCACCAGCCCGCGCTGCGCGAGTCCCTCGGCCAGCCGGCGATAGGCGCCGCTGCCGCCGCCGTCGCGGTCCTGGGGCCCGAAGCCGCTCACCAGGACGGCGGCGGGGAACGGGCCCTGCCCGGCGGGCACCAGCAGCGACCCGGACAGCGTGACGCCCCCCGCGACGGGGATCGACACGGGCCGCTCCGCCGGCGCGCCGGCGCCGGGGACGAGCAGCAGCGCGGCGACCAGGGCGGAGACGATCACCCACCTCACGGTAGCCGGGCCCGGCGCGGTCGGCCCGGGAGCCGGGCCCGGGGCGGACGGCCCGCGCCGCGGGCTCGGTTATCCTCTCCCGGTGGACGAGGTCCTGCTGGCCGAGCGGCTGATCGCCTATGACACCTCGCGCCGCTCCGGTCTCAGCCAGGCGACCGACTTCGTCGCCGGCTGGCTCGAGGCGCGCGGTGCGCACGTGGACCCGGTGGAGACGGGTGGCCGCCGGTCTCTTATGGCGCGGGTCGGCTCCGGCCCCACGCGGATCATCTTCAACGGCCACCTGGACGTCGTCCCGGGGCACGAGGAGCAGTTCTCGCCGCGCATCGACGGGGGCCGCCTCTACGGGCGCGGGGCGTACGACATGAAGGCCGCCCTCGGGGCGATGATGCTGGCCGTCGCCGACCTCGCGCAGGGCGGGCTGGAGGGCGCCGAGCTGCAACTGATGGTGGTCCCGGACGAGGAACGTTCGGAGCCGGGGGAGAACTGTACGCAGATGATGGTGCGCGACGGACTCCGGGCCGACTTCGTCGTCTGCGGCGAGCCCACCGACATGCTGGTGGGCGTCCAGGCGAAGGGCGTGCTGATGATGCGCGTCGACGTCCCGGGCACGGCGGCCCACGGCGCCACCCCCTGGCTCGGCGACAGCGCCATCCTGCGGGCGGTCGACATGTTCCGCCGCATCGAGGGCCTGCCGTTCGCGGCGGAGTCGGCCCCGCTGTTCGAGCGCCCCTCCATCAACCTCGGCCGCATCGCCGGCGGCGACGCGGTCAACAAGGTGCCCGACCACTGCAGAATGGACGTGGACGTGCGCTACCTCCCGGGCCAGCACCCGGAGCAGGTGCTCGCGCAGGTCCGCTCGCTCGACCCCGCCGCCCGCGTCGAGGTGCTGCTGGAGCGCCCGCCCGCCGACGTCCCGCCCGACCACCCGGTGGTGCAGGCGCTGCTCGACGCCGCCGGCCGCTACGAGCCCTCCACCACGTCGGTGGGGCGCGACGGGGCGTCCGACGCGGTCGCGTTCCTCGAGGTCGGGGTGCCGGCGGTGGAGTTCGGGCCCCGGGGCGGGGGCCACCACGGGCCGGAGGAGTACGTGGAGATCGACAGCCTGCCCCGGTACCGGCGCGCCCTCGTCGACTTCGCCCGCATCGTCGCCGGGCTCCCCGTGCACCGCGCCGAGGCCGGGACGGCGTGACGACGTCGCCGCCCCGCCCGCCGGACGAGGGGCCGCCGCACCAGCGCGCGCGCTACTTCCGCGTGCCGGGCCGCCGGCGGCTGTGGCCGGCGCTCGTGGCCTGGGGGCTCTACTCCATCCTCGGGGTGGTGGTCGCGATCAGCGTGGGGGCGTTCATCTACCTGGACGACACGCTCGAGCAGGCCGCGCCGAACACCGCCGAGGCCAAGGCCGCCCGCGCCGCCACCCGCCCGGTGCTGCCCGGGGAGCCCACCAACATCCTGCTGATCGGGTCCGACACGCGTCCGTCGGAGGGCGACCCGGGCCGCAGCGACTCGCTCATCTTCGTGCGGATGGACCCGCGGCGCGACTTCATCTCGATGCTGTCGTTCCCCCGCGACTCCTACGTCCCGATACCCGGTGTGGGCACGAGGAAGATCAACGAGGCGTACTCGTACGGCCCCGCCAAGACCATCGAGACCATCGAGTCGCTGACCGGCGAGCCCGTCAACTACTACGTGATCATCGACTTCACCGGCTTCCAGAAGCTGGTGGACGAGGTCGGCGGTGTCTACATGGACGTCGACCGCCGCTACTACAACAAGCACGACGGGACGGCCGCCCACAACTACGACGAGATCGACCTCCAGCCGGGCTACCAGAAGCTGGACGGGGCGAACGCGCTGGACTTCGTGCGCTACCGCCACACCGACTCGGACTACGCGCGCATCGCCCGCCAGCAGATGTTCCTGTCGGAGCTGAAGCGCCAGACCAAGCAGCTCGGCAACCTCACCAAGCCCACGGCCCTCCGCCGGATCTTCGCCGAGAACATCGAGACGAACCTGACCAACGTGCCGCGGTTCCTCTCCATCCTGGAGCTGGCCCTCACGGCGCCGAAGGACCGGATCGCGCGGGTCTCGATCCAGGGGTCCGGGAACATGGTCAACGGCGCGTCGGTCGAGGAGGTCACCCAGTCGGAGATCGACACGAAGGTGGCCGAGTGGAAGGAGCCGGAGTTCGTCCAGGGCAACGGCGGGGCGAAGGCGAAGCCCATCGACCCGGCGACCGTGGAGGTGACGGTGCTCAACGGCAGCGGACGCGTGCTGCAGGCCGAGGACGTCGCCGAGGCCCTCAACGCCAAGCGCTACGCCACCTCGGTGGGCGGCAACGCCAAGGACTTCGACCACCCCGCCAGCGAGGTCTACTACGCCCCCGGCTTCCGCGAGCCCGCGCGCAAGATCGCGCAGCTCCTGGGGCCGCAGGCGTCGATCGGCGCGCTCAGCGCGGCCGACGCCCGCGGCAACGAGGTGGTGGTGGTGACCGGCGCCGACTGGACCGGCCGGCTCGTCAAGCCGCCGCCGCCGGAGAAGGAGGCGGCCGCCGCCACCGTCGACACCACCGGCCTCGTCGAGACGATGCGGGCGATCCGCTCCCAGGTGCCGGGGCTGAAGGTCATGGTCCCGATGAAGGTGGCCTCGGGGTCGTCGGTCAAGATCGTGCGCGCCTACAAGATCGACGACAGGAACAACCGGCAGGCGGTCAAGATCGTCTTCCAGACCTACGTCGGGGGCGCACCGGGGTACTGGGGGCTCGAGATGACCAACATGAAGAACCCGCCGATCCTGGAGGGCGAGACGGGGACCATCACCTCGGGCGGCCGGGAGTACAAGACCTACTACGACGGCAAGAACCTGCAGCGGCTCGCCTTCACGAAGGACGGCACCACGTACTGGATCTCGAACACGCTCACGAACGGCCTGACGGCGAACACCATCCAGGAGGTCGCCAAGTCGCTGCGGCCGCTGAACCGCGCGAAGATCCAGAAGGGCCACACCGACACCGCGATCACCGTCGAGACCGCCGGGAGCACGCCGTGACGGCGGCGCCGAACCCCCCGAAGGTCGAGGTGCGAACGCATCGTCCGGAGCGCCCCTGCGGGGCCCGCGGCCTTACCATCTCCCGCAATGCGCCCGGTGAATGGGGTGCTCGCCGTGCCGGGGCCCCAGGCGTGCCCGGGCGGTACTGACGATGGAAGCGGAGGAAGTCGCGATGAGCGATGGGAACGGTGCGGTGACCGAGCGGATCGGCGTGATCGGCGCGGGCTACGTGGGTCTCGTGACCGGCGTCTGTCTCGCGTCCCAGGGTTTCCAGGTCACGCTGCGCGACATCGACGCCACCAAGGTCGCGGCCCTCAACGACGGTCAGGTGCCGATCTACGAGCCCGGCCTCGCCGAGCTGATGGCCGAGCACGCGAGCCGCCTCACGTACACGCTGTCCCTCGAGCGGATGCTGGAGCGCTCGGACATCATCTTCATCGCGGTGGACACGCCGCCCACCTACTCGGGCGACGCGGACCTGTCCCGCGTGATGGGCGTGGTCGACGAGCTCCAGCGGGTGGGCGCGGATTCCCGCCACATCCTGGTCATGAAGAGCACCGTGCCCGTGGGGACCGGCGAGCGCGTGCGCGCCGAGCTCGACGCCCGCGGCCTGGAGCACGTGGGCTACTGCTCGAACCCGGAGTTCCTGAAGGAGGGCGCGGCGATCGCCGACTTCCTGCATCCGGACCGCGTGGTCATCGGGTCGTTCGACGAGGCCGACGGCGACCGCGTCGCCTCGCTGTACGCGGGCCTGGACGCGCCGGTCATCCGCACCACCGTCCCCTCCGCCGAGATGGTGAAGTACGCCTCCAACGCCTTCCTGGCGACCAAGATCTCGTTCATCAACGAGATCGCCAACGTGTGCGAGGAGGTCGGCGCCGACGTGGACGTGGTGGCGCACGGCATGGGCCTCGACTCCCGCATCGGCGGCGCGTTCCTGCGGGCCGGCATCGGCTACGGCGGCTCCTGCTTCCCGAAGGACGTGTCGGCTCTGAAGCAGCTGGCCGGCAACTCCGGCTACCACTTCCAGCTCCTCACCTCCGTCATCGAGGTCAACGAGCTCCAGAAGCGCAGGGTGATCGGGAAGCTCAAGAAGCACCTCGGGTCGCTCGAGGGCAAGCGCGTGGCGCTGCTCGGCCTGGCGTTCAAGCCGGAGACCGACGACATGCGCGAGGCGTCCAGCCTGGTCCTGGCCGCGCGCCTGCTGGCCGAGGGCGCGAGCGTGACCGCGCACGATCCCATCGTGAACGGCACCTTCGACCGCCTGGTGGGCGTCGAGCTGCGCGACAGCGTGGAGGAGGCCGTGGAGGAGGCCGACGCGGCCGTGCTCGTGACCGAGTGGAAGGCGATCGTCGGCTCCGACTGGGCCGCCGTGCACGCCCGCATGCGCACGCCGATCCTCATCGACGGCCGCAACGCGCTCGACCCCGTGCAGATGACCGCCCTGGGCTTCGCGTTCGAGGGGATCGGGCGCATCCCGCAGCACATCGGCGCGATCCGCTGACGCAGGTCATCGTCCTCGTCGGCGGCGAGGGGAGACGCCTCCGCCCGCTCACCGACACGCGACCCAAGCCGATGATGCCGCTGGTGGACCGGCCGTTCGTGGCCCACCAGATCGACCTGCTCCGCCGCCACGGCGTGGACGACATCGTCTTCTCGTGCGGCTACCGGCCCGATGCGCTCGAGGACCACTTCGGCGACGGCTCCGCGCTGGGGGTGCGGCTGCGCTACGTGGTGGACCCGGAGCCGCTCGGCACCGCCGGCGCCATCAAGAACGCGGAGCACCTGCTCGACGACGCGCCGTTCCTGGTGCTGAACGGCGACATCCTCACCGACCTCGATCTGGCGTCGGTCATCCGGGCCCACGGGGACCTGGGCGCGGAGGGCGTGGTCGCCCTGACGCCGGTAGAGGACCCGAGCGCCTTCGGCCTGGTGCGGCTGCACGAGGACGGCTCGGTGGAGGCGTTCGTGGAGAAGCCGGCGCCCGGCGAGCTGCGCCCCGGGGAGCCGTTCCGGATCAACGCCGGCACGTACCTGCTCTCGCCGTCCGTCCTCGAGCTCATCCCCGAGGGGCGGGCGTGCTCCATCGAGCGGGAGATCTTCCCGGTGCTCGCCGGGCGCGGCACGCTGTTCGGGTTCCCGAGCGACGCGTACTGGCGCGACATCGGCACGCCGGCGTCGTACCTCGCGGCCCACCGCGACGTGCTGGACGCGGCCCTCGCGACCGAGTCCCCCGTCCCGGGGCCGTACATCGGGCCCGGCGCCGCCGTGGACGCCGGCGCGCAGGTCGATGCGCGGTCGTCGCTCGGGCCGGAGGCGCGTGTGGCGGCCGGCGCCCGGGTGACCGGCTCGGTGGTGGGCGCGGGGGCGACGGTGGGGGAGGACGCGGTGGTCGACGGCGCCATCGTCGGCGCCCGTGCCGACATCGGCGCCGGGGCGGTCCTGGCCCCGGGCGCGGTGGTGGGCGACGGGGCGGTGGTCGCCGCCGGCGCCCGCGTCGACGGCGACGCGCGGGTCGGTACCGGCGCCACCGTCGGGTAGCCTGCCCGCCATGTACGGACTCGACGGGCCCGACGCCCTCCAGGGCGACAGCCTCTCGCTGATCCGCGGCGTCGCCGACTCGGTCGCCGCCTTCGACGAGGCCCGCGCCGCCGCCGAGGCGGCCGAGATCCCGTGGCCGGCCGACGAGATCGACTCGGTGGCGGTGTGCGGGATGGGCGGGTCGGCGATCGCCGCCGACCTCATCCTCGGCGCCTACCGGGAGCGCATGCGCGTGCCCTGCGCGGTGGTCCGCGACTACTACATCCCCGGCTGGATCGGGGAGCGGACCCTGGTGATCCTGAGCTCCTACTCCGGGGGCACGGAGGAGACGCTCACCGCCGCGTCGCAGGCCATCGAGCGCAACGCCCTCTGCGTCGCGATCACCAGCGGCGGCAAGCTCGGGCAGTTCTACGGCCCCGAGGGCGTCCCGATCGTGCCGGTGCGTCCCGGCCTGCAGCCCCGCGCCGCCCTGCTGCGCCTGCTGGTGCCGATGCTGGTGGTGCTCGACCGGATGGGCGTGGTCCCCAGCATCGGCTCCGACCTGGAGGAGGCGCGCGGCACGCTCTCGTCCGCGATCGCCACGATGGGCCCCGAGGTCCCCGAGCCCGGCAACGCCGCCAAGCAGCTCGCCCGCACGCTCTCGGGCTCGATCCCGCTCATCTGGGGCGCCGAGCTGACCGCCCCGGTGGCGGTGCGCTGGAAGGGGCAGTTCAACGAGAACGCGAAGATGCCGGCGTTCGCGTCGGTCCTGCCCGAGCTCGACCACAACGAGATCTGCGGCTTCGCCGGGATGCCCGCCGAGCTGGCGCACCTCGCGAAGCTGGTGATGCTCCGCGAGCCGCGCCACCACCGCCAGACGGAGCGGCGCTTCGACCTGACGCGGGAGCTGGTGGAGCCGAACGTGAGCCAGGTGGTGTCGATCACCGCCGAGGGGCAGGGGCCGCTGGCCCGGATGCTCGACCTGGTGATGCTGGGCGATTACGCCTCCCTGTACGCCGCGCTGCTGCGCGCGATCGACCCGGGGCCGGTCGAGGTCATCGAGCGGCTGAAGGAGCGGCTCGCCCTGACGGGGTACGGGAGGACGGCCGGGCCGCCGGGGTGAGCGCCGCCCGCCGTCCCCGGCACGACGTCGCGGACCTGGGCCTGGCGCCGCTCGGGCGCCGCAGTGTGGAGTGGGCCGACCGGGACATGCCGGTCCTGCGGTCCATCCGCGAGCGCTTCGCCCGGGAGGAGCCGCTCGCGGGGCTGCGGGTGTCGGCGTGCCTGCACGTCACGACCGAGACGGCGGCCCTGGTGCGGACGCTCGCGGCCGGCGGCGCCGAGGTGGTGCTGGTGGCGTCCAACCCGCTCTCCACCCAGGACGACGTGGCGGCGGCGCTCGTCGCCGAGTACGGCATCGCGACCCATGCCCGGCGCGGCGAGGACGGGCGGAGGTACCTCCGACACATCGGCGTGGCGATCGACCACGCGCCCCACATCACCATGGACGACGGCGCCGATGTGATCGGCCTGCTCCACGGCGAGCGCCGCGAGATGCTGGACGGCGTGATCGGCGGCACCGAGGACACCGCCACCGGCGTGCTGCGGGCCCGGGCGCTCGAGGCGGAGGGGCGGCTCGGGTTCCCGGTGGTCTCGGTCGCCGACGCCGAGACCAAGCACCTGTTCGACAACCGCGAGGGCACCGGCCAGTCGACCGTGGACGGGCTGCTGCGAGCCACCAACGTCCTGCTGGCGGGACGCAGGGCCGTGGTCGCGGGGTTCGGCTGGTGCGGTCGCGGCATCGCCGGCCGGCTGCGGGGGATGGGCGCGAACGTGATCGTGCTCGAGGTCGACCCGATGCGCGCCCTCGAGGCGGTGATGGACGGCTTCGAGGTGATGCCCATGGCGGAGGCGGCCCGGGTGGGGGACGTGTTCGTGACGGCCACGGGCGACGTCGACGTGATCCGCCCGGAGCACGTGGCGCTGATGAAGGATGGCGCGATCCTGGCCAACGCCGGCCACTTCGACGTGGAGATCGACGTGCCGGGCCTGCGGGCCATGGCGGCGTCGGCGCGGGAGGTGCGCCCCGGCGTCCAGGAGTTCGCGATGCCCGACGGCCGCCGCATCAATCTGATCGCCGAGGGGCGCCTGGTGAACCTGGCGAGCGCCGAGGGGCACCCGGCGTCGGTGATGGACATGAGCTTCGCCGCGCAGGCCCTGTCGGTGGAGTTCCTGGCGCGCGAGGGCGCGGACCTCGCCCCGGCCGTCATCCCGGTGCCGCGCCGGATCGACCACGAGATCGCCACGCTCAAGCTCGCCGCCCTCGCCGTCGCCATCGACGAGCTCACCCCGGCCCAGCGTGGCTACCTCGCCTCGTGGGGGGAGGGGGCGTGAGCGGCCTGGCGCCCGAGGCGATCATCCGGCTCACCGGCGACGCCGTTGAGATGCTCGACCAGACCCGCCTGCCCGGCGAGGAGGCCACCCTCGTCTGCCGCACCTGGCCGGAGGTGGTCGATGCGATCCGCCGGCTCGCGATCCGCGGCGCCCCCGCCATCGGGATCGCGGGGGCGATGGGCGTGGCGCTGGCCGCGCGGGCGGCGGGCGGCGATCTGGACCGCGCGCGCGCGGAGGTGGCCGCCGCGGCCGCGGGGCTGCGGGCGTCGCGGCCGACGGCCGTCAACCTGGCGTGGGCGGTCGACGCGCAGGAGCGACGTGCGGCCGCCTACCCCGGGCCGGCGGAGGCGATGGCCGACGACCTGGCGGAGGCCGCCCGGGCGCTCCACCGCGACGAGGTGGCGCGGTGCGAGGCCATCGGCGCCCACGGGGCGGGCCTGCTCGGCCGCGGGGCGCGGGTCATGACCGTCTGCAATGCGGGCGCGCTGGCCACGGGGGGCTACGGCACGGCGCTCGGCGTGGTGCGGGCGGGCCACACCGCCGACCCCACGTTGCGGGTGGTGGTGCCCGAGACGCGCCCGCTGCTCCAGGGCGCCCGCCTCACCGCCTGGGAGCTGGCGCGCGACGGCATCCCGCACACCCTCATCACCGACGGCATGGCGGCGATGATGATGGCGGCGGGGGCGGTGTCGCACGTCGTCGTGGGCGCCGACCGCATCGCCGCGAACGGCGACACCGCCAACAAGATCGGCACGTACGGCCTGGCCGTGCTGGCGCGCGAGCACGGGATCCCGATGATCGTGGCGGCGCCCACCTCCACGCTCGACCGCTCCACGCCGGACGGCGGCCGCATCCCCATCGAGGAGCGGGCCGCCGACGAGGTGCGCGGGCTGTCGCTGTTCGGCCGCGCCGCCGCCCCCGAGGGCGTGCCGGTCGCCAACCCGGCGTTCGACGTGACGCCGGCGCGCCTGGTCTCCGCGATCGTCACGGAGCGGGGGGTCCACCGGCCGCCCTACGACCGCTCCCTGTGGCGGACCGGTGACGCATCCGTCACGGACGGGGGCTGATCGGCCACCGGCTCCGCGCCAGCATCCCGGCATGGGACTGGCCGCCATCCTCGACGTCGTCCTGCCGCCCGCGTGCGCCGCGTGCGGTCTTCCCGGCGGCCCGGCCTGCGCCGCCTGCCGGGCGGCGCTCGTCCACCTGCCGCCGCCGCTGTGCGACGGATGCGGCGGGCCGGGCCCCCCGCCCGTCGCCCGGGGCCCGGCCCGCCGGGGGGGGGCCGGGGGGGGGCGGCAGGCGGGCGGGGGGGGCGGCCCCGGGCCCGCGTTCGTGCTGGCGCTGAAGGACGGCCGCCGCCGGACGCTCGCCGGCGTGCTGGCCGACGTGGTCGCCGAGCGGGTGCCGGCGCCCCGGGCGGGCTCGGTGCTGGTGCCCGTGCCGCTCGCCAGGAGCCGGGAGGCGGCGCGCGGGTTCAACCAGAGCGACCTGATGGCCGCCGCGCTCGGGCGCCGGTGGGGGCTTCCGGTGGCCCGTTGCCTGCGGCGCGTGCGCGACGGGCCGCCCCAGCGGGGGGCGTCGGCGTCCGCCCGCGCCCGCCAGGCGGCGGGGGCCTACGCGCCGTGCGGGCGCGACCCGGTGCCCGCCGTGGCGGTGCTGGTGGACGACGTCCGCACCACCGGCGCGACGCTGGCGGCGTGCGCGCGGGCGCTTCGTCACGGCGGGGCGGAGTCGATCGGCTCGGTCTGCTTCGCCCGGGCCGTCTGAGGCTTCGTGGTCGGCGGGCGCTCCACTAGGATCGGTTCACCGCATCGAAGAGAGGAGACTCCCATGCAGCTCAAGGTCAAGGGCAAGGGGATGTCGGTCACGGACGCGCTCTTCGATCACGCCGAGCAGAAGCTCGAGCGGGTCGCGAGGGTCTTCCCGCCCTGGGACGACGCGACGCAGGTCGAGCTGGAGCTCTCCGTGGAGCGCAACCCCAAGATCGCGGCCGCGCAGATCGCGGAGGTCACGGTCCGCACCAAGGGCCCGGTGCTGCGGGTGCGGGAGTCCAACGAGGACATGTACGCGGCGATCGACGCGGCCGCCCGCAAGCTGGAGCGCCAGGCGCGCCGCTACCGCGAGCGCCGCCGGGACCACCACGGACGGGCCCCCCTCGACGAGGTTCCGGAGCTCATCGAGCAGCAGATGGCGCCGGCCCCGGAGGAGCCCGCGACGCCGCGCCTGGTCAAGAGCAAGAGCTTCGAGATGAAGCCCATGTCGCCGGAGGACGCGGCCCTCCACATGGACATGCTCCACCACGACTTCTACGTCTTCCGCAACGAGTCGGACGGCTCCGTGAACGTGGTGTACCGGCGCCGCGACGGCGACTACGGACTCATCGCCCCCGAGGACTGAGCTACACGCGGTGCTCCCCGAGCGGCGCGCGGCCGGCGGTCGCCGCCGGGGCCGCCCCGCCCAGGGCGCCGTCCGGGATCCGGAGGGCGAGGGTGTGCTCGTCGCCGGCCCGGGCCACGGTCAGCCCCAGCCGGCCGGAGTCGCGGGCGTCGTCCAGCGCGCCGTACAGGGCGTCGGCCGACCGCAGCTCGCGGCGGCCGGCGCGCAGCAGCATGTCGCCGCGACGGAGGCCCGCCTCGGCCGCCGGGCCGTCCTCGTCGACGTCCAGCACCAGCAGGCGGGGCGTGGGGGGCAGCCCGACCGACTCGCGCATCGCCACGGCCACATGGGCGGGCGCGAGCCGGAGCCCCAGGACGCACGGGTTGCCGGGCTCCGGGCGGGCGCCCTCGAACTCCACCAGCAGCGTCCGCAGCAACCCGGCGAGCCGCTCGCGATCCGGTTCCGGCAGCGCCTCCAGCATCCGGCGCTCCGCCGCCAGGTGGGCGGGGGCCACCCGCTCGAACAGTTCGCGGCCGCGGTCGGTGAGGGTGATCAGGGAGTTGCGTCGCGAGTCCGGATCGGCTCGGCGCGCGATCACACCGTCGGCCGCGAGGCGGTCCATGCGCACGCTGATCGTCCCGGACGTCAGGCCGAGCTCCTCCATCAGCCGCCGCTGGCTCACGCCGCGCTCGCTGCCGATCCGGGCGAGCGTGACGAGCACCGCGAAGCTCGCCGCCCCGAGCCCGTGGGCGGCGTACACCCCGTCGAGCTCCGCGTCGATGTGCGCCCGGATCCGGGCGAGGCGACTCACGACGGCGATCGGCGACACGTCCAGCTCCGGCATCGCCGCCGCCCACGAGTCGATGAGGGCGTCGACCGAGTCCCGCGGTGGGTGCTGCGCTCGGGGCACGCATTCGAGGTTACGTGCCAATGGGATTGACAACAACTTGGATTCAAGCTTTGATACGCAGCATTCCGAAGCGCCGAACCGGGAGCGGCCCCGCGTGAGCCACAACGACCCGAACCGCGTCGATCCGTCGCGCCAACGACGCGCCGCGATCGTGATCAGCAACCCCGCCGTCTCGACCACCACCGGGTGGCCCGTGGGCTTCTGGTGGGCGGAACTGACGCATCCCCACCACGTGTTCACCGACGCCGGCTGGGAGGTGGACGTCTTCTCTCCGGACGGCGGTCCCTGCGAGCCGGATGCGATGAGCGACCCCGACGACGAATCGCGCTGGCAGGCGGAGGACGTGATCTCGCGCGGGTACAAGCACACGCCGTGGTTCATGGACCTCGTCCGCGACACGCGGTCGGTGGACGACCTGGACGTAGACGCGTACGACGCGCTGGTCGTGGCCGGCGGGCAGGGTCCGATGTTCACGTTCGAGCGGGCGGAGAACCTGCACCGCGCCTTCGTCGACTTCCACGCCACCGGGAGAGTGACGGCCGCCCTCTGCCACGGGACCGCCATCCTGCGGTACGCGCGCACGGCCGACGGCGAGCCGCTCGTCGAGGGGCGCACCGTCACCGGCTTCGCGAACGTGGAGGAGGACTTCGCCGACCAGGCGGTCTGGGAGGTGGGCGCTCTCCCGCGCGGCACACACGTGATGCCGTGGCGCATCGAGGACGAGATGCGCCGGCTCGGGGCCAACTACGTCCAGGCGGGCCGGTTCCGCCCGTTCGCGGTCCGCGATGGCAACCTCGTGACCGGGCAGCAGAACTACAGCGGCGCCGAGGTGGCGCGGGTGGTCGTCGAGGCGGTCGGCCGATGAGGGTGGCCGTGATCGGCGCGGGCCGCATCGGCGGCAATGTCGCGCGACTGCTGGTGGCCGCCGGGCACCGTGTCACGGTGAGTGGGCGCGACTCGGAGCGGCTGCGGCGGCGGGCCGAGGAGACGGGCGCGCTGCCCGCGCCGGCTGCCGACGCGGTGCGGGATGCGGAGGTGGTCGTGGTGGCGGTCCCGTGGGATGCGCTCCCCGAGGCCATCGCCGGGATGGGGCCGCTCGACGGCAGGATCCTCATCGACACGACCAACCAGTTCGGCAGCGGGCCGAAGCCCGCGCCCGGGGAGACGGCGGCGGCGTTCAACGTGGCGCGGATGCCGGGCGCGCGGTACACGAAGTGCTTCAACACCCTCACGTCGGCGTTCCAGGAGCTCACGGCGCACCGCGACCCCCCGGTGGTGCAGTGGATCTGCGGCGACGACGACGAGGCCGTGGAGGTGGTGGCGGGTCTCGTGCGCGACGCCGGGTTCGCGCCGGTGGCCTTGGGCGGCACCCGCGACTGCGCCGTGATGGAGGCACCGCGGAGGGAGGGGGCGGTCTACGGCGAGGAGTACCGGCCGGCCGAGGCGCGGGAGGTCGCCGCCGCGGTGGCGGCGGGCCGGCCGATCCCCCCGGCGCCCGCCTACGGCTGACGCACCACCTCGACGTCGGCCTCGGCCAGGCGGCGGCCGTTGACCTGCAGGACCATCCGGTGGGGGCCGGGGCGGACCGTACGGATGGAGACCGTGCGGAACGCGTGGCGGCGCCGGACGGTCAGCACGCCACCCGCCGGGACCTCGCCGCGCGCGAACGCGAAGGGCTTCGGCGGGCGGGCCGGGCCGCGGTAGTGCACCAGCAGGTGGGCGACGACGGCGGTGCCGGGCGGGGCGGCGAATGCGGCGGCGACGTCCACCGTGCCGCCCAGCGGGATCCGCGCGGGCGAGACGTCGAACGCCTCCAGGCGGATCTCCGCGTCCAGGCCGAGCACCCCGAGCGCCGCGGGGTCGCCGGCGGCGACCAGCGTCCGCATGCCCCGGCGCACCACCTCGTCGCCGTGCTCGCCGCCCCGCCACCGCCGGGCGAGCGCGACCGCCCGGTCGGGGTCGTCGCGGGAGATGTCGTTCAGGTGGTTGCCGACCGAGCGCCGCACGTACGCCGAGGGGTCGTCCGCGAGGCGGCCGAGCAGGGCGGCCGCGCGGGCGGTGCCGTCGGCGTCGAGGCGCAGGCGCGACGTCCACGGCAGGCGCGGGCGGGTGCCCTCCGACACCAGACGGCGGACGTGCTCGTCCGGGTCTCGCGACCACCGGTCCAGGTGGGCCCACGTGATCTCCGGGTGGCGCACCAGGAACGGGCGGACCGCCCACTCGGCCGAGAACCGCGGCGTCAGGGCGGCCAGCAGGGGCAGCGCCGTCGCCGGATCGTCGATGCCGGCCTCCGGCACCCACGTCACGCACGGCAGCGCGATCCAGCCGTCGAGCTCCGGCGCGGCCAGGGCCCGGCGCATCACGTCCGCGGCCTCCGCGAAGTCGGCCGGCATGCACGCGCCGAGGGCGGCGGCGACGTGGGCGTTGCGGGCCATGAGCTCCAGGGGCTCCAACCCGGCGCCGGCGCGCACGAGCCGGTCGGCCGGGAAACCGTGCCACGCCCCGGCCATGAGGCGGGCGAGTTCCCGCACCAGCGCGGGGGAGATCTCGTGCTTCAGATCGCCCATGCCGGGGGCATCATGGCGCCGGCCGCGGCCATCCCCGCCCCGGGACTACGGTTCGGGGGCCCGGGGGCCGAGAGGACCCCTGCGCTACGATTACCGATGGCCGTGACACCGCTACCGCGAGCGTGCCCATGAGCACCGATCTCATCAACAAGGTCCTCCGGGTCGGCGAGGGCCGGGTCCTGAAGGGGATGCAGGGACAGGTCTCGAGGATCGGCGACCTGGAGCCCCGGATGGAGGCCCTCAGCGACGAGGAGCTCCGCGCCCGGACCGACGAGTTCAAGGCGCGCCTCGCCGATGGCGAGACGGTCGATGACATCCTGGTGGACGCCTTCGCGACGGTCCGCGAGGCGGGCCGGCGGGTGCTCGGCATGCGGCTGTTCGACGTCCAGATGATCGGCGCGATGACCCTCAACCTGGGCCGCGTGGCCGAGATGAAGACCGGCGAGGGCAAGACCTTCGCGGCGGTGCCGGCGGTGTACCTCAACGCCCTCACCGGGCGCGGCGTGCACGTGGTCACGGTCAACGACTACCTGGCCAGCCGCGACGCCGAGTGGATGCGGCCGCTCTACGAGTTCCTCGGGATCTCCGTTGGCGTGATCGCCTCGATGATGCCGGAGGCGCAGCGCCGCGAGGCCTACGCCGCGGACGCGACCTACGGCACCAACTCCGAGTTCGGGTTCGACTACCTGCGCGACAACATGGCGGTCCGCCTGGAGGACTGCGTGCAGCGCGGCCACTACTTCTGCATCGTGGACGAGGTCGACTCGATCCTGATCGACGAGGCCCGCAC
>DAISWG010000046.1:0-6912 GCA_036826475.1 Miltoncostaeaceae bacterium | reverse complement strand
AAGGAGGGGCTGCGGATCCGCGAGGAGAACCAGACCCTCGCCACGATCACGCTCCAGAACTACTTCCGCATGTACGAGAAGCTCTCGGGCATGACCGGCACGGCCTCGACCGAGGCCAACGAGTTCGCGAAGATCTACGAGACCGACGTGACGTCGATCCCCACGCACCGGCCGATGGTCCGGGCCGACGAGAACGACTTCATCTTCAAGACGAAGGACGCGAAGTACCGCGCGGTCGTCGACGACATCGCCGAGGCCCACGAGCGCGGTCAGCCGGTCCTCGTCGGCACGATCTCCGTCGAGATCTCCGAGATGCTCTCGGGGATGCTGACCCGGCGGGGCATCCCGCACGAGGTCCTGAACGCGAAGAACCACGCCCGCGAGGCCGAGATCATCGCCCGGGCCGGCGAGCAGAAGGCCGTCACGATCGCGACCAACATGGCCGGCCGCGGAGTGGACATCAAGCTCGGCGAGGGCGTTGCCGAGCTCGGCGGCCTGTACATCGTCGGGACCGAGCGCCACGAGAGCCGCCGCATCGACAATCAGCTCCGCGGCCGCGCCGGGCGCCAGGGCGACCCGGGCCGCTCGCGCTTCTTCCTGTCCGCCGAGGACGACCTCATCCGGATCTTCGCGGGCGACCGGATCTACAAGATCCTGGACCGCCTCGGCCCCGGCGACGACCTCCCGATCGAGGCGAAGATGCTCTCGAAGACGGTCGAGGGCGCCCAGAAGAAGGTGGAGGAGCAGAACTTCAACATCCGCAAGCGCGTCCTCGACTACGACGACGTGCTCAACAAGCAGCGCGAGGTCATCTACTCCGAGCGCCGCCGCGTGCTCGAGGGCGAGGACCTGGGCGAGCAGGCCCGCGACTGGATCGCCGAGCTGCTGGTCCAGACGGTGGACGAGTACGGCGACGAGGACTCCCTGCCCGCCGACTGGGACCTGGAGGCGCTGTTCGCCACGCTCCAGGGCTACTACCCCATGAGCTTCACGCTCGAGGACATCCGCGCCGACCTCGAGAACGAGGCGGACCCGCTTACGCGCGAGGAGCTCCTCGACAAGCTCGAGGACGACATCATGGACGCCTACGACAGGCGCGAGCAGGAGCTCGGCGTCCAGCTGGTGCGCGACCTGGAGCGGTGGGTGCTGCTCCAGCTCATCGACCAGCACTGGCGCGAGCACCTCTACAACATGGACTACCTGCGCGAGGGCATCCACCTCCGCGCGCTCGGCCAGAAGGACCCCCTCTCGGAGTACCGCCTCGAGGGCCACACGATGTTCGACGAGATGATGGGCATCGTGACGGCCGAGTTCGTCCGGTACATGTTCCACATCCAGGTGGACAAGGCGCCGGAGGCCGAGGAGCAGCGCGTCGAGAACGTCGACTACTCCTACGCGGACGACCCGATGCAGGGCTTCGACGGCGCCGATGCCGGCGAGATCGTGGATGCCGACTACGAGGAGGAGGCCGAGGAGCGGCGCGGCCCGCCGGTCGCCGTGGTCGAGCAGCGGGTGCTGACCGACGAGGACAGGGTCGGTCGCAACGACCCCTGCCCCTGCGGGTCCGGCAAGAAGTACAAGAGGTGCCACGGCGCTTAAAGTGACCCGGGCCGGACATCCACGCCCGCCCCGGGGCACGGGCGGCACCGGACGATGAGCACCGACTCCACCCTCTCGCTCGACGAGCTGATCCCGCGTGCCGCCGCCCTCCGCGAGCGGGCCGGGGTCCTCGGCGAGTACCTCGATCCGCCGGCGCTCGAGCAGCGCGTCGCCGACCTGGAGCGGCGGATGGGCGCCCCCGGCTTCTGGGACGACCAGGCCGCCGCCGCGCGCATCTCGTCCGAGCACGCCACCGCGAGCGGCCGCCTGGGCCAGTATCGCGCGCTGTCCGAGGAGATCGACGGCCTGGCGGAGATGGCCGACCTGCTCCGCGAGGAGGAGCGCGGCGGGGCGCTCGACCCGGACATGCTCGGCGAGCTGGCCGAGGGCATCGAGCGTGCCGACGACACCCTCGCGGGCCTGGAGGAGGCGCGCCTCTTCTCCGGCGAGCACGATGCCGGCGACGCGGTGGTGACCATCAACGCGGGGGAGGGCGGCACCGACGCCCAGGACTGGGCGGAGATGCTGCTGCGCATGTACCTGCGCTGGGCGGAGCGGCGGGGCCTGAAGGCCGACCTGAAGGAGGCCCAGGAGGGCACCGAGGCCGGCCTCAAGTCGGCGACCTTCACGGTCCACGGCCAGAACGCCTACGGGCTGCTCCAGGCCGAGCGGGGCGTCCACCGGCTGGTGCGCCTCTCGCCGTTCGACTCCGCCAACCGCCGCCAGACGTCCTTCGCGGCGGTCGACGTCGCGCCGCTCGTCTCCGACGACGTCGAGGTGGAGATCCTGGACAAGGACCTGAAGGTCGACACCTACCGCGCCAGCGGCGCCGGCGGGCAGCACGTCAACAAGACCGACTCGGCCGTCCGCATCACCCACCTGCCCACGAGGATCGTGGTGCAGTGCCAGAACGAGCGGTCGCAGACCCAGAACCGGGCGACCGCGATGGCGATGCTGCGGTCCCGGCTGGTCCAGGTGGAGCTGGAGCGGCGCGAGGCGGAGGCGGCGAAGGCGCGCGGCGAGAGCCAGAGCATCGGCTTCGGCAGCCAGATCCGCTCCTACGTCATCCACCCGTACACCATGGTGAAGGACCTCCGGACCGGCCACGAGACCGGCAACGCTCAGGGCGTGCTGGACGGCGACCTGGACGGGTTCATCCGCGCCGAGCTGGAGCGGCGGGCCCGCGGCGGCGCCGCCGTGGGGGACCCCGGCGCGGAGGACTGACGTCTCGCCCGTCGAACCCCCGAGGGCGGCGGGACGCGCGAATTCCCGTGCTAGTGTCACCCGGCCTCACGGGACGCGGTCTTCCGCCGATGGGTTGAGTGACGACACGTCGCCCCCGTAGTCCCCACAACGCACAGGTCGTCAGCATGAGCACCGACGCCGCCCCCCCGACACCCACCGAGCCCGACGACGCGCGGACGTCCCGCGCCGACGAGCCCCCCCGCCGCCGCGAGGCGCGGCGCGAGGGCGCGGCCCTGTCGCGCCGCGACGACCGCCGCACCATGCTGCGCCCCGGGGACGGCCCCATGGTCATCCTGGATGCGGTCTCGAAGGCGTACACGACCGACGCGATCGGCCTGGACGACGTCTCCCTCTCCATCGAGAGCGGGGAGTTCGTGTTCCTGGTGGGCCCCTCCGGCTCCGGAAAGTCCACGTTCATCCGGCTCCTCATCAAGGAGTTCGAGCCGACGGCGGGGACGATCACGGTGGGCGGCCGCAACCTCCAGCGCCTGCGACGCTCGCGGGTGCCGTACCTGCGGCGATCGATCGGCTGCGTGTTCCAGGACTACAAGCTGCTCGCCGGCCGCACCGTCTACGAGAACGTGGCGTACGCGCTCCAGGTCATCGGCGAGAACCCGCGCAACATCCGCCGCAAGGTGCCGGAGATCCTGGCCCTGGTGGGACTTTCCGACAAGTCCGACCGCTATCCCAACGAGCTGTCGGGCGGCGAGCAGCAGCGCGTGTCCATCGCGCGCGCGTTCGTCAACCACCCCCGCCTGCTGATCGCTGACGAGCCCACGGGCAACCTCGACCCCGAGACGTCGATCGGGATCATGCAGCTGCTCTACCGCATCAACCGCACCGGCACCACGGTCATCATGGCCACCCACGACCGCGAGATGGTCGACAAGATGCAGATGCGGGTCATCGCGCTCGAGAACGGCAAGGTCGTCCGCGACCAGCGCCAGGCCACCTACGCCCGGGCGGACAGTTGAGCCCCAGGTTCTTCCTCGCCGAGGCGTGGCGCTCGATCCGCGCCAACGCCGCCGTGTCGGTCGCCGCGACGGTGACCGTGCTCATCGCGGTCTTCATCCTCGGCGCCTTCATCCCCTCGTTCCTGTACGTGCAGTCGACCGTGGACTCCCAGAAGGAGAAGGTCGACATCGACGCGTTCATCTCCGATTCGGCCACGGTGCCGCAGGTGGAGGGCCTCCGGACGCAGCTCGTCGCGCTGCAGAGCAACGGCCAGATCCGCGAGTTCACGTACGTCTCGAAGGACGACGCCCTCACCGAGCTGCGCGCCCGCCTGAAGGACCCCTCCATCCTGGAGGAGCTCCCCAGCAACCCGCTGCCGGCGAAGTTCAACATCAAGCCGACCGACCCGGACAACGCGCAGGGGATCATCGACCAGATCTCCGACAGCCCGGCGATCGACCCGGAGCTCGGCATCTCCTACGGCAAGGAGACGGCCGACAAGCTGCTGAGCGTCGCGCGCTTCATCCAGTGGGCGGGCCTCGGGCTCATCACGATCCTGCTGGTGGCGTCGATCCTGCTGATCGGCAACACCATCCGGCTGTCGATCTTCGCCCGCCGCCGCGAGGTCGAGGTCATGAAGCTCGTGGGCGCGACCAACTGGTTCATCAGGTGGCCGTTCGTGATCGAGGGCATCATCTGCGGCCTCGTCGGCGCGATCCTGTCCGTCGCCCTGCTGTGGGCGGTGAAGGTCGGGGTGGTCGACCAGTGGATCCAGGACGCCGACAGCGCCCTCACGCGCGACCAGGCCACGACGATCGGATTCCCGCTGCTCGGGCTCATCCTGATCGCCTCGGGCGGTCTCGTCGGCGCGCTCGGCAGCGGCATCACGCTGCGCCGTTTCTTGAAGGTCTGAGTAAGACCCACCCGCGGGCCCGGCGGGACGCCCCGATGCGTCTACCATCGGAGGGGTTGCGTCCGGGACCCGTCAGATGAGCCTCCGCCGGGTTCTCGTGGCCGTGGCCGCCGTGGTCGTGGCGCTCGCCGTCTTCGTGGCCGGCGTGGTCGTCGGCGGGCACGCCGAGGCGGTGGGGCTCACCCGCCTGAAGGACCCGGTCCGCGGGTGGGTGCTGGGCGCCAGCGGCCAGGATCTGTCGGCGCAGGTGCTCCAGATCCTGGAGGACCGCTACTACGAGCCGGTCGACCGGCAGAGGCTGGAGGACGCATCGGTCGATGCGCTCATCGCGAGTCTGGACGACCCCTACACCGACTACCTCAGCCCCGCCGAGCTGAAGGCGCTGCGGGACCGCACGGATCGCGCCTACTACGGCGTGGGGCTCCAGGTGGCGCAGCGCGACGAGGACGTCGTGGTGGTGCGGGTCTACGACGGGAGTCCCGCCGCGGACCAGGGCGTCAAGGCGGGCGACCGGATCGTCTCGGTCGACGGCAGGTCGACCGAGGGGCGGGCGCTCGACGCCGTGGTCGCCGGGATCCGCGGCGAGGAGGGCACGTCGGTCGAGGTGGGCTTCCAGACCGGGTCGGCGGCCCCGCGGGAGCTCACGATGAAGCGGGCGCGCATCCGCGTGCCGGCGGTCGACTCCAGGATCATCAGGCGGGATGGGCGCGCGATCGGGTACATCGCCCTCGCGCAGTTCTCCCGCGGGGCGTCCGAGCAGTTGCGCGACACCATCACCAGCCTGCGCGAGCGGGGGGTCCAGGCGCTGGTGCTCGATCTGCGGGGCGATCCGGGCGGCCTGGTGGACGAGGCCGTCGGCATCGCCGGGGCGTTCCTGCCGAAGGGCTCGACGGTCGTCGTGACCCAGGGCGAGCACTCGGCCCGCGACGTCATCGCCACCGACACCGAGCCGGTGGCGGGCGACCTGCCCCTGGAGGTGCTGGTCGACCGCAACTCGGCCAGCGCGAGCGAGATCGTGGCGGGCGCCCTGCGCGACAGCAGGCGCGGCACGCTGGTGGGTGAGCGCACGTTCGGGAAGGCCCTGGTGCAGAGCACGATCCTGCTCCGCAACGGCGGCGCGCTGAAGCTCACCACGCAGCGCTACCTCACCCCCTCCGGCTACGACCTGGCCAAGCGGGGGCTGCCCCCGGCGGTGTCGGCGGTCGACGACCCCGCCACCCCGCGCGACGAGGCGCTCCAGAAGGCCCTCGCACGGGCGGCGGCCGCGGGATGAGCCGCGGGGGGCCGGCGACGGTCCTGGTGGCCGAGCTGGTGTCGTCCGGCCGCGGGGCCGCCGCGCAGCCGGCGTTCGAGCCCGGCACCCCGATCGCCCTCGCGAAGGGCGCCCGGGGCGGCGCGTCGGTGGGCGACCTGGTCACGGTGAGCCTGCGCGGGCGCTCGGGCCGGGTGGTCGCCGTCCACGGCCCCGCGTCGTCGCCGCGCGCGGCGCTGCGGGCGCTGCTGGCGTCCGAGGACATGGGCCGGCCGTTCCCGCGCGCGGCGATCGAGGAGGCGGACGCCCTGGACGAGGGGTCCGTCGCCGCCGACCCCGGCCGCCGGGACCTCCGCGGACAGCGCGTCGTCACGATCGACCCGGAGGGGGCGAAGGACCACGACGACGCCCTGGCGATCGCGTCCGAGGGGGAGGGCGCGTGGCGCCTGTGGGTCCACATCGCCGACGTCGCGCGCTTCGTCGCGGCGGGCGGAGCGATCGACCGCGAAGCCGCCCGCCGTGGCACGTCCGTCTACGTCCCCGGGGCGGTCGACCCGATGCTGCCGGCGCGGCTGTCGTCCGACCTCTGCAGCCTGCGCCCCGGCGCCGACCGCGCCGCCGTCACGGTGGAGATGGTGGTCGACCGCGACGGCCGGGTCGGCGAGACGCGGTTCTCGCGGTCGCTGATCCGCTCGGAGCGGCGGCTCACCTACGGCGACGTCGACGCGGCCCTGGAGGGCGGGTCGCTCGGCGACGACGCGCTCCTGCGGGACGTGACGGAGCTGGCGGCGCTCGCCCGTGCCCTCCGCGGCCGGCGGATGAGCCGCGGCGCGCTGGAGGCGTCGTCGGCGGAGCCGGTGGTGCGCTTCGCGGGGGACCGCGTCGCCGAGATCCACCTGGAGGGCCAGACGCCCGCCCACTCGCTGGTGGAGGAGTGCATGATCGCCGC
>DAISWG010000045.1:18880-29792 GCA_036826475.1 Miltoncostaeaceae bacterium | reverse complement strand
GAGGCCGCCGACACGATCCTCGCCAACCACCGGGCAAAGCTCTTCCTGTCGGGGATCTCGGACGCCCGCACGCTGGAGTACCTCGGTCGCGCACTCGGCGAGGAGGAGGTCGGCTACGAGAGCCGCACGCGCGGTGAGCGCGGCGGGGCGAGCCGCACCCGCAGCACCCGCTCGAAGCGGCTGGCTCCGGCCGACGCGGTGCGAGGCGTCCCGCCGGGCGAGGCGATCCTCGTCTACGGGCACCTGCCCCCGGCGCGCCTGTGGCTGCGGCCCTGGTACCGCGAGCGGGCGCTCCGTCGCGCGGCCGAAGCGAAGGGGCCGCAGTGAACGCACCGGGCGAAGCGGACGCGACCCGGCGTGCCGACGAGCGCCGAGAGGTCGCACGGCGCCAGTTCGAGGCCGCATGCCAGGATCTGCGGAGCTCCGAGGGCTGGCAGCGATTCGCGAAGGCACGGGCGCTCCTTCGCGGCTACTCGCTGAACAATACCCTCCTGATCCTCGCCCAGCGGCCAGATGCGACCACCGTGACGAGCTATCGCCGCTGGGTCGAGCTCGGTCGGCAGGTTCGCCGCGGCGAGCGCGCGCTCCGCGTCTGGGCGCCCTCCATCCGCCGCGAGAAGGATGAGGCGACGGGCGAGGAGCGCCGATCGGTGCGCGCCTGGGTCCTCGTGCCGGTCTTTGACGTCTCCCAGACAGAGGGGCCGCCCCTCCCCGAGCCTCCGCCCCTGCAGCCGCTCACCGGCGACTCGCACGCCCACCTTCTGCCCGCCCTCGAGCAGCAGGCGGCCGACGCCGGCTACCGCGTGGAGCGGCGCGACGAGCTGCCCGGTGGCGCGCAGGGCGTGGTGAATCACCGATCACGGTTGATCGGGCTCGCGTCGTCGCTCGAGCCGAACGGTCAGGTTGCCGTCCTCGTCCACGAGCTCGCTCACGTTCACGGTGCGCACTACCGTGACTTTGGCCGGGCCGGAGCGGAGGTGGTCGCCGAGACGGCGGCACACGTGGCTTTATCCGCGGCTCGCCTCGACACCGGCGGGCAGGCGGTCCCCTACGTCAGCGGCTGGGCGGAGGCCGCGCCGAAGGACCCCGCGGCGTACGCCGGCGCCGTCCATCGGATCGCCGGCGAACTCGAAGCGGCCCTCGGCCTCGAGCACACGTTGGAGCGGCGCCTCGGCATCGAGCTCAACCGAGCGACGCCTGCCCCTGAGCGCGTAGCGCCCGAGCGGTCGGTGGATGCCTCGCGGGGCCGGTGACAGGTCCCATGGGCCGTCCGCGCGAGCGAGAGGGCGCGCGGTGGCGTCCAGGGCTGCTCCTATCCTCGGATCGGTGAACGTCCGGGCCTACATCGACGGCTTCAACCTCTACTACGGCGGCAAGGCGCTCGCGGAGGCGGCCCCCGGCCCCGACCCGCCGCCATCCTGGAAGTGGCTCGATCTCCGGGCACTCGTCCAGTCGATCGCCGACCAGCGGTGGCGCGGGCGCCGACCCCGGGTCGCCCACGTCACCTACTGCACCGCGCGCGTCGTCGGCGATCGTCGGGCCGTCGCGCGCCAGGCGGCGTACCTGCGTGCGCTGACGCTCTCGGGATGCGTGGACCTCGTCGAGTTCGGCCTCTTCAAGGAGACCTACAAGCGCTATCCGCGCGCCACCAAGGACGCCAAGGGGCGCCCGATCCTCGTCGGTGGCGGGGTTCCCCAGATGGTGGGCGTCTCCCACCGCGAGGAGAAGGGCTCGGACGTCAACCTGGCCTCGCGGCTACTGATCGACGCGCTCACCGGCCAGATGGATGCGGCCATCGTCGTCTCGAACGACTCGGACTTGTCGCTGCCGGTCCGCGAGGCGCGCCGCCTGATGCCCGTCGGAACGGTCAGCCCGCACCCCGGGCACGTTCACGGCTCCCTGCGCCCGGACCCTGTGCGCGGGTCGGGGCACTGGTACCACTCGCTGAGCATGGCCGAGCTCGCCGCCGCCCAGATGCCCGACCCGTGCGAGGGCATCCGACGGCCAACCTCCTGGTGACCGACCCGCCCAGTCATCCGTTCCCAGACCTTGACTGAGGGCGCCTGGACGCCGATCATGTCGTCAATCCACCCGGGGCCTCCGCGCCCCGGGTTTTTTTGTGTCCGTCAGGTTCTCCCTGCCGCGCGGTCCGGGGACGATGGGCTTGCTCACGCCAATCGTCAACCGCAATGGCGTCAGCCATCCTCCGCAGAGGCTGCGAAACCCAGTCGCCGCCTGAAGTCGTTCCCGCGGTTGTACGCAAGAAGCCGCTCGTGCTGAAGGCGGCCGACGACGATGGCCGGTGCGATTCCGAGAAGGTCGGCGAACGTTTCGACCTCGCTGATCTCAATGGTCTGAAGGCGTCGATCGTTCGGGGGCGGAATGAGCGTCCTCGCGGCGAAGCGATCGGCCTCGGCCTCCAACGCCTCCTCCTCCGCGTTGAGCTCGGGATCCCTCTTTCTGGTCTCGACGAAGAGGTCTTTCTTGCGGTGGAGGATGACGTGACCGGCCTCATGGAAGAACGTGAACCAGAAGATGTCCTCCCAGCTGTAGCGGAGACTCAGCTGGATGAGCGCCTTCTCGGCGGACAACCACCTTGTCGCGCCGTTCACCTTGGCGCCCCTGTAGGTGTCGATCACCACGACCGCGACGCCGGCAGCCGCGCACTCGCGCTGCAGACGCGGCCACCATTCCTCCGGCTCTAGGCGCGTCAGCGCACGCACCTGCTGGAGGACTTGGACGAAGCGCTCCTCGTCGTAGGCCGCGCATCGGACGGCGCCTGCCTCGAGCTCCCCCTCCCTCAGCCACGTCGAGAGGGCGTAAGGGTCGCTCTGGGACACCTGGGACTTGCGATAGGCGACCGACGGGTCCTTCCACTGCGAGGGGTGTGCGATGCCGAAGAAACGAAGGAGGGCCTCGACAAGTTCTGAGCCTTTCGCCGACCGGGGGAAGAAGGGACGGCGACGAAGGTCGGCCACGGGGAAGCGTCTGGCCCAATCAAGCGCTTCGGCGAGCTCGACTCGCTCCGCCTGGCGCGCGCGATCCGCTTGGAAGTGCGCCTCCCGGGTCATCCAGAACGACGCCGAGGCCCCGAACACCTTCTCGAGCCCGAGGGCCATCTCGGCAGACAGCGAAGCCGCACCCTTGACGACCCTGTTGACGTGCTTGAGCGACACCCCGAGTCGCTCTGCCAGCTCCGTCTGGGTCATGCCGCGCTCTTCAAGCATGGCGGCCAAGGTGTCGCCGGGAGGACTCGCCCACGCCGGCTCAAACGACGCGCGCGCCCCTGTCGTCACGTCAGCCATGCGACCTCCTAGTCGTCGTGAGGGAGACGACGCGCACGGACCGCACCTCGTCCCACGTCAGCCGCCCGTTCGCCCCGGAACGGCGGGTGGGCTCCAGGGTCAGCACCAGGTCGCCGAACACGTCGACCACGATCCGCTGATCAGCGGCCTCCCGACACCTCCCCGGCAGGTGGCGGAACTCCTCGAGCGACAACGCCGCCCGGAGTGACGCGAGCTGGGCCTGAGCCCGCCGTGCCGCTTGCTCCCCGAGGCGGTCCTGAAGCAGCTCCGGGGAACCACAGAGTCTTTCGAGCCGCGCGTCCGCGAAGGCGACCTCCACGTCCAGAGTATACGCGGCAGGTCCGGCCAATCCCTCGCGGTGACAAACTTGTGTACCGATTTGGTACATGCATCTGCTACCCTGGCGGCACACCGGCGACTTCCCTGCGGGAGGAGGAACGCGTGACGACCACCGAGAACGCGATCTCGGACAAGGACCAGCGCGGCGGCCGCGAGGTGACCGTGCGGGTCAACACCAAGCCGGTCTGGCTGGCGGCGCACCGGGTCGCCGGGCTGGAGGTGAAGCAGGCCGCCATCGCCCAAGGCGTCGAGATCGAGGAGGACTTCCTCCTGACCCTCGAGGCGCACGGGGGCCGACCGGCTCGAACGGTCGATGACGACGAGGTGATCACCGTGACCAGGCACTCGGTCTTCACGGCGAACGACGGCGATGACGACTCGTAGATGAAGCCGGCGGTCGCCTCTGCCCTGGAGGAGCTTGAGACGGCGCAGGTCGGAACGGGGATCGAGGTCCGTCCCGACCCAGACGGGGGAGCGTTCGTCAGGGTGCACGGCGTCGACGTCGGTCCCTTCGCGCCGCCGGTCACCTGGATCGCTTTCCAGATCACCTGGGCGTACCCCGACGCGGACTGCTACCCGCACTTCGTCTCGCCCGAGCTCCGCTACGTCGGCGCAGGTCCGACCCCGAACGTCCACCCCGACGGAGATCTGCCGGCGGCGATGAGCCGCGGCGCGCAAGCGGCCGGCTTCGACGAGCCGGCCATCCAGGTGTCGCGCCGCTCGAACCGGCGCGACCCCGACACCGACAGCGCGTTGCAGAAGCTCCTCCGGGTGATCGACTTCCTGCGGAGCAGCTGATGAGCGGAGCATGGCGCTTGATCATCGACTCAGGCACCTACCTGCAGCTCCATGACCATCTCTTCCCCGGAGACGGCGATGAGCACGGCGCCGTACTCGCGGCGGGCCTGGCGACCTCGGCGCGCGGCACGCGCCTCATCGCGCGCGACCTCTTCGTCGCGCGCGACGGCGTCGACTTCGTGCCGGGGGCACGGGGCTACCGGCGGCTGACGGCGGAGTTCGTCCGCGACCACATCCGGCGATGCAGGGACGAGAACCTCGTCTACCTCGCCGTCCACAACCACGGGGGCTCCGACAGCGTCGCCTTCAGCGACGTCGATCTCCGCTCCCACGAGCGCGGTTACCCAGCCCTGCTCGACATCTCCGGCAATCCCGTGGGTGCCTTGGTCCTCGCGCACGAGGCGCTGGCCGGCGATGTTTGGACGCCGGACCGCGTACGGCGTCCGATCGCCGAGACCGTGATCGTCGGACGCCACCTCCGGAGGCTCCACCCGTCGCCGCCTCCACCGCCGCCGAAAGCGGACCCCACTTGGGATCGACAGATCCGCTGGCTGGGCGAGCGCGGGCAGGACCTCCTCTCGAGGACCAAGGTCGCGGTCATCGGTGCCGGAGGCGTCGGCCTTCCGCTCACGACCATGCTCGGCCGCCTCGGCGTCGGCCACATCGTCGTCATCGACCCCGACCGGGTCGAGCCCCTGAATCTGCCCCGCCTGCCCGAGGCCACCCGCCTTGACGCGATGACATTCCTCCATGGGCTCGGGATGCCGGGACTGGCGAGGCGGCTGTCGAGGAGCAAGGTGAGGATCGCGCGCCAGTCGGTGCGCCGCGCGAACCGACTGGCGCGCTTCGAGGGCTACCGATCGAGCGTGATCGAGCCAGCCGCGGCCCGCGCCCTCACCGACTGCGACTTCATCTTCCTGGCCGCCGACTCGCATCACGCGAGGCTCGTGTTCAACGCGGTCTGCCACCAGTACCTCATCCCAGGCATCCAGCTCGGCACCCGGATCGACGTCGAGTCCCGAACCGGAACGGTCACGGACATCCGGAGCAACGTGCGGCTGGTCCTACCCTCCACCGGCTGCCTGCGCTGCAACCGACTCATCTCAGGGGCGAGGCTGCAGGATGAATCCCGAGGCGACCGCGACCGCGCGCGAAATCGCTACGCGGACGAGCTGCCAGCGCCCAGCGTCATCAGCTTCAACCACGAGATCGCGGCGCGAGCCGTCAGCGACTTCCTCCTGATGCTCGTCGGGCTGATGGAGCCGGCGGCGCCACTCGACTACCTCCGACTCCGCCCTACCCGGCGCCGCTGGGAGCCCGTAGAGGGGCTACCCGGTCGGCCGAAATGCAGGGACTGCGGCTACGGCTCGGCGAGCCGCCGCAGCCGGGGTGACTCGACCGCCCTGCCGTTGCCGGAGCGTCGGTAGCAGCCAGTGACGGCCGCCATGCCTGCGGCCGCACCCAGCGCCGCGTGGGTGTCATCGGCGATCGGCTCCGGTGGGGGTCCGGCTTCACGGATCGAGTTCGGTGGTGGACGTTCGATCGGGTCGTCGACGTGCCGTCGTCGCCGGCGCGTAGGCAGCCCGACGAGGAGGGGATGACCGAGCGGGGTCACCGCGAACGGCCGCGCCCGCGCGTCCGTTCGGCGGGTATCGGCGACCGGTTGAGCTGGCGCAGCGAGTCGTTGGTCGTCCGCGCGGCCTCGTCCCACGCGGCCCGCGCCTCCGCCGCCGCCGGTCGAGCGCCGAGCAGTCCGGTTTCGTCGCTGCCAGCCCCCGAGATGGCGAGGTAGGTCGCCGCCGCTCGCACTCCGCGGTCCCACGCGGCTCGCTGGTGGGAATCGATCGGGCGCGGTCCGAAGACCTCCACGACGTGTTCTTGGATGCCTGCGACTCCGACGCGGCCGGCCCACTCGCCGAGTGCCTCGTCGAGCGAACGGACGGCTGCCGTGATGCGCTGGGCCTCGTGGGCAGCGTGCAGATCCGGCTCACCGCCGCGCGAAGGAGCCCGAGCCTCGTCGCGCGCGGCGAGGAGAACCTCCCGGCGTGCCCATAGGCGCTCCGGCAGCACTCCGTCGAGTTCGGCGGTGGCGGCGACGGTCGCGCGGGCGCGATCAGCGGAGTCGGCGAGGTCGAGCGCTAGGTGCTTGGCGTCCGAGCGGCCCCACGTCCGAGCAAGCGCCTCCTCGAGCCGCTCGGGCTCGTGGTGGACGACGAACACGGCGAGGTCGAGCCGCTGCCGGGTGGCGGCGACGTACGCCCACTCGGCGCCACCCCGCTCGGGGGTGGCGAGCAGGTAGGTCCACTCGACGGTCGCGCCCTGGCTGATGTGCCCGGTGAGCGCGTAGCCGTGGTGGGCGTGCTCGAGGTACGCGGAGGGGAGACGGACGTCGCGGCCGTCATCGGTCCGGAGGCGCAGCTCGCGGGCACAGCGGTCGACGCCGGTCACGGTCCCGCGGGTGCCGTTGCGGACGCCGATCCGGTAATCGTTGCGACGGCAGACGAGGCGATCGCCCGCCGCCCAGTCCCGTCCGGACGCGACCAGGCGCGTCGGACCGAGCAGGCCAGCCCGCTCCAGCGCCCCACGCGCCATCCGGTTGAGCGTGGCGACCTCGTGGCGATCGTGGGCCAGCATCAGCGACCCAGCGGGGTTGGCGAGCGACGCGCGGGCCCACGCATCGACCAGGGCAGCGCGCGCGTCCCGGGCGTCGTCGAAGCCCTGGAGTCGCCCGTGCTCGGAGAGAAGAGCGATGGCCTCGGCGGGCCGCCCTTCGGCGAGCCGGTCGGCCACGCACCGCTGCAACTCGGTCCTCTGGCGCCGGTTGTCGGTCAGCTCTACCGCCCCGAGCCGATCGGCCAGCGAGGCGAACCCGCCGGCCGCGTCGATGGCCGGAAGCTGGGCGCGATCGCCGACCAAGAGGACGCGCGCCGAGCGCTGCGCCGCCTCGACGATGAGGCGCTCGAGGGCGCGGGTGGGCACCATCGACGCCTCATCGACGACCACGACCGAGCCGGCGGGGAAGGCGTCGTCGTCCCCCCCGGAGAGGCGCTCGAGCAGCAGCGCGAGGGTCTGCGAGGCGATCCCGGCGTCGCGCTGGAGGACGTCGGCCGCCTGGCCCTGCCAGGCCACGCCGAGCACCGGGACGCCGTTGTCCTCGTAGGCCTCGCGCACCGCCTCGAGGGCGAAGGTCTTGCCGGTCCCCGCACGCGCCTCGAGGACCCGCACCCGGTCCTCACCCGAGCACAGGTGGCGCACAGCGGCCGCCTGATCGGCGCCGAGCGTCGGCCGCGCCGCGATCGCCGCCTCGACCGCGTCGGTGGTGGCGACGAGCCCCCCATGCGGGTCGACGCCCGTCGCCGCCCCGAGCAGTCGGACCTCCGAGCGCAGCATGTCGGGCGTCGAGAAGGCCGCCTCCCGGTGGCCGCGACCGGGCTCGATCCGAGGCGGATGAAGCGGGACGCACTCGCCGCTCAGGAACTCGTCGGCGAGTGCCTCCAGGGCGCCGGCCGGCGCGCCGTCACGGTGAGCCTCGGCGAGCGCTTGGATGACCTCACGTCGCGTGAACGAGGAGGAGCGCTGGGTCAGCCCGGCCGGGCCGAGCATGCGCGCCGTGGTCGCGTCCAGGTCCTCGACGCGCGACGCACCCAGATCACGAGGGCGCCCGAAGAGCGCCGCCAGCTCGCACGCCCCGAAGCCGTGCTCTGACGCCCGGGCGCGCCACTCCTCGACGGCGCGCTCGCGCGAGGCGATGCGCTTTCGGTCGCGCGTCTCGCGCTGGATGGCGTCGATCCCGCGCGGGCTGGCGTAGCCGCGGGCGAGCGCCTCCTCCACGATCTCGGCGTGGCGCTGCGAGAAGTGTTCGCGAACGCCGACAGGCACGCCGGCGAGCTCGGCGATGCCGTTTCGCACCGGCCCCCACTCGACGCCGAGCGAGTGGGTGAGGGCGTCGCGCATGACCGCCTCGGCGATCGTGCCGGCGGTCTTCGCTTCGGCGTAGACCGGCCGCATGTCCGGAGCGCTCCAGCGCCCGTCAGGTCCCTGTACGCGGTTGGCGACCACAAGGTGTGCGTGTAGGTGCGGGTCGCCTGAGCGGGCCATCTCGTGCAGGTACATGGCCGCGGCGAAGCCGTCGGCCAGAAGCACGCGCACCCCGTTGCGCCCCCGCCGGACGAAGCAGGCGCGCCGCCCGAGGTAGTCGAGGGCGGCGCGCGCGCCGGCGGCGTGGGCCGCAAGAACCGCTCGTCGCACCGACTCGTCCCCGACCGCGGCCAGGACGCTGACGCTCTTCGGCGCGGTGAAGGTGAGATCGAACGCGACGTTCCCGCCGGTGCGCCTTGGGGCGCCGGGAAGGACCGCGCCGGAGCGCGGATCGCGCCCGTCGAGGAGCGCGCCGAGCTCACCGTCGGCGGGTGCGCCGGACAGCCCCAAGGTGTCGCTGGCACGCCCCTCCCAGCTCCCCCGAACCTGCCCGCGCTCCTCGTAGTAGTCGTCGCGGGCGAACTCCGCACGCTCGTAGTAGTCGGGTCCCTTGGCAGCGCGAATGGTGAGCATTTCGGGCGCAGCATCGCATGATGCAAGTGCGCCCGCCATCTTTCGTGTCCGGTTGAAACAACGCCATGAACCGATGCGCGCCGCTGTCCGGGTCGTGCGTGTGGCGCCTGGCTCTCCGAGGTGTAAACGGGGGCCTCCGGCGCGATCGTTGTTCAGGGCGGAGGCCGAGAGGAAGCGTCGCCGGTGCGCAGCCCGCCGGGCCATCGCGAGCCCGGCGGGCGTTCCGGTGAGCGCGGAGCGGATCGAAGACCGGGACGGGGAGGTCGCTCGTCCTACCCGCGAGGTCGCGACGCGCCCGTCCCGGTCGGTGAGGCGCTACGCCGCGAGCGCCTCGTCGTCGGACCCGCGCAGGCGCGCCGCCATCCGCTCCGGGAGCACCGGCCGGACGAGGTCAGCGACCAGCGGCGGGAGCGCTGCGGCCAGCCCGTCGCCCCAGCGGCCGGGCACGTCGGCCGGTCGCCGCTCGGAGCGCGGCAGCGCGGCCTGATCGGCGAACCACTCCAGCGCGAGCGCCTGCACCGCCCTGCCGATCACCTGCTCGGCAGTCCGCGCGCCGTTGATCCACTCGATGAGCGCCCGCTCCGCGTCGTGGGCGTCCGGGTAGCTCACCTTCTCTCGCATCGCGCCCGCCTTGGTGGTGCGCGTCTCGGTCACCTGGAGGCGCTCGTGGCAGAGCGCGAGGCCGCGCGCGGCCCCGGCCCGGTGGTGGTGCAGCGCGGTCAGGGCGACCACGCGCGCCATCTCCGCCGTGATCGCCTCCGGGTCGTCGAAGGCGAGCAGGGCGCGCCGCCCGAGGTCGAGGTTCGCCAGGCGGGCGCTGCGACGGTCCTCCGCCGCGTCGGCCCGCTCGCGAGCGCGCCGCTCGGCCTCCGACTCGGCCAGGGCGGCGGCCGACGCGCCCTCGGGATCCTCGCCGCGCTCGGCCGCCTCGGCCGCGGCGCGCTCGGCGCGCCCCCTCGCCTCCTCGGCGCGGCGCTCGGCCTCCTTGGCCGCGCGCGCCTCGGCGCGCTCGACGTGGAGGCGCACCCGATCCGCCAGGAAGGCGGCGTCCGCCACGAAGCCGCGCCGCCAGTAGCGGTCCTCGCCGCCGCCGAACTCGATCAGGCAGCCGAACGCGCGTGCCGCGTCCATGTCCTCGACCGACAGGTCGATGCCGTGCACCCCGGCTGCCGCGGCCCGCTCGGCGAGGTCGGGCGGCAGGTCGATCGCGCCGAGGTCCATGTGACCGGGCAGCGCGACCACGCCGAGCGTCGGGTCGCCCTCGCCGCCCTCCATGAGCTCGCGCAGCGCGTGCTCGGGATGGTCGACGAGCTCGGCGGCGGTGAGGCTGCCCTCGCCGAGGGCCGCCGCGACGGACTCGGCGACCGCCGGCGCGGCGGTAGCGATCGCCTCGACGGTTCCCACCGCCGAGAGCGGCAGGGCGCCGGTGCCGATCGCCTCCTGCACGCCCGCGGGAAGCCGCAGCAGGCGCAGGCGTTGCGAGACGGGGCGAGGCGAGCAGCCGACCGCCTCGGCGATCCGCCGCTGCGGCCACCCGGCCTGGGTGGCGCGCTCGTAGGCCCGGGCCTCCTCGATCGGGCCGAGCCCGCGGCGGCGCATGTTCGCGGCGAGCGCGGCGGCGAGCTGCGGAGCCTCCCCATCCTCACCGGTGCGCTCGATCACGGGCACGACGGCGAGCCCTGCGGCCCGCGCCGCCGCGAGGCGCCGGTGCCCGTCGATCAGGACCGCCCCGTCCGTGGCCAATGCGCTCGCTTCGTGGGTCGTCGTCATGCTCGTCCCCTTTCGTCCTGGCGGCAGCCGGCGTCCTCGGCCGGGCCGCCCGTCATGGTCACGGCGGCGCGCGCGGGCGATCCCCGGGCGGCGATCGCGCAGAGCGCGCCGAACTCGATGTGGGCGACGAGCGCGGCGCTCATGCCGAG
>DAISWG010000045.1:0-18780 GCA_036826475.1 Miltoncostaeaceae bacterium | reverse complement strand
TCGCGCAGAGCGCGCCGAACTCGATGTGGGCGACGAGCGCGGCGCTCATGCCGAGGGCCGTCCCCGCCTCGTCGAGGCTCGCGCCGGGCCCGTCGGCCGGGAACCGCACCTCGAGCAGGCGGGCCACGACCGGCTCGAGGTCGCCCCCGCCGAGGGCGGCGCGCACCCTGGCCCGGAGGCGGCTGGCGTCATGCCGCACTACCTTCGGGCTCGCCAACGCAGAGGCGGTAGCCGATGCCCCACACGTTCACGACCGTGGCGCCGGGTGCGCCGGCATCGTGGAGCGTGCGCCGAAGGCGCGAGGCGTGCGAGTCGACGGTGCGCGTGCGGGCGCGCCCGACGTAGCCCCACACCCGCCGCAGCAGGTCCTGCTTGGTGACGACGTGCCCGGGATGCTCGGCGAGCGCGACCAGCAGGTCGAACTCAAGGCGCGTCAGCGCGAGCGGCGCGTCCGACCAGAAGGCGACGCGGCGCGCTCGATCGATCGACAGCGCCCCGATGACCATCACCCGGCGCGGATCGGCCGACCCGTCCGGCGGAACCTCGGGAATCGCCCCAGCGGCGGTGCGAAGGCTCGCCTCCGCGCGCCGGGCAGCCGACGTCGCCGCCTGCCAGCCGGGGTGGCCCGCAGCCGCCGCCGCGCGCTCCAACCCCTGCGCGACCCGCGCCACGCGCCGGGCGGCGGCCATCGCCTCGGCGTAGAGGCGGTCAGCCTCGGCCTCGTCGATGCGGGGCACCGCTGCCGCCTCGGGCTCGGGCACGAGGGTCAGGACCGGCCGCTCAGAAGGGGATGTCGTCGCCACCGGCGGCCCCCTTCCCGTTCGTGGCGCCGACCGGCTCCCGCTCCGCGTCGTCCTTCCTCGGCCGGTCGAGGTACTGGACCGACGAGGCCACGATCTGGACGGCCTCGCGGCGCGAGCCGTCGTCTGCCCTCCACTCGCGCCAGGTCAGCCGCCCGGCAACGCCGATCCTGCGGCCCTTGGCCAGGTGCTCGGCGGCGGCCTCGCCGTTGCGGCCCCACACCGAGACGTCGAAGAAGTTCGGCCGGTCCTCCCACTCCTCGCCGTTGCGGGTCCGGGTCGACACGGCGAGGCGCAGACCGCAGACGGCTTCTCCGGCCGCGGTGTAGCGCAGCTCGGGGTCGCGCGTCAGTCGGCCAACCAAGCCGACGGTGTTGAGGTCAGCGGGCATGGCGCGCCCCGCGTCCTAGTCCGGGCATGGTGGCGCGCGCGAGCGCCGCCGACCGCCCGTTGGTACGGTCGAAACGCATCCGAAGGCCTCCTTCGGTTGCCACGGCCCGGGGCGTTCACAGCGCCGCCGGGCCTCTTGTTTTGTGTGAGGCGACGCTACACTCGTCCGGCGCAGTTCGTCAACCGGTGTGAAGCGTCTGAGCCCTTACTTCATCGATGATGCAACTGCGCCATCTTGTGGCAGCGTGGCCTCGCCATCGTGGCGTCGCGCGATCAATGAGATGGACGCTTGTGACATGCCGGCGGCGCGCGCCGTCTCTGCCAGAGGAACCCCGTCCCTGATCACTCGTGCGATTTCCTCGTCGCGTCGGCACTTCGCGATGCGCGATCGCTCGCGACCGCGCTCGAGTGCCCGGCTCGCCGCGACGATCTGCTGCAGCGCCGCTGCGCTTCCTCGTCGTCTGGCATACGGGCCCCCGCGGCCGCAACGGCTTGGCAGCACCCTGCGCGCGACCTTCGAGGCCGCCGCCCTGGAGATGGCGCTCACGTCCGCGATCTCGCCGAGCCGCGCGCCGGCACGGACTGCTTGGACGATGGCGTCGTCCCGCACATCGCGGAGTTCGAGCTCGTCCCGCAGAGCCGCTCGATGCTCCGCTGATGCCGTCGCCACGACGCCGAGGAGATGCGATGTCCGTGGGGTGGAGCGCTTCACCGGGCTCATCGCGAGAACGGTACGCCTGACCTCCGTTACGGAAAAGCGCGGATGGCACCGGATGCGGTACGGGAGGTAACGCGTCGACGGTGCGCGAACGCGGCTGCGCGACCCGGATCGGCGCACTGGCCCGTTTGTCAGGCGGATCGGATTGAGGCGCTTCGAGGGCCCCGCTGCCGAAACCGTCGGTGAGACGTGCTGACGACGTCTGGCCATCGGCATACCCTCGCATGGTGATTGCTCGCCTAGTCGCTCAGAACTTCCGCTCGCTGGAGAAGGTCGTCATCAACTTCGATCCTGGCCTCACCGCGCTGGTCGGGGCGAACGGCGCGGGCAAGTCGGCAGTCCTCCGGGCGATCGACCTCGTGTGTGGAATGGCCTGGCCCTCGCTGCGCAGCCTGAACGTGCCGCAGGATTGGACGCGGTTCGACGACCAGCGGGAGTTGCTGTTGCGCGTCCGGTTCTCCGTGCCCCTCGCGTACAAAGACAAGGCGAACGCCGATCATCAGGTGTTCGGCTTTGAAGTGCGATGCCGCCCGTACAAGCGGAAGACTAAGGACGCGCTGCCGGGTGACCCGAACTTCGACTTCCGCCCGTACGGCGCCGCCGGCCCTGACACGCCGATCTCCGTCGTAACCGAGCGACCACAGAAGGGGAAGACCCACCAAATGGGGCCGCTAACGGCGGTGTCTTCGGACCTGCGCGATCAGGGACGAGTGTTGTTCATTGATCATCGGCGGAGCTTGTTCCAGCATCAGCCGTGGTCGCGGGGTTCGGTGCTGGCCAGGCTGCTGGCGCCTGCCCGGCGCGAGCTCGAGCAGGTCGAGATCGAGGAGGGCATCAGCCACGGCGCGGCGTTCCGCGAGCGCTACCAGGTCGCCGTCGAGGCGCTGCGCACGCCGCGCGTGCAGCAGATCGAGCAGGTGGTGTCTGAGACCGCTCGTCGGACGCTCGGCTTCATGGGATCGGACACCATCCACAACCTGGAGGTTGGGTTCGGCTTCGCCGACCCGAGCAACCCGCTTGGCAGTCTGCGTCTCGTCTACCGCGAGCAGGGATTGGAACTGCCCGCTGAGGAACTCGGCCTGGGCGTGCAGAGCGCGATCGTCGTCGGCATCTTCGAAGCGTTCCGGGAGCTTGGCGGCTCCTTCGGCACCGTTCTTATCGAGGAGCCCGAGATGTACTTGCATCCACAAGCGCAGCGGTACTTCTACGGGCTGCTGCGTGACCTGGCTGAGTCGGGTGCCTGCCAGGTCATCTGCACCACCCATTCCCCGATCTTCGCCGACGTTGCTCGCTTTGAGGGCATCCGGCTCGTGCGCCGCCCGGCCGGCGGGTCGACATTGGTCGCAGCCATCACCGAGAAGGCCGACCTCGGATGGTTGGCAAAGCGGCGAGACGCGCAGAAGCTGGTCGTGCTGTCCAGCGCACGAAGCGAGGTGTTCTTCGCCCAACGCGTCCTGCTGGTCGAAGGACCGGCTGACGTGCTCGCTGTACGGATGCTCGCCGACGCGCTCGGTCAGAACCTCGACGCCGAGGACCGTGCCGTCATCGAGTGCGGCGGCAAGGCCGGTGTCGCCTTCGTGGGTCGTATCTGCCAGGCACTCGGGATCCCGGTGCTCGCACTGCACGACCTGGATATCTACGAGTCCAACGACGGTGGAGCGCTTTCCGCGAAGCAGGAGGCGGAGAACACGCGCGAGGCAGCGCTCAACGCCGATATCGCCGCCGTGGTGGGCCAAGATGCCGTGTTCGTCATCGGGCCCAGCATGGAGGGCGTGCTCGGTATCAGTCGCAACGCGAAGGACAAGCCGCGTCGCGTGGCTGAGGAGTTGTCATCGCGCACCGTGGAGCAGTTCCCGGCCGAAATGCATGCCGCCCTGACCCACCTCCTCGAGAAGGAGGCCGGGCCTGCGAGTGCAGCCTGACGCGGTCGCCGATGCTCCCCCGCGAGCCACGACGCCACGGCGTGCGGCGATCGTCGGCGAGTTGTGCTTCGAGGACGTCGCATCAGGCCTCGGGCGTGGTTCGATGCATTCTGGGGCGCGGCGCTGTGTGCGCGTCCGCGTCGCACGGCAGAATCTCTATGCCGTGCCCGCCTCGCCGTCTTCACCACGATCTGACACTGGGCCGCCTGGCGTCCCACTCGACACGCTTCTCGCTGCCGCCGAGCAAGCTGGTTGGCTTGTCACGCTCAAACAGGCCGTTTCAGCGCACGGTGGGCCTAACCCGACCAGGGTCGACCTGCGGCGCGGTCCGCTGCTGGTGAAGCTGCTGGTCTACTCCTGGTACATCACGCTCGAGGGCAAGGGGCGCAAGAAGGACGACTTCCGCATCCAAACCACCCGGACGCACGACGGGCCGCTGCGCTCGGAGCGCGGCCGCATCACCATCGGGATTGGCTGGCGGGTGCAGGACCGGCTCTTCGTCGCCTTCGACGCCTGGGCCAAGCGCTACACGGGTAGCTCGTCCAGCGTCCACACACGCCGGGCGTTCATTGACGAAGTGGCTCAGCAGGGACTAGCGATCGGCGGCGAGTATCTGCACGATCCGCGCTGCGGCTTTGACGAGGCCCACGTCGGCGACTTCATCGGATGGGCGTTCAGTCTCGCCCCGCCCCGGCGAGTCGGGCTCGTGCCAGCGCGCACGACCTCGATCGACGCGAAGCACAAGGTCATCACTGGCAAGATCCATGCCACGCAGGCAACTGGTCGTCTGCGCGAGAAGGACACCATCATTCTCTTCGATCGGAAGCGGCAGATCGCCGACCCAGGACTGTGGCGAGTCACGAGCTTGTCGCCGGTGGAGGAAGAGACCGCCGCCGGGCGCTCGCGTTGGCTGGTGGATTTCTCCTGCCAGTTGGTCGGCACCGTGAGCGACCTTCCTGAAGCGATCATTGACGACCTGCTATGAGCACAAACCCACTCGCAGGCGCCGCCTCTGGGGCCGTGAAGCTCTACGATCACATCGGTGAGGAGAACTACCGGGCCGCGGCGTGGCTGACCGACAAGCCACTCCTCGTTCCCGACGTCGCCGAGATGATCGCCACCGTCGCAAAGGCAGTTGAGGCACGCGGCCTGCTCCTGCCGGACGCCGACGCCCTCATCGAGCGCGTCGTAATCGCGCTGCTGGGCGGACACCTCATCCTGGCCGGGCCTCCGGGCACGGGCAAGACGACGCTGGCGGGCATCGTTGCCGAGGCGTTTGGTACCACCTACGACACTGAGACGGCTACCGCCGACTGGAGTACGTTCGACGTCATCGGCGGCTTGCAGCCGGCGATGGGCGATATCGGCACCGAGGTGCTCAAGCCCTGGCTCGGCCACGTGCCCCGAGCCGCGCTGCGTTGCGCCGATGCAATCGCCCTGCACGAGAAGGACGCGGCAGCGAATCCGGCCCAGGCGCACTGGCTGATCATCGACGAGTTCAACCGGGCCGAGATCGACAAGGCCATCGGTCCGCTCTACACCGTGCTCGGGGGAGGCGGCGGGCCGGAGCGTCGACGGCTGCCGTTGTGGTTCGGGGACAAGCCCGAGACCCAGGAGGCATGGATCCCCGATCGCTTCCGCATCATCGGCACGCTCAACTCCGTCGACACGGCCTACGTCTACACCTTGTCGCAGGGACTGCAGCGCCGTTTCCAGTTCGTCCACGTCGGGGTGCCGGCACGCGAGCAGATAGAGGACGAGACCTCTGCTGCGTTCGCGCAGGCCGCCACGTGGTGGGTCGACACCTACCGGCCGGATCTCGACGCCGCGGAGGAGGCATCGGAGACCGCGCGGCTGGCGGGCGATGAGGCTATCGGCGCAGCACGTGCCCGCTTGGCGGCCGTCCTGGCATTTCTGCGCTACGACGACGCCGTCGCCTGGCCGGTGGGTACCGCGCAGGTCGTCGATGTGGCTCGGCAGATCGTGGTGCGCGCCGCCGCCGGATCCAGCGGCGACCTGACCCCGGCGCTCGATCTGGCTCTCAGCGACACCCTGATTCCACAGACCAGCCAGCTCCTGCGAACGCAACTCGATGCCATCGAGGGTCACCTAGGCGATGCCGGAGACCTGACACGTAGCCTTGCGGCGCTCGGCCGAGTCCGCCGCAGCCAGCAGACGTCCTTCGGCTGATGCTGGCGGCTGAGGAGTCGATACCTCCCGGCCAGCTCAGCCCTGAGAGCAGGCGCGCCGCTACTCAGGCCGCCGTGCGGCTGCTTGGAACGTACTTTGCCGATGCCCCGACGTGGGACTTGGAGCATCGCGGCGAGGTGGCCACCGGTTCCGCCCATGAGGACGAACTCGCCCAAGCGCTGCGGCTGCGTGTGGCGCTGGCGGCCGCCCGTCATCTGGACGGATTGCTCCGCGAGATCGCGGCCGACCTCAGCTTCCGCTACCGGCGGACGCCTGACGAAACTGTCGGCATGGTGCGCGGGCGGCTCGACGTCCAACGCTACCTGCGCGCTCAGGGCAAACGCGAGGCACCCCGTCGCTACCCGGTAAACGTCGTGGAGCGTTCGCACGCGACGCCGGAGAACGCGTTGGCGCTCTACGCCACCGGCTGGGTGCTGCGGGAACTCGACATCGGCGATGCCATCGCCTTGCCGCCAGGTGCGCCCGAGCTGCGGGAACTCCGCGAGCGACGCGCCTCGCTTGCGCGCTCGCTGCACCATCCTGTACTGAGCGAAGCCCGCCAGGCCGCAGAGGGGGTCTGGAATCGCGGCGGCCTGAACGGTCTTCTCGACTCCGTCGAAGCCCGCGTCGAAGGCGGTCGTCTATCTCGTCCGGAGCCTTATGCCCATCTCGCGGCGTGGGTCCGGCAGTTCGATCCGAGAGCCCTGCCGGAGGCCGACGACGTTGAGTGGTCGTTCTACGACGAGCGCTTCGACACTAAGCTGTTCGAGATCTGGATGCTCGACCGCCTGGAGCGGGCGCTGCGTCCGACCCTCGGCGAACCGATCGTTCGCCCGCTCTGGGAGCGCGGGGCCACGCCGACCTTCCTCTGGAAGCAGGGACTGGCGACGGTGGCGCTGCATTTCCAGCGCGGACTGAGTGGCGGCAGCGCCGGGACCGAGTGGCAGCGGCTTGATCCGCCCGGGCCGTTCGAAGGCGTGCCGGACATCACGGTGGTCGTGTCGACGGCGCGCTCGGGTGAGTCATTAGCCTACGTCGACGCCAAGCTGCGGCAACGCGATGCCCACCCCACCGAAGAGCTGTACAAGTTGCTCGGCTATTTCGACAACACCAGCAGCAAGGCCGCTCGCCGCGGCGCGATCGTCTACTACAAGCCCGGCGGCCTGGCGATCGAGACCTTTCAAGACAAGCAGCCAGGGCCGCAGCAGGGTCGCATGCTGGCGATCGGCGTCGAGCCGGGGAGCAGCGACCACGAGGCGGGCTTCGCGCAGGCCGGCCAGCTGGTCCAGGCCATGATGAGCGCATCGGATCCGGAGGCGTTCACTGGCCCCGCATCCGCCGCCGTGCCTGACGAGGCACAGGTTGCCGCGATCCAGGAGAAGGCGGTGGCCGATCTGCAGCTGCGCGCCAATACTTTGGTTCCGGGCACGCTGACGCCCTACCGGCAGATGCTGTCCTCGACCATCCCGGCGACGTGGCCGCAGCTGGATGAGGATCTCCGGACAATCCTGGTGACGGCCGAGTACTTCGGCGCGGCGGCGCCCGAAGGCGCTGACCTCTCCGGTCCGCTGCTCGGCCTGTCAGCGGCCTGCGAGCGGCTGCTGTGTGGCCCGGGCTCGCTCTTCACGCGAGTGGCGAGTCAAGCGGCCGGCATTCTCCGCACACCGGTGACGCTCGGCACCGCCGCCATGTGCCTGAAGTGGTGCCAGAAGCCGCTCGACGCTGATCAGCGCACCATCCAGGCGTTAGTGCACGGCGAGCCCGACATCGACTTCCGGGCGCTGATCGATCTGCGCAGTGACCTGTTCACGCTCAACGACTACCGCAAAGTAGCGGCGCACATCGAACTGGTATCGCAGGGCGACTACCGCGACGGTCGGGCCCTGATCCTCGGCTCGGGCGATCAGGCGATGCCAGGACTCTTGGCTCGTTTGGTCACCGCCCTCGGCTCCTCCTGATACCAACGTCCGCGGGCGTCGGCGCGGAAGTGCTGCTCGCAGATGCGGCGCACCAGCGCGTATTGCCCGACCTCGAGGCCGATGGTGCCGTTGAAGTGTTCCTGGACCAGCAGCGAGTGCAGGAATGGCAGGGTCCGCTGACGATCGGATTCGTCGTCGCTGCCGATCTCAGGCAACGCGGCAAGATGGGCGCGCAGCACGGCCGCGGCGTCATTGAAACCGCCGGGCGGTTTCGGTTGGCGGCGCGTGGCGCCCGGCTTGTGCACGTTGAGCACGACGTCGAAGGAGGCGACGTCTTCGCTGCCGGAGCGGCCCTTGTAGCCCTTGTGCGATTGCTGGGTCTTGTCGAGATAGCTGGCGTTGGCCAGGTCGAAGCCGGCCTGCTCGACGGCAGTGCGCAAGGCCGCCCATACCTCGGCGTCGGAGGATTGAAAGACCACCGTAGCCCAGGCGTTGGCCTTGAGCACCCGCTGGATCTCGCTAAAGGCACTCGCCATGAGTGCGGCGTAGTCATCGACGGTCTTGCCACCGGCAGTGGGCTTCAGCGAGCGGTTGACGACCGCCTCCTGCGCCAAGGGCGTTGTTTCCCCCAACCACGACTCCCAGACGATGGCACAATCGGCGTAGAAGATGTTGGAGCCGAACGGCGGGTCTGTAAAGCAGTAGTCGACGCTTCGATCCGGCAACGCCAGGGCGTCGGCCGAACCGCGCAGTACGCTCAGCTTCGGACTGCTGTTGAGCGGCTGGGCGTAGAAGCGGGCCAGCTGGCCGATCTTGTTGGCGAAAACATAGGCCGGGTTGACCTCGATCGACAATTGCGGGATGTAGAGCGTGCCGGTGAGCGGCCGCTGTCCCCCACGCGCGTTGTAGCGGCGCATCCGGGTGCCGTGCCAAGCGGTATTGGTGAAGGCAAACGACAGCGCTTGGCGCAAGCGCAGGTCATCGACGGCCTGAATCTCACGCCACAGCCGTCCCAGCGCCCGACGATTGCGCGGCGTCCAGAAGTCGGCCACGTCGTGCACGCTCTGCAATTGCAGGGCGCTGCGGATGAACATTTCGCGGTCTGGGCCGAGCGGCAGGCTTGGATGCCACTCGGCCGTTTTCGACCGGTTGATCGTCCCCAGCCGCTTCAGGTCGACCGGCCGCGGGGCGCGCTCAAAGGTGCCCTGCTCGTCCTCGATCAACATCCAGGCGGGCTCAGAGGCGACGACACGGGCGGTGCGTTTGTCGATCGGCTCGCCGCAGTCCGGGCAGGGCCAGTGCCGGGCCACGGTGCCCGCGTCATAATCGGTGGCGTCATCCCACAGACGCGAATGCGCCCCGCACGCGGCGCAGGCGGCGACGGTCGAGTAGAGCGTCCAGCGAATCGTGCCGGGCTGGCGCGTGCGGCCGGGCGTGGCATACAGGTCGGTGTAGTCGTCCCGCACCGCCAGCAGCACCTGGCGGGCGGCGTCTCGGAGGTCAGCCGGATCGCATGGCTCGCAGAGGTTCCACGCCAGATGAGCCGCGCCGAAGCCGAGATCATTAAGAACCACGTCGCGTCCGAGTCGGCGGGCTGCCAAGCCGGTCATGCCGGAGCCGCAGAAGGGGTCGAGCACGAGATCGCCGGGCCGGGTGTGATGCGCGATGAAGGGCTCGATGGCCTCGGCCGGCACCTTCGTCGGGTAAGAGTGCGTGTTGTAGGCCGCCGTGTTCTTGCTACCCCGCGTCGGACGGATAAGCGGCTCGACATCCAGTGGCTCAAGTGCCGTCGGTGTGCTTGCCAGCGTGCCGAGATGCGGGTAGAGCTCGCCGAAGGTCGTCGGCTGGAGGCGCGGCTGCGTCATATCTGGTCGAGGAGCTTCCGGACGTCACGGATGCCGATTGGGCGAGCGGCCCCGCGCAGGAGGCGGGCGTTGACGTCGGCGAATAAGGCGCCGGCGCTTGTCGGACGGCCGGCGGCCAGTGCTGCGCGTGACGCGGCCCGCACGGCGTCCTCCGCGGTGATCCCTAGGGCGAGATGGCGCGGGCTGGCTTCACGGCTGAACGTCAATACGACATCGGTTTCGGCGACCATCTCGCCTTCCCTCTGGCCCTTGATCTGCTTGAAGGATGGCTGGCCCTTGGAGAGCGTTGTGGCCTCGAGGAAGCCGAGCCCGACCTGGGCCGCCGCGTCGTAGACCGCTGACCAGGTGTCTGGGTCGCTGGCCTGGAAAACGACGGTGGCCCGTGCTCTGGGACGAAGCACGCGGCGAATCTCGCCGAAGGCGCCGCGGAGCAGCGCACCGTAGTCGTCGACTGTCTTGGCCTGATCGCCTGTGCGCACGACGATCGCTTCGCGCTCACGATCGGTCAGGTCATTGAGCCAGGCTTCCCAGAGCAGCGAGGCGTCGCTGTAGACGATGTGGGAGCCGAACGGCGGGTCGGTGAAGCAGTAGTCGATGCTCTCGTCGGCAAGGGGCAGCGCCGTCGCGCTCCCCTGTACGACGTCGACTGCGCCCGGCGCGGCAACGCGCGCGGCGAAGAGCTTGGTAACGGCGCGGGTCTTGCGCTGCCACAGCGAGAGCACGTTCCACTCGTAACGCAGGCTTGAGATGTAGAGGGTACCGCCGAGGACGTTCGTCGGCCGCTTGGCATTCCATTGGTAGCGACGGCTGGCCCGGTTCGCGATGGCGGTCAGGCTGAAGCGCAGCGCCGAACGCAGCCGTTCTTCGGGCTCGTTGCTGGCCGCGTCCCAGAGCAAGCTCAATGCCGTTAGGTTGCGCTCGGAGTAGAAGTCGGCCACCGAGGTGATACCGAGGTCGTCGTGCCCGCGTCGCCACATCGGACGAGAGGCGTCAAACGGCATGTCCGGGTACCATGGCAGACCGGGGAGATCAAGATCCGGTCGCAGGTCGGCCTCGACAGCTGGGCGGACGATGCGCTGACCGCCGGGTCGGCTCAGGTTGGCCTCGACGGCACGCTCGCCGACGATCGGCAGATCGGCCTTCGCTGCCTCATGGCGGCACCGCGGGCACGTCAGACTGCGCAGCCCCGCCTCCCTGGCGTTCCACAGCAGCAAGTCCTCGCCACACGCGGTGCAGCGCCGCAGCTCGCTCCAGACGAGGTACTCGATCTGAGCGGCACGACCGTCATGCGTGGTCCGGTAGAGGTCGGCGATGCGGTCGCCCACTTGGTGCAGCACTCGCCGAACGGCGTCGTTGAACGCGGCTGGGTCGCACGGTGCGGTGTAGTTGCTGGCGATGTGGACCGCAGCAGGGCTGAGGTCGTTGAGGACGGCGCGTCTGTCAATGAGTCCGGCTGCCACGCCGGTCATCCCGGAGCCGCAGAAAGGGTCGAGGACGACGTCGCCGGGTTCGGAGTGGGCTTCGATGAAGCCGGTGATGGCCTCAGCGGGGATCTTCGTGTGGTAGGCGTGGACTCCGTAAAGGGAAGAGGATCGCCGAACAGCGACGCCCGCGTCCGAGCTGACGAAACCGTCAAGCGCCAGTTGGCCGGACACCGTCACGATGCGAAACCTATCGGGCGGATCGGCTGTGAGGATGCCACGAACACATGTTCCTCTCTGGGTCGGACGGAACGCATAATGGTCCGTCGAGGCGGCGGCGCGGACCCCAGCTGGCCGGCCTATGCTCCTCTTGGCGTCGGCTCCAGCCGCGGCGCGGGTGCGCCGGGAGGCCGCGGGGCCCCGCCTGCTAGTCCGAGGTCCCGAGGGCCATGGACACGCGGCGCCGGTGTCGTAGCCGAGACCCCAAACGCAGGCCAAGGCCGCCGTCTGCCCGAGCGGAGGGCCGTTGGCTTGATCACGCCCCGAGAGCCTCCTGCTCGACGAGACCCCGCAGGGCGGCCGTCGCGGCATCGGTCGTGGCCGGGATGCGCAGGAACCGCGTCCTCTGTCCCGCCCGAGTCATCCAAGGCCCGTGGAGATCGGCAAGGGCTTCATCGTCGTCGTGGGGTGGATAGGCGAGCGCACCAAGCGGGACGTCGTGCCCCGAGAGGTACGACGCGATCTGATAAAGGTCGCCGCGGTCGACACCACTCGGGGTGGCCCGGCTCGAGCGCAAGCGCTTGTACTTGGCGTCGATCACCGCGCGAAATGCGCCACTCCTGTCGCGGATGATGATGTCCGGCTTCAAGCGCCCGAGGCGACGTCCGGGCTCGGTGATCGAGGCGAGCAGATGGGCTCCCTCGCGCTCGGCGGTGCCGTGTTCGACGCGCGCCGGCCCAAACGCCCGGCGCGCGCAATGCACTAGGAAGAGCTCCCAGAGCTCGGCGACGTCGACGAGCACCCCCGCGGCGTCTGCGCTGGTCGCGGAGGTCAGGTGCCCACGGCGCCGGGCGATCTCGTGCGAGAGTTTCGCGATGGGCTCGAAGCGGCGAGTAATCGGCGTGTACCGCACCCGCCGTAGGTCCGTTGCCTCCGGAAGCTCGGGACGACCACCGACGACGCCACGGAGCTGACCGAGCAGCTCACCGGTCATCGGTGGGCGCCAGGTCGGAGGTCCGGGCAGAAGGGATCGCAGCACCCGATCAGCGAGCACGATTGCTCGGGCGACCGGGTTGTCGAGGTCGCGCTCAGTTCGGATCGAGGTGACGAGCGGCCGCCGGGCGGCGCGATGACGCACCGTCCCAGCGACGTCGATCCGTCCGCGCACGAAGAGGTCGTCGCGATGGAGGACTCGTCGAAGACGCGGGCCGCCGTGGCGCGCGGCGTCCGCGACGCCCGCTGACCAGACGCGGTCCAGGAGTTGGACGATGAGCGGTCCACTGGATGCTGTGGTCGCGGCCCGAGGGACGACCGTCAGGTTGAGGGCATGAGCGAGCCAGGCGCCGATGACGTCGATGCCGAGGCGCGGCTCGATGCGGAGCTCGCGATCCTCGAAACGCAGCTCGCCGATGAACCGCCCCGCCCACCAGTTGCCGTCAGGACCGCGGTGAAGGGCTGGATCATCCTCGTCGTCGACGCGGGCGTCGCCCGAGAGGCGAAGGACGTGGTCGTCGTCCTCGAGATGCGCGGCGAGGCGGGCGAGCCACTGGTCCTCGTGGGCGTCGACGGCCGTCCGTGGCGAGAGGTCCCGGAAGACCACCGGGGAGCTCACCCAACGACTCCCCGCATCAGCACCTCGCGCAGGCGGGCCAGCTCGGCACTCGCCGTGTCGCCCTCCAGCCCGCCGAGGTACTGAGCAAGTAGCGGCTCGATGGAAAAGCTCCACAGGTCTTTCAACGACTGGCGCGGGGCACCTCTCGCGGTCCAGAGGACCCCGCCGGAGAGATGCTTGCGCCCCTTCAGATCCTCGAGGGCGAAGAAGGTCGCATCGAAGTAGTAGGTGTGTCCGAGTTCGTACTGGGCGCCGAGATGCGGCGAGCTGGCGATCTCCTGGTTGAGAAGCATCGCGCGCTCGGCAAGGAGCGTCATGTCCGGCTCGGCCCGATCCCACGCCCACCTCTTCGGCGCACGGGTCTCCCAGCGCTGCCGGTTGACCTCGATGACCGGCGTGGGCTCGAAGCCGACGGGTCGCCAGAAGAAGCGCCGCCGGAGCGCGAAGTCCAGCTCTTCGACGGACTGGTCGATCAGGTTCATCGTCCCGATTACGAACAAGTTCGCCGGAAGGGCCAGCTCCTGGCCCTCCTCGCTGTCAAATCCTGGTAGCAGGAGCGGGGTGTCGCGGTTCTCGAGCAGGCTGAAGGCCTCGCCGAAGAGGCGACTGAGATCCGTTCGATTGATCTCGTCGAGCACCAGCACGACGGGCAAGCGATCCCCCTCGGGGACCTCCCTCATCTCCTTCACCAGCCGCGGCAGGAGCCCGTTCACGTAGCCGACGCTCCCGTCGGCGCCGATACGCATCCCTCGAACGAACTCCTCGTAGCCGTAGCCGGGGTGGAGCTGCACCCAGTGGACGTTCGTCTCGACGTACTCGTCGAGTTCAGCCTGGGCGGAGAAGAAGCGGACCGCCTTCCATCTCTCGAGGGCGACCCGCCGGATTAGGCGGTCGGCCAGCTCCCGGGTTCGATGCGTCTTGCCGGTTCCCGGCGGCCCATAGAGCACGATCTGCCGCTTGTAGAGCAGCAGGTCAAGATCGCTTGCGCCCTCGCTGCGCTCTGAGCTCGTGTCCCAGATGCCGCGGAGGGGCGGGTAGTAGAAGTCGAGCACGCCGCCCGGGGCCTTCGGTTGCGCGTTCAGCGCAACCAGCTTCTCGCGGATCATGAACAGCCGCTCGTCGAGGTCATCCGGCACGTCCGTGCCGGTGAGGAGCTCGCTGGCGAAGGCGTCGACGATGTTCCTCTTGTGCGTCTGGCTCGACATCCGCTCGAACTCCTCCGGCCGAAGCAGGTGGAGGAGGATGTGGCGCATCTCGCGCACCTCGATGCCCTCACCCGCTTGGTCAGCGAAGTCCCGCAGCGCCCACGGATCGGCCAGAAGCGCCCGCTGCTCGTGCTCTCCTGCGAGGGCCTTGAAACGGAGCGCGAAGTCGATCAGGTAGCCGACCTGCAGGTCCCGGCGCACGTTGTAACCGAGGCCCGGGTTACCGATGCCCCCATCCATCGCCTCGGCCAGGCGAGTCCAGTCCGGCGCTGGATCTCCGCCGATGGGCTCGATGATTGCCCGGAGGGTCGCCCGCTTGGCGGGCCCTCCGATGGCCTCTCGGGCGAAGAGGAAGTAGACACCGAGCAGCTCGCAGACCAACCAGCGAACATCCTCGGCGGCGGTTTCGAGTTGCGTCGACAGCTTCTGACCGAAGCTTTCCTCGGTGCCCAGTAGGGGGTGATCGAGGAAGCGCCGCCGGAAGTCCTCCAAGTTGCCGACCGTCCATATCTGTCGGTCGTCGAAGAGGAGCGAGCCGGCATTGATCAGGCAGCTTTCCTTCCACACTTCGACGAGCGCGTCGATCTTCGTCCGGCTGAAGCGGGGGTCAGCAAACCGGGCCACGAGGCGAACACTACTGTCGGCCCCTGCTGCCACCGTCGCGTGCCCGCAGCGCGCCCCGATCATCGTCGGCCGATCGCCAATGGCGGCCGCCTGTCAGGCCGGTTCCGGCCGCCCTCTTTGTTCATTGGCCTCCAGAGGAGCCTCTTGGCGGCGCGACATCAGGCGCCGTCGCGGTCGCATCTCACTACCCACGGCGCGTCAGTCCGCCCCTTCTGTTCGACCCTCCCGTCGACTCCCCCGCACGGCGCATCGAATCGCTCTGAGCAGGGCTTTCTTTGGCCGGTCGGGTCGTCTCGAAAACCGCTCGGGGCGGTTCCGTCCCGCGGGGGTTCAAATCCCCCCCTCTCCGCTCTTCCGCCCGGATGCCGCATTACAAGCGGCGTCTGGGCAGTACCGGTGAACGACGGCACTTCCGCCTGGAGCCGCTCTGAACCGCTACGGAGGGCGTGGGACTCCCCCACGTTTCCCCCACAGCCGGTGCTCACGACTCCTCCGACGTCGCCGTCCGGCGGCTGCGCGCAGGTAGGCGTTCAGCAGCTCCGCGGCCTCGTCCTCGTTGCCAGGCATGAGGTGGCCGTAGCGGTCGAAGGTCATCTGGATCGACGAGTGGCCCAGGTAGGCCATCAGGCCGCGCGCCTTCACGCCTGCGGCGATGCACATCGACGCGAAGGTGTGCGCGGAAGGTCGCCCTTGACCTCCGTACCATGGTACGGACCTACTCGACGTTCATGACCACGACCGAGCTGACCGACATCGCCGCCTGCAGCCTCGAGGCCGGCGACGCCGCCCGGCGCGCGGCCGAGTTCCGCGCCCTGCTGGCGCCGCGGCTGCGACGACTGATCCGCGACGGCGCCACGGCCACCCTCGACCTCGGGATGGGAAGTCGGGCCGAAGGGCAGCTGCGGGAACTGCTGCGGCTGGAGCGCGAGTGTTGCCCCTTCTGGCGCTTCGAGCTGGACCGGCGCTCGGCGCGGCGCGTGCGGCTGACCGTGACTGCGACGGCGCCGTTCGGCGACGCCCTCGACGCGTTCCTGTCTCTCGCCGGTCCCGTCCCTGTCGAGGAGGCGACCTTCCGGGCAGGCGAGGCGGCCGCTCGTGCCAGGGTGGGCGTCGAGACGCTGCGCTACTACGAGCGCCGTGGCCTGCTGCCGCGCCCGCAGCGGCGGCCATCGGGGCAGCGCGAGTACACGCTCGACGACATCCGGCTGATCCTGGCGATCAAGACGGGCCAGCGACTCGGGTTCACCCTGGAGGAGACGCGGGAGATCGTCGCCGTCACCCGCGGCGGCGCCGCCCGCGACCCCGACGCGTTGGGGACCCTCGCGGAGGCGAAGCTCGTCGAGGTGGAGGACCGCATCCGGGGGCTGGAGCTGATGCGCGCAGAGCTGCGGGCGGTGATCGCCGCCGAGTGCGACCGGCTCATCGACTGCGAGTGCGCCGACTGCCCCATCGACGGCGACGCTCCGGCGCCGGTCCCGCGCCTCGTGCAGGTCAGGCAGTGAAGCGCGGCCTCGGTACCGGCCGCTCATCGCCGGCGCGTGCGGCGCCTGCTGGATCGCGCCGCTCCTCGTCGCCCTGCTCGGCGCCGGCTGGCTGGGCGCCCTCGGCGCCGGGTGGGGCTGGGCGATCGCCGCCGGCTGTGCCGGCCTCGTCGGCCTGGTCCTGCTCCGGCGCGTCCGGCGGCGAAAGCAGGACGCCTGCGGCTGCTCGTCGGTCGCGGGATCGTGACGCGTCAGCGGGCCGGCTGCGTCGCGGCCATCCTGCTCCTGCTCGCAACGGTTGTCTTCGGCGTCGGCATCGCGATCGAGAAGGCCGAGCAGAAAGAGGAAGAGCCCACCCGAGCCGCGACGACAATCCAACGCACCGACGCCATGGAGGCTGGCTCCGAGGCCGCGGAGCACGGGGAGGGGGAGACGGGATCCGAGCACTCCGAGGAGACGCTGCTCGGAATCGACGTCGAATCGACCCCGGTCATCGTCTTCGGGATCGTGGTCTCGCTGGTCGTCATCGCGGCGCTCCTCTTCCTGGCGCAGCGACCGTGGATCCTCGAGGCGGCCGCCCTCTTTGTCCTCGTGTTCGGCGTCCTCGACCTCGTCGAGGTCGGCCGCAAGTGGGGCGACGAGGCGACGATCGCCGCTTTCGCCCTCGCGGCGGCGGTGCTGCCCCCCGCAGCCGCGGCGGTGCCCGCCGCGGCCGCCACGCGGCGGCCGGCTACCGCGGGGCCGACGCCGGGCTGACCGCGCCTCAGCGGCGCACACCGGCGAGGCGGAGCACGAGATCGCCCGTCGGCGCCGGCCCGGGCCACAGGGCACGCACTCGCTCGGCGCCGGCCCGCCGGACTATGTGGCGGAGCACGAGCGCCACGAGCAGCACGTCGTCGAGTTGGCCGGCGACGGGGATGAAATCGGGGACGATGTCGAAGGGCAGCGCCAGGTACGCCACCAGCGCGAGGAGGAGGGCGCGCTGCCGCCGCGAGAGGCGCCCCTCGGAGAGCAGGCGCCCGATGAGCACGACGCAGTCGGGGACGAGGCCGCCCCAGGCCCGCGCGTCTGCGCGGCGTCCGAGCACGAGCAGCACGAGGAGGAACGCGGCGTAGAGCGCCAGGCCGAAGCCGAGCGACACGAGGATCCACGACGTCATACCCGGAGCCCTCGCGCCTCGGCGAGCGCCGCCCGTCCCTCGCGGAGGGCGTAGGCGGCGATCGCGATCCCCGACACGGGGTCGGCCCACCACCAGCCGACGGCGGCGTTCAGGACCAGGCCGACCACCACGACGGCAGCGAGCGCCGCGTCGACTCCGGTGACGCGGCTCTCGGTCAGAAGAACGCGATTCCCCAAAGCGGCACCCGTCCTCCGCTTGCCCTCCGCCAGGAGGAGCATGGCCGCCACCGTCGCGGCAGTCCACGCGATGCCGAGGCCCGAGGGGTCGGGGGTGCTCTGGAGCAGGAGCGACGCGGCGGCCTGAGCGGCGACATAGACGGCGAGCGCGAGGAAGGCGCTGCCGATGAGTCGCAGCGCGGCGGGCTCCTGGAGTCTCGCCGCGCCGGTGAGGTGCCAGATGACGACCGCGGAGGCGGCGATCTCGATCAGCGAGTCGAGGCCGAAGCCCGCCAGGGCGACCGACCCTGCGCGGACGGCGGCGACCGCCAGGACGACCACGCCGACCACGTTCCACCCCAGCGTCAGCTGCTCGAGCAGCACACCGCGCCGCAGCAGCGCCTGGCCGCTCATGAGGCGGGGTCGCGCCCCTGCGGCTCCTCGAGCTCGTGGGGTGCCTCGGCGCGCCGGACGGTCCAGAACGACTGCCAGGTGATCCGCAGGATCATGGCCGTGATGACGAGCCCGATGATCGGGTCGCCGAGGCCGAAGCCCAGGCTCACCACGAGGGCGCTGAACACGACGCCGAGGCTCACCAGACCATCGGTCCGGGCGTGGTGTCCGTCGGCGACGAGCGCCGCGCTGTCGAGGCGCCTGCCGCCGCGAAGGCGGATCACCGCCGCCGCCTCGTTACCCAGGAACCCCACCAGGCCGGCCGCGGCGAGCACCCACAGGTCCTCCACGTCCTGCGGGTTGATGAGCCGCTCGACCGCCACCGCCCCGGAGATGACCCCGCTCGCAAGGATGGTCAGCACGACGGCGAAGCCCGCCCAGCGCTCGGCCCGCCATGAGCGGAGCCAGAACGCGGCGGCCAGCGGCAGCGCTGTGAGGGCGTCGCCGGCGTTGTGCACCAGGTCGGCGAGCAGCGCGACGCTGCCGCTCGACGCGAGCACCGCCGCCTGCGCGACCGCCGTGGCGAGCAGGACAACGAGGCTGAGGCCGACCACCCGCACGCCCTCCCGGGAGCGGGCGATCGAGGGGTCCACCAGGCCGTGGCCGTGGCCGTGGCCGTGGCCGTG
>DAISWG010000044.1:7952-30786 GCA_036826475.1 Miltoncostaeaceae bacterium | reverse complement strand
AGGCCACCGCCCCCGGCCAGGCCACCGCCCCCGGCCAGGCCACCGCCCCCGGCCAGGCCACCGCCCCCGGCCAAGCCACCGCACCCGGCCAAGCCACTGCACCCAGCCAGGCCACCGCACCCGGCCAAGCGACCGCACCCGGCCAGGCCACCGCCCCCGGCCAGGCCACCGCGCCGGGTCGCAATCGCACGCGAACGTAGATCGGGTCGACCTTCGCGCCCGCGGCGCGTTGGTCGACGCAGATGCGCGGGTCGCGACCACACGACCGCCCGTCCGGGACGGCCGACCGCCGGCCCGGGTGACGGAACCATGCCCTGGACGCGCTGGGACGAGCGGGCCGCGACGCTGACCGACGAGGTCGCCATCGAGTGGTGGACCGTGCTCGTGCTGCGCCCCCGCAGCGACGAGCGGATCCACTTCGTCGAGCGCCGCACCGCCGAGGTGTACGCCCGGTTCCTGCTCGAGGAGACGGCGCCGCTGGTGGTGCTCGAGCACTGGCGCGACACGGGCCGGGTCGCCGTCGAGCTGATGGGGGCCGCCCCCGAGGACTAACGGCTGCGGTTGGCCTTCCGGGCGGCTCGGCGCCGCGCGACGGCCTTGCGCCGCTGGGCCGACCGGCCGGCGGACGCGCCGCCGCTCGCGGCGACGCGGCGCCGGTCGGCGCGGCCCGGGCCGGCGTCGTCGCCCTCCAGGGTGGCGGCCGTCTCCATGAGGGCCGCCAGGCCGTCGGCCCCCAGCGTGCGGCGGCTGAACTCGGCCCGCTGCCGCGGATTCATCCGTGCCAGCATGGCCTTCGCGGCCCGCGCCTCGGTGCCCTGCTCGCCCGCCAGCATGATCTCGAGGTCGGTGGCGCCGGCCGGAACGTCGCCCCGGCGCCGTGCCCGGCGGATCTGCGCGCGCGTCGCCCGCACCATCAGGCTCCGGGCCGGCCGGACGCGCGCGAGGCGGGCGACGAGCGACGGGCGGCGGGCCAGCACGGCGAGGCCGACGGCCAGCAGCAGCCCGACGGCCGCGACGGTGGCGAGGACGATGAGCACGGTGGACAGCATCGGCGCGGATCCTCCGGGTGCGCGGGTGACGACCCCGCCCCTATCGGCCGCTCCGCCCGGAGGCTGAGCGCCGGGCCCGCGCCGCACGCGATCGGGGCGCGGATCGTCGCCCGGCCCGCTGCGCCCCGGCGCAGACGGGGGCTATGCCAGGATCCTGGCATGCGGTTAGGATCATGGCCTCATGTCCAACCGCCTCCGTGACGCCCGCGAGCGTGCCGGCCTCTCCCAGGCCGAGCTCGCCCAGCGCGCGGGGGTCAGCCGCCAGGCCGTCGGGGCCGTCGAGGCCGGGCGGCACGCGCCGTCGGTCGATACGGCGCTGCGGCTGGCGCGCGCGGTCGGCGCGTCGGTGGAGGACGTCTTCGGGACGGCGCCCCGGGGCGCCCCCGCGGCCGGCCTGGCCGACGGGACCGCCGTCGCCGTCGCACGGGTCGGCGACCGGCCCGTCGCGTTCCCGCTGGCCGGCATGGTGGCCGGTGACGCCGCCTGGGCCGCGCCGGACGGCGTGGTGGAGGACGGCGCCGTGCGGATGCTCCCCGGCGCGGCGGCGGAGGGCCTGGCGGTCGTGGGCTGCGACCCGGTGCTGGGCCTGTGCGAGGCGCTCATCGGCCGGCGCGGGCCGCGCCGGGTGGTGGCGGTGGCCGGGACGACCGGCTCCGCGCGGGCGGCGCTGGAGGGGGGCACCGCCCACGCCGGCATCGTCCACGGACCGGAGGGCCGCCTGCCCGGCGCGCCGAGCGGCGTGCGCCGCGTTCACCTGACCCGCTGGGCGGTCGGGGTCGGCGTGGACCCCGCGCACGACCGCGGCGCGCTCGACGCGGTGCTCGACGACGGCGTGCCGCTCATCCAGCGCGACGACTCGGCCGCCAGCCAGCAGGCGGTCGCGCGGGCCGCGGGCGATCGCCTGCCCCCGCCCGCGGCCCGCGCGACCGGCCACGTCGACGCCGCCCGCCGCGCCGCCATCACCGGCGCCGCCGCCGTCACCTTCGCGCCGGCGGCGCGGCATCACGGGTTGGCCTTCATCCCGGTGGAGACCCACGACGTCGAGCTCTGGATCGGCGAGCGCTGGCTCGACCACCCCGGCGCGGAGGCCCTGCTCGGGCTCATCCGCGGCGACGCGTTCCGGGCCCGGGTCGGGCTCATCGGCGGATACGACCTGGAGGGGGCGGGCGAATGGATCGCGTGACGAGGACGGGCTTCCTGCGGGGACGCGCGGCGGGGGGGGCGGCGGTCGCGACCGGCGGCGCCGCGGGGTGGCTCGCCGCGCCCGCCGCGGCGGCGCCGACCGAGCAGGACCTGGCGTGGGTGCGGTTCGCGATCACGGCCGAGGCCGTGTCCGTGGCGTACTACGCACGGGCGCGGAAGCTCGGCGGGTGGTCGGGCGACGAGCGGCGCACGCTGGAGCGCGCCACCGCCGCCCAGGTCGCCCACCGCAACGCCTTCCGCACGACCCTGGTCGACCTGAAGGAGCCCGTGATCGACCCCGCCGACATCGAGATCGAGCTGCCGGCCTCCGGGTTCACGTCGCGATCGGCCGCGATCACGCTGGGCCGGCGGATCGAGTCGCTGCTGGTGCACGGCTACCTCGGCGCCCTCACGACGATCAACGACTCCGCCATCCGGCGGCTGTTCGCCCAGGTCACGGCCAGCGACACGGCCCAGCTCACGTGGCTCGCGGGACTCCAGGGCCGGGTCGTCACCGAACCGTTCCCGTCCGTCCACGGCATCGGGACCGCCGCCGACGCGCTCGCGGAGTACCTGCCATGACCGACCGAGGAGGCGCCACCATGTCCCGGGCCGACACGACCGCCGGCCGGGCCGCCGCGACCCTGCTCGCGGCGCTCGCGATGCTCGTCGCCGTGTTCGCCGGAACGGCCCGGGCGGCCGACCCGCCGACCGTCTACGCGGCGGCGTCCCTGACCGACGTGTTCCCGAGGATCGACCCCTCGGCGAGGTTCAGCTTCGCCGGCTCCAACACGCTCACGCTGCAGATCCGCCAGGGCGCCCCGGCGGACGTGTTCGCCTCGGCGGCCCCCAACTTCACGCAGGAGCTGTACCGGGACGGCCTGGTCGAGAAGCCGAGGTTCCTGGCCTTCAACCGGCTCGTGGTGATCGTGCCGAAGGACAACCCGGCGAAGATCTCCTCGGTCTACGACCTGACCCGCGACGGCATCAAGCTCGTCGTCGCGAACTCCCGGGTCCCCGTGGGCTCGTACACCCGGACCGTGCTCCGCAACCTCGGCATCACGTCGGCGCTGCGGAACGTCGTGAGCCAGGAGTCCGACGTCCGCGACGTGCTCGGCAAGGTCGCCCTCGGGCAAGCCGACGCCGGCGTCGTCTACGTCACCGACGCCCGCGTCGCCGCCTCGCGCCTCAAGACGGTGCAGATCCCGGTCTTCGCGCAGCCGAAGGTGCGCTACGAGATCGCGGTGGTGACGAGCAGCGGGAACCTGGCCGGGGCGCGCGCCTTCGTGGCGCGGGCCACCGGGCCCGTCGGGCAGAGGCTCCTGAAGGAGGCCGGGTTCCGCGTCCCGCCGAAGCCCAAGCCGAAGCCGGCGCGGAGGCGCTGACCGCCGTGGCGATGCCCGCCGTGCGCCTCCCCAGGCCCTTCACCGTCGTGCTGGGCCTGGCGGCGCTGGCGGTGCTCGCCTTCCTCACCATCCCGATCATCGCGCTCTTCACGGAGAGCCCGCCGTCGCAGACGCTCCAGCACCTGGACGACCCCGTCGTGCGCGACGCGCTGATCGTGACGGTGAAGACCAACGCCATCGCGTTCGGGGCGACGCTCCTCATCGGGACGCCGGCGGCGTACCTCATCGGCCGCCGGCGCTTCCCGGGCCGCGCGCTGGTGATCACCCTCATCGAGCTGCCGCTGGTGCTGCCGCCGGCGGTCGCCGGGATCGGCCTGCTCGCCGCGTTCGGTCGGCTGGGCCTGCTGGGCGAGGAGGTCTCGGCCCTGGGGATCGACGTGGCGTTCACCCAGCTCGCGGTGATCCTGGCGATCGCGTTCGTGGCCGGCCCCTTCTACGTGCGCCAGGCGATCGCGACGTTCGAGGCGCTCGACGACGACCTGATCCTCGCGGCCCGCACGCTCGGCGCCGGGCCGGGGCGCGCGTTCTGGCGCATCGCCCTGCCCCTCAGCTCCGGCGGCCTGAGCGCCGGCGCCGCCCTGTGCCTGGCCCGCGGGATCGGGGAGTTCGGGGCGACGATCATGTTCGCGGGTAGCCTGCAGGGGGTCACCCAGACGGTGACGCTCGCGATCTACGACGCGCTCAACGTCGACTTCGACGTGGCGCTCGCGATCGGCGGCCTGCTCGTCGTGGTCAGCGCCGTCGTCCTCCTCGGCCTGAAGCTGCTCCTGCACTGGCGCCTCTCCGACTCGACATCCACGTTCCGCTTCGCCACTTCGAGCTCCGGGTAGCGCTCGACGTGGCCGACGGCGAGACCGTCGCGCTCGTGGGTCCCTCGGGGGCCGGGAAGACGACGGTGCTCCGCGCGATCGCCGGGGCGGTGCGCCCGAGGGGCGGGTTCGTCGCCCTGGGCGACCGGACGCTCTTCGACGCCGCCCGCCGCGTCGACCTGGCGCCCGAGGACCGCGCCGTGGGCTACGTGTTCCAGGAGTACGCCCTCTTCCCCCACATGACGGTGCGGCAGAACGTGGCCTTCGCGGGCAGGGAGCGGGCCGACGAGCTGCTGGAGCGGTTCGGGATCGCCCACCTGGCCGACGCCCGGCCCCGGCGCCTGTCCGGCGGGGAGCGCCAGCGCGTGGGCCTGGCCCGGGCCTTGGCCAGCGGGCCGGGGGTGCTGCTGTTCGACGAGCCGCTGTCGGCGCTCGACGCCCACACCCGCGACCACGTGCGGGGCGAGCTGTTCGAGCTGCTCCGCGAGCTGCGGCTGCCGGCGCTGCTGGTGACCCACGACTTCGAGGACGCCGCCGCCCTGGCCGACCGGGTGGGCGTGATCTCCCGGGGGAGGGTGCTCCAGATGGGGACGCCGGCAGGGCTGCTCGACGAACCCGCCGACGCCTTCGTGGCGAGCTTCGTCGGCAGCAACATGATGGCCGGCACCGCCCGCCGGGTGGCGGCCGGCCGGGTGGAGGTGGTGCTCGAGCAGGGCGCCGTGGTGCACGCGGCGGACGGCCCGGAGGGGCCGGTGGGCGCCGTGGTGCACCCGTGGGACGTGACGCTGGCCGCCGACGGGGACCCGCCGGGCGCCGGCAACCACCTGCGCGCCCCGGTCGGCGCGGTCACGCCGCGGGGCGACCGGGTGCGCGTCCGCGTGGGCCCGCTGGTGGCCGAGATCCCCGCCGCCGCGGCCGAGGCCGCCGGCGTCGCGCCCGGCCGGGTCGTGACCGCGACCTGGGCCCCCGAGTCCACCCGGCTGGTGCCGCTGGCGCCGGCCGCGAACGGCACACCACCGCCCGAGGAGTGAACGATGGAGATCAGCGCGCGCAACCAGCTTCCCGGCACCATCACGCGGATCACGCTCGCCGAGGTCATGGCCGAGGTGACCCTCGACGTCGGCGGCCGGGAGATCGTCGCCGCCGTCACGCGCGGCAGCGTCGAGCGGATGGGTCTGAAGGAGGGTGATCAGGTCACCGCGATCATCAAGGCGACCGAGGTGATGATCGGGCGGTGAGCGCCGGCGCGACCGTCGTCAGCCCGTCCCCGTGACCGACCGGAGGGCGTCGCGGAGCCGGGTCCGCGCGCCCGTCCGGACGATGCCGCCGCGGTAGACCCGGGCGCCGAACCACACCGCCGCGACGGCGGAGGCGGCGGTGAGCCCCAGGGCCAGCGCCATCTGCGCCGGGGGCACGCCGCCGGCCGCGACGCGCATCGGCATCATCATCGGGGCGAACGGCGGCAGGATCGACCCGAGCTGGATCCAGCCGGCATCCGGGTCGCCGGGGACGACCGTCGCGCCGAGGTAGCCGACGAGCAGCAGCGCGGCCGGCAGGCCGGTCACCTGCCCCACCTCCTGCTGCCGCCCCACCAGCGAGCCGAGCGCCCCGTAGACCGCGGCGTACAGCGCGTAGCCGGCCACGAACCACACCACCGCCCACGCAACCACCTCCCCGGTGGCCGCGGGCAGCTCCGCCACGTCCAGGGCGACCGCGGCGATCAGGGCGGGGATCGCCGCCGAAGCGAGCTGGAGCAGCGTGGTCGCGCCGATCCCGATCACCTTGCCCAGCAGCAGCTCCACGGGGCGCAGGCTGGCCAGGAGGACCTCCGACACCCGGCTCGTCTTCTCCTCGGCCACGCCCGACGCCAGGATCGCTCCCGAGAAGAGCAGCGCCAGGTACAGCACGATCGCCGCGATGTATCCCACCGCCAGGTCGCCGCCGGTGAAGTCGTCCGGGTTCGCCTCGCGCACCTCCAGGGCCGGGGGCCGCGTGACGGACGCGATCCGCTCCCCGGGCACACCCGCGTCGCGGAGCGCGGACGTCACGGCCCACGCCTGGACACCCCCGCTGATCGTCGCCCGCACGCCCTCGGACAGGTCCTTCTCGACGACCACCCGGATCGCGCGCGCCCCGGGGGCGACGTTCACGCCGGCGTCGACCTCGCCGGACCCGCCCAGCCGCGCGGCGGCGGCCGCGTCGACGTCGCGGATCGTCAGCTGGCGGCCCTGGGCCGCGGCCGCGGCCGTCAGCGCGTCGTCGAGTCCCGGCGTGGAGGGCGCCGCGAGCGCGATCGTCTGCCGGTCGGGCCCGTCGTCGCCCACGAACACCGGGATGATCACGGCCGCCAGCCCCGCCACCAGCAGCACCAGCGTCGTCACCCTGAACGTCCGGGTCCGCATCCGCTCGCGGATCTCCCGCCCCGCGACCAGGCGGATCATCGCCCAGCGCATCAGCGCGCCCCGTCGCCGTTGCGGCCCACGGCCTCCAGGAACAGCTCCGCCAGCGTCGGCTGCTCCAGCCCGAAGTCGCGCACCGTCACCGCCGCGCGCACCCGGTCGAGCAGCGCCAGCGGGTCGGCCCCCGGCGCCAGGGCCAGGCGCAGGCCGCTCGCGTCGGACGAGGTCACCCGCACGCCCCCGGCGCCCGCCAGCCGCCGGCGCGCCTCCTCGCCCTCCACGTCCACGCGCAGCTCCCGCCTGCCGCTCCGCGCCTTCAGGTCGCTGACGCGGCCCTCCATCACCAGGCGCCCCCGGTCGATCACGGCGACCGACTCGCAGAGGTCCTCCACCAGGTCCAGCTGATGGCTCGAGAACAGCACGGTGCGCCCCGCCCGGGCGGCCTCCTGCACGATCTCCGACAGGCTCGCCGCCGCCAGCGGATCCAGCCCGGAGAACGGCTCGTCGAGCACCAGCACCTCCGGCTCGTGCACCAGGGCGGCGGCGAGCTGCACCCGCTGCTGGTTGCCCAGCGACAGCTGCTCCACCGACTCGCCGCCGCGGTCGCCGAGGCCCAGGCGCTCGAGCAGCGCGTCGGTGCGCCGACCCGCCTCGGCCCGCTCCACGCCGGCCAGCCGCGCCAGGTACACGAGCTGGTCGCGCACCCGCATGTCCGGGTACAGGCCGCGCTCCTCCGGCATGTAGCCGAAGCGGCGCCGCGCCTCGACGTCCAGGGACCGGCCCTCGAAGCGGACCACGCCGGAGTCGGCGGGGATCACGCCGAACACGATCCGCATCGCGGTCGTCTTGCCGGAGCCGTTCGGGCCCAGCAGGCCCACCACCTGGCCGGGCGGCACCGCCACGGTCAGCCCGTCCAGGGCGACCCGCTCGCCATACCGTTTGGTCAGGGCATCCAGCTCCAGCACAAGTGGGACCCTGCCCTCAGGCGCCCGCGGCGAATCGTGAGGCGACCGTCACGTAGTCGTCCCACGTGTCCACGTCCGCCGGGATCGGCGCGTCGACCGGCACCTCGAGGAAGCGCTCGGGACGGGCGTCGCGCAGCCTCCACACGGCCTTGTCGCCGTGGAGGCCCCGCAGCTCGGGGAACGCCTCGGCCGCGAACGCCATCGGATGCCCGGGGACGCCGCGCCACCGCGCGATCGCCGCCCACGGCCGCGACGCCTCCCACGCATCGCGCACCGCGTCGATCACCGCCGGCCCCACCCCTGGCATATCGCCCAGCAGCAGCACCACCGCGTCGGCGTCGCCCGCCGCGTCGAGCCCCGCGAGCAGGGACGACGCGCACCCCTCCCCGTACGCGTCGTTCAGGACCACTCGTGCGCGGACCGGCTCGACCGCGGCCCGCGCCGCGCCCGCCGCCCCGCCGAGCACCAGCACCACGTCGTCCAGCCGCGACGCCTCCGCGTCGCGGAGCACCCAGCCCAGCAGCGTGGTGTCGCCGAGCGGCAGCGACTGCTTCGGCCGCCCCAGCCGCCGCGACGCCCCGGCGCCCATCACGATGCCCACCGCCCTGGCCATGGGCCGACCCTACCCGCGCTCCGGCGCTTGACAGACCACGCGCTTGTGATGAACGCTACTTTCCGGCGCGGCCCCGGACGGCCACCCGCGCATCGGAGGGACCCGCGCCACCGGACAGTCGATCCCGGAAAGGCGCGCGCCCATGCTCCCGGCTCGTTTCGACTACCTGGCCCCGGCCTCGCTCGACGAGGCCCTGTCGATCCTCGCCGAGCGGGGCGAGGACGCGAAGGTGCTGGCCGGGGGCCAGAGCCTGATCCCGCTGATGAAGTTCCGCCTGGCCCAGCCGGCGGTGCTCGTCGACCTGGGCGGGGTGCCCGGGCTCGACGGCCTGGAAGAGGACGGCGAGGCGCTGCGGATCGGCGCGATGCGCACCACCGCATCGCTCGCGGACGACGCGATCCTGCGCGAGCGCTACCCCGCGATGGCCACGGCGGCGCCGCTCATCTCCGACCCGATCATCCGCAACCGCGGCACCATCGGGGGCTCCCTCGCCCACGCCGACGCGGCCGGCGACTGGGGGTCGGTGATGCTCGCCCTCGGCGCGGAGGTGGTGGCGCGGAGCGCCTCCCGGGAGCGGACGATCCCGATCGACGACCTGTTCCTGGGGACGTTCACCACGTGCCTGGAGCCCGACGAGCTCATCACCGAGGTCCGGGTGCCGCGGGCGCCCGAGCGGTCCGGGGGGACGTACCTCAAGCTGGAGCGTAAGGTCGGCGACTACGCGACCGTCGCGGCGGCGGTGCAGGTGGAGATGAGCAACGGGCACGTCGGCCGGGCCGGCATCGCCCTCACCGCCGTCGGCGCCACCAACATCCGCTGCGACGCGGCGGAGGCCGCCCTGGCGGGGGCCGAGCCCACCGGCGCGGCGCTCGACGAGGCGGCCCGCCTGGCCGCCGAGGCCGCCGACCCGTGGGACGACATCCGGGGATCGGCCGCCTACAAGCGCCAGGTGGCGCGGGTGTTCGTGCGGCGCGGACTGGCGCGGGCGGTCGAGATCGCCCGCGGCGACTGAGGAGGAGGGCACGATGCGGATCGAGGTGACCGTCAACGGCACCGTGCACGCGGTGGAGGTCGAGCCGCGCACGCTGCTCGTGACCTTCCTGCGCGACACGCTGCGCCTGACCGGCACGCACATCGGCTGCGACACGTCGAGCTGCGGCGTGTGCACCGTCCTCATGGACGGGACGCCGGTGAAGTCGTGCACGGTGTTCGCCGTCCAGGCGAACGGCCGTGCGCTGACCACCGTGGAGGGCCTCGCGAACGGGGCCGAGCTCCACCCCGTGCAGCAGGCGTTCCACGAGGAGCACGGCCTGCAGTGCGGGTTCTGCACCCCGGCGATGATGCTGGTGGGCTCGGCGCTGCTGGAGCGGAACCCGGACCCCACCGAGGAGGAGGTGCGCTGGGCCATCAGCGGCAACCTCTGCCGCTGCACCGGCTACCAGAACATCGTGAAGGCGATCCAGGCGGCCGGCGCGGCCTCGCGCGCCGGCGCGCCGGCCTGAGGAGGCGGCGATGGCGACGACCGGGAACGGCGTCCACGGCATCGGGCACAGCCGCAAGCGCGTCGAGGACGCCCGCTTCATCCGCGGCAGGGGCAACTACGTCGACGACCTCCAGCTGCCGGGGATGCTGCACATGGCGATCCTGCGCAGCCCCCTCCCCCACGCCCGCATCAACGGCATCGACACGTCACGGGCCAGCGCCCTGCCCGGGGTGGTGGCGGTGGTCACCGGCGACCTCATGGCGCAGCACAACCTCGCGTGGATGCCGACGCTGTCGGGCGACACCCAGGCGGTGCTGGCCACCGACAAGGTGCGCTTCCAGGGCCAGGAGGTCGCCGCCGTGGTGGCCGAGGACCCGTACGTCGCGCACGACGCGCTCGAGCTGATCGACGTCGACTACGAGCCGCTGCCCGTGATCACCGACCCGGCGTCGGCCTTCGCCGACGGCGCGCCCCTGATCCGCGACGAGAAGGAGGGCCAGTCGGACAACCGCTGCTACCACTGGGAGGCCGGCGACGCCGAGGCCACCCGCGCGGCGTTCGACCAGGCCGACGTGGTGGTGCGGCTCTCCACCCACTACCCGCGGTCGCACCCGTCCCCGCTCGAGACCTGCGGGGTTGTGGCCGACGTCGACCCGGCGACCGGCCAGGCGACGATCCACATGACCTCCCAGGCGCCCCACGCCCACCGGACGCTCTTCGCGATCGTGGCGGGGCTCCCCGAGCAGAACATCCGGATCATCTCGCCGGACATCGGCGGCGGCTTCGGCAACAAGGTGCCGATCTACCCCGGCTACGTCTGCGCCACCGCCGCGTCGCTGCTGATCGGCCGGCCGGTGAAGTGGGTGGAGACCCGCACCGAGAACCTGATCTCCACCGGGTTCGCCCGCGACTACCACATGGACGGCGAGCTGGCGCTCACAAGCGACGGGAAGATGCTGGGGATGCGCGTGAACATGGCGTCCGACAACGGCGCCTTCTACGCCGACGCCCAGCCCACCCAGTTCCGGGCCGGCCTGTTCCACATCTGCACCGGCTCGTACGACATGCCGGCGGCGCACATCGTGTGCGACGGCGCGTACACCAACAAGGCGCCGGGCGGCGTGGCGTACCGCTGCTCGTTCCGGGTCACCGAGGCGAGCTACCTCATCGAGCGGCTCGTCCAGAACGCGGCGCTCGAGCTGGACATGGACCCCGCGGAGCTGCGGGCGAGGAACTTCATCCCGCCCGAGGCCTTCCCGTACCACTCGGTCACGGGCTTCGTCTACGACTCCGGCGAGTACCAGCGGGCGCTGGACCTCGCGATGGAGAAGGTGGGCTACGCCGCGTTCCGGCGCGAGCAGGCCGACGCCCGCGCGCAGGGCCGGCTGCTCGGCATCGGCATCGCCAGCTTCACCGAGGTGGTGGGCGCCGGCCCGATGCGCCAGTACGACATCGCCGGGCTCAAGATGTTCGACTCCGCCGAGCTGCGGGTGCACCCCACCGGGAAGGCGATCCTGAAGCTCGGCGTGAAGAGCCAGGGCCAGGGGCACGAGACCACCTTCGCCCAGATCGTCGCCGAGGAGCTCGGCATCCCGGCGGAGGACATCGCCGTCCGCGAGGGCGACACCGACAACACGCCGTACGGCCTCGGTACGTACGCGTCGCGGAGCACCCCCGTCGCCGGCGCGGCGACCGCCGTGATCTCGCGCAAGCTGCGCGAGAAGGCCCGCCTGATCGCGGCCCACCTGCTGGAGACGTCGGCCGACGACCTGGAGTGGACGACCGGGCGGTTCTCGGTGAAGGGCGCGCCCGACCGCAGCGTGTCGATCCAGGACATCGCGTTCGCCGCCTACACCAACCACCCCGACGGCATGGAGGCCGGCCTGGAGGGCGTCCACTACTACGACCCGCCGAACATGACGTACCCGTTCGGCAGCTACATCGTGGTGGTGGAGGTCGACCCCGACACGGGCGAGTGGAAGGTGCTGCGGATGGTCGCGGTCGACGACTGCGGCGTCCGCATCAACCCCATGATCGTGGAGGGCCAGATCCACGGCGGCCTGACCGAGGGCTATGCGATGGCGTCGATGCAGCAGATCGCCTTCGACGACGACGGCAACTGCATCGGATCGAACTTCATGGACTACCTCATCCCCACCGCGTGGGAGACGCCGCGGTTCGAGACGTTCGAGACGGTCACGCCCTCCCCGCACCATCCGATCGGCGCGAAGGGCGTCGGCGAGTCGGCCACCGTCGGGTCGCCCGCCGCCTACGTCAACGCGGTCATCGACGCGCTCGCCCACCTCGGCGTGCGCAACATCGACATGCCGGTGACGTCGGCGAAGGTGTGGGAGGCGATGGAGGCGGCGCGGGCCGGCGGGGCGGCGTGACCACCGACGTGCTGGAGCTGGCGCGGGAGCGCCGGCGGCGGGGCGAGCCCTGCGTGCTCGCCACCGTCGTGTGGCGCCGGGCCCCGTCGTCCGGCAAGGAGGGCGCGAAGGCGCTCATCGGGCCGGACGGCGCGGTGCGCGGGTGGCTCGGCGGCGCCTGCGCCGAGCCGGCGGTGGTGCGCGAGGCGCTGCTCGCGCTGGAGGACGGCGCCCCGCGGCTGATGTTCCTGGGGCCGGCCGACGAGCTGGAGGGGCGCAGGCGCGACGGCATGGTGTCGGTGCCGATCGCCTGCCAGAGCGAGGGGGCGCTGGAGGTGTACCTGGAGCCGATGTTCCCGTCGCCGCACCTCGTGGCGGTGGGCCGCTCGCCGGCGGCGGTCGCGCTGGCCGGGATCGCCGCCGCGCTGGGGTGGCGGGCGGTCGTGGTGGACGACGCCGACCTGGCGGCCGCGGGGGCCGGGCCGGGGTCGTACGTGGTGGTCGCCACCCAGGGGCACTACGACGAGGAGGCGCTCGAGCAGGCGCTGGCCGCAAGCGCGGCGTACGTCGGTCTCGTGGCCTCGCGCAGACGCGCGGAGACGGTGCTCGGCTACCTGCGCCAGCGCGGCGTCCCCGAGGAGGACCTGGCCCGCGTCCACGCGCCCGCCGGGCTCGACCTGGGCCGCATCCCGCCGGAGGAGATCGCGGTCGCGATCGCGGGCGAGATCGTGCGCCTGCGCGCGGAGGGGGCCTTGCGCCCCGTGGCGCCCGCGGCGGCGGCGGCGGCCGCGATGGCGGTCGACCCGGTCTGCGGCATGACCGTCGAGGTCGCGACGTCGCGCCACCGGCTGGAGCGCGACGGGGAGGTGGTCCACTTCTGCTGCGCCGGGTGCCTCGTGGCGTTCGACACCGGGGCGCACCACGGGTGAGCGCGGCGCGGGCACCGCGCGGCGCCGCCGGCATCGCCGCCACCTCCGCCCTGGCCGCGGCCGCGGTGGCCGGCCTGGGCGCGACGGCGTGGGAACCGGTCGTCCATCACGGGCCGGCGGGCGGCCACGCGCATGCGGCGGCCGGCCTGGCCGCGGCGGCCTGGATGGCGGGCTGGGGGCTCATGGTTGCGGCGACGATGCTGCCGGTCGCCGCGCCGCTGGCGCGGCGCGTCCGCTCCCCCGCCCTGCTGGCCGCGGGGTTCCTGACCGCGTGGGCGGCGCTCGGGGTGGTGGTGCTGGCCGGCGTCGCCGCGCTCGGGGCGGCCGAGGCGCCTCCCGCCCTGGGCGGCGCGGCGCTGATGGCCGCGGGGGTGTTCCAGCTCACCCCCGCCAAGGCCCGGGCGCTCGCGCGCTGCCGCGACCACAGCCGCCCGGCGGCGTCGGCGGATCCCACGGGCGACGCCGTCCGCGCGGGCCTGGCGAAGGGCCGCGCGAGCGTCGCCTGCTGCGGGCCGCTGATGGCGGCGATGGCCCTCGGCGGCGTCGGCGGCGCGGTGCCGATGCTGGCGGCCGGCGCCGTGATGGCCACCGAGGCCGCGGCGCCGTGGGGCACGCGCCTCACCCGGCCCCTGGGCGCGGTGCTCCTCGTGGCGGCGGTCCTCGCCCGCTAGCCGGGCATCCCGGGCGCGCCGAGCAGCGCCATCACGTTCCCCGCGGGGTCGGTGAACCAGGCGATGTCGGGCGCGCCGTCGGCGAACCGGTGGACGCCGCGCTCGTCGACGTGGGCGACGTCCGGGTAGCGGGCGAAGGTGACGCCCCGCGCGGCCAGGGCGTCCACCGCCGCGCCGACGTCCTCCACCGGGAAGTGCAGCACCGTGAACGTCGCCGGCTGGTGCGCGTCGCCCTTGCCGTAGACCATCATCTGCGCGCCGGAGCCGAGCCGCAGGACCAGGATGCCGTGCATCGGGCCCTCCTCGACCTCGAGGCCGAGCACGTCCTCGTAGAACGTTCGCGCGGACCCGGCGTCGTCCACCGAGAAACTCGCGAACGCCGTACTGTCGCCCAGCATGTCGATTCCTCCTCATCGCGTTCGTCGCATCATCGACGACCGACCGCCCTCCCGGGGGGAACTCATCGGTCCGGAGCTCGCACGCAGGCCGCGAACGGGAAGGACCACGACATGACGACCACCACCGCCCCCGCCCCGACGGCCGGCGCCGGGAGCGACGCCCGGGCCCGCTGGCTGGCGCTCATCGTCCTGTGCCTGGGCGACCTGATGATCGTTCTCGACGGGACGATCGTGAACGTCGCCCTGCCGTCGATCCGCGACGACCTCGGGTTCGACGAGACGTCCCTCGCCTGGGTGGCGAACGCCTACCTGCTCACGTTCGGCGGCTTCCTGCTGCTCGGCGGCCGGCTCGGCGACATCTTCGGCCAGCGCCGGATGTTCCTGATCGGCATCGTCGGCTTCACCGCCGCCTCGGTGGCCTGCGGCGTCTCGACCACGCAGGGGATGCTCGTGGTGTCACGGGCGGTCCAGGGGCTGGGCGGGGCGCTGGTGTCGGCCGTCGCCCTGTCGCTGCTGATGACCCTCTTCACCGAGCCCGCCGACCGCGCGAAGGCGATGGGCATCTTCGGCTTCGTCCTGTCCGGGGGCGGCGCCGCCGGGGTGCTGCTGGGCGGGGTCCTCACCGACCTCTTCAGCTGGCACTGGATCTTCCTGGTGAACGTGCCGGTGGGGATCGTCGTGTTCCTGCTGTCGGTGCGCCTGCTCCCCGCGCCGGCGCCGGCGGCGGCCGGCCGCATCGACTGGGCCGGCGCGATCACCGTCACCGGCGGCCTGGTGCTCGCCGTGTACGCGATCGTGAACGGCAACGAGTGGGGCTGGGGCGACCCGCGCACGCTCGGGATGCTCGGCGCGGCGGCGGCGCTGCTGGCGACGTTCCTCGTGGTCGAGTCCCGGACAGCGTCGCCGCTGGTCCCGCTCCGGCTCTTCCGCATCCGGTCCGTCTCGGCGGCGAACGCGATCGGGGTGCTGATGGCGGCCGGGATGTTCGCCTGGTTCTTCTTCTCCGCCCTCTACCTCCAGCAGATCCTGGGGTACACGCCGCTGGAGGTCGGGCTGGTCTACCTGCCGTCCATGATCGTCTGGGGCGCCGCGTCGATCGTCTCCGACCGGATCGTGATGCGGTTCGGCATCCTCCCGCCGCTCGCCGTCGGCCTGGGGCTCATGGCGATCGGGCTCGTGCTGTTCGCCCGCACGCCGGTCGACGGCAGCATCCTGACGGACGTGATCCCCGGCACCCTCGCGATCGGCCTGGGCGCCGGCATCGCGTTCAACCCGATCCTGCTTGCCGCGATGAGCGGCGTGGGCCCCGCCGAGTTCGGCCTGGCCTCGGGCGTGGTCAACACCGCGTTCATGATGGGCGGCGCCGTGGGCCTGGCGATCCTGGCGAGCGTGGCGGCGTCGCGCACCGACTCGCTCGAGGCGGCCGGCGACCCGGCCGACGTCGCGCTGAACGGCGGGTACCACGCCGCGTTCCTGGTGGGCGCGATCTTCGTGCTGGTCGGGATCGGGGTGGCCGTCGCGCTGCTGCGCGGCGTCAGGCTGGCGGCCCCCGAGGCGCACGGCGCGCCCGAGGGCGCCGCCGCGCCCGCCGCCGCCGACGGATAGGCGACGCGAACGCCCCCGCCGGCGCTAGCGTCGGCGGGGTGACCGTCCGACGTGCCGCCGCCGCGCTCATCGCCCTCCTGCTCATGGCCGCGCCGGCCGCCGGCGCATCGAAGATCCGGACCGCGACCCCCGCCGACGACGGGGGTCACCCCGGCCCCGGCGACCGGACCGAATGGTGGTTCGTGAGCGCCGTCGACCCGGGCCAGGACCTGGCGGTCGCGGCGGCCCTGGGCGCCCGGTTCCCGGGCGGCCCACCCGCGACCGTCGTGTTCCTGTACCTGCCCGACGGCACGGTCACCACGGTCGGCGCGCCCCGGCTGCTCACCGCCGAGCCCGCGACCGACCGCGCCGACGTGCGCCTGGGCCCCGACCGCTTCCGGTCCACCGGCCCGGGCCGGTACCGCCTCCACGTCGACATGCCGTCGGGGATCGCCCTGGCGGGCGCCGCCCCGGGGCCGGTGCGGCTCGACCTCGACCTCACGGCGACCGCGCCGGGCTTCGTGGCGGGCCCCCTCGCGCTCCCCGGCGGCCAGGACCTGTCGTGGACGGTGGCCGCGCCGTCCGCACGCGTTACCGGCACCGTCCGCGTCGGCGACCGCACGTTCCGGCTGCGCGGCGCGCCCGGCTACAGCGACCACAACTTCGGCGAGTTCGACCTGGGCGACGCCTCCCACGGCGGGTGGGACTGGAGCCAGGTCCACCTGCCCGGCGGACGCAGCCTGGTGACCGGGATCGTGCGTCCCGCCGATCCGTCGATGCGCGACGGCGCGCTGGTGCTGTCGGACGCCTCCGGCCGCATCGCCGAGGGCCGCGCCGCCGGAGCGCGCGTGCGCCGCGGCGACTGGTCGGCCCAGGGGGACCACCCGTACCCGCGCACGGTGACCCTCGACGGGCGGCTCTCCGGCGGGTGGCGGGCGACGCGCGGCGGGCGTCGCCGCTGCGGTTCACGCTCGACGGGTCGAGCGCCCTGGTGGAGGTGGAGGCGCGCACCTCGGGCACCATTCGCCGCGACGGCCGCGTGGCGGCGCGCTGGCGGGGCGCCCCCGCGTTCTACGAGTACGAGTCGACGCCGCTCACCCGCGAGCGCGACCGGGCGCCCGGCAGCCTCACGCGCGCCGCCGCCGTAGCCGGCGCCGCGGTCGCTCACGCGGCGGCGTAGACCGCCCGGGCCGCCTCAGGCGGCCGAGGCCAGCAACGCCCGGCGCACCGCCGGGCCGCCCATCCGCAGCATGTGCTGGCCGGCCAGCGCCCGCCAGCCGGCGTAGGGCAGGAAGAACTCGTCCACCTCGGCCTCCGTCGCGGTCGCCGACCGCGGGCGGCCGGCGCGCACCTGCCCCACCAGCACGCGATAGGCCAGGTCGCCCGACGGCAGCGCGTCGGGGTCGCCCTGCCCGTGGAGCGCCAGGCACGCGATCGTCCACGTCCCGATGCCGGGGATGGCGCGCAGGCGGGCGTGTCCGGCGGCGCGGCGCTCCGCGTCGAGCAGGTCCACCCGGCCGGAGGCTACCTCGCGGGCCGCCCGGATGAGCGCCATCGACCGGCCCGCGGAGAGATCGCACGCCCGCAGCTCGGCCGGGGCGAGCCGCGCGAGCGCCGCCGGCGCCGGCGCGTCGCGCATCCCGGTGACGGGGTCGCGGCGTCCGTGGCGCGCGATGAGCCGGCGCTGGATGGCGGTGGCCTGCTCCCCGGTGATGAGCTGCTCGCACACCGCCCACGCGAGCGCCTCGAACGGCATGGGCCGGCGATCGGGGCGCCCCTCGGGGGCCGCGCGCACCGACGCGCCGATGACGGGGTCGGCGCCGAAGCGCTCGGCGAACGGCCGCAGGTCGTCGTCGACCGCGCTCCAGAAGCGGGCGCGCGCCATCCCGGCCTCGGCGGCGGCGGGGTCGCGCGACTCGGCCCGCAGGCGCACCGCGCGGCCCGCATGCCACGCGCGGAGCAGCACGGGATGACCGTCGATGTGCACCACCCGCTCCACCCGGCCGTCGCGCCGGCGGGCCAGCCGGTCCCACCCGAGGCGCGGCATGCGCACGGGCCAGGCGGGGGTCACCTCGTCGTCGAGCGTCACTTGGAGGATCATGCCGCGGACAGCCACTTTGTGGCCTCCCTGCGGCGCGCCTCGAGCTGCTCGAGCGTCGCCTCCCCCACCCGCTCGACACCCACCTGACGGTTGAGCTCGGCGTTGACCTGCTGGTGCGAGAGGCCCGTCAGGCGGGAGATGAGCCGCACCAGCGACGCGTTGGCGTCGCGGAGGGCGCGGCGGCGCTCGCGGGGCGAGGCCGCGGGGCGGCCCTCGGGGTCGTCGGGCGACGGCGGCAGCACCTGCGGCGCGGGGGCCAGGTCCAGCAGGACGCCCTCGTCGAGGGTCGCGACCGGCGCCGGCTGCCACGCGCCCCCCGACGGGTCGCCCTCCCCGGTGGCGACGGCCGAGATCGCGGCGAACAGGTTCATCTGGTCGCCCGGCTCCGGCGGCTCCACCAGCTCCCGCGGCTCCTCCTCGGGGAGCGGCTCGCCGTCCTCGTCGACGCGCCGCAGGCTGTGGCGGCGCTGCTCGGCGATCGCGAACGCGTGGGCGCGCAGGCGCGGGTCGTCGGGGATGAACATGTGGCTGGGCTGGGCGCCGAGCCCCCGCGTCCAGCGCACCAGCCGTCCCACGGCCTGGCGGAAGAACAGCTCCGTCGTGGTGGTGGTGGCGAACACGCCCACCCGCAGCCGCGGGATGTCGACGCCTTCGGACAGCATCCGCACGGCGACGATCCACGGCTCCGCACCACCGGCGAACCCGGCGATCCGGGCGGAGGCGCCCGGGTCCTCCGACACCGCGAGCACCGGCGTGATCCCCAGCCGCTGACGCATGATCGCGGCGATCCCGCGGGCGTGCTCCTGGTCCATGGCGATCACCACGCCGCCCGCGGCGGGGTGCCCGGCGCGCACCTCGCCCAGCGTGGCGTGGGCCTTCGCGAGCACCGCCGGGAGCCATTCGCCGTCGACCGAGAGCGCGGTGCGCAGGCGCTGGGAGGCGCCGACGGCGTCCAGGGCGTCCTGGAAGGTGGCGCGGGCGATCGTGCCGTCGCTCGCCACCCACTCCATGCCCCCGTCGGTGCGCGGGAAGTGGACGGGCCGCACCACGCCGCCGTCGCGCATCGCATCGACGTAGCCGTACTCCACGTCCGCCTGCGCAAGGCCGTCGTCGTCGTACCGGACGAAGGGGATGGCCCGGGTGTCGGAGCGGAAGGGCGTGCCGGACAGCGACAGCCGCACCGCGGCGCCGTCGAACGCGAGGCGGGTGGCATCGCCCCAGGCCCGCTCCTCCCCCGAGTGGTGGGCCTCGTCCAGCACCACGAAGGCGTCGCGGGCGATCCGGGCGACGCCGGCGGCGCTCCCGGCGACCTGCTGGTAGGTCGTCACCATCCCGTGGACGTCGGCGGGCAGGCGGCCGTCGGCGGCGGTCCATGACGGCTCCAGGTGCAGGTCGAGGGCCTCGGCGGCGTCGGCCCACTGGCCCTTCAGGTGCTGCGTCGGGGCCACCACCACCAGGCGGCGGCGCGGGTGCTCGGCCAGGTGCTGCCGGGCGGCCGCCAGGGCGAACGTCGTCTTGCCCGCCCCGGGCGTCGCGACCGCCAGGAAGTCCGCTCCGGGGCGGGAGCGGAAGGCGTCGAGGGCCGCCTTCTGCCAGCGGCGGAGTCGGATCTGCTGGGCCATCGGCAGCGGCGGACCCTATGCACCGCGCCGGACGTTCTCAGCGGCCTCCCGGGCGGATCACGCGCGTGGCGGGACCGGGGATCCCCCGGCGGTCCTCCCGGTCACGCGATGCCGGAGTTCCCCGCGCTCGCGCCGCCGTCCTTCGTGTAATCGACGCTCACGTCGAGATGCCCGTCCTCCTGCAGCAACTCGGTGATCTCGAGTGACAACGGGTCCATGTTGCCGCTGTCGATCGAGGTCGCATCGACGCCGGCGCTCTTGATGAAGACCTGACTCTGCGAGGGGTCGGGCCGGTAGCGGGCGATCCACGCGGCCCGGCCGTCCGTGCTCACCCCCAGGTCGGTGACCGTCCAGTCGCGCGCGGCGCCCGAGGGGGCGGTGCGGGTGGATGCGGCGACCGCCCCCGTGCGCAGGTCGACGATGCGGATCGTGGTGCGCCCGCGGCCGACGGCGTCGAAGTTGCGGACCGCGACGGCGGCGAAGGAGCCCGCCAGGCGCGGCTGCTGCACGATGAGCCGCTGCGTGATGCGCCGCTTGCCGTAGCGGATCGTGCGGGTGAGCTGCTTCGCGATGGGGATCGCCCGGCCGCCCGTCTCGAGGTGGCAGCCCGAGATGGTGGTCGGAGCCGTGGGGGTGGCGCCCGGCACGGCGTAGATGCGGGCCGAGTCGGTGACGGCCAGCGTGCGGGCGGCGGGCGGGCCGCACACGCCGAGGGCCGTCTGAGCGCCGACGGTGAGCATCGCGGCGGTGAGAAGGAGCGTCCGCGTTCTCATGAGACGAGCATCGGTCTCCAGATCGAGTCGTGTCAACAGGCGGGCGGGCCCCCCGTCGGTCCCGCGGCGGACACCGATGAGTTCGGCGGGCGTCGCAGGTCGTATCCGCGACGTGTCAGGGAGGTGACCCGGGTGCCCCGATCGGGGGCTTTCGCTCCGGAGGGGGCCTGAAGTAGCGTTCGCCGCTTCGGGGGCACCGCATCGCAGAGGAGAGAGGACGAAGTTGAGGCCGTTCACCAGATGGGTCCTCGGGCACCGGCGCTGGATCGTCGCCCTGTGGATCCTCATCGCCGTCGTGGCATTCGGATCGGTGCAGCAGTCCGTGGATGCCCTGTCGGACAAGTTCGAGCTCCCGGGCAGGGAGAGCACCGACGCCGTCAACGCGATCTACGACGAGCTCGGGACGGGCGGGCCCAGGGTCAACGGGCCGCTCACCGCGGTCGTGCAGCTCCCCGAGGGCACCACCATCGACTCGCCCGGGGCCAGGGAGCAGGTGGGCGCCGCGTTCGCCACGGTGGCCGAGAGCATCCCCGACGTGCGCTACGCCGACTACGCGACGACCGGCGACCGCACGTTCGTCTCCGAGGACGGCCGCACGGCGTTCTCGGTCATGTGGTACCCCCCGAGCGACGTGGCGTTCGAGCCGGCGAAGCAGGCCATGGACAACGCCGAGGCGGCCGCGAAGGACCTCACCGTCGACGGCGCCCAGGTCCGGGTCACGGGCTACGACCCGCTCGCCGTGGGCGACAGCGAGGAGTCGTCCGGCCCGAGCGTCCTGGTCGAGACCCTGATCGGCGGGCTCGGCGCCCTGATCGTGCTCGCCTTCGTGTTCGGCTCGCTCATGGCCTTCGTGCCGCTGCTGATGGCGGCGATCGCCATCCCCACCACGTTCCTGGTGCTGTGGCCGCTGGCGGCGGTCACCGAGGTGTCGGTCGTCGTGCAGTTCCTGATCTCGTTGATCGGGCTCGGCGTCGCCATCGACTACTCGCTGCTGATCGTGATGCGCTGGCGCGAGGAGATCGCCGCCGGCCGCGACCGCTTCGAGGCGGTCGTGGAGACCATGGAGCACGCCGGCAAGGCGGTCATCTTCAGCGGCATCGCCGTCGCCATCGGCCTGCTGGCGATGATCGTGCTGCCGGTGCCGTTCCTGCGCAGCATCGGCTACGGCGGCATGCTGATCCCGCTGGTCAGCGTGCTCATCGCGATCACGCTGCTGCCGGTGGTGCTCGCGACGGTCGGGCCGCGGCTCGACCGGATCGGCGTCAGCCGGCGCACGGGCAACGCGGGTCAGGGGTGGGTGCCGTGGGGCCGCTTCGTGGTCCGCCACCGCTACCTGGTCGGCGGGGCGGCGCTGCTGATCCTGGCCCTCCTGTTCGTCCCGGTGCTCAACTTCTCGACGGGCACCCCGCGGGCCAACTCGCTCGCGTCGGCCGGCGCCGCGCGCGTGGCGCTCGACCAGCTCAACGAGTCCGGCATCGGCGCCGGCGCCCTCAACCCGTTCGAGGTCGCGGTCATCGGCGGGGACGCCGACGCCGTGGCGAAGGCGGCCGCGGGCGCCGAGGGCGTCCGCGGGGCGGTCGCCCCGTCGGGCGCCGCGTGGGGCAACGGCGACCTGCGGGTCGTGAACGTCTTCCCCCAGGCCGAGGACAGCCCCTCCACGGTGTCCGCCGTGCGGGCGGCGCTGGCCGACCAGCCGGGCGACGTCCTGGTGGGCGGCGCGACCCCGGGCACGGCCGACTTCAACGACGCCGTCTACGGCAACTTCGTGTGGGTCGTGCTGGTGATCGCGCTGATCACGTACGTGCTCCTCGCGCGCGTGTTCCGCTCGCTGCTGCTGCCGCTGAAGGCGGTGGTGTTCAACATCATCTCGATCGGCGCCGTCTGGGGCTTCATGGTCCTCTTCTGGCAGGAGGGCCACGGCTCGGGGGCGATCTTCGACATCGAGCCGACCGGCGCGCTGACCGTCTGGATCCCGCTGATGGTGTTCGCGTTCCTCTACGGGCTCTCGATGGACTACGAGGTGTTCATCCTCAGCCGGATGCGGGAGGAGTACGACCGCGACGGCCACACCGACCGCGCCGTGGTGGCGGGCCTCGCCCGCACCGGGCGCCTGGTGACGGCCGGGTCGCTCATCCTGTTCCTGGCGTTCATCGCGCTGGCGTCAAGCCCGGGTACCGACATCAAGGTGTTCGCGACCGCGTTGGCCATCGGGATCCTGCTGGACGCGACGGTGGTGCGCAGCATGCTGCTGCCGGCGTTCGTCGCGGTCCTGGGACGCTGGAACTGGTACCTGCCGACGTGGGCGGCGCGGATCCTGCGCGTGGAGCCGAGCTACCCCGCCCCGGAGGTCCGAGGCGAGGTGCCCCTGGAGCTCGATCCCCCCGGGGAGACGTCGCTCGGCCACGGCGCGACGCCCGCCCCGGCGGGCGGCGAGTCGCGGTAGCTAGCCGGTCGTCGTCGTGGCGGCGGCCGGGACGTCGC
>DAISWG010000044.1:0-7942 GCA_036826475.1 Miltoncostaeaceae bacterium | reverse complement strand
GGGGGGGGGGGGGCGGGGGGGGCTACGCGGTGGGGGGGGGGGGGGGGGGCGCCCCGGGGCGCACGCGCAGCCACGGCGCGAGCGCCAGCGCGAGCAGCGCCGCCACCAGCGCGGCCGCCGCACCGAGCCACAGCGAGGAGGTGAAGCCGGACTCGGCGGGGATCGAGGTGCCGGCGATCACGTCGCTGGCGAGCAACGTCACCGCGGCCTGGCTGCCGATGACGCTCCCCACGGTCCGCACCACGGTGTTCATCCCGGTGGCGATGCCGGTCTCGGTGGGCGCCACGGCGTCCGAGATCAGCTTGGGCATCGCGCCGAAGGCGACCGCGACGCCGGCGGCGCCGATGGCGTAGCCCAGCATCAGCTGCCACGGCTCGGCGTGGAACGCCGCGAGGGACGCCGACCCGATGGCCGTGACCACCAGGCCGATCGCGAGCGACAGCTTGAAGCCCACCCAGCGGCCCAGCACACCCCCGAAGGGGCCGGCGGGCAGCATCACCAGCGCGCCCGGCAGCAGGTAGAGCGCCGAGACGGTCACGGTGGCGCCGAACCCGTAGGTCACCAGGCCCTGGACGTCGTCCGGCAGGCCGCTCGGCATCTGCGAGAACAGCGGCAGCACGGTGAAGATCGCGTACATCGTGAAGCCGCAGAACAGCGCGGCCAGGTTGGTGAACAGCACGGGGCGGCGGGACAGCATCCGCATGTCGACCATCGGGCTCGCGGTGCGGGCCTCCACCACGCCCCAGAGCACCAGCACCCCCAGGCCTGCGGCGACCATCCCCATCAGCTTCGCCGACGACCAGCCCCAGTCGTGCCCCTCGGTGAGGGCCACGAGCAGCAGGATCAGGCCGCCGGACAGCAGCAGCGCCCCGGGGATGTCCAACCTGGCGGGGCTGCGGTGCGGCGACGGCGGGATGAAGCGGGCCACCAGCGCGATGCCCAGCACGCCGATGACGGCGCCGATGACGAAGAGCAGACGCCACGATGCGTGGTCGACGATGACGCCGCTCATCACCAGGCCCAGCCCGCCGCCGAGACCGAGCATCGCGGAGATGAGCCCCATGGCCACGCCCATCCGCTTGGCCGGCACCTCGTCGCGGATGATCGAGAAGCTCAGCGGATAGACCGCCCCGCCGATCCCCTGGATCGCGCGGAACACGATGAGCGACCAGATGCTCCAGGCGAAGATCGCCGCGACCGAGCCGATCGTGAAGAGCGCCAGCGTCACGATCAGCATCCGGGGCTTGCCGAACTGGTCGCCCAGCCGGCCGAGCAGCGGCGTCGCCACCGACGCGCTCAACAGGTAGATGCTCACGGTCCACGCCGCCCACGACGTCGACGTGTTCAGGTCCTCGGCCACGATCGGCAACGCCGGGACGATCACGGCCTGCATCAGGGCGAAGCTGCCCGACGCGCAGGTCAGCGCGAGGAGCAGCATGCCGGGTCGTGAGCGGGTCAAAGGTCCTCCAGCGGCCGTTCGTGCTTTACGCAACGTGTAGTAAAGCGGCAAGCTACCATGCGCACGATGCCCACCGCCCACACCTCACCCCGCCGGGGCCGTCCCCGCTCCCGGGCGAACGACGACGCGATCCTCGGGGCGGCCGTCGAGCTCCTGGGGGAGGTGGGGTACTCGCGGCTGTCGATGGAGGGCGTCGCGGCCGCCGCCGGCGTGAGCAAGCCGACCCTCTACCTGCGGTACGCGTCGAAGGCCGAGCTGGTCGCCGCCGCGTTCACCGCGGTCCGCATGGGGGCCGCCCCGCCCCTCTCCGGGGACCTCCGGGGGGACCTGGTCGCGCAACTGCGCCACCTCCGCGTCGCGTTCGCCCGCACCGGCATGTCGGTGATCGGCGTGTGCCTGGCGGAGGAGGAGCACGTCCCCGACCTGATCGAGGCCCTCCGGGAGCGGAGCCTCCGCCCGGGCCGGCAACTGCTGCGCGACGCCCTCGACGCCGCCGGCGAACGCGGCGAGCTCCGCCTCGACGCCGACGTGGAGGCCGCCATCGAGATGGCCTTCGGCGCCTACTACGCCCACTACCTCTCGGGCGAGCCCTTCCCCGACGGGTGGGAGGAGCGGATCGCCGATGCCGTCCTGCGGAGCGTGACGGCCCCCGGCTGACCCCGGCTCCTCCGGGGGTCGTTCATTTGAACCGACCCCCGATGTTCACTTGAACGGCGGGGTGGGCCTGGTGGGCCGCCCCGCCTGCGGCGTCATCGGGAACCTCACGGCCGTCCCGACCGGGACCCACGGCCCGGCCGGGACGCGCCAAGCCGGGCGCCGGGCGGCGGGTTGGTGCGCGGCGGGCACGACGGCCTCCCGAGTGACCCGGCGGACCGGCCCGAAGAGCTGGAGGACCAGATCCTCATCGATCCGGGGAGCGAGCGGCGGGTCGTCGTACGAGAACGGGAAACGCGGACGGACGACCCAGAGCACCATCGTCCACACGACGAACGCGACCGCCCCGACGAGCCCGATCACGAAGATCGTGATCTCCAGCCATGCCGGCGCCGTCTGCCCCATGGCGCGATGGTGCGCCGGTGCGGCCTCCGAGCGCCACCCCCGTCTCGCGATGCGGATCCCGCCGCTCGCGCGGCCTCGGGTCAGAGGTTCCGGATCGGGGTGGGCCGGCCCTCGTCGTCGAGGGCGACCATGGTGAAGACGCCGACGGTGCAGAGCTCACGCACGTGGGTGACGGGATCCTCGCGGTGGGCCTCCACCCGGACGCGCATGCTCGTGCGCCCCACCGACTCGACCTCGGCGACCAACTCCACCAGCTCGCCCTCCCGGATCGCCACCCGGAACGTCAGCTCGTCGACGACGGCGGTGACCACCGTGCGCGTCCCCGCGCGCCGGACACCCGCGATCCCCGCCGCCGAGTCCATCCAGGCCATCAGCGAGCCGCCGTAGAGGGTCCCCAGATGGTTGGTGTCCGCCGGCATCACCATGTGCGTGAACCGGGTCCGCGGCACGCCGTCGCTCACGCGCCCCCCTCCCCCGCCGCCCCGACCACGTCCAGGATGTCCACCGCGTGCCCCTCCATCAGCCAGGGGCCCACGCCCCACACCGACTCCAGCTCCCGCGCGTCCCGGGGGGCGCGCCGGGCGATCCCCTCCAGCGTCCGGTTCGACGCCACCCGGAACGCCGGCCACCCCAGCTCCTTCGCCAACGCGCCGCGCCACGCCTTGAGCGCGTCGAGCGTCCGCCGCTGATCCACGTCCAGCGGAGGCTCGTCGGGCCGCGCCCGCCCCGTCCCCGCGGGCGCCGCGACGGGCGCCGCCGCCAGGTCGTCCGGCGGGTCGCACCGGTCGCAGCAGCGCTCCTCCGGCGCCGGCTCCGACGGATCGTCGAAGTGCTCCAGGAACACCCGCCGCCGGCACGCCTCGCCGCGCACGTACGCGACCGCCGCGTCCAGCGCACGGTGGCGCCGCCGCAGCTCCGCCTGCACCTGGCCCGCCAGGTCCTCGCGCTGGTCGGGGGTGAGGTGGTCGGCCAGGAGCCGCCCCGACCGGCCGCCGCCCGGCGCCGCCTCCACCTGCAGCGCCCCCACCCGCTCCGCCATCGCCAGCACGAACCCCGTGTCGTCGTCGACCTCGGGCCGGTCCATCCGCCAGCCCCCGTCGGCGTCGGCCCGGGCCGCGAGCCGCCGCAGGAGCCGGTCGACCTCCCCCGGCTCGAGCCGGGCACGCGTGATCCGCCGCCGGATCGCCACCTCGTCGGACGGGCCCGCCACCAGCACGTGTCGCGACGGCTCCCCGTCGCGCCCGGCCCGCCCCGCCTCCTGGTACAGCTGCTCCAGCGAGTCGGGCAGCGCGGTGTGCACCACCAGCCGCACGTCCGGCACGTTCACGCCCATCCCGAACGCGTTCGTGGCGGCCACCACCCGCGCGCGGCCGCTGGTGAACGCCTCCTGGGCCTCCGCCCGGTCCGCCCGGCCCGCGTGGTACGCCACCGCGGAGTGGCCTGCGGCGTTCAGCGCCGCCGCCGTCTCCTCCGTCGCCCGCCGCGTCCCGCAGTAGACGATCGCCTTGCCGCCGCCCGCCGACGCGAGCGCCGCGGTCAGGACCCCGCGCTTGCGGGCGACCGAGCCCTTCCCCTCCACCCACAGCGCGTCGAAGACCAGGTTGGGCCGGTCGAAGCCGCCCACCACGCCGACGGGGTCGCGCAGGCCCAGCCGCCGTGCCACGTCGGCCCGCACGCGCTCGGTGGCCGTCGCGGTGAGCGCCATCGTCGCCCGGGGACGCAGCGCCTCGCGGAACCGCCCGACGCGGCGGTAGTCGGGGCGGAACTCGTGGCCCCACTCGCTCACGCAGTGGGCCTCGTCGATCACCAGCAGGCTGACCGTCGCCGACGCCATCGCCCGCCCGAACGCCGCCGAGCCGAACCGCTCCGGCGCCACGTACAGCAGGCGCAGCTCGCCGGCGCGGGCCGCCTCCAGCGCGTCGCGCGCCTCGCCCTCCGCCAGCCCTGAGTGGAGCGCCGCCGCCGGGATCCCGGCGCGGTCCAGGCCGGCGAGCTGATCGGTCATCAGGGCGATGAGGGGCGACACCACCACCGTGAGCCCGCGCAGCACGGCGGCGGGTGCCTGGTAGCAGAGCGACTTCCCGGAGCCGGTGGCCATGACCACGATCGCGTCGCGCCCCGCCAGCGCGGCCGCGATCGCGCGGTCCTGGCCGGGCCGCAGCCTCCGCACACCCAGCGCGGCGAGCGCCTCGGGCAGCGCGGGGCCGGCGGCGCCCACGCGCCCCTCGCCCTCCGGTGGGCGCCGCGCGGTGACCCCGGTGACCAGGCGCCCCAGGAGTCCCCGCTCCTCCGGCTCCAGGTCCGGCCACGCCGCGCGCAGCTCCCCCAGCCGCGCCTCCACCACCGCGTGCGCCGCGGCGTCCTCGGCGCCCGCCGCCTCGGCGGCCTCCACCTCGCGCACCAGGTCGGCCAGCGCCGCCAGCGGCAGATCCTCCCCCGCGATCGGCGGGACCGGGGGGATCTCCTGGGCGACGTCCACCCCGGGAGCGTGGCAGCCTCGCCGGACGCCGGGCCGGTCCGTCGCCACACCCGGCGCCGCGGCTCGGCCGGTAGCGTCCGGAGGGTGACCACCGAGGACGAGGACGCGATCCGCCGCACGCGGCTCGCCAACGAGCGCACCTACCTGGCGTGGTGGCGCGCCGGCCTCACCGGCATCGCCGTGTCGCTGGGGGTCGGCGCCCTGCTGCCCGAGCTGGCCGACAGCTCGCGCTGGCCCTTCGTGGTCCTCGGCATCGGCTTCGCGGTGCTCGCGGTGCTGTTCATCGCCTTCGGCGTGCGGCGCTTCCGCGCCGTCGAGCAGGCCGTCATGCGCGGGGAGTTCGCACCGCTCGACCTTCGGTTCGCCACCCTCCTCGGCGGCTTCGGCGTGGTGCTCGCGGTCCTCACGATCATCGCGGTCGTCGTCGAGTTCTGACCCCGGCCGGCGCCGCCATGGCGCGGCGTGCCAAGGACCGGGGGACCCGAGCGCGAACCCGTCTACTGTGACGCGGTCCCACGAGGAGGCGACGCACTGAGGCTGGTCCCCGGAGAGGACTTCGGGCGCTACCGGATCGAGGCCGAGATCGGTCGCGGCGGGCAGGCCGTGGTGTACCGCGCCACGCAGCTCGACCTGGACCGCCCGGTGGCGCTGAAGGTGTTCGACGACGGGTACCTCACCCGCGCCGGCGCGCTGGAGCGCTTCCGCCGCGAGGCGATCGCCGCGGGACGCCTGGAGCACCCCCGCATCGTCCCGGTGTACGACGCCGGCGACGTGGAGGGGCGCGCCTACATGGCGATGCGGTTCATCCCGGGCGACAGCCTGGCCGAGCGGATCGCGCGCGGCGGCCCACTCCCCCCGGACGAGGCGCTCGCGGTGCTCTCGGACATCGCCGCCGCCCTCGACTTCGCCCACGCCCGCGGGACCATCCACCGGGACGTGAAGCCGGCCAACATCCTGCTCGACCCGGACGGCACCGCCTACCTCGGCGACTTCGGGCTGGTCCGCCTGGACGACATGCCGGGGCTCACCCGCCGCGGCGACTGGCTGGGGACCGCCGAGTACGTGTCGCCGGAGCAGGTGGAGGGCGAGCAGGCCACCGCGGCGTCCGACACGTACGGCCTGGCGGCCGTCGCGTTCGAAGCCCTCACGGGCCGCGCCCCCTTCGTGCGCCGCGAGGCGAGCGCCGTGCTCCTCGCCCACGTCCGCGAGCCGGTCCCCGACGCGTCGGAGATCCGCCCGGGGCTCCCCGTCGCGGTCGATGCGACCCTCGCCCGGGGCCTGGCGAAGGACCCGGCGGACCGCTTCCCCAACGCCAACGGCTTCGTCGGCGACCTGCGGCACGCCCTCGACTCGGCCGAGCTGCGGCCGACCGTGGTCGGCGCGCCCGTCGCGGGCGGCGACCCGTGGGACGCCGCGATGGAGCGGTTCAGCGAGACGGGGGCGACGTCGCCGGGCGAGCGGCTCACGAAGGCCTTCGGCGACGCGAGGCAGCGCACCCGGCGGTTCGCCTGGGGCCGCGACGCCGCCATCGCCGCCGCGGTGGCGGGGGTGCTGGTGCTGGCGGGCGCGGCCTGGGGCGGCTGGGCGCTCGGCCACTCGAGCGCGGACGCCGGGGGCGCCGAGTCCCGGGGCTACGCCGCCGGCGAGGCCGCGGGGCTCCAGGCCGGCACCGCCAAGGGCCGCACCATCGGCTTCAAGGCCGGCAGGAAGGAGGGCGTCGCCGAGGGCAAGAAGGCCGGCGTCGCGGCGGGCAAGAAGGCGGGCATCGAGCAGGGCAAGGAGGCCGGCTACAGCTCCGGCTACGCCGACGGGCGCTCCTCCGCCCTGACCGGCCTGGCGCCGGGATCCTGGTACATCGTCCGGGTCGGCAGCGACGAGAGCGGGGCCACGATCGCCTCGAGCCAGGGCGTCCCGACCGACGCGAGCACCTGTTTCGCGGTGAGCGGCAACACCCTCCTCAGCGGGGGCTGCTGACCCTCCTCCTGGCGAACGCCGCGGCGACCCTCGCGATGACGGGGGTCATCTGGTTCGTGCAGGTGGTCCACTACCCCCTGCTCGCCCACGCCGGCGAGGAGGGCTTCGCGGCCCTGGCCGCCGAGCACCAGCGGCGGACGGGCTGGGTGGTGGGCCCGCCGATGGCGGTGGAGGCCGCGACGGCCGTCGCGCTGCTCGCCTGGCGTCCCGACGGCGTCGCGCCCGCGGCGGCCTGGACCGGCGTCGTCCTGGTCGCCGGGCTGTGGGCCACGACGTGGGCGATGCAGGTCCCCCGCCACCGCGAGCTCGCCGTGGGCTGGGACCCGGCCGCCCACCGCAGCCTCGTCCGCGGCAACTGGGTCCGCACCGGGCTGTGGACCGCCCGCGCCGCCCTGGTCGTCGGGATGCTCGCCGCCGCCGCCTGAGGCGGGGGCGCTACGCGCGGGGCAGGAGCGACCGGCTCCGGAGGTGGTCGAGGATCGCGCGGGTGACGGTGGCGGCGATGAGGTCGGTCCTCCGCAGGAAGGCGTCGTCGCGGGCCGGGTCGCCGGCCTCAACCAGCACCCGTGCGCCCGCGTTGGTGCGGTAGAAGCCGTAGAAGCGCGTCATGCGGGGGTTGCCGTCGCGCGACTCCACCCCGCCGAACGGGCCGTACGCGCCGTTCGCGGCGGTGTGGATCGCCTTCAGGCGGGTGGCGATCCGGTCGGCCAGGTCGCGGGAGCGCCGCTCGACCACCGGGGGGACGGTCGTGGCGGCACGGTGGGGCGCGCTGTCCGGGTACGGCACCGGGCTGGCCGTGCCGAACCCCTCGCCGTGGTACCAGTTCTCCCCCGCCCCGGTCCGGGCCCCGCCCACCCCGGCGCGGCCCCCGTCGGAGTCGTGGTGGAGGCTCACGAACACGGCGCCGCGCGCGCCGAGCGGTGTCACGCGCCCCGGCGTGCGCCGCGCGTCGACGCCGTACCGCCGCAGCA
>DAISWG010000043.1:12399-32373 GCA_036826475.1 Miltoncostaeaceae bacterium | reverse complement strand
GCTCGGCCGCCGGTTCATGGACGCCACCAGCGGCATGGCGGCCGTCAACGCCGCCGCCATGCCGCTCATGGCCGAGCCCTACACCAGCGGCGCGCCCGAGGTGGAGGCCCTGCTGCGCCTGCACCGCGCCGGCCTGCGCGTGGAGGAGGTGGCCGTCGAGATGCGGCCGCGGGCCAGCGGGCAGTCCCGCCTGCACGGCGCCGTCGCGTGGAAGCTGGTGGTGACGGTGATCGGCACGCTCATCTTCTTCGGGTGGCTGCGGCACCGGCGCGGATGAGCCCCGGCCGCGTGGTCGCCGTGCTGGGCTTCTCCGTGCGCCGCGGCGGCGACCTGCACCCGGTGTGCGCCGCGCGCGTGCGGCGGGCCGGCGAGCTCGCGACGGCCGACGACGTGGTGGTGCTGTCGGGCTGGGCGCGCACGCCGGCGGCCCACTCCGAGGCCGAGCTGATGCGCCGCGCGTGGCGGGGCCCGGCGGCCCGCATCCTGCTGGACGACGGCGCCCGCCACACGGCCGAGAACGCGGTGCACGCCGCTCGGCTGGCGCGGGATCTGGACGCCGCCGAGGTGCTGGTGGTCACGTCGCGATGGCACGCGCCGCGCGCGGCCCTCCTGTTCCGCTGGTACCTGCGCGGCAGCGGCGTGGACGTGCGCGTGGCATCCGTGCGGGGCCCCCTCGCGCCGGGGCCCGTGGCGCGCGAGGCGGCCGTGTGGCCGCTGGTTCCCGCGCAGATCGCGCGCACCCCCTCGCGGCGTCGGCGGCGCTGAGGGCGCCGGCGGTCAGCGGATGCGCGCCCCCACGGTCGCCACGACGATGCTCCCCGAGCGCAGCGTGCAGGCGTAGCGGCCCGGGGGGAAGGCCGCGCCCGAGCGCACGACCACCCCGGACACGCGTCGCGTGCGCGGCTTGCCCACCCGCTCGAGCGTCCCGCCCGGCACGCGCCACGAGGTCGTCAGGGCGCGGGCCGGCCCCCGGGCCGGCAGCACCGCGAGGTCGAAGGTGCAGTAGAGCTGCCGCGTGGCGCGCGGGAAGACCGCCGCCGCGGTGCCGTTCCGCCGGGACGAGATGAACGCGCGGCGGAGGATGCCCTGGGGCGGCGCGGCGATGGTGACCGTGCCCGGCCGCCCCGCGACGGCGTCGCCGCCGACCGAGATCGCGTAGGCGCCCGGCGCGAGCGTTCGCGGCAGGGTCAGCCGCCGTGTCACCGCGCCGGCCTTCGCGAGCTCCAGCCGCAGGGCGGCCGAGCGGAGCATGCCGACCGCCGCCGGGCCGGACCGGCGGACCAGCGAGACGGTGACCGCCCCCGGGCCGGTCGCGACGCCGCTGATGGCGAGCGACGCCCTGAGGCGGCCGCCGCGGTACGACCCGACGATCCGCGTCGTCGTCACCCGCACGCGCGGGGGCGGGGGCGGCCCCGCGACGGTCACCGCACGCGACGTCGTCGCGATCGCCCCGCTGTCGTCGCGCACCGTGAGCGTGACGGCGTAGGTGCCCGCGGCGCCGTAGACGTGGCGGCTGGTGACCCCCTGGGCGGTCGTGCCGTCGCCGAACGACCACGTGTGGGCCACCAGCGCCTCGCCGGCCTGGCCCGACGACGACGCGCCCGCGTCGACCTCCACCGTCAGGAGCGCGGGCGTCGCGGCGGCGAACGCGGGGACGGGGGGCGCGTTCGTCACCCTCCGGACCTTCGCGGCCAGTCCGTCCGCGATGAGCAGCGAGCCCCCCGGGTCGACGGCGAGCCCGCTCGGGGCGATCAGCGCCGCGGAGGCGGGCCCGCCGTCGCCCCCGTCGGTGGTGGTGCTGCCGTCGCCGGCGATGCGGCGGATCTGGCCGCCCGCGACCTTCGTGACGCACCCCTGGCTGCCCACGTAGACGTTGCCGCCGGCATCGACGGCCACGCGGGCGGGGAAGTCGAGCGGGTTGAGGGGGGCCGGGGCCGGGCCGACGGGACAGACGGCCCCGGTCGCCGCACCGGTGCCGGCGACGGTGCGGATGACGCCGTTCGCATCCACGACCCGGACGCGGTTGTTGCCGGAATCGGCGATCACGAGGGCCCCGTCCGGACCGACGGCGACGTCGCGGGGTCCGGACAGCTGCGCCGAGGTCGCCAGTCCGCCGTCGCCGGCGAAGCCGCCGGAGAAGCCGCCCGCCGCCGTCCGGAGGATCCCGTCGGGACCGACCCGCCGGACCCGGTCTCTCCCCGTCTCCGCGATGTAGACGTTGCCCGCCCCGTCGACCGCGACCCCCCGCGGGTCGTCGAGTTGCGAGGCGTTCGCGGCGAGCCCGTCGCCGCTCGGGCCCGCCACCCCCGTGCCGGCGAACGTGGAGCGCACGCCGTCCGGCGTGATGCGGAACACTGCGGCGTCGCTCGCGCCGGCCACGTAGATGTTGCCCGCCGCGTCGACGGCCACGTCGGACGGCTCGCCGAAGCTGCCCCCCGTCGAGCGGATGCGGCCGTCGGGGTCCACGACCCGGATGCGCCCGTTGCCGCCGTCCGCGATGACGATGCGGCCGGCCGCGTCGGCCGCGATCCCCTGCGGCGCGCCGAGCTCGGCCGAGATCGCCGGCCCGCCGTCGCCCGCGCCACCGCTGGTCCCCGTCCCGACGATGCGGTCGATCGGATCGCTCGGCACGACGGCCACGGCGGTCGCCGCGGCGGCGGCCGCGAGCGCCGCGGCGGCGGCGACCGCGATGCGGCGCGAATGGACGGCGCGTCCTCGAGGCCTCATCACCGCGATCTCCCGGATCGGCGCGGGACCGGTCGCCCCCGGCGTGACCGCGAGTCTAGGACGGCCCGGCGGCGCGGGTAAACCTCCCCGCGGCGCGGCCCGGCCACGGGGGATCGCGTCAGGGCAGGCGGGGCCGGACCGGGTCGAGGCCGAGGGCCCGGCGCACGCGGCCCACCCGCGTGACCAGCACCACGGCGACGATGGCGAAGAGCACCCCGGACGCGGCCACCAGGGCGACCAGCCCGCCGACGGACGGGGGGTGCCCCACGACGGTGGCGAAGACCGCAGCCGCCAGGGCGACGAGGGCCCCGGTCACCAGGGCGGCGCCCCCCGCGGTCCACGCCATGCGGCGGGTCAGCGGATCCATGGGTGCAGCCTACGACGCGCCTTTCGGCGAATTGCGGATTTGGACGACGCCGACCGGGACTAGCGTGGATCACGGTGGACGACGCGGACTACGTGATCCTGGGGGGCGGCACGGCGGGGTGCGTCCTGGCGAACCGCCTCACCGGCTCCGGCCGCCACCGGGTGCTGCTCGTCGAGGCGGGAGGCGAGCCGCGCAGCCCGTTCATCCGCATCCCCGCGGGGTTCGGCCACCTGCTGCGCAGCCGCCGCTACAACTGGGCGTACGAATCGACCCCCGACCCGGAGACCGGCGGTCGCGCGATCCCGGTCCCCAGCGGGCGGGGACTCGGCGGGTCGGGCCTCATCAACGGCATGGTGTACGTGCGGGGGCAGCGGGCCGACTACGACGGCTGGGCGGTGGCCGGGGCGACGGGCTGGTCGTGGGCGGACGTGGAGCCGTGCTTCCGCAGCATCGAGGACGTCGCGGGAGGCCACGCGGGCAGGGGCCGCGGGGGGCCGCTGCACGTCACGCAGGTGCGGGAGCGGTTCCCGGTCGCCGACGCGTTCCTGCGCGCCGCCGTCGAGGACGGCGCCCGCATCGTCGACGACTACAACCTGGACCAGGCGGGGTTCGGCTACTACCAGGTCAACCAGTTCCACGGGCGGCGGTGGAGCCCGTACGACGCCTGGCTCGCCCCCGCCCGGCGGCGGCCCAACCTCACCGTCATGACCGGCACGCTCGCGCTGCGCCTGATCTTCGACGGCGACCGCTGCACCGGGGCGACGGTGTGGCGCGGGCGGTCGGTGCACCGGCTCCGTGCCCGCCGGGGGGTGATCCTGGCGGCCGGCGCGATCCGCTCGCCGCAGCTGCTGGAGCTCTCCGGGATCGGCCGCCCCGAGGTGCTCCGCGCGATCGGCGTCCCCGTGCGCCGCGAGGCGCCCGGCGTCGGCGAGAACTACATGGACCACTACGCGCTGCGCATGAACTGGCGGCTCCAGGGAATCGGGAGCCTCAACGAGTCGACGCGGGGGTGGCGGCTCGCCGCCGCCGCCGGCCGGTACCTCGTCCGCCGCACCGGGATCCTCACCCTCGGGCCGGCGCTCTGCCACGGCTTCGTGGCGACCGGCGCCGACGGCGACCGCCCGGACATCCAGTTCCTGTTCATGCACGCCAGCTACGAGAACGCCGCCCGCAGGGTGCTCGACCGTGAGCCGGGGATGACGATCGGGATCATCCAGCAGCGGCCGCGGTCGGCGGGCTCGATCCACAGCGTCGCGGCCGACCCGGGTCGGCCTCCCGCCATCCGCCCCCGGTTCCTGAGCGACGCCGACGACCGGCGGCAGGTCGTCGCCGGGATGCGGCGCGCGCGCCGGCTCGTGGCCCGGCCGTCGCTCGCCCGGCTGGTGGCGCGGGAGATGAACCCCGGGCCGGCGGTGGAGGACGACGACGCCCTGCTGGGCTGGGCGCGGGCGACCGGCCAGACGCTCTACCACCCGTGCGGCACGTGCCGCATGGGCGCGGACGACGAGGCGGTGGTCGACCCCCGCCTGCGCGTGCGCGGCGTCGAGGGGCTCCGCGTCATCGACGCGTCGGTGATGCCGTCGATCACCTCCGGCAACACCCACGCGCCCGTGATGATGATCGCCGAGCGCGGGTCGCGGATGCTCCTGGCCGACGGGTGACGGCGGGGCGCGGCCCGGGCCGCGCCCCATCCGCCTATGCCGCGACCGCGACTGGGTCGGGCCGGATGACCAGGGTCTCCACGACCGGCAGCACGTCCTGGGCGGGCATCCCGGAGCGGCGCGGGTCAGCGCTCGCCCGGGGGGATCGATCGCAGGCACTCGGTGAGCGCCGCGATCTGGTCGCGCGTACGCCGGCTGCGGCGCCGCTCGGTGCCGGGGGGGTCGTGCGCGAGCCCGTGGCCGGGCCGCCACTCGCCCCGCGGCCGGATCGGCCGGGGCTGGAAGCCCCCGCCGCAGTTGGGGCACACGTCGCCGAGGTGGTGCTCGACGCACCGGGCGCAGAAGGTGCACTCGTAGGTGCAGATCCGGGCCGCCGCGCTCTGGGGCGGGAGGTCCGTGTCGCACAGCTCGCAGTTGGGTCGGAGCTCGAGCATCGATCACCACCGGTCGTCGTTCGTGTGGATCGATGGTCGTGCGGGGGGGTCGGCGCCGGCCAGTGGCGTGATCGTCACGTAGCGATATGATCCGGACGTGACTCCCGCGAACCCAACCGACGGCCCGCACCGCGTGGCGACCCTCGTCTACGACGGGCTGTCGCCGTTCGAGTTCGCGATCGCCGCCGAGGTGTTCGGCCTGGAGCGGCCGGATCTCGGGGCGCCCTGGTGGTACGCCTTCGAGACGTGCTCTGCGTCGGCCGGCCCGTTGCGCACCCTCGGCGCGTTCGAGCTCATCCCCTCAGGCGGGCTCGACCGGATCGCCCGTGCCGACACCGTGATCGTGCCCGGCACGCCGGACGTGACCCGCACGCCGCCCGAGGCCGTCCTGGATGCGCTGCGCGATGCCCACCGCCGCGGCGCCCGGCTGGTGTCGCTGTGCACCGGCGCGTTCACCCTGGCGGCCGCCGGGCTCCTGGACGGCCGCAGCGCCACAACCCACTGGCGCCACGCCGCGCTGCTCGCCCACCGCCACCCGGACGTGCGCGTGACGCCCGACGTGCTCTACGTGGACGACGGGCGCGTGCTGACGTCGGCCGGAACGGCCGCCGGCATCGACCTGTGCCTCCACATCGTGCGGTCCGACCACGGCACCGACATCGCGAACCGGCTGGCGCGGCGGATGGTGGTGGCCGCGCACCGGGAGGGCGGCCAGGCCCAGTACATCGAGCGGCCCGTGCCGGGCGCGATCGGCGACCCGCTGGTGGAGGAGGCGATCGGCTACGCCCGGCGGCACCTGGGGCAGCGGCTGACGCTCGAGCGCATCGCGGCCGAGGTCCATCTCTCGTCGCGCCAGCTCAGCCGGCGGTTCGTTGACGCGACCGGCTCGAGCCCCGGGGAGTGGCTCCTGCGGGAGCGGCTCGACGCCAGCCGGACGTTGCTGGAGCGCACCGACGACCCGGTGGAGACGGTGGCGTGGCGCGTCGGACTCCCGAACGTCTCCGGCTACCGCCGCCACTTCCGGCGCGCGTACGCGCTCACCCCCGCCGCGTACCGCCGCGCCAGCCGAGGCGCGCCGACCCACTGAGGGGCGCTCACCAGGGGCGATGTCGCGGGAGCGCCCCTCGCCCTCGATGTCGACCGTCGGGCCGGAGCGTGTCCCCGCGGCACAGGAGGTCAAGCTTTCCAGCTGACGGCCGATACGGCGGGTGACCGCGCGCCCCGGGCCCGCCAGGGCGCCCACGAGCGAGGAATCCCGTGAACACGATCCGCATCGGCGTCGTCGGTGCCGGCGAGACCGGCACCCCCCTCCTCCGCCAGCTCCTGTCCGCCGCGTTCGTCGAGGTGGTCGGCGTGGCCGACCTCGACCCGGACGCGCCCGGCGTGGCGCTCGCCCGCGCGCACGGCCGTCCCACGTTCGATGACGCCATGGATGTCGCCGCACTCGGCGACGGCGTCGACATCATCATCGACACCACCGGCGTTCCCGAGGTCCGCGACCGGCTCCGCACGGAGATGCAGGAGTCCGGCAACCGCCACACGATCATCATGCACGAGCTGATCGCGGTGCTCGTGATGTCCCTCTCGCAGGGCCGCCTGGTGTCCACCAAGCACGCCGCCGTCGACTACGAGAGCCCCGCGGGGCACCCCGCCGCGTAGGGCGGGGACCCCGCTCGGCCCCGCCTCACCGGGGAGCCGTGCCGACGCGCTCCCCCAGCCCCGCCGGGACGACGGCGGCGAACTCGTCCAGGTACGCGGCCGTGTGCCGGGCCGCACCCGTCGAGGCGGTCATCCCGCCGTCGACGGCCAGGGTGTGGCCGGTCACGTAGCTCGACGCGTCCGACGCGAGGAACAGCAGCGGCGCGACGAGCTCCTCGGGCCGGCCGATGCGACCCATCGGCTCCATCTGGAGCACCGACTCCATGAATCGCGGCATGCTGAAGAAGCCCTCGGTCATCTCCGTGGGGAACCAGCCGGGGGCGATGGCGTTCACCCGGACGCCCCGGTCGGCCCATGAGACGGCGAGCGCCCGGGTGAGGTTGACGACGGCCGCCTTCGACGCCTGGTACGCCGGCGGGTAGTCCTGCTGCCCGGCGAGGCCGAGGAACGACGCGAGGTTCACGATCGAGCCGCCCCGCCCGTCGGCGAGCATCCGCCGGCCCGCCGCCTGGCAGCCGAAGAACACGCCGAAGAGGTTGACCCGGACCGTCTGCTCGAACAGCTCGGGCGGGGTCTTCTCGGGGACGGGCCCGCCATCCCCGGCGGTGCCGGCGTCGTTAACCATGACGTCCACGCGGCCGAACCGCTCGCACGCGGCGTCGAGGAGGCCCTCGACCTGCTCGTGGTCCGTCACGTCGCAGCGCACCGCGAGCGCCTGCGTCCCGGATTCGCCGAGCTCGGCCGCGAGCGCCTCCAGCCGCTCCAGGCGCCGGGCGGCGACGACCACGTTGGCGCCATGGGCCGCCAGGCCGCGGGCGAGGTGCACGCCGATGCCGGACGATGCCCCGGTCACGACCGCGGTCCTCCCGGTGAGGTCGACGATGTCGGCAGCCATGACGGCCCTCCTCATACGCTGGGTGTGGCACCACGACCGTCGCGGGCCGCGGCCGCGGCGGCATCCGGGTGGGCGACGATGCCGGACCGGTGGCGCTCCGCAGCCGGCGTGCGGCCGATCACCGACGCAATCGGCGGGATCCGGTGGTCGCCGTACCGGTGCGCGGCAACCGCCGAAAACGTGCCCGGGGGCACGGGCCGTCGCCGGTGGTGGTTGCGCCGTCGCGGGCTGCTGGTTTCAGATGCGCATTCGGCCACGACGAGGGGAGCCCGCATGTCGGAAGAGGCGATGGTCCAGGCGATCGAGAACGCGCTGGTGCTGCTCGGCGTCCAGGAGGAGGTCGAGGCGGCCGGCGAATTCCAGCCCCGCGGCCACACCGGCGCCATGTTCGCCGGCGGGTTCATCGGCGACGAGCTCGGCTCGGGGTTCGGCAACCTGGGCGACTCGATCGCCACCGTCGGGGGCGCGATCGCCGGCGGCCGGATCCACGACGCCACGACCGGCCTCCCGACCTGGATGATGGTCGGCGTCACGCCCACGCACGTCTGCGGGTTCGGCGAGGCCAAGCGCCGCAAGGAGGCGGGCCCGCTCGTGTTCCGGGTGCCACGGTCGCAGCTCGAGGTGAAGGTGCACCAGCGCGTGAACGTCCGCATCCTGGAGCTCATCGACAGCGAGTCCGGCAGCCGCATCGAGCTGGAGGGCAGCCGCATCCCCGTCACCCACACCAAGGACGTGATCGAGGCGCTCCAGCAGGACGGCGCCTAGGTCAGCGGCAGCATCACCTGGAAGCGGGTGGAGCCCGGCTCCGAGTGGAGCCGCATCTCGCCGTGGTGGCGCAGCACCAGCCGGCGGGCGATGTCGAGGCCCAGGCCGGTGCCCTCGCCGACCGGCTTGGTGGTGAAGAACGCGTCGAACACGCGGGACTGCGCCTCCTCCGGGATCCCCGGGCCGTTGTCGGCGACCTCCACGCACAGCCGGTCCCCGATCCGCCGGGTGGCGAGCGCGAGCCGGCCGCCCGGCGGGAGGGCGTCGACCGCGTTGTCGATCAGGTTGGTCCACACCTGGTTGAGCTCCGGCCCGGACGCCTCCACCAGCGGGATGTCCTCGAAGTCGCGGACGATCTCGATCCGCTTCTCGCGGAGCGCGTGGCCGAGCAGGGACAGCGTGTCCTCCAGCCCCACCCGCACGTCGACCATCGTCCGCGGCGCCTGGTCGACGTGGGAGTAGCTGCGCACCGCGCCCACCAGGTCCGAGATGCGGGTGGTCGCCTCCTCCAGCTCCGCCAGCAGGATCCGGGTGCCCGCGCACGAGGCCACGAAGCGGAGCCCCGCCGGCAGGACATCCTCGCCCACGTCCCGGCACACGCGGTCCACCCATGACGCATCCAGGCGCGCCTCGGTGAGCGCCGCCGCGAGGTCGTAGGGGTCGTCGACGCCGCGCGCCTCGAGCGCGCCGGCCAGGTCCGCCTCGCGGTCGCTGCGCGCGATGGGGTCGAGCGGCCCGCCCCCGAGGTCGTCGGCGGTGGCGGTCCCGCCCAGGGAGGCGCGGGCCCTCGGCCGCGCCGCCGCCGCGCCGGCCGCCGCGATCTCGCCGAACGCCGCCTGCCGGGTGCGCTCGTACTCGCGCAACGTCGCGACCTCGCGGGCGGCGGCGGCGGCCGGGTTGTTGAGCTCGTGCGCGAGGCCCGCGGCGAGCTGCCCCACCGCGATCAGCTTCTCGTGGTCCCGCTCCAGTCCCTTCACCGCCCCGCTCACCGACTCGATCGCCGCGAGGAAGGCGCGGACCAGCGGCGGGTGCGTGAACGCCAGGCCGCGCAGCTCGTCGCCGTCCAGCTCGAACACCAGCGTGTCGGCCGTGGCCGTGGTGCTCCCCCGGTAAGGGGTGTCGGTGAGCAGCGCCATCGCGCCCAGGTATCCGCCCGGCCGGTGGGTGAGCAGCAGCACCTGCTCGCCGGCGACCGACCGGGTGGTCTCCAGGGCACCCTCCAGCACGATGTGGAAGGCGGTGGCCCGGTCGCCCTCCCGGAACAGCAGGTCGCCCGGCGCCAGCCGGCGCTCGTGCCCGATCTCGGCCACCCGCTGCAGCTCGGCGTCGCCGAGCCCGGCCAGGATCGGCACCTCCCGCAGGCGCTCCGGGGTCACCGGCTCACGGGCGCCAGGCCGCCCAGGTAGTGATGGACCAGCTGCACCGCCATGGAGCCCTCCCCCACCGCCGACGCCACCCGCTTGATCGACTGGTCGCGCACGTCCCCCGCCACGAACACGCCGGGCAGGCTCGTCTCCAGCGGGAAGGGGTCGCGGTCGAGCGTCCACCGCATCCGCCCCTCCAGCAGCCGCAGCGCCGGGCCCGACAGGATGAAGCCCTGGGCGTCACGCGCCAGCGTCCCGTCGAGCCAGTCGGTCTGCGGACGGGCGCCGATGAACACGAACGCCGCGCTCACCGCCAGGGTCGTCCGCTCGCCGTGCGTCTCGACGGTCAGCTCCTGGAGCCGCCCGTCGCCCGTCGCCGCGGCGACCGTGGTGTCGACGCGCACCTCGACGTTGGGGAGCGACTCGATCCGCTCCACCAGGTAGTGCGACATGCTCCGGGCGAGGCTGCCGCCGCGGCAGAGGACGACGACGCGCCGGGCGCGGCTCGCGAGGTCGATCGCCGCCTGCCCCGCCGAGTTGGCGGCGCCCACGACCACCACGTCCTCGCCCTCCACCCCGGCCGCCTCCGCCGGGGACGCGCCGTAGTACACGCCGGTCCCCGTCAGCTCCTCCACGCCGGGGGCCTCGAGCCGCGCGTAGTGGACCCCGGTGGCCACCAGCACGCTGTGCGCCCCGATCTCGGCGCCGCCGTCGAGCGTCACCACCCGCGCCGGCCCGTTCTCGCGGATGCCGAGCACCTCACGGGCGGTGAGCATCTCGGCGCCGAGGCGGCGGGCCTGGGCGGTCGCGCGGCGCGCCAGGTCGGCCCCCGACAGGCCCGACGGGAAGCCGAGGTAGTTCTCGATCCGCGAGCTCTGGCCCGCCTGGCCGCCGGTGGCGTGGCGCTCCACCAGCAGCGTGCGCAGGCCCTCGGACGCGCCGTACACCGCGGCGGCCAGCCCGGCGGGCCCGCCGCCGAGGATCACGAGGTCGTAGAAGGGGAGGTCGGCCTCGGTGTGCAGCCCGATGCGCGCGGCCAGCTCCGCCTGGGTGGGGCGCACCAGCGCCTCGCCGTCCTCGAACACCAGCAGGGGCAGCAGCCGGTCGTCGCCGTGGACGGCGGCGAGCAGGGTGGCCGCCTCGGGCTCCGCGACGTCCACCCAGCGGTAGGGCACGCCGTTGCGCGCCAGGAAGTCGCGGGTGGCGTGGGCCTCGGCCGAGAAGCGGTGGGCCACCAGCCGCAGCCCCGGCTCCGCGACGCGGGACGCCGCCTCCGCCTCCCAGTCCTCCAGCAGGTCGTCCAGCACGGGGTAGAGCCGCTCCTCGGGCGGGCTCCACGGCTTCATGAGGTAGTGGTCCAGGCGCACGTCGTTGATGGCGGTGATCGCGGCCTCGGTGTCGGCGTACGCCGTCAGCAGCGCCCGCTTGGCGTGCGGGGCGATCCGGATCGCCCGTGCCAGGAACTCCACGCCGCTCATCCCCGGCATCCGCTGGTCGGCCACCAGCAGCGCCACGGGCTCGCCGCGGCGGACGATCTGCTCCACCAGGTCCAGGCCGTCCGCGCCGGAGCCGGCCAGCAGCACCCGGTACCGCGACCCGTACCGCCGGCGCAGGTCGCGCTCGATGGAGCGACCCACCGCCGGGTCGTCGTCCACGGCGAGGATCATGGGTCGGACGGGGCTGGAGGAGGACAACATCCCGACACTACGTCAGCGGGCGGCGTCGAGGGGAGGGCGGAGGGCCGTCCCTCACACGACTCGACACCGATCGGCGGCCTCGACTACGGTCGGCGGGTGTCGGGGGCAGCGCGGGAAGTCGTCCCGGAGGGCCCGGCGCCGACCACGGCGGCGACGCCCGCGCCTGCCGAGGCGGCGGTCGCGGCCGCGCTGCCGTCGACGGAGGGCGGCAACCGCCTGGTGGCCCGCTGGGTGCTCGCCCGCCAGGGGACGACGACCCCGCCGGCGCCGCCGGCCCCGCCGTCCACCGCGCCCGGCACGGCGCCCGGCACCGCCCCGGGCGGCGACGCCGAGGCCGCCAAGGAGCTCCACACGAAGCTGTTCGCCAGCGACCGCGAGGCGGCGCTGCGGCACGCCATGACGCTCAGCGGCCGCTACGACGCGCTCAAGGCCGAGTACCCCAAGGCCGTCGGCGTCGAGCTCGACGACGACATCACGCGCGGGATGGGGTTCGCGCCGGACGCCGCCCGGATGCGGGCATACCTGCGGCGCGGGACCCTCCGGACCGCCGACAAGATCTACATCGCGGTCGTCGAGACGGGCACCGACAATGAGACCCTGTTCCGGCTGCTGCCGCAGGCCGCCGCATCCGGGGGCGGGGTCTCGCGGGACTTCGCGGCGGACTACGGCACGGAGTTCCCGACGGACGGGACCCTCCTGGACGGCAGGCCCGACCGCATCGCCGGGGTCCTCGGCACCGACAGCGGGGTCTTCAACTCCGGCGAGCTGTCGGGGAGCGACTGGGTGAAGGGCATGGCCCTGCTCACCTACGGCCGCATGCGGGGCGCCGACACCCTGCGGGCCGCGCTCAAGGCGACGGTCAGCACCGAGGGGACGGTCGACACCGCCATCCACGAGGTGGCGAAGACGGCCGGCACCACGGGGATCAAGACCGTGGAGGCCGAGTACGAGGCCTCCTACAAGACCAAGCTCTCCGACGACCTCGACTACCGCCTCGGCAAGGGCACGGACGTGGCGAACCGGGCCAGGCTCCTCCTGATGGGGAAGTGGGGGGCCAAGGAGCGGATCCGGATCGCCGTCGAGGGGCTCGGGACGGACTGGAAGGAGGTCTGGAGCGCCCTCCAGGACGCCACCCCGGACGAGCTGAAGACGCTCCGGGCGGAGTGGGAGAGCAAGGAGAGGGACGGCCTCTACGACCTGATCACCAGCGAGCTGACCACCACCCAGGCCGACCGGGGCCGCATGGAGGCGCTCCTCCAGGCCGGCGCGCCGAAGGACGGGGAGAAGCTCGGCATCGACGTCCTGGTGAACGCGCGCGGCGTCGTCGTCTCCGACCACGAGGGCGTGATCCGGCTCGTGCTGGAGGACGGCCGCGTGGCCGCCGCGTTCGCGGAGGTGTTCGACGACGCTGCGTTCCGCCAGCGGTTCACCTCCGGCACGAGCAGCACGAAGCCGATCGAGCGCGGCGAGGTCATGGTCCGCGGGACGGTCGCGAAGAAGCTCGCGATCGCCGCCGACCTCGACACCGCCGAGGGGGCCCGGCGGCTCCTGATGACCGCGTCCGACGCCGACAAGGCCGTCATCCGGGGCGACGGCGACCTGGTGAAGCGCCTGCGCGGCATGAAGGGCGGCGACGGCGTCGAGGACCTGCTCGCGCCGGCAGACCCCTTCGAGCGCAGGAAGTGGCTCGAGTCGCGCGTCTCCGGGGAGGGCATCGACACCCGCGCCGCCGGGCCCGGCTCCGCCCTCGGCGACGAGCTCCGCGAGCTCGACGCCGCCCAGAAGGGCGTGAAGGACCCGAAGAACCCGACGCCGGAGGAGCAGGCGCGGATGGAGGCCGCGCTGGGCCGCACCGACGCCGCGCTCAGCATCTACCAGCAGTACAGCGCCGAGATGCAGGCCCTCGCGGTCCAGGCGCTCACCGCCGCCGCCGGGGTCATCATCACGGTCGCGACCGGCGGGGCCGGTGGCGTGGCGGCCGCCGAGCTGATCTCGTGGCAGGTGGCCCGGATGGCGATGGCGCAGGGCCTGGCCAACCTCGCGATCAACAAGGCCGTGAAGGGCGACCGTTTCACCATGGCGAGCGCCGAGGGCGCAGCGGTCTTCGCGGGCGGCGCGGCGCAGGGCGCGACCGCGGTGATGGCCACGCCCGCAGCGCTCTCGGCGCTCAGCACGGCCTACCGGGGGGCGGCCTCCGGGGCGGCCAGGGCTGCGGCCGCGTCGCACTTCGAGACCGTGGGCATGGGCGCGGTGAAGTCCATGACCGAGGGCGCGATCGGGGGTGGCGCGACCGCCGCCTTCGAGACCGCCGCCAAGAGCGAGACCTGGCGCGACGGCATCATCAAGGGCTTCGGCCAGTCCATGAAGGACGCGGTGGTCGGCGCGGCGGCCGGTGCGGTGACCGCGGGGCTGATGCACGCCGGGATCGCCGCCCTCAAGGGCCAGCTGTTCGGCGGCACCCCGGGGGCCGGCGGGGCCGTCGAGGTCCCGGCCCCTGCGTCCATCGACCCGGCCAGGGCCGAGAAGGCCGCCGCCGACCTCCTCCGCACGGGCCAGGCGCCGTGGCGCCACTACGCGAACCTCACCGCCCAGATGGGCGAGCACGAGGCCGCGTACACCACCGCGATCATGAACGGCCGCCGCAAGCTGGCCGCCGAGGTCTGCATCGCCGCGGAGGAGGACCTCGCCCGCGAGGGGGTCCAGTGGAAGCTGGCGAAGGGCGAGACGCCCGGCCAGCCGCTCGAGATCAGCCTCACCCCCGCGACGGGCGAGAAGGCCGGCGCGGCGCGGGCGAGGATCCGCCGTGCGATGCGCGACCGCACCGGCGGCTCGCTGGAGGCGGCCGGCGTGGAGGACGGCGGCCCCGCGACGGTGATCCCCGAGGGGGACCCCAGCACGAAGCGCCCGGACGGCTCGCCGGTCGAGCGCGGGGACCAGCCGCCGAACACCCGCCCCGACATCCAGATCCCGGGCGCCATGAACCGCGCACGCCCGCGGCAGACGTTCCCCGACCAGCGCTCCGCCGGCAAGGCGTTCGCGGCGGAGATCAAGGCCAACCCGCAGTACGAGGCGGCCGTGGTGCTCGACCGCCGCGACGGCACGGCCCGGCTCTGCTTCGGTGACGAGAACTCCGTCGACGTGCCGATCGCCGAGCACCTCGAGCAGGTCAAGCACTACCACCCGGGGCTGGGCGTCAAGACCGACCTCGGGCACCGCACCCCGTCGTTCGACGACCTCGAGAACCTGTTCGCGACCCTCGGCCCGAGCCGGAGCGAGGCGCGCTCGATGATCCGCTGGAACGACGCCGGCGGTGTGCCCCACTGGACGCCCTACGGCGTCGACTCGGACGCGGGGATCGCCTGGGTGCGCGTGCCGGGCGGGGAGCGGAAGGACTTCGCCATCTCCATCTTCGCCAACCGCGGCCAGGGACGGTACGAGTATCTGCGCTGGGTGGACGAGGTCTCTCCCAAGCTGCCGGACTGAGCAACCGACGGCCGCTCCGGGAGGTTGCGCTTTCCCCGGGAGGCCCGATGAGCGACGATGCCGGTCATGAATCGCATCCGTCAGGGCTGGGCACTGACGCGGATCAGCTGGTCGGTGCTCCGCTCCGACCGGTCGCTCGCGGCCTTCCCCGTGCTCGCCGCCGTCGCGGCCCTCCTCGCCGCCGCCGCGTTCGGCATCCCCTCGGTGTTGTTCTTCGACGGCGACATGGGCGTGCCGGGCGTGATCTTCGCCGCCATCGCCATCTACCTCGTCACGTTCGCGGCGGTGTTCTTCAACGTCGCGCTGGCCGCCGCCGCCGCCCAGGTGCTCGACGGGCACGACGCCACCGTCGCGAGCGGGGTCGCGGTCGCGAGGACGCGCCTGCCCGCCATCTCCGGGTGGGCGGCGATGGTCGCCAGCGTCAACGTCGTGATCCGCGCGCTGCAGGAGCGCACCGGGCCGCTCGGCGACCTGCTGCTGGGCGGCATCGCCATCGCCTGGAACCTGGTGACGTTCCTCGCGATCCCGGTGATCGCCCTGGAGGGCCTGGGGCCGATCGACACGCTCAAGCGGTCGGCCGGTATCTTCCGCGAGCGCTGGGGTGAGCAGGTGACCGGCCAGGTGTCCATCGGCGCGGTGATCGCGCTTGCCTCGATCATCCCGGCGGCGCTGCTCGTGGCGATCGGCGTGCTGATCGGCGGGACCGTCGCGATCGGGATCTTCGTGGGCCTGGCGGTGATCATCGTCGTGATCGCCGGCATCCTCAGCACCGCCCTCACCCAGATCTTCGCGGTGGCCCTCTACCGCTACGCCACCGGCCAGGGGGCCACGGGGGCGTTCACCGAGGCGACGCTCGCCAACTCCGTCGTCCCGCGCAAGGCGCAGCCCGGCCGGATCTGAGCCGCCGCGCCCGGCGGGGTCCCGCGGGACGCGCGGGCGGCCCGCTTGCGCGCCGGCGCGCGGCTGCCATACCGTCGCCCGCGACGTCCGGGGACAGGGGGGGTCGGATGGGATCTCGGGGCCGGGCCCGGCTCGGGATGCTGGCGTCTGCGGGGTGCCTGGCGGTTGTGGCCGCCGTCGCCGGGGCCGCCCACGGCGCCGAGGTGTCGGGGTCGGTGATCGCCGCCGGCGCGCCGGTGGCCTCCGCGGAGGTGACGCTCCACGCCGGGCGAGGAGGCGCGGCGCCGCGCCTGCTGGGATCGGCGACGACCGGCGGCGACGGCCGCTTCGCGATCACGTACACCGCTCCCACGGGCGCCGCGGTGGTGTACGCGGTCGCCGGGGGCGGCGACACCGCGCCCCCCCGCGCGCTGCGCTTCATGGTCGTCGCGGACCCCCGCACCGGACCCCCGGCGCGCCTGACGCTGAACGAGCTGACCACCGTGGCGTCGGCGTACGCCATGGCACGGTTCCTGCACGGGACCCGCGTCACCGGGGCAGCCGTCGGCATGCGCAACGCCGCCGCGACCGCCCGGAGCCTCGTCGACCCCGCCACCGGCCGCATCGGCGCCGTCCTCGCGAGCGCCCCCAACGGCACGGCCACCCGGACGCTCCCGGCCCTGCGCACGCTCGCTGCCGTCCTGGGCGGGTGCACGCGCGGGACGGCCCGCAGCTGCCGCGCCCTGTTCCGCGCGGCGGCGCCGCCGCGCGGCCCGGCGCCGCGCGACACGCTCGCCGCCGCCCACCCCAACCCGCTGAACCCCGCCGACGACGTCCGCGCGATCTACCGCCTGCGCAAGGCCGCCCGCTACCGGCCGGTGCTGGCGCGCGCGCCGTCGTCGTGGGTGCTGTCCCTCAAGCACACCGCCGGCGGGTTCGACGGGCCGGGCCGGATGGCGTTCGACTCCCGGGGGAACGTCTGGGTGACCAACAACTTCCAGCCGCCGGGGACGGGGCCGGGCCTCTACACCGTCGCGCTCGACCCCACCGGCGCCCCGCGCCTGGGCGGCGCCGTCGGCGGCGGCGGGGTCATGGGCAACTGGTGGGGCATCGCGATCGACCATCAGGACCGGGTGTGGCTCGGCAACTTCACCGGCGCCGACCCGACGCCGTTCACCAGCCCGGACTTCACGGGGGGGAACGCCGCGTCGCTGTTCACGGCCGACGGCGTCCCGCTGTCCGGCGCGACCGGGATCACGGCCGGGGCCCTCCAGGCGCCGCAGGGCATCGCCGTCGACCAGCGCGGCAACGTCTGGATCGCGAACCACGTCGGCGGCACCGTGACCATGTATCCCGGCGGCGACCCGCGCCAGGCGCGGGTCATCACCGGCGGCGGCCTGTTCAAGCCGTTCGCGGTCGAGGTCGACGGCCGGGGCAACGTGTGGGTGGGCAACGGCGCGATCGACGCCGACGTGAAGGGCTCCCTCACGCGCATCAGCCCCGACGGGCAGCCCACCGGCCCATTCGTCATCGACCGGATGCGCTCCCCGCAGGGCATCGCGATCGACTCCGGCGGCGACCTGTGGGTGGCGAGCCTCGTGGACCAGACGATCAACCGCATCGGCCCCTCCGGACGCCTGAAGGCGCGGTTCCGGGCGCCGGGCATGTTCGGCCCGTGGGGCGTCGCGATCGACGGCGACGACAACGTGTGGGTGGCCAGCTTCCCGGGCCGGACGCTCACCCAGCTCTGCGGCCGGAGGGTGGCGAGCTGCCCGCCGGGGTCGCGGACCGGCGACGTGCTCTCGCCACCGCTCACCGGCTTCACCAACGGCGGCCTGCAGCATCTGACCGCCGTCCAGATCGACCAGTCGGGCAATGTGTGGGTCGCGAACAACTGGGCCAACGTGGTGCCGACGGTCGGTGGCGACGGGCTGGTGGAGTTCATCGGGGCCGCCGCCCCGGTCGCGACGCCCCTGATCGGCCCGCCGCGGACGCCGCGATGACGGGGAGGTCATGCAGATGAGCATCGTGGTGGGGTACGACCGGTCGGAAGCCTCGGTGCGCGCCCTGGAGCGGGCGGCGGAGGAGGCGCGCGGGCACCACGCGCGCCTGATCGTGCTGGCGGTGCTGGAGATGCCGCTCGATCCGCGCGACCCGCGCCAGTTCGGCACGGCCGGCGACGGCACCCCCATCACGGGGGGCTTCACCCCGCCGCCCGAGATCACGGAGACCCTGGAGGACGCGCAGGCGCGCCTGGAGCACGCGGGCGTCGCCGCCGACTACGTGTGGGCGCCCGGCGAGCCGGCGCGCCTCATCGTCGACGTCGCGAAGGAACGGCACGCCACCGCCATCGTCGTGGGGCACCACCACCACGGCATGCTCGGGCGGCTGCTCGGCTCGGACGTCGCCGCGGACGTCGAGCGGGACGCCGGCTGCGAGGTGATCGTCGTCGACTGACGCGGACGTGACCGCGGACGTCGCCGGCATCGCCGCGCCGGTGATCGCCCACGCCCGGGTGCTCGCGGCGATGGAGCGCGCGGGCCCCGCGGGCGTCGCTGCGCAGGTCGGGTGGGAGGACACCCGGGCGGCGACCTGGGATCGCCTCCGGGCGGCGCTGCGGCCCGTGGCCGACGCGGAGGGCGACAGCCCCGCGGCACGCCTGGCGGCGGGGGTCCGGGCGCTGACCGAGCGCCGCATCCTGCGCCTGGAGCGCGGCGAGGCGCTCGGCGACGAGCCCGAGGGCGAGCTGGCCGCGCTCGCCGGGTCGGCCGATGCCGACATCGTGGCCTGCGCGTTCCTGGTCGACGACCTGCGGCGGCTCGACGAGTCGGGGCGGATCGCGCGGGAGCTGGGGTGGGCGATGCGACGCTGGGCGTGGGCGGAGCTGCACCGGGCGCTCGACGCCCGCTGACGCGGGGGCGCGGCCCCGAGACGGCCGCACCCCCGACGCCCCGCCGGCGCGATCAGCCCGTCGGGGCGAGCCCCAGCCGACGGAGGAGCGCCAGCTCGTCGAAGTACTCGTGCTCGCGCCAGATCAGGCCGTCTCGAACCTCCACGATGTTGCAGACCATCGCGGTGATCCGACGGCCGGTGGGCGGTAGGTCGCCGAGCGGCCCGGTGTGGGTGCCGGTGACGCGGAACTCCATGATCGCCACATCGGGGGCCGGCGCCCACGAGCGGACCTCCTCGATCACGACGTCCGGGAAGGCGGTGGTGTAGAGCTCGGCCACGGCGACCCCCGCGTCCGGGCCGGGCTGCTCCACGCCGTCGCTGGGCGTGTACGCGTAGTCGGGGTGCAGGGTGTCGCGCAGCGCCTGCATGTCGCCGCGCACGGCGGCGGCGAGCATCGCACGCTGGACGGTGAGCGCGTCGGTGAGGGTGGTCTCGGCCATGGTGTCCTCCGGTGTCGGTGGGGCGGTGCGCACCGACCATCGCCGCGTCGGCCCCGGCCGCGCATCGATGAGAACCCTTAGGTCGTGGCGTGATCTGCGGCGCCGTGGCGCGCCGCATACGCCGCCGCCTCGGCCCGGTTCCGCAGATCCAGCTTCACCAGCACGTTGTGCACGTGGTGCTCCACCGTCTTGCGCGTGAGGTAGAGGCGCTCGGCGATGTCCCGGTTGGACATGCCGTCGGACAGCAGCCCGAGCACCTCCAGCTCGCGGCGGGTCAGGAGGGCGAGGCTCCGCGGCCCGGACGGGCCGGCGCGCACGCCGAGGGAGCGCAGGCGCGCCCGGGCGGCGTCGGCGAGCCGTGCGGCCCCCAGAGCGTCGGATCCGGCCGCCGCGGCGCGGGCCTCGCGGACCGCCTCCTCCGGGGCCTCCTCCGCAAGGGCGTCGGCGAGCAGCAGGTGAGTACGCGCGGCCTCGAGCGGCATCTCCAGCCGGCAGAACGCCTCGAGGGCCGCCTCGAGATGCTCCACGGCGGGGCGGCCGGCCGCCCCGTGAACGGGGAGGCGCCGTGGCCCACGCGATCGAGATCGAGCAGCTCACCAAGCGCTACGGCGGGGTGGCCGCCATCGACGGCCTCGACCTGACCATCGACGA
>DAISWG010000043.1:0-12389 GCA_036826475.1 Miltoncostaeaceae bacterium | reverse complement strand
CGCCACCCGCCCCAGGGCGCGCTCGGCGCGCGCCGTGACCACGTCGCAACCCACCGTCTCGGCCAGACGTGCAAGCTCCCGGGCGCGGCGGCCGGCCGAGCCCACCCCGCCCCCGGCCACCTCGGCCTCGGCGAGCAGCTCCACCAGGATCGCGGCCTCCAGGCAACCGTCGCCGACCGACCGCAGGCGCCGGCGCAGCGTCGCGGCGGCGCCGGCCGGGTCCCCACGGGCCAGCAGCACCCCGGCCAGCGCGGCGACGGACGTCGCCCGGTCCTCCACGCCCTCGAGTAACGCGGCCGCCTCCTCCACCCGCCCCTGCGCGAGGCGCAGCTCCGCCATCCGGGCGAGGGCCTCGGCGAAGACCGGCGGCTCCGCGGTCCGCGCCAGCCGCATCGCGTCGGTCAGCTCGGCCTCGGCCTCCGCCCACCGCCCCGTGCCCAGCAGGACGCACCCCAGGTGGAGACGACAGGTGGTGTGGACGTGGAACGAGCCGATCCGCTCGGCGATGGCCTCTGACGCGCGGATCCACTGGGCCGCCCGGGCGAACTGGGCCGACCGGCTGCACGACACGATCGTGCAGCAACTCGTGAACACGGCCGTGTCGGGTCGGGTGCCCTCCCCGGCCAGCGTCGCCGCCATCGCCTCGTCGAGCAGGCCGAGCCCTTCGTCGAGGCGGCCGGCCTGCACGAGCAGCGCCCCCCGGGCCGCGAGGGCGCACAGCTCCAAGTCGGGGTCCGCGCCCGCCTGCGCGGCCGCCGATGCCGCCTCCGAGAGCGCCACCCCGCCGAGGGCGTCGCCGCGGCCGCCGCGGTCGTGGGCGCGGAGCAGCAGCGCCCACCCGCCCAGCGGCTCCAGGCCGTGCTCCTCCACCATCCGCTCCAGCCGCGCCATCCACCCGCAGGCGGCGGCGACGTTGCCGAGGCTCTCCCGGTAGAGGAAGTAGAGGAGGATCGCCGCCTCGCCCGCCGACATGTGCTCCGATGCCCGCCGGAACCCGGCGTACGCACGGCGGGCGCGATGCACGGCGCCGTCGGTGTCGCCGAGCCACATGAGGGCCTCCGCCAGCCCCAGCTCCGCGGGCGGGCCGGCCCGGGGGACCGCCGCGGCGTAGCCGTCGCGGGCCGCCGCCCACCGTCCGCCCATCGCGGCGGCCTGCGCGTCGGCGAGCAGGGTCTCGACGTCCCCCGACACGCCGCGATCGTACGACCGGCGCCGGGCGGGCGCACCCCCCCGGCCGGATCAGACCTTCCGGGGCACGTTGCCGGTGAGGGTGAGCACCATCCGCATCACCCGGTGCCCGGCGTCGGCGGTGGGGGCGAACATGCACGGGCAGCCGCCGTCGATCACCGTGATCCCGTGCGCCCGTCCCCACGCCGCCGCCTCCGGCGAGACGCTCCCCGCCCCCGGCCCCCGGTGCATCCAGACGCGCGTCACGCCGAGGTCGGCGCACTCGCGCACCGTCGCCTCCGCCGACTCGGGCCGCGTGCCGATGACCACCCCGTCGACGCCTCCGGGGATGTCGGCGAGGGCGTCGTACGCCCGGTCGCCCTCCACCTCGTCGGCGTTCGGGTTCACGGCGAACACCTCGTAGCCGCGGTCCCGCAGGAGGCGATAGACGACGTTGGCGCCGTGGCTCTCCGGGTGCCGCGACACGCCGGTCACCGCGATCCGGCGCCCGGCCAGGAACTCGGCGGCGGCCTCCCTGATCCCCTGCATCGCTCCTCCTTCCTCTCGTGTCTCAGACGTCCGCGAGGATGATGTCCAGCAGCGCGCGGCCGGCGACGTCGAGATGGTCGGCGGCGTTGGACAGGTGCCGGTACACCTCGCGGCGGCGCAGGTTCAGGAGCAGCCGGTCGAAGGCCTCCGGCACCCCCTCGGCGCCGGGTCCGATGGCCTGCGCGAACTGCGCCGCGGCGAACACGTCCGCCACCGCGGCGCGGTAGACCTTCTCGGCGTTGCGCTCCGACTTGTGCACCTCGATGGCCCTCGCGTGGGCCGCCTCCGGATCGTCGCGCAGCAGGGCGAACCCGGCGCCGAGGGCGGCGCCCCCGTCGCGCAGGTGCCCGGCCATCTCCGCCATCCAGCGGTCGGGCCGCACGTCGAGCACCTCGATCTCGCGGACCGTCGTCTTCGCGTAGTTCAGGACGTCGTCGATCGCCGTCGCGGCCAGGTAGATGGCTCCGCGGTCGATCGGCGTCGCGAAGGCCCGCGCGAGGGTGTCGAGGGTCACCACCTGGCGGCGGTCCCCCTCCTTCTCGAGCTCCCGCACCCGGACCCCGTGGACGGGGGTGCCCCCGCTCGTGAAGGCGACCAGCTCGTCGAGCGCCTCCACCACCACGGCGCACTGCGCCGCGAGCAGCCCGTGGAAGTCCGGCACCTTCGGCGCCAGGCGCTCCGTGAGACGCTCCGCCGCCCGCTGCAGCCGGCTTCTCAAGGGGCGCTCATCCGATCGCCGCGCCGGCGCGCAGGATCCCCGCGAGGAGCGCGCCGAGGATCGCGGTGGCGGGGATGGTGAGCAGCCACGCCACCAGCATCTCCTTCCCGGTGCCCCAGCGCACGGCCCGGGGATGCTCGGCGGCGCCCACGCCGATGATCGCCGAGCTCGTGACCTGGCTGGTCGACACGGGACCGCCCCACGCCGACGTGGCGGCGACGACCGCCGCGGCGGTCGCCTGGGCACCCGCCGCGTGGATCGGCCGCAGCCGGTACACCCCGTACCCCAGGGTGCGGATGATGCGGGACCCGCCGACGAACGCGCCGACCGGGATCGTCGCCGCGGCGACGACGACCGCCCACTGCGGGACCTCCAGCCGGTCGGTCGCGCCGCCCGCCAGCAGTGCGAGCGCGATGACGCCCATGCTCTTCTGGGCCTCGTTCCAGCCGTGGGCGAACGAGAGGCCCGCGACCGTCGGCCACTGGAGCAGGCGCAACCGCCGGTTCCAGCCCACCCGGGCCCCCCGCAGGGCCGCGGCGGCCGCCCGGAGCACCAGGGCCCCCAGCAGCAGCCCCACCAGCGGTGAGAGCAGGAGCGCCGCGACGACCTTGGCGACCCCCTCCAGCCGGCCCTCGGCGAGCGCATCGACGCCCCAGTCGACGTCGTCGAGCCCGGCGGCGGCGACCGTGGCGCCCACCAGGCCGCCGATCAGCCCGTGCGTCGACGACGCCGGCAGGCCCAGGCGCCACGTCAGGACGTTCCAGGCGACGGCCGCGAGGAGGCCGGCCGAGACGGCCCGCAGCGCGTCGCCGGGGCTCAGGTCGCCGAGGTCGAACGTCGAGGCGATGGTGGTGGCGACCGCCGTGCCCGCCAGGAGCGGCCCGGCGAACCCGAACACCGCCACGATGCCCAGGGCCGCGCGCGGCGGCAGGGCGCGCGACGCGATCCCGCTGGCGGTGAGGGTGCCCGCGTCGTGCACGCCCGCGGTGACGGCCCACACCAGGACGAGCGCGACGACGATGCCGGTGCCGGCGGACACCCGCCGATCCTGACACCACGCCGCGGCCGGCAGATGCGTGGAGGGACGCCGCCGCATCCGTAGTCACCCGCAGCCCGCGGCGGTGGGGGACCGATGCCGCCGGCGCCCGGCCGCGGGATGCTGGTCGCGGACCACACGGAAGGAGGCCGACCATGCGGACACCGACGCGCGCGACCGTCGTGGAGCCGGAGGTGCTGGTGCGGGGGCACGTCCCCGCCGACCGGGTGGAGGCGGCCGTCGCCGGCCTGCGCGCCGCGTGCGCCAGGCCCCCGCGGCCGGTGCTGTTCGCGCGGCTCACGCTCACGATGGCGCCGGACCCGGCGGTCGGGCGCCCCGCCACCGCCGCCGCGGCGATCGACCTGAGCGGCCGGATCCTGCGCGCCCACGCCGACGGCGAGACGATGGCGGAGGCGGTGGACCTGCTGTCCGACCGCGTCCGGCGCGGCATGCGCCGGCTGCGCCGCGACCACCGGGCGGCGGCGCGGCACCCGGCTGGCGCGCCGGGGCCATGACCGCGCGGCACCCAGGGGTGCCGGCGGCGTTCGCCGTCGCGCTGCTGCTGCTGGGCGCCGCGCTGCTCGTGGGCGTCGTGCAGTTCGTGTGGTCGCAGCTCGGAATGAGCGGGGCGGTCGCGATCGCCGTGCTGTGGGCGTCGCTCATCGGGAGCTGGATCGACATCCCGGTCGCGCGCATCCACCGCGCCACGGCGAACGACGTGTTCGAGCTGGTGCCGACCTGGGGCGGCGTGCTGCTGCGCCCGGTCGCCAGGGCCCGCGACACCCTGGTTGCCGTCAACGTGGGCGGCGCCGTCGTCCCCGTGGCCGTGTCGTTCATGGTGCTCGCCCACTCCGGCGCGTGGTGGCAGGCGGCCGCCGCGACCGCGGTGGTGGGCACGGTGGCCCACGCCCTCGCCCGCGTGGTTCCGGGCGTCGGCGTGCTGCTGCCGTTCTGGGCCGCCCCCCTGGCCGCGGCGCTGGCCGCCGTGGCCATCGCGCCGGGTGCGTCGGCGGCGGTGGCCTACGCGTCCGCGACGCTCGGCACGCTCATCGGGGCGGACCTGCTGCACCTGTCGCGCGCCGGCGCGGGGGGCGCGGGCGTGCTGTCGATCGGCGGCGCCGGGACGTTCGACGGGATCTTCGTCGGCGGCCTCGTCGCCGTCCTGCTCGCGGCGTTGTGAACAGGATGGGATGCCAACCGTGAGGAGGCGCTGGTGCTGAGCTTCGAGGGGATCGAGGCCGGGAGGGCCGTGCGGCTGCGGGCGCTCGTCGACGTCGGCTGGGCGGTCGTGATCGAGCGGCCGCTGGGCGAGGACGGCGAGGTGTGCATCATCGAGGGCCCCGAGGGGCGGGTGACGGGACGCGGGCCGACCGCCGACGCCGCGGCCGCCGACGCCCTCGCCCGGCTCGACGGGGGCGACCCCTCGTGACGCGCTGAGCCCGGCGGCGCCCCGCGGGGATTTCCCGCGGGGCGCGTCGGGGCCTCCACGGTCGCGGCGCCATCCCGGGCGGGGGATCGTCGACGCCGGGCCGCCCCGGCACGCGGGGCGCCCATCGGAACCGGGAGGTCCGCGATGAACCTGGCCATGTTCGGGGGCTTCGGCACGGTGCCGCCCCCGCCGGGGTGGCGGCGCCAGCTGGCGGTGGCCGTGCTGGGCGGCGGCGAGCTCGACCTGACCCACGCCGAGCCCGCCGGGGACGCGTGCCTCACCGCGATCGCGCTCCTCGGCGGCATCGACGTGAAGGTCCCGGAGGGCACCCGGGTCGCGATGAGCGGCCTGAGCCTGCTGGGCGGCCGGGACGTGAAGGTGCCGCCCGGTGACGGCCCGACCGTCCGCATCCGCGCCGTCGCCGTGCTGGGCGGCGTGTCCGTCGCGACCCCGAAGGCCCGGACGGCCCCGGGGTGACGCGGCGGTCCGCGGCGGTCCGCCGCGGGCGCCCGCAGGGGGGCCCCATGAGCCCACCGCGGATCGTCGTGTGCGGCGCGGGCGCGATCGGGGCATCGGTCGCGTGGTTCCTGTCGCGCCGCGGAGCCGCACCGATGGTGGTCGACCGGTCGGGCCCGGGCGCGGCGGCCTCCGGCAAGGCCGCCGGCTTCCTGGCCGAGGACTGGAGCGCCGGCACCCCCCTCGACGGGCTCATGCGGGCGAGCTTCGCGCTCCACGCCGAGATCGCCGAGGCGCTGGGCGCGGAGCGGATCGGCCACCGGCCGATGGACGCGCTGATGACCGCGGCCGCCGACGAGGGGTCGGTGGAGCCGTACCGGCGCCTCGACAGCCCGGCCTGGCTCGACGGCAACGTCGCGGTGCACGAGGTGATCGGCGACCCGGCGACGACGGCCCAGGTGAACCCGTACGCGTTCACCACCGCGCTGGTCGAGGACGCCGTCGCGCACGGGGCGACCGCCCGGACGGGCGTGGTGGAGGGCATCGGGCTCGACCCGGACTCGGGGGCGGTGACGGGGGTGGTCATCGACGGCGCGACCGAGCCCGCCGACGTCGTGGTCCTCGCGCTCGGTCCGTGGACGTCGCAGGCGCAGCGGTGGATCGCCCTGCCGCAGGTGTTCGGGTCGCGGGGCGCGTCGGTGGTGCTCGCGGCGGACGTCCCGAACCAGGTCGTCTTCAGCGAGTTCCTCACCCGCGAGGGCCAGCGGTCGCAGCTCGAGATCTACCCCCGCCCCGGCGGGGCGGTGTACGTCAACGGGCTGTCGGAGCACGGGGCCCTGCCGGACGACCCGGACGAGATCGCCGCGATCGCGGCGTCCGGCGACGAGCTGCACCGCCGTGCCGGCGTGCACTCCAGCGCGCTGCGCGACGCGGAGGTCATCGCCCGGGGGTCGTGCTACCGCCCGCTGACCGTGGACGGGATCCCCCTGATCGGCCCGGTGCCGGACGTGCCCGGCGCGTACCTGGCGACGGCCCACGCGTCGTGGGGGATCTGCAACGCCCCCGCCACGGGCCGGATGGTGGCGGAGATGATCCTGGACGGCGGGTCGCACTCCCTGGACGCGATCCCGTTCGCGCTCACCCGCCTCCCCGCCGGCCGGATGACGGCGGGCTAGGGCCGGACGGCCCCCGCGTAGCTGGGGTAGGTCGAGAGCTGGCTCACCTTGACCACGTCGCCGGTGTGGGGCGCGTGGACGAACTGGTCGCCGCCGAGGTAGATGCCGACGTGGTCGAGGGCGTAGAAGAACACGAGGTCGCCGGGCTGCAGGTCGCTGGAGGCCACCTGCGGGAAGGCCGCCCAGATCGCCCCCGTGTAGTGGGGGACGCTCTTGCCGACCTGGGCGTAGACGTACGACGCCAGGCCGCTGCAGTCGAAGCCGCTCGGTGACGCGCCGCCCCACACGTAGGGCACGCCCAGGTAGTTGAGCGCCAGGCGCGCGGCGGTGGCGTTGGCCGTCCCGCCCGGGACGGTGGTCGTCAGGGGCACGCCGCTGGTGATCGAGGTGGCCGCCTGGCGGGCCCGGGCGAGCGCCGCCGCCGCCGCGGCCTCGCGCTCGCGACGCTCCTTCTCCTCCTTCAGCAGCCGGCGCAGGTCGGCGTCGGCGCTGGCGAAGACGGCCTTGCGCTGGCGCAGCAGCTCCTCCACGCGGGCCTGCTCCCGCGCCCGGGCGGCCACCTGCTGGGCGGCCACCTGGCGGTCGGCGACCAGCTGCTCCCGCAGGGTCGCGAGCTCGGCCCGGTGGCGCCGCAGGCCGTCGACGACGTCGGCGTCCTGGCGGCTCACCTCGTCCAGGAGGCGCTGCTCGTCGGCCGCCTCGGTGACGCTGCCGGTCTCGAGCAGCACCTGGATGAACGAGGGCTCGGGCGTGGCGTACAGGCGGCGCAGCCGCTCGGCCAGCAGGTCGCGGCGCGCGCGGATGTCCTTCGCCGTCTGACGCGCCTTCCTGGCGTTCTCGTCGATGCGGTCCTGGGCGAGCCCGAGGGTGTACTGGGCGCCGTTGTAGGCCTCGGCCGCCGACTCCACCTGGGCGTCGAGCTGGTCCATCTGGGCCTGGATCCGCTCGAGCTCCGCCCGTTTCGCGCGGATCGCGGCGGGCGATCCGGCCGCCCTGGGGGTGGCCGGCGTCAGGAGCACGGCGGCGACGGCGAGCGACATCGCCGCCGCGACGACGGCGGCGACGATCGATGAGCGGCTTCTCACCCGGTGGGGGTTCGCGGCCGGCTCGCCGAGCCCTGCCCGCCGCGTGACCGCCCGCGCGCCCGCCGGCGCGCCGCGGGCTGCGGGTCGCGGGGCGAGGCCGCGGTGGGGTGTCGGCGGGACGCGTCGGCGGGCATGAGGACCTCCGGTGTCGGTATCGGCACGACAGGGCGCGCGGATACCGGCGGGGCACCGGGGGTCGCCGCCGTCAGGCGGGAGGGTCCCCCTGCGGATCGTCCGTCGACGCGCCATCGCGCCGCATGCGGAAGCGGCCGACGCGGAACCCGAGCAGGCGCGCCTCGCCGTCCCAGCCGCCCTCGCCGTCCGGCACCAGCTGGTCGCGCAGCAGGCCGAGGGGATAGACGAGCTCGGCCCGCCCGCCCTCGCCCTGGCGCACGTCGAACGGCACCCGCAGCGGGCCCACCAGGTGGGTGGCCCCCTCCTCGCCGTCGATCCGCTTGTGCAGCAACCGCAGCGGCGGCAGCAGGCCGCCGGTGCGCCGCAGGTCCCACCGCCCGTCGAGTTCGTTCATCGCTCAGCCTCCCGGTCGGGGTCACGCTACCCCGCGGCCCCCCGGGAACGCCACGGCCGGCCGGCGCGTAACACCCACCGGGGATCCCCTGGAGCGGTCCGGCGGCGGCGCTATCGTGGCGCCCGCCCACCCCCACGGCCCGGCGTGGACGCCGCACGGCTCAGGTCGGCGGACGCCGGGTCGACAGCAACATCATCGTGCAGACGGCCACCGCCCCCACGCACGACCGCGACCTGGGAACGGTCCGGTCGTTCCGCCACCCCCTCGCCGACGGGGCCGCCACCACGGTCCACGCGGCCGTCTACGACCGCGCCCACGCGGCGCTCGAGGTGGTGGCGATGGCGCCCGCCGAGCACCTCGCGGCGTGGTGCGCCCGCAGCGGGGTGGCCGACGCGATCGTGGGGGGCTTCTTCGTGACCCCGGTGGGCACCCCGCTCGGCGAGCTGTGGGTGGGCGGCGCCCGCCGCGACACCACCCCCTTCGACGCCCCGTGGGGTGCGGTGCGCTCGTGCGTCGCGATCGACGACGACCGCATCGGCCTGGGGCCGCGGGACATGTTCCCGCTGCGGCCGGCGGGCGACCTGCTGCAGGCGGGGCCCCTGCTGGCCCGCGACGGGATGGTGGCGGGCGCGGCGGTCGACGACCGCGAGGGGTTCAGCGCCGGCAGCGTCCAGTTCGACTCCGACATCCGCGACGGGCGCCACCCGCGCGCCGCCCTCGGCATCGACGGGACGCGGATCATCGCCGTGGTGTGCGACGGACGCGGCGACGAGGAGGCCGGCCTGTCGATGCCGGAGCTCGCCGGGCTGATGCTCCACCTCGGGGCGCGCGACGCCATCAACCTGGACGGCGGCGGCTCGGCGACGCTGATCGCCGGCGGCCGCATGCGCAACCGCCCGCGCGGAGCCTGGGGCGTCGACCTCGTCGGCGGCCGGCCGCTGGCGACCGCCCTCGCGATCCGCCCGCGGCGCCCCGGTCAGCGCCGGGCGGGCACCGCCACCGCCGCGTAGCGCTCCTCCACCCGGCGCGCCAGCGCCGGCCACGCGAACCGCTCCAGCACGTGGGCCCGCCCCGCGGCGCCGCGGCGGGCGCGTTCGGCGGCGTCGGACGCGGCCTGCACCAGCGCATCCGCCAGCGCGGCCTCGTCGTCGGGCGGCACCAGCCAGCCGGACCGGTCGGGCGACCGCGGATCGTCGTCGATGAACGTGGGTGGGGCCCCCGCCCGGCAGGCGATGGGCGGCACCCCCATGGCCATCGCCTCCACGTACGCCAGGCCGAAGCGCTCCTCAACCGACGGGACGGCCATCACATCGGCCGCGGCGAGCGACCCGGGCAGCGTCTCGTGCGGGCGCCATCCCGCGAGGAACACCTCGCGCCCCCACGGCGAGCGGCGGGCCGCGTGGGCGGGGTGCTCGCCCTCCCACTCGCCGGGGAAGCCGCCCCACAGCACCAGCGGCAGCGGCCGGCCCAGCCGGTCGCGCGCCCGGGCGTGGGCCCGCACGAGCAGCGCCGCCCGCTTCACCGCCGTGAACCGCCCCACGAACAGCACGGCGGCGGCGGCCGGGTTGAGCAGCGGAGCCAGGTCGGCGGGCGCGTAGGCGACGCTCCCCGGCCGGGGGTCCTCGGGGCTCCAGCCGGCGGGATCGTCGACCAGCAGGCGCCGCCACAGCCCGTCGCGCTCGGCCCGGCCCGCCCGCCGGCCGTCGAACTCGACCGGGTCGATTCCGTTCGGGATCACGTCGATGTCGTCCACCTCCAGGCCCAGGTGGGCCGCGGCGGACGCGGCCGAGGCGTCCGACGACACGATCACCGCCGCCGACCGCGACACCCACCGCCGCATCCGGGCGCGCCACGCCTCGCCGCGCGGCCACGGCGCGCCCGCCGCGAGCCGGTCGAGCATGAGCAGCTCGGTGCCGTGCAGGTGGGTCACCACCGGCAGATCCGGCCGCACGCGGGCCAGGGCCTCGTGGACCGGGGTCAGGTGATGCAGGTGGGCGACCTCAACGTCGTCCAGCACCCCGGGGGCGGCGAGGATCGCGGCCCACTCCTCCACCAGGTGCGCGTACACGTCGTCGCCGAGGGCGGCGAGCACGCGGTCGGGCGCGCCGGGGCGGTCCTCGTACGACGGGTGGAACGGCGGCGAGGCCAGCATCGGGTCGGGCGCGGCCGCAGCGGCGTCGTAGGGGACCGGCACCACGTCGAGGCCGGCGAAGAACGTGGCGGCGTTCCCCGCCTCCCCCGGGAGGCCGAGCGACCCGCTCACGATCCGCGACCGCCAGCCGGACGGCCCGCCGTCGATGGCGCGCGCCAGCGCGCGCACCACCTGGGCCGACCCGCCGCGCGGGAAGAACATCAGCACCTGGAGGGCCACCGGCGCCCGGTGACCGGGAATGTCCCCCCACGCCGTCATCGGCGGCGGGGCGGACGCAGGATGAGGACCTCCGTCGCGCCGCGCTGGAACTCGTAGGCCACGCGACGCACCTCGGTGGCGACGCCCTCCGCCTCGAGCATGCAGCGCAGCGCGTCGATCCGGGGGTGGCGGGCGTAGGCGGTGTCGATCAGCGGGTACAACCGCACCTCCTCCCGCGCGACGCGCAGCAGCTCGCGCAGCCCGGCCTCGTGGTCGGCGTCGTCCAGGTGGTCGGGATACGCGAACAGCAGGTAGCCCGACAGGACGAGCCGGAACGCGTCGTCGGCGAACGGCAGGTCCGGCAGCGCCGCGACGACGTAGCGGTCGTCGGCCCCGTCGAAGTCGTCGGCGAACCGGTCGAGCGCCGCCCCCCGGCGGGCGACCAGGTCGTCGACGCCGTCGAAGTACGTCCAGACGTATGCGTCGCGGTTGTCGTCGAGGTACCGGAGGCCGCGCGCGAAGCCGGCCCTGGCGCCCGCCACCAGCTCGTCGGGCGGGGTGCCGTAGACGGGGTCGGCGCTCACGGCCCGGCCCCCGCGGTCGCGCACCTCGGCGGCGAACGACCCGGCGCCGCCCGGGCAGTCGAGCACCGGCCCCGCAAGGATCTCGCCGTCGGTGAGCCCGAACATCGCCCGGTACTCGTCGTAGGGGCGGCTGCTCACGATGATGTCGCCGAGTCCGCGTGCGCGAGCCATGATGGCGGAGGCTACCCGGCAGGGCCCGCGGCTAGGCGCGCAGGGGCGGCCGCCCATCGGGACCCGCCAGCTCGGGATGCCACCGGGCGAAGTGCTCCAGGTGCTGGTCGGTGAGGGCGCCCGGGGGATAGAACCGCGCGTAGAAGTCGGGGTCGGCGTGCTGCGCCTGCACCGTGAGGCGCTGGTACATGGGGTCGATGTAGGCGGGGAAGCGGCCGAACGTGTCGTGCACGTACTGGCAGTAGCGCTTCACCAGCTCGACGGTGTCCGGGTGCGGCCGTGGCACCGCCCCCACCACCGCGTCGGGGGCGAGGTACGGCTTGGGCACGTCGTCCTCGAACGCCGACCACTTCACCGCCATGAAGGCGTCGACCGCCTCGTGCATGTCGGCGTGGTACGGCGGGGTGAACGCCTCGAAGACGCCGTCGCGGCCGACCGGGCACGAGGTGCCGTCGGCCGCCTCGGCGAACCGGAACCCCAGCCCGGGGACGTCGCCGCCGCCCATCACGAACCGGGCGAGGTAACCGGTGAACGTCCATCCCCCCAGGCCGAGCGCCTGCAGCGCCAGGTTCACGTTCTGGCAGATGAACGCCTGCTCGACGACGAGCATCGACAGCACCCGCTGCTCCAGCTCCACGATCCCCATGCGCCGCGCGGGATCCAGCCGGCCCGACGCGAGCGCGTCGTCCAGCCCCGCCGAGCGCCCGCCGCGGGTCTCGTCAACCAGCGAGAACCCGTAGCTGCGCGACAGGTAGATGAACAGCAGGTTGATGTACTCGAGCGTGGTGTTCGTGACGGGGATGAACAGGGTCGTCCCCGGCTGGTTCGCGTTCCACTGGTTGAAGTCGAAGAGCCCCGGCAGGGTCGTGGGCAGGGGCGCACGACCCTCCGACAGCCGCACCCGGGCCCGGCGGTGCTGGTCGAGCATCCGCGCCACCTGCGCGTCGCCATCCAGGCCCGAGAGGGTCGCGATCTCCCCCGGCTCCGGGACCAGGTCGAACATGCGCAGCATGTGGAGGCCGTCGTCGTTGGTGAAGAAGAGCTCGGTGCCGTGGTTGGAGCAGGAGCTGGGCCAGGTGCGCGTCGTCCACTGCACCAGGGTGCTCATGCCGCGCGCCGGGTCCAGGTCGCCCAGGTTGA
>DAISWG010000042.1:6903-32459 GCA_036826475.1 Miltoncostaeaceae bacterium | reverse complement strand
CTACTCGCTGCGCTGGGATGGGCGCGACGACCAGGGCCGCGCGGTGGCGGCCGGCGTGCATTTCTCGCGGCTCGAGCACGGCGGCCGCAGGGCGGAGCAGCGCCTCGTGATCCTGCGCTGAGCCAGCCCTCGTCCCCGGACCGCCCCGGACCGCCACGGACCGCGATTCGCGCCCGCGGACTCGAGCCTCACTTACCGCCCGAGCCACGGCGATGCGGGCGGAGCCCGCGCGGCGGCGGCCCGCCGCCGCGCCCGAGCCGTACCGGCGGGATCACGAGCCCCTCCTGAAGCAGCTCGCGCGACCCGGCGGGCATGCTGCCCGGCGCCATCCCCCCGACGTCCGCATGGTGGGCCCGGGTCACCGCATAGGCGGCGGGGGCGTCGCCGTCGAGGGCGATCGGGTTGATCATCGTCAGGTCCGGCAGGTGCGTGCCGCCGCGGTACGGGTCGTTGACCACCCACACCTCGCCGGGCACCGCGCCCCGCGCCCGCACCGCCTCGACCGCCTCGGGCATCGCGCCCAGGTGCACCGGGATCGACGCGGACTGCACCACCATCCGACCCTCTGCGTCGAAGAGGGCGGTGGAGCAGTCGCGGCGCTCCTTGATGTTGGGGCTGAAGGCGCTGCGCACCAGCGCCGCCTCCATCTCCTCGGCCACGGCGCGCAGCGCGTTGGCCATCACCTGGAGCGTCACCGGGTCGAGCGTCAACTGGCGCGCTCCATCACGATCACGCCGCGGTCGTCCGTGCGGGCGGTCCAGCCCTCGCCCACCCAGCAGGTGGCGCCGTCCATGGGCAGCACCGCCGGGCCCGCCACGGCGTCGCCGGCCTCGGCCGCCGCGATCTCCGGGTCCTCGCCGGGGCGCTCGGCCGCCAGGCGCAGCGTCACCGCCTCCACCGGCCGCCCCGGGTCGGCGTCGCCGAAGCGCTCCCGGTGGGCGTCGTGGAACGTGGCGGCCAGCTCGGCCTCCGGCGCATCCGGGTCCCAGGGGACCGTCAGGGAGTGGCTCTGACCGGCGTAGCGCGCGTCCACCGCTGCCGACAGGGTGGCGTCCGGCATCTCGTCCAGCAGCCGCGCCCGCAGGGGGGCCAGCAGGCCCGCCAGGTCGGCGCCGCCGTCCACGGGCGCCAGCACCGTCTGCACCTCGTCGCGGCGCTCGCCCGCGATCACCAGCCCCAGGGCCGCCAGCACCCCCGCCGCCGGGGGCGCCAGCACCCGGCGGATGCCGAGCTCGTCGGCCACGGGGCACGCGTGCAGGGGGCCGGCGCCGCCGAACGCGATGAGCACGGCCTCGCGCGGATCCTCGCCCCGCTCCACGCTCACCCGCCGCAGGGCCCGCACCATCTCCTGCACCGCGACGGTGACGATCCCCTCCGCGCACGCCTCCAGCCCCAGCCCCAGGCGCTCCGCCAGGTCGCCCACCACCGCGGCGGCGTCGTCGCCGTGGAGCTCCACGCCGCCCGACAGCGGCCGGTCGGCGGGGAGGCGTCCCAGCACCACGTTGGCGTCGGTGACGGTCGGCTCGGTGCCGCCCTGCCCGTACGCCGCCGGGCCGGGCCGCGCCCCCGCCGAGTGGGGGCCGACGCGCAGAGCGCCGCCGGAGTCCATCCACGCGATGCTGCCCCCGCCGGCCGACACGGTCGCCACGTCCAGCATCGGCAGGTGCAGCGGGTGCCCGGCGATCTCCGTCCGACCGGTCCGCGCGGGGGCGCCGTCGCGCACCAGCGCGACGTCGCACGACGTGCCCCCCATGTCGAACGTGAGCGCCAGCCGCGCATCCTGCTCCGCCGCCAGGCGGGCCGCCCCGATCACCCCCCCGGCGGGGCCGCTCATGACCGTCCACGCCGCGTGCTCGGCCGATGCGGCGATGGGCAGCACGCCACCGCTCGACTGCATGATCGCCGGAGCGGGCAGCCCCGCCCCGGACGCCCGTTCGGCCAGCCGGCCCAGGTACCGGCGCAGCAGCGGCGTCAGGTAGGCGTCGACCGCGGTCGTCGAGATGCGCTCGAACTCGCGGATCTCGGGCAGCACCTCGCTCGACACGCTCACGTGCACGTCCGGCAGCGCCCGGCGCAGCGCCGCCGCCACCTCCCCCTCGGGCGCCGGGTGCGCGAACGCGAAGCGCTGCGCCGCCGCGACCGCCTCGGCGCCGTCGCCGCGCACCTCCTCGACCAACCGCGCGAGGGCCCCGGGTCCGATCGCGCGGAGGACGCCCTCGGGCCCGCACCGCTCCGCCACCTCGTGGACCCGCTCGTGGGGGACCAGGGGCGGGGGATGGTGGGCGTCCAGGCGGTAGAGGTGGGCGCGGGTCTGGCGCCGCAACTCCAGCACGTCCCCGAAGCCCTCCGTGGCGACCAGGCTGGTGCGAGCGCCCTTGCCCTCGAGCAGCGCGTTGGTGCCGACGGTCATGCCGTGCGCGAAGCGGGCCACGTCGGCGGGCACGAGGCCCGCGCGCTCCAGCACCGCCATCACGGCGGCGACGACGGCCTCGCTCTGGTCGTCCGGCGTGGTGGGCACCTTCGCGGTCACGAGGCGCCCGTCGTGGACGACCGCCGCATCGGTGAACGTGCCGCCCACGTCGACGCCCACCAGGGCGCCTGCCGGCCGGCTCGGTGCCGCGTCTAACATCGCCGGCGAGACTACCCCAGGAGGTCCCCCGTCCCGCCCGTCGCGATCGCGCTCGCCGTCGCCGCCGCCGCCGTGCCCGGCGGCCTGCTGACCCAGGCGCCGCTCACCCTGTCGCCGGGCCCGCCGAACGGCGACCTGTCGGCCGGTCTCGCCGGTTGGACCGTCGAGGGGCGCGAGGCGCCGGCGGCGCTGCCCTCCGGCCGCGGGATGGTGGTCCGCGGCGACGTGACCCTCGTGTCGCCGCCCGTCGCCGTCCCCGCCGGGGCGCAGGTGCTGCGGATCGCGCTGCGGGCCCCGGGCGGCGGCGGGCTGGCGCTGGTGAGCGCCCGGCCCGAGTCCGGCGCCCCCGAGGTGGCCCTCGGCGCGCTCGAGCCGGGGGCGCGGCGCCGGTCGTTCGCGCTGCCGCTCCCTCCGGCCCTGGCCGGGCAGGCGGTGCGCGTGGTCGTCGACCCGGTCCCGGCGCTCGGCACGTCGCTGGAGGTCCACCGCGTGGGCCCGCTGGTCGCCCCGATCCCCGGATGGACCGTCGGGCGCGGCCTGCTGGAGGTCGCCGGTGCCCGGGGCCGCCGCACCGTGCGGGTGGCCGACGCGCCGCTGCAGCTCACGGCCCCTGCCGTTCGCCCGCCCGCCGGCGCGCGCGCCCTCCTGGTGGACGTCCGCGGCGACGGGACCCTCCGCGCCCGGGCCGGCGGTCCGGGCCGCCTGGCCCGTGCGACGGAGCGCTGGCGCACCGTGCGGGTGCCGCTCCGGCCCCGCGCCGGCGCGGTGCGGCTCACCCTCACCGCCACGCCCGGACCCGGGGGTCTGCAGCTGCGCCGCCTCGGGGTGGTCGAGCGGCCCCCGGGGCCGCGCCGTTAGAAGTCCTGGACGGTCGGGCGGATCAGGATCTCGTTGACGTCCACGTGGGGCGGCTGGTCCATCGCGAACAGCACCGCGCGGGCGACGTCGCCGGCGGTGAGCTGCTCGCCGCCCACGGGCTCGTCGTAGAACGGCGTCTCCACCGTCCCGGGGGAGATGAGGGTCACCCTGACCCCGGTGCCGTTCAGCTCCTGCCGCGCCGCCTCGGCCAGTGCGGTGACCGCCCACTTCGTGGCGCCGTACACCGACCCCGGCGGCACCTTGTGGCCCGCCACGGACCCCATCAGGAACAGGTGGCCGCGGCGCTGGCGGAGCTGGTCGAAGGTGGCCCGCACCGTGATCGCCGCGCCGTAGACGTTGGTGAGCACCATCGAGCGCCAGTGCTCGGGGCTCTCGGCCAGGAACCCCCGCGTCGCCCCGAAGCCGGCGTTCGCGACCACCACGTCGATACCGCCGAACGCCTCCACCGCCGCGTCCGCCAGGTCCCGCACCTGATCCCACTCGGTCACGTCGCACGGCACCGCCAGCGCCCGCCCCGCCCCGCCGACCTCGTCGGCCACGGCGGCGATCCGGTCGGCCGAGCGGGCCGCCAGCACCACCCGGTGGCCCGCCGCGGCGGCACCGCGGGCCACGGCCTCGCCGATGCCGGTCGACGCGCCCGTGATCAGCACCACACGTCCGTCCTGCCCCATCAGCCCTCCAGTCTGCGGGCGTACGCGCCCGGGAAGTCGGGACGCAGCGCCGCCGCCTGGGCGATCGCCGCGTCGCGGCCGGAGTACAACCCCGAGAACAGCACCCAGTAGCCGGGCCGCAGGTCGGCGAAGTCGTCCGACGGCAGCACGCCCGCTTGCTCGCCCTGGTCGATGAGCCGGCGCTTCGCGGCGCGCGCGTCGCCCTCGCTGCGGACGGACGACAGGATCGCGGTCCAGGCGGTGCGCCCGGGCGGCCAGTCCGAGTCGCCGCCCGCGGAGGGCGACTCCGCGGTGGTGGTCGCCGGGGGCGTCTCGGTGGTGGTGGGCACATCGGTGGTGACGCCGGGCCCGGTGGGCGTCGTGGGCGCCGTCCCCGGGCCGGTGACCGTGTCGAAGCCGGTCTGCGTGGCCGGCGGGATGTCGGTGACCGGGGGCGGGACGGTGCCGAGGCTGGTGTCCGGGGGCAGCGTCCCGATGGTGGGGGCGGTTTCTGGCGGCAGGGGGACGGTGCCCGGGATGAGGGGCGAGGTGGGGGTGGTCACGGTGCCCGCCCCGCCGTCGCCGCCGTCGTCGGCCACCGCGTAGGCCAGCGCGCCCGCGCCGAGTCCCAGGATCGCGACGGCGCCGGCGAGCGCCGCCATGCCCTTGCGGCCGCGCCGCAGCCGGGGGGCGAGGGGGGTGGGGGAGCCGCACTCCAGGCAGTAGGTCTGGTCGGCGTCGAGCTCGGCGCCGCACACCTCGCAGCGCGGCGGCCCGGCGTCCTCCGGCCCGGGATCCGGCGCGGGGGGGGCGCCGCCGCCCTCGCCGCCGTCGCCCGTGGACGCGGCGAACCACTTGTCGGCCTCCTCCCAGCCGGTGGGGCGCTCCCGGCTCACACGGCGGGGGGGATGGGGATGGCGGCGGTCGGTTGCTCGTCGCCGACCGTGTCCGGCACCAGGCGCGTGCCGCACTGCCAGCAGAAGCGGGCCTCGGCGGTGAACGGGGTGCGGCACACCAGGCAGCAGCCCACCGACGGGTCGGACGGCGTCCGGACGCGGCGCTCCCTGCGCTCGCGCTCCACGTTGCTCAGGCGCGCGTCGATGTCGCGGACCGCGTCGTCGATCTCGGCGACCTGCCCGGCGCGCAGCCGCATGACCTGGTCGGACAGGCGGTCGCGGCGGAAGAGCTCGAACGCCAGCCCTCCCAGGTGGTAGATGCGCTCCTCGCGCTCGGCCAGGAGCTGCTCGCGCCGCCGGCGCAGCTGCCGCGGGCCCTCGGCGCGCGCCTCCTGCGGCACGGCGACCACCTCGGTGGGCTGGGCGTCCTCGGCTGCGGCGGGCGAGCCGTCGGCCGCGGGAGGGGCGCCGGGCGCGGGCGGGGCGTCGGCATCCGGCGTCGGCTCGTCGGGCCGCCGGCGGAACCAGCGCCGGCGCGGGGTGTCGTCGGCGGGGGGAGCGGTGCTCATTCGCTGGGGTCATCGTAACGAGCGGGTCGGAGCGCGCCCGTAACCGTGTGGTGCGGGCCCGTCGCGGCCGGCGCATATCCTGGCGCCATGCGCACGGACGCCGCCCGGGACCCCGGCTGGTCGAGCGCGCCGTTCGGCGGCGCGCTCCGGGCCGCCATGCAGGCCCGCGGCATGAGCTTCCGCGAGCTGGAGAGCCGCTGCCTGGTGCCCGTCGGCAACCTCCACGACCACGTGAGCGGCAAGCGGGGGGTGCCCGGCGACGACCTGATGCGGCGGATCGCCGAGGGCGTGGGCGTCGAGCCGGCGTACTTCCGGGAGTGGCGGGAGCGTCGCCTGGTGGAGGCCCTCCGCGAGGCACCCGACGTGGAGCTGCGCCTGTCGCGCCTCGTGGCGGAGGGCCGCCTGGGCGAGGCCGTCTGACCGGGACCCCCGGATCCGCGACCGCGGGCGGGCAGGGTTTGACGACCCGCGTGCGGCGTCGGTATCATGCGCGTCGCATCGAGAGCGGTGGAGGGACTGGCCCTGTGAAGCCGCGGCAACCAGCGCAGAATGCGCCAGGTGCCAAATCCACCAGGTTCGACCTGGGAGATGCGAGCACGCGGATGGAGCCCTCCGACGCCCTCGCCAGCCTCCCGGCGGATGGGCGTTTTTTCGTGGAGCGGCGGCATCGGGAGGAGCCTTGAGCGAGTACACGACGGCGGCGAGCGCGCTCCGATGTAAGGAGTGCGCCCGCACGGGTGAGCTGACCGCGGCGTACGTCTGCGAGTACTGCTTCGGGCCGCTCGAGGTGCTGTACGACATGGACGAGGTGGCGTCGCGGGTGTCCCGTGAGCGCATCGCCGCCGGCCCGCAGTCGCTGTGGCGGTACCGCGATTTCCTGCCGTGCGCGCCCGACGACCCCAGCGCCGGCCTGCCGACCGGCATGACGCCGCTGGTGAAGGCCCCGCGCCTGGCCGAGGCCCTGGGCCTCCGGGACGTGTGGGTGAAGAACGACACGGCCAACCCGACGCACTCCTTCAAGGACCGCGTGGTGTCGGTCGCGCTGGAGAAGGCGAAGCAGCTGGGCTACGGGGTGGTCGCGTGCGCCTCCACCGGCAACCTGGCCAACTCGGTGGCGGCCCACGCGTCGGCCCACGGGCTGGAGAGCTTCGTCTTCGTGCCCGCCGACCTGGAGGAGCAGAAGATCGTCGCCACGGCCGTGTACGGCACGACGCTCCTCGCGGTCGAGGGCAACTACGACGACGTCAACCGCCTCTGCATGGAGATCGCGAGCGACCGGCCATGGGCGTTCGTGAACGTCAACGTGCGGCCCTACTACAGCGAGGGCTCCAAGACCCTGGCCTACGAGGTGGCGGAGCAGCTCGGCTGGAGCCTCCCGGACCGCTGCATCGTCCCCATCGCCTCCGGCTCGCTCTACACCAAGGTCAACCGCGGCTTCCGCGACCTGATCGAGACGGGCCTGGTCGCGGGCACCCCGCCGGTGATGAACGGCGCCCAGGCCCTCGGGTGCGGCCCCGTCGCCGCCGCCTGGGACGCCAACCTCGACTTCGTCTCGCCCGTGAAGCCGGACACGATCGCCAAGAGCCTCGCCATCGGCAACCCGGCCGACGGCCTGTTCGCGCTCGACGTGGCGCGCCAGACCGGCGGCGCCGTGAGCGCGGTCACGGAAGAGGAGATCGTCGAGGGCATCGAGCTGCTCGCCCGCACGACCGGCATCTTCACCGAGACGGCCGGCGGCGTGACCACGGCGACGCTCGCGAAGCTCGCCCGCGCCGGCGCCATCGACCCCGACGAGCGCGTCGTCGTGTACATCACCGGCGACGGCCTCAAGACCCTCGACGCCGTCGCGTCGCGGGTGGAGCGCCACCCCATCGAGCCCACCGTCGCGAGCTTCGAGGCCGCGATCGGCGAGGCCCGCCTCATCGCCTGATCCGACACCCACCAGGAGAGACCATGCCCGTGACCGTCCGCATCCCCGCACCCCTCCGCCCCGTCACGGGCGGGGCGTCGGCGGTGGAGTGCACCCCGGGGACCGTGCGCGAGCTGATCGACCAGCTCGACGCCCAGCACGCGGGGTTCCGGGACCGGGTCATGGAGGACGGGGCGCTGCGCCGCTTCGTCAACGTCTTCGTCGCCGGTGAGGACGTCCGCTTCGGCGACGGCATCGAGACGGCCGTCACCGAGGGCCAGGAAGTCACGATCCTCCCCGCCGTCGCCGGGGGCTGATCGGACAGGTGGGCCCGGGGTCGCGCTCGTCACGGGTGCGACCGGGCTGGTGGGGCGCGCGCTCGTCGCCCGCCTGGTGGCCGACGGGGTGCGCGTGCTCGCCACGGCCCGCACCGTCGCCACCGGCCGCGAAGTGGTGGACGCGGGCGCGGAGCCCCTCCACACCGACGTCGCGAACCTGCGTGAGTGGAGGCGCGAGGCGGAGGACGCCGAGGCGATCTTCCACCTGGGCCTGCCGCGGCTCGATCCGCCGCTGCGCCGGGGGGCGGCCCGGCGGCGCCGCCGACCCGCCGCCGCCGCGGCCGGGGCGCTCGCCGACCTCGCGGACGGCCGGCCGGTCGTGATGCTCTCGAGCGCGTTCGCCTACGGCGATCGGAGAGACCCGGCGGCCGATGACGACCCGGTCACCGCCGCCGCCGCGGTCGCGGCGGCCGCACTGGCGGCCGAGGCGGCGCTCGATCCCGCCACCGCGCGGGTGGTCCGGGTGCCGTGGGTGCACGGCACCGGAGGCATCGCCCGCGACCTGGTCGCGGGGCTGCGGATGCGCCGCCACCGGATCGTGGGGGCGGGGGACAACCCGTGGTCGATGCTGGGCGCCGACGACGCGGCCGCGGCCATGGTCGCGGCGCTCGGCGCCCCCCCGGGGGTCTACAGCGCGGCGGAGGCGGAGATGCCGACGCAGCGCGAGGTGGTGCAGGCGATCTGCGCCGTCCCGGGCCACCGGATGCCCGACCGGGTGCCGCTGCCGATGGCGGCGCTGTCGATGGGCGGGGCGATGGCCGAGGCCCTCGCGATGCCCCTGCGGGTGCGCACCGGCCGGCTCGCCGACCACGGATGGGCGCCGCGCGAGCACTGGCGCGACACCGTCACGCGGCTGGCGGAGACCCCGCTGCGTAGCGTCTGAGGTCGACCGGGATCGTCCGGACGGCCACCCCCTGGCGGTAGCCGAGGTCCAGCGTGTCGCCCTTCAGGTCGCCGTAGACGCCGATCCCGATCGCCAGCATGATCTTGCGGCCCATCCCCAGCGGCGGCTGCGCGCGGAGCGTCCGGTTGAAGCGGACGACGCCCCCCTCGACGGCGAAGTCCGTGCCCTCCGTCCACTCCTCGCCGTTCACGAAGACGCGGATGGGGGGCTCCGCCCCGGCCGGCAGCGGGACGGCGCGGACGGTGGTGTCGGTCGCCACGGGCGCAGGACACTACCGCACGGCTAAAGGCCCGACCGCGGGCACCGATCGGAGGCGCAGGGCCGCACCGTGCGCGGCGCCGTGCACACACTCCGACGGAAGCGAAGACATGTCCCTCATCCGCCGACTCGTGAGCCTGGGCCTCGTCGCCCTCGCCGCCGCGGCCGTCATGCCGGTCGGCGCGAGCGCCGCGACGCCCGCAACCCTGCGCCTCATGGGGAGCGAGCCGACGCTGGGCCACCAGGTCACCATCACCACTCCCGACGGCTCGACCATCACGGGCGAGCCGGGCTTCTTCCGCCTCCGGGTCACACCCGCAGGCCAGGCACCCGTGGAGTACCGCGGCTTCTGCGCCGACCTGGACCACCACATCGACGAGGGCACCGACTACGCGGTGAGCCTGAAGACCGCCGTCGACGACGCGACCCTCGCCAGCGCCCGCTCTTCCGAGGCGGCATGGCTCCTCGGCCAGGCTGATGCCTTCGTCGCCGCCGCCAGCAACAAGGGCCTCGAGGCCGGCGCCCTGCAGGTCGCCGTGTGGCAGCTCACGGATCAGGCGCGGGAGACCAAGCCCTCCTCGGACGCCGCCGTCAACGCCCGCGCTGCGGCTCTCCGCGCGCTGGCTTCCGGCCGCGCCCTCGGCGGTCCACTGACCGCGACTCCCGCGATGCCGCGCGGGTGCGCCGGCCGCAGCGCCGTGAGCATCGCGCTGACGGGGACCCCCGGCAGCACCGCCGATCTGTCGATCACGGCCGGAGCCGGCGCCCTGAGCGCCACGTCCATGCGGTTTCCGGCCAGCGGGAGGGCGACGGTCTCGGTGAGCTCCGCGGTCTCCGGTTCCGTCACGGTCACGGCCCGGTCCGAGGGCGGCACGCTGACCCGGATCGCGCGCGCCCGGTCGACGCAGAGCACCCCCCAGGAGACCATCGTCCTCACGAACCCGCGGAGCCACACGGCGACCGCGACGGTGACCTTCGAGAACTGCCCGCTCATCCCCTCGGGCGGGGACACCAACCCCACGCCCCCCACCAACACCCCGTCCGAGACCCCGACGGGCACGTCCCCGGACACCCCGGTGCGCCCGTTCGAGGCGCCGGGCACCCCGACGACGCCGGCGATCCCGACGGCACCGCGGAGGCCGCCCCAGATCACGCGCCCGCGGCTGTCGCTGAGCAAGACGGGCCCGAAGACGGCCCTCGCCGGCTCGGTGGTGGGGTACGTGATCCGCGTCCGCAACACGGGCACGGTGCCGGTCACCGACGTCGCCGTCACCGACGCCCTCCCGGCCGGCATGTCGCTGGCGGGGATGCCGGGCGGCGCGCGGCTGCGGTCCGGCCGCGTGGTGTGGACCATCCCGACGCTCGCCCCCGGGGCGACCCGCACGCTGCGCATCGGCGTCCGGCTCAACGCGGACGTGTCCGGCCGCCGCTGCAACCGCGCCTCCGCGGCCGGCACCGGGTCGCCCACGTCGTCCCCCGCTACCCCCAGAGCGACCGGGAGCTCCGGCACGATGGTGACGGCCGTGCGCCGCCCCGTCGCCCCCGCGGTCACCGCCTAGCCGGTCTCGACCCCCCTCACGCGCGCGCCGTCCAGGTCGGCGCGCGCGCGGGCGATCCCCGGCTCGGCGCCCGCCCGCTCGCACCAGGCGAGCGCGCGGCGGGCGTGCTCCGCGGCGGCCGCCGGGTCGTCGCACACAAGCGCCAGCCGGGCCAGATACAGGTCCACCGGCCCGCAGCAGAGGGCCGCGCGGGCCACCGCCCCAACCCGCCCGGCGTGCGGGGCGAGCATGTCGCGCAGCACGGCCGCCCGCTCACGGTCGCCGACCAGGGCGACCGCGTCGCACAGGTCCAGCACCGCGTGCCAGTTCGCGTCCAGGGTCACGCAGGCGAATCCGTCGCGGGCGAGCGCGTCGATGCGGGCGCGCGCCGCGTCCAGGTCGCCCGATGCGGCCTCGATCCAGGCGAGCCACGTCGCCCACGCCCAGCCCGACCGCGGGTCGGCGATCCGCCCCTCCACGAACGCGCGGTCGATCTCGCCGGCGCGGCCGGCGTCGCCGAGCATCTGGCCGCGCTGGATGCGCACGAAGAGGTCGGCGTTGGGGTCCTCCGCCCGGGCGCCCAGGCGGCGGGCCTCCTCGGCCAGGGCGGCCCCGGCGGCGGTGTCGCCGCGCAGGATCGCCAGCGCGGACCGCCACAGCGGCACGTACCAGCGGTGGTGGGGGAGGCCCAGCCGGTCGGCCTCGGCCGCGTAGCGGGCGATCTCGGCCTCGAGCTCCTCGACCTCGCCGGCCTCCATCAGGTCGAGCACCCGCCAGTTGCGCCCCTGCAGGACGGTCGCCGGCTCGCCCGCCGCCCGGGCCGCCGCGATCATCGCCTCGGCCGTCGCGCGCCGCTCGTCCATGTGCGCCAGGTCCCAGATCGCGACGCGGCGGGCGTTCAGCGCGGCCGCGAGCGCCCCCGCGTCGCCGGCGGCCTCCGCGAAGGCCACCGCCTCGCGGCTCAGAGCGTCGGCGCGGGGGCGGTCGTCGTAGTAGAGCTCCACCGCCAGGCGCCCCAGCAGGCGGGCGCGCCGCACCGGGTCGGCGTCGGCGGCGTCCATGGCCAGCGCCTCCTCCAGCAGGCCCACGATGCGAGGGTCGGCCCGGCCGATGGTCACGCCCAGGCCGCCGGCGCCGAGCGCCGCCCGGGCCATGAGCTCCGGGTCGCCCGCCGCGCGGGCGGCGGCGGCGGCGTCGTCGAACGGGGCCTGCGCGGCGCCCCGGGTGCCCGCCCGGGTCAGCGCCTCGCCCAGGGCGGCCAGCGCGGGGCCGCGCCGGGGGTCGCCGTCGCCCAGCGCCGCGAGGGCGTCGCGCCAATGGCCGGCGGCCTCGTCGTCGGCCAGCAGCTCGGTGGCGCGCGCCGCGGCCACCATCGACCAGCGCACCGCCCCCTCCGGGTCGCCGCCCGCGGCCACCAGGTGGCGGGCGGCGTCGGCCGCGTACCGCGCCGGGTCGGTCTCCGCCCGCGCGCCCAGGATGGCCCCGATGCGCCCATGCAGGCGCGCGCGCCGCAGCCCGGACGGCCGTGAGGCCAGGGCGTCGGCGACCAGGGCGTGGGTGAACGTGTGGCGCGCCCCGGCCGGGGCGGTCTCGGCGAGCAGGCCGGCGCCGCGCGCCCGCTCGATCGTGTCGAGCGCCGCGTCGGCGCCGTGGAGCTCCTCCAGGACGTCCGTGTCGAACTCGGGGCCCAGGAGGGCCGCGGTGATCAGGACCTCGGCGGCGGCGTCGCCGAGGCGGTCGACGCGTCGCGACACCACGTCGGCGACCCGCTCGGGCAGTGCGCCGCCGTCCCCACCCTCGCGAAGGTCGCGGACCAGCTCCCGCACGAACAGCGGGTTGCCGCGCGCCCGCGCCGCGAGCGCGGCGGCCTCGCGGGCGGCGGCCTCGCCTGCGGCGCCGTCGCCGGCCCGCACCAGGTCGGCGACCTCCTCGTCGGCCAGCCCCCCGAGCGTGACGGTCACCACCGGGTGGTCGCGGCGGAGGTCGCCGAGGGTCGCCGCGAGGGGGTGACCGGTGTCCACCTCCGTGTCGCGATAGGTGCCGACGACGAGGAGCGGAACCGGCTCGAGCATCCGCCCGAGGTGGCGGAGCAGCAGCAGCGTCGGACGGTCGGCCCAGTGCAGGTCGTCCAGCACCAGCAGCGTCGGCCGTCCCGCCGCGCAGACCTGGAGCACCACCCGGACGGCCTCGAACGCCCGGTAGCGGGCGGTGTCGGGGTCGTCGCCCGGCCCGGCCGCCTCCTCCGGCGGCGCCACGACGGGGAGCACCCGGCCCAGGTCGGCGCGGACGGCGCCGATCGTCTCGTCGCGCTCCGCGGCGGGCAGGGCGGCGAGATGGCGCTCCAGCGCCTCCACGAACGGCTGGTGGGGGACGAGGGTGTCCTCGTCGCAGCGGCCGTAGAGCACCCGGGCGCCGCCCGCGTGCACGCCCGCGGCGACGTGGGCGGCCAGGCGCGTCTTGCCGATGCCGGGTTCCCCGGCCAGCATCACCACCCGCGGGCCGGCGACGGCGTCCCTCCATGCCGCGCCGATCCGTGCGGCGGCGTCGGCGCGGCCCACGAACGGGCCCGTCCGCAACAGCGGCGGCGGCAGCGGCGGGTGGGCCGCGCCCCCGGCGCCCGCCGCGCGCGCGTGCCCGCCGCGGCGCACCGTCTCGGCGAGCTCACGGGTCTCGGCCGACACCGGCACCCCGAGGTCGCGCCGGAGTCGCTCACGCAGCGCGTCGAAGGCCGCGAGGGCGCCGGCCCGGTCGCCGTCGCGGGCCAGCAGGGCGATCAGGCGGCGGGCGGCGATCTCGGACAGGGGGTCGGCGGCCACCTGGCGCCGCGCCCAGCCGGCCGCGCCGGCGAGGTCGCCGTCGGCGGCCGCGTCGTCGGCGAGGCGGCCGAGCAGCGTGAGCACCTCGGCGCGGTGGGCCTCGCGCAGCGCGGGCGCCCACTCCTCGTCGAGCCCGGCCAGCAGCTCGGCGTCGCCGACGGCGACCGCCCCCGCCAGGTCGCCCCCGTCACGCATGCGCCGGAACTCGGCCAGGTCCACCAGGACCATGGCCGGGTCGCCGCTGAGTCCCAGCCGCTCCCGGTCGCCGACCAGCGCACCCCCGGCGTCGCCGAGGGCGGTGCGCAGCGACCACGCGGCCTGGCGCAGGCTCTTGCGGGCGCTGTCGTCGGGCACCACGGGCCGCAGCCGCCCGGCCAGGATGCTGCGCGGGTGGGTGCCGGGGTGCACGGCGAGCCAGGCCAGCAGGCCGCGGGCGCGGGCGGCGGATGCGAGATCCACCTCGTCGCCGTCGACGTGGGCCTGGATGCCACCGATCACGCGGACGCTGAGCACGGGCCGAGCCTAAGCCAGCGCAGGGACGGACGGGAGACGCGGCGCGAGACGATCGCGCGACGCGGGCGACGCAGCATGCGATCCGTACACCGGATCGAGGAGGAGCACGATGGGAACCACCGAGGCACCCCCCGCACCTCAGGAGGCGTTCGCCGAGCGGATGTTCGGGGCCCTCATCGCGACGATGGAGCTGGCGTGCGTCCACATCGGCGGCCGGCTGGGGCTGTACGCCGCCCTCGACGCGGGCGGGCCCCAGACCAGCGGCGAGCTCGCGGCCCGCGCCGGCGTGGACGAGCGGTACTGCCGCGAGTGGCTGGAGCAGCAGGCGGTGGCGTCCGTCCTGGAGGTCGACGAGGCGTCCACTCCGGCGGCGCGCCGCTTCCGCCTGCCGGAGGGGCACCGCGAGGGGCTGCTCGACCCCGACAGCCTGCGGTACGTCGGCGCGATGGCCCGGCTCGGGATGGGCGTGCTGCACCCCCTCGACGCGATGATCGAGGCGTTCCGGACCGGCGAGGGCGTGTCGTACCCCGCGTTCGGGCCGGACACCCGGGAGGGCATCGCCGCGTTCAACCGGCCGATGTTCGTGAACCAGCTCGCGCAGGAGTGGCTGCCGGCCGTGCCGGACCTGCACGAGCGCCTGCGCTCCGCGCCTAGCCGGATCGCCGACATCGCCTGCGGACAGGGATGGTCGAGCGTGTCGCTCGCCGCCGCGTATCCGCTGGCGCGCGTGGACGGGTTCGACGCCGACGCGGCGTCGGTCGCCGCCGCGCGGGAGCTCGCGGCCGCCCGGGGCCTGGGGGATCGCGTCCGCGTGTTCCTCCAGGACGCCAGCGACGAGGGCCTGGACGGGGAGTACGACCTGGTCACGATCTTCGAGGCGCTGCACGACATGGCCCACCCGGTGGAGGCGCTGCGCGCCGCGCGCCGCATGCTCGCCCCCGGCGGCGCCGTGGTGGTCGCCGACGAGCGCGTGGCCGACCGCTTCGGCGCGCCTGCGGACGAGGTGGAGCGACTGAACTACGGCTTCAGCGTGCTGCACTGCCTGGCCGTGGGCCGGGAGGACGACCACGCCGCCTGTACCGGGACCGTGATCCGCGCCGACACGGTGGAGCGCTACGCCCGCGACGCGGGGTTCGCCGGCTTCGAGGTGCTCCCCATCGAGCACGACTTCTGGCGCTTCTACCGGCTCACCCACTAGCGACGACACGGCACGGCGCGCAGGATGGTGCGCCGTGCCGATCCTCCAGACCGCGGCCGCGTCCGTCGTGGCCTTCGCCGCGACGGACGTCGATGACATCGTGGTCCTGGCGGTGCTGTTCTCGCGGCGCGACGCCGGCCTGACCTTCGGCAGGATCCTCGGGGGCCAGCTCGCCGGGATCGGCGTGCTGCTGGCGGCGAGCACCGCCGTGGCGGCGGGTCTCGTGGGGCTGCCGGACGGGGCCGCCGGGGCCCTCGGGCTCATCCCGATGGGCCTCGGCGTGACGGGGCTGGTGCGCGCCCGGAGGGCCGGCCCAGCCGATGGGGACGAGGTGGCCCGCGCGGCGTCCGCCCCCGTCGCGTCGGTGTGGGCCGTCGCCCTCATCACGATCGCCAACGGCGGCGACAACGTCGCCGTGTACGTGCCGTTCCTGGCGAACCTGGACCTGTCCGAGGTCGGCCTGGTGGTGGCGCCGGTGTTCGCGGCGATGACCGTCGTGTGGGTGCTGGTGGCGGCGCTCGTCGGCACCCGCCCGGCGTTCGTGGCGCTGGTCGACCGCGCCGGACGCTACGCCGTCCCGATCGTGCTGATCGCCCTCGGCGCATGGATCCTGGCCGACTCCGGCCTGGCCGGGGACCTCCTGCCCTGACGGAGACGTCCGGACGGGGTGTCAGGGTCCCACCATGGACCGGCTCGACTCCGAGACCTGGTGCGACGAGTGCGGCGAGATCGGCTGGGAGGGCACCTGCGAGGCATGCCTGGCGTTCGAGGCCGCGACCGGGGAGCACGCCGAGGCCGCGTGATCCGGCCGGCCGCGCCGCCGGGCGGTAGCGTGGGGGCATGTCGACGACCGGGGGACACGACGACGGCGGCGGCGCGGACCGGCTGCGCGAGCTCGCGCAGTCCGGCGAGGGGTTCATCGCGGTCGGCCAGGACGGCGACGACCACGTCGTGATCGCGGTGGGCGCGCCGGGGGAGCGGGCCGAGGCCATCGCCACGGCCACCGGGGTGCGGGTCGGCCGGGTCGAGGACGGCGAGATGGAGCGCCTGGTGCTCGCGTTCTTCGCGGAGCGCGACGGCGACGAGGACCAGGAGCCGGCGTTCGTTCTGGCCCTCGCCCCCGCGGTGCCCGAGCAGCGGGCCCACCTCGCCACCCTGTCCCGGGCCGCGCGCGCGTCCCTGGTGGTGCTGGAGGTGCCGGGCGGCGAGCGGCGCGGGGTCCGCGAGATCGGCGAGTCCGCGCTGGACGAGCTGCGCGAGCTGGCGCGCGAGGCGGGGATCGAGGGGGCCTAGCCCCGCGCCCCCAAGGGCGCAGGGTCCCGGTTCAGGCGGTGGGGGCCGGCGCCTCCGACGCGACCCGCATCCGGCAGCGGCCGGTGCCCGCGCAGACCTCGCACTCCCCGGCCTCGCCGCGGACGTGCAGGAGGCAGTGCTCCACCCGCGCGCCCACCGCCTGGGCCATCAGCGGGTGCAGGCCGAACGGGGCGGCCACCAGGTAGGCCACGCCGGGATGGCGGGCGGCCGCCTCGTCGACCAGCGCCGGGATGTCCTGCGTCCAGTGGCGGCCGGGCAGGAGGAAGTAGGGCGACACCACCACGGTCCGGGCGCCGCGGGCCACGCAGGCGTCGAAGGCGGCGGCGATCGACGGCTCGGCCAGCTCCATGTGCGCCGGCTCGACGATGTCGTAGGGCACCACCTCGGCGACCTGCTCGGCCATCCGCTCCAGCATCGCGTTGCTCTCGGCCCGTCGCGACCCGTGGTCGACGACGATCAGCCCGATCGGCTCGCGGAGCGCGTCCATGGGGACGGATCCTAGACGGCGGCCACGCCCCGCCGTCCCGTCACGGTTGGTAGGTTCGCGCCGTGACGAGTCCCCGCGGAGGTGGCGGCATGGCGATCCTGGACGAGCTCGAGGGCTCCCTCCTGGCCGAGAAGCGCTCCATCGAGCCCGACGAGGCGCGCGCGCTGGTGGACCTGCCGGCGACCGAGCTGCCCCGGCTGCTGAACCTGGCCCACGAGGTGCGGCGGCGCTGGTGGGGGGAGGGCGTCGAGCTGGAGTCGCTCATCAGCGCGAAGACCGGGGGCTGCCAGGAGGACTGCGCCTTCTGCTCCCAGTCGATGCACTACGACGCGCCCGCGCAGCGCCACGCGTTCCTGCCGCTCGACCAGGTGATGGCGGCGGCGCGCGCCACCGAGGCGTCGGGCGCGAGCGCCTTCTGCATCGTCGTGGCCGTCCGGGGGCCGGACCAGCGGCTCATGGACCAGGTGCTGCGCGCGGTCGACGCCATCCACGCCGAGACGAGCCTCGACGTCGACTGCTCGCTGGGCATCCTCACCCGGTCCCAGGCGGAGGCCCTCCGCGACGCCGGCATCCACCACTACAACCACAACCTCGAGGCGAGCCGCAGCTTCTTCCCGGAGATCGTGACCACCCACACCTGGGAGGAGCGCGCCGAGACCTGCCGCCTGGTCACCGAGCTCGGCATGAAGCTCTGCAGCGGCGGCATCCTGGGGATGGGCGAGACCTGGGAGCAACGCCTGGAGCTGGCGTTCGAGCTGCGGGAGCTGGGCCCCGACGAGATCCCGCTCAACTTCCTGAACCCGCGGCCCGGGACGCCGCTGGCCGGGCGGACGCCGCTCGGCGCCCACGACGCGCTCCGCGCCATCGCGATCTTCCGGCTCGTGTTCCCGGACCGGATCATCCGGTACGCCGGCGGCCGCGAGCTGGTGCTGCGCGACGCCCAGGCGCTGGGGCTGGTGGGCGGCGTGAACGGGATGATCGTCGGCAACTACCTCACCACCGCCGGGCGGCCCGCGGCCGAGGACGTGCGCCTGGCCGCCGACCTCGGCATGGACGTGGTGGCCCCCAACCGGACGGGCGCGCCCGCGCCGTGACCGCGCGGGAGCTCCTCGAGCTCGACCGCCGTCACGTCTGGCACCCGTACGCGGCCATGCCCGGCCGCCACGAGCCCCTGGTGGTCGACTCGGCGGAGGGCGTGCGCCTGCGCCTGGCGGAGCCGGTCGACGGGGTCGCGGAGCTGGTCGACGGCATGTCGTCGTGGTGGTCGGCGATCCACGGGTACCGCCACCCGGCCCTCGACGCGGCCGCGGTCGGCCAGCTCGGCCGGATGAGCCACGTGATGTTCGGCGGGCTCACCCATGCGCCGGCGGTCGGCCTGGCGGAGCGGCTGGTGGCGATCACGCCGGCGCCGCTCGAGCACGTGTTCCTGGCCGACTCGGGGTCGGTCGCCGTCGAGGTCGCGGTGAAGATGTGCCTCCAGCACGCCCGCGCGACGGGGCGGCCCGGCCGGACGCGGCTGCTCACGTGGCGCGGCGGCTACTACGGCGACACCACCGGCCCGATGGCGCTGTGCGACCCCGAGGGCGGGATGCACCACCTGTGGGGCGGGATCCTGCCCCGCCACGTCTTCGCCGACGCCCCGCCCGACGGGTTCGACGCCCCGCCCGACGCGGCCTACGTCGGCCACCTCGACGACGTCGCCGCGGCGCACGCCGGCGAGGTCGCCGCGATCGTGGTCGAGCCCGTGGTGCAGGGGGCGGGCGGGATGCGCTTCCACAGCCCGGCGTACCTGCGTGCGCTGCGCGCGATCGCCGACCGCCACGGGATGCTGCTGGTCTTCGACGAGATCGCCACGGGCTTCGGGCGCACCGGCGCGCTCTTCGCGGCCGAGCACGCCGGGGTGGCCCCCGACGTCATGTGCGTCGGCAAGGCGATGACCGGCGGCTACATGACGATGGCGGCGACCCTGTGCACCGCCGACGTCGCCGACGCCATCGGCCGCGGCGAGGTGCCCGCGCTCATGCACGGCCCGACGTTCATGGGCAACCCCCTCGCCGCGGCCGTCGCGAACGCGTCGATCGACCTGCTGCTGGAGGGCCGCTGGCCGCGGGACGTCGCGCGGATCGAGGCGGGACTGCGCCAGGGGCTGGCGCCCGCGCGCGACGTCCCCGGCGTCCGTGACGTGCGGGTGCTCGGGGCGATCGGCGTGGTCCAGCTGGACGACGAGGTGGACATGACGGCCGCGACCGCCGCGGCGGTGGCGCGCGGCGTGTGGCTGCGCCCGTTCCGCGACCTCGTGTACACGATGCCCCCGTACGTCGCCGGCGATGACGACGTGGCGCGGATCGCGGACGCCGTCGTGGCCGCCGCCCGGGCGTCGTGCGGGGTGCCGGCGTGAGCGCCACCGGCCTGGGGTGGCTGCCGGACGCCCTCGACGACCTGCGCGACCGCGACCTGCTGCGCGAGCTCACCCACTGCGGCGGCGCCGCCGACGCGGAGGTGCCGATCGGCGGCGTGCCCCACCTGCTGCTGGCGTCCAACAACTACCTGGGCCTGGCGAACGACCCGCGGGTGGTCGCGGGGGCGCAGGCGGCGCTGGAGGCCTACGGCGCCGGGGCGGGGGCGTCGCGCCTGGTCACGGGGAGCCTCGACCTGCACCGCCGCCTGGAGGAGCGGATCGCGGCGCTGAAGCGCTGCGAGGACGCCATGGTGTTCCCGACCGGCTTCCAGGCCAACGTCGGCACCATCCCGGCCCTGGTCGGGCGCGGGGACGTGGTGTTCAGCGACGCCCTCAACCACGCCAGCCTCATCGACGGCTGCCGCCTCTCCGGGGCGGAGGTGGTCCGCTACCCGCACGGCGACGCCGACGCGCTGGAGGCCGCCGTCCGCGCCCATCCGGCGCCGCGGCGGCTCATCGTGACCGACACCGTCTTCTCGATGGACGGCGACCTGGCGCCCCTCCCGGCGATCGTCGCGATCGGGGAGCGCCACGGGGTGATGGTGATGGTCGACGAGGCGCACGCCACCGGGGTGCTCGGCGCGACGGGGGCGGGCGCGCTGGAGCACTTCGGCCTGGAGGGGCGGGTGCCGGTCGTCATGGGCACCCTGTCGAAGGCGCTGGGCGCCCAGGGCGGGTACGTCGCCGGCGACCGCGCGCTGTGCGACTACCTGCGCACGCGCGACCGCGGCTTCGTCTTCACCACCGCGCTCGCCCCGGCGGCCGCCGGGGCGGCGATGGCGGCGCTCGACGTGGTGCGCGACGAGCCGGAGCGGCGGGCCCGGCTCCACCAGCTCGTCGACCGGCTGGTGCGCGGCGTCGAGGCGCTCGGCTACACCGTCCTGCCCACCGACTCGGCGGTGGTGGGGGTGCTGATCGGCGAGGCCGCCGACGCCCTCGCCGTGGGCGCGTCGCTGCGCGCCGACCGGGTGTGGGCGCCGGCGATCCGTCCGCCGTCGGTGCCGGTGGGCACCGCCCGGATGCGCCTGACGGTGATGGCCACCCACGAGGACCGCCACATCGACTGGGCCCTCGGCGCCCTCGCCCGGGCGCGGGTGGCGGCGTGATCGACGCACCCGGGATCTTCGTGATGGGCACCGGCACCGGGGTGGGGAAGACGGTCGTCGCGGCGTCCATCGGACTCGCCGCCAGGGCGCGGGGTCGCACGGCGGTGCCGCTGAAGCCCGCCCAGACCGGAGCGCCGCCGGTGGGCGACGCGGAGTTCGCCGCCGCGCTGCTCGGCATCGACGAGCCCCTCGAGGCGATCCGCCCCTACGACCTGGCCGCGCCGCTCGCGCCGATGGTGGCGGCGGAGCTGGAGGGCGCGCGCCTGGACCCGCGGGTCGTCGGCGACGCGTTCGCGGCGCTGTCGTCCCGCTACGACCTGGTGGTGGTGGAGGCCGCCGGCGGGGCGCTCGTGCCGTTCTCCGACGGGGTGGACATGGCCGCGCTCGCGGCGATGCTCGGGCTGCCGGTGGTCGTCGCCGCCCGCCCCGGCCTGGGGACCCTCAACCACACGCTGCTCACCCTGGAGGCGCTGCACCGGCGGGGCCTCACGGTGCTGGGCGTGGTGATCAGCGGCTACCCCGCCGACCCCGGCCCGGATGCCCTGACCAACCCGTCGGTGCTCGCCCGCCTCACGCCGCTGCCCCTGCTGGGGGCCATCGCCGAGGATCCGGAGATCGACGTGGAGGCGGGCCACCTTGCCGAGCTGGGGCCCGCAGGCCTCGATCCGCTGCTGGGCGGCACGTTCTCGCCCGCCCGATTCCGCCGCCAGGCGCAGGAGCGCCTCGCGGCGCTCGACCCCGTCCACCGACGCTGAGGAGGAGCCATGGACCCCACCGACGCCGCCCACGTGATGCAGACCCCCGAGGAGTACGCCGACTTCCTCACCGGCATGTCGTTCGAGAAGCGCATCGAGATGCTCAACAGCTTCCGCTGCGCCGAGCTCCAGGGCGCCGAGGAGCTGCGCGTCCTGTCGGAGACCACCGACGATCCGGAACTGGCGAAGAAGTTCGCCCGCCACGCGGCCGACGAGGAGAAGCACGGCGCCTACTTCGAGGAGATCATGCGGCGCCTCGGCGCCGAGCCGTTCGACCCGCCGGACGAGCCGGACCACATCACGATCGGCGGGCGCCTGATCGTGGACACCCTCAACGACATCGAGGAGATCCTGCCGCAGCGCGGCGAGACGGTCGGGCTGGACCGGGTCATCCCGATCCTCACGCTCTTCCAGGCGGTGGAGAGCCGGGCGCTCGTGTCGTTCGAGGCCCACCGGCGGACGTTCGAGGCCGCCGACCCCGTCATCGCGGAGCGGATCGGGGAGATCATCGCCGACGAGAGCCACCACGCCCGGTACGTCAGGACGCTCCTGGACCAGTGGGCGCAGGAGGGGTGGGCGGACGAGGTCCGCGAGGCCGAGGAGGCCACCGCCAAGCGCGAGGCGTGGGCCCGCGAGTGGGCGGCCGAGCGCCTGGAGGCGGAGCGCCTGCGCGAGGAGGGCGGGGTGTAGCGCTCCCCGGCCCGGGAGTTTCGCGCGACCGAGACCCCGTGTTACAACCGCGTGAAGATGCAGGGGGTGGGCCGATACGTCGTCCCGTTGTCGCGGGCGGGGGACGTCGATCCTGAGCTGATCGGCGGGAAGGCGCGCGGGTTCGCGGTCATCGCGCGGGCCGGCCTGCACGCCCCCGACGGGTTCGTCCTGACGGTCGACGCCCATCGCGAGGCCGATGGCTCCGGCCGCCTCGGCGACGCCGTGTCGGGCGCGGTGGCCGAGGCGGTCGCCGCGCTCGGCGACGGGCCCCTGGCCGTGCGCTCGTCGGCGACGGGCGAGGACGGCGCCGAGCACTCCCACGCCGGGCAGTACCTCACGCGGCTCGGCGTCCGCGGCCCCGATGAGGCGATCGACGCGGTCCACGCCTGCTGGGCGTCGGCCGCAGACCCGCGCGCCGCGGCGTACCGCACCCACCGGGGGCATGACGCGCCGGTGGCGATGGCCGTGATCGTCCAGCGCCTCGCCACGGGCGAGGCGTCGGGCGTGGGCATGACGTGCGACCCGGTCACCGGCGATCGCGCGACCGTCGTCGTCAACGCGGCGTGGGGGCTGGGCGAGCTGCTGGTGAGCGGGCTGGTGACGCCCGACGACTACCGCCTGGCCCGCGACGACGGGCGGCTGCTGCGGGTCGATCCCGGCGACCAGGACGTGATGCTCGTGCCCGCCGACGGCGGCGTCGCCGAGGTGCCCGTGCCGCCCGAGCGCCGCGCCGCGCGCGTGCTGGGCGACGCGCTCCTGGCCGAGGTGCACGACGGCCTGCTGCGGTGCGAGCGCGCGCTCGGCCGCCCCGCCGACTGCGAGTTCAGCGTCGTCGGCGGACGCGTCGTGTGGCTCCAGTGCCGCCCGATGACCGCCCTGTCCGTTCCCGCGACCGAGGGGGCCCTCCCATGACCAGCAACGCCGCGACGTTCCCCGTCGAATGGCGGGATCCCGCCGATGCCGGGTTCACCTGGTTCCGCGACGCGATGCACTTCCCCGCGCCGGTCACGCCGCTCACGGCGGCGTTCCTCCTGGAGTGCCTGGAGCCGGGCGTCGCCGCGGCGTGCGCGACGCTGGCGTCGCCGCTGCGCACGCTGCGGCACAGCTCCTTCCGCGGCTGGATCTACAACAGCCCGGTCCCCGCGGGCGCACCGGAGGAGATGGAGGCCATCGTCGCGGCGCACATGCCGGTGATGGGCGACCACATGGACAACCTGCGCCGCCGCTGGGACACCGAGTACCTGCCGGCCCTGCTGCGGCTCACCGACGAGATCGACGCGCTCGACTTCACCGGCGACGACGCCTCCGCGTCCGCCGCGCTGGAGCGGCTGGTGGCGATCAACCGGGAGATCTGGCAGATCCACTTCCAGATCGTGTTCCCGAAGCTCGCGGCCGGGGAGCGGCTGTCCGGCATCTACACCGAGGTGACCGGGACCACGGACGAGATGGAGCCGTACCGGTGCCTCCAGGGCATCCCCAACAAGAGCATCGAGACGGACCGGGCGCTGTGGGAGCTGGCGCAGCAGGCCCGGGACGTCCCCGGGGTCGCCGACGCGCTGGCCGCGGGCACGCCCGCCGAGGCGCTGGAGGCCCTCGACCGCGACCCCGGTGGGCGGGCGTGGAAGGAGCGGTTCCAGGACTTCCTGGACGAGTACGGCCGGCGCGCGCAGGCGATGGACCTGTCGGCGCCGACGTGGCAGGAGGAGCCGTCGTTCGCGGTCGAGAACCTCCGCCGCTACCTGGCCGCCGACGCGGCCGATCCGGAGGGGCAGCGCGAGCGCCTGCGCGCCGAGGCCGACGCGCTGGTCGCGGCCGCCCGTGCCCGGATCGCCGACCCGGGGATGCAGGCGGCCTTCGACGGCATCCTCGAGGCGGCCCGCCAGGCGTGGCCGCTGGAGGAGGACCACGCGTTCTACATCGACCAGCGCTCCCTCGCGGGCGCGACCCGCCTCGCATGCCTGCGCATCGGCGCGCGGCTGGTGGGCGAGGGCCGCCTCGGCGCGCTCGAGGACGTGTGGTTCTGCACGTTCGAGGACCTGCGCGACGCCCTGGCGGGGCGGGACCTGACGGAGCGCGCCCGCGAGGCGCGGCGCCGGTACGCCGAGGACAGCCTGCTGGACGCTCCGCCGTTCATCGGCGTCCCGCCGGACCCGTCGGCGCCCGTCGATCCGGGCCTCGTGAAGTTCTTCGGCCGCCCGGGCCCTCCGGAGGTCGAGGACGCCGTGCTACGCGGCTCCGCCGGCTCGCGCGGTCGCGTGGAGGGCGTCGCCCGGGTGGTGCGCTCCCTGCAGGAGCTGCACCGCGTGCAGCCGGGGGAGATCCTCGTCTGCCGGTCCACCCCCCCGCCGTGGACGCCGATCTTCGCCTCGATCGCGGGGCTGGTGACCGACACCGGCGGGGTGCTCGCGCACGGCGCGATCGTGGCGCGCGAGTACGCGATCCCCGCGGTGATGGGCACCAAGATCGGGACGCAGATCATCCGGGACGGCCAGCGGATCACGGTGGACGGCGACGCGGGCGAGGTGCTCATCGCCTGACGCCGCGGCGCAGCGCGCGGGCGACCACACGGGCGGCGGCACCCGCGCCGGGGCGAGGGCGGCGGCGGGCCTGTGCGCGGCCGCCGCCCTGGTGCCCCTGAACTCCACGATGATCGCCGTCGCCCTCCTGGACATGGAGGACGACCTCGACGTCTCGGTGGGCGCCGTCACGTGGCTGGTGAGCGGCTACCTGGTGGTGATGGCCCTCGCGCAGCCGCTGGGCGGGCGGATCGGCGACGCCCTGGGACACCGCCGCACGTTCCTGGCCGGGCTCGCCGCGTTCCTGGCCGCCTCCGCGCTGGCGACCCTGGCGCCGTGGTTCGCGGCCCTGGTGGCGCTGCGGATGCTCCAGGCCCTGTTCGGGGGGCTCATGACGCCCAGCGCGGTGGCGCTCCTGCGGGAGATCGTGCCGCCGGGCCGCCGCGGCAGGATGTTCGGGTGGTTCGGCACGGTGATGGGGCTCGCGGCCGCGATCGGGCCGGTGCTCGGCGGGCTGCTCGTCACCGGCTTCGGCTGGCGGGCGATCTTCCTGGTCAACGTCCCGGTGGGCGCGGCGGCGCTGTCGCTGGCGTGGGGGGCGCTGCCCCACGACGGCCCCCGCGTCGCCGGGCGGATGCGGTTCGACGTGGCGGGGGCGGCGGCGTTCACCGCCTTCGTGGGGGCCGTCGTGGCCGCGCTGTTCCTGACCGAGTACGGGGTGTCGCGCTGGCTGCCGGCGACGCTCGCCGCGGCCGCGGCGCTGGCGGTGTTCGTCGCGGTGGAGCGGCGGGTGGACGACCCGTTCGTGGCCCTGTCCCTCTTCGAGCGCCGCCCCTACGTCGGCGCGACGGCGACGGTGCTGCTGCACAACCTGGTGATGTACTCGCTGCTGCTGATCGTCCCGATCCTGGGCGAGCGGGTGCTGGACCTGAGCGCGTCGGGAGCGGGCCTGCTGATCGGGGCGATGACCGCGAGCATGATGATCGTGTCGCCCATCGGCGGGCACCTGAGCGACCGGTTCGCCCGACGGGCACCCGTCCTGGCGGGGTGGGCGAAGGCGGGGGCCGCGAGGGCGGGGCGGGGCGCCAAAACGGCGCAGGCCGGGCCGGGGG
>DAISWG010000042.1:0-6893 GCA_036826475.1 Miltoncostaeaceae bacterium | reverse complement strand
GCACGGCGGCGGTCGCCGCCCTGTTGGCGCTCGCGGGGCTGGGCGTCGGACTGGCCGGCGCGTCCCTCCAGACCACGGCCGTGGAGACCGCGCCGGCGGAGATGGTGGGCGTCGCGAGCGGCGTGTTCATGACGTCGCGCTACACCGGCGGCATCGCGGCGGCCGGCCTCGCCGCCGCGGTCGCGTCGTCGGAGGCCTTCCAGACGGGGTTCGCCGTGCTGCTCGCCGCCGCGGCGGTGTCGGTGGTCACGGCCCTGGCGCTGGCGGGCGCCGCCGCCCGGCGGCCGGCCGCGGTGGGCGCCTCGCGGCCGGTGCGGTAGGCGCGTGCCATCCGTACGGTCAGTTCCCCCCGTGGGCCGGTCCGGGCGATGATCGGCCATGGACCGACTGGATGCCGAGACGTGGTGCGACGAGTGCGGCGAGCTGGGCTGGGAGGGCGTGTGCCCGGCGTGCGTCGCGTTCGACGAGCGCACCGGCCCGACGCTGAGCGCCGAGGCCGCCTGACCGCCGGCGGGGCCTGAGCGGGGGCGGGCCGTGGCGCGCAACCTGGTGCTCTGCGCCGACGGCACCTGCAACGCCTTCGCCCATGCGTCCAACGTGGCGCGGCTGGTGCGGCACGTCGCGCTGGGCCCGGCCCAGGTCGCCTGCTACGACCAGGGCATCGGCACCCGGAACCGCGAGCGCCGCGCCGTCGAGGCGTTCCGCGACGGGCTCGACCACCCGGAGGGGCTGGAGATCCTGCCGCCGCCGTCCGACCGGCTCGCCCGTCCCTGGACGTGGGCGTCGCTGCTCGCCGCGGTGACCCGGGGGAAGGGGCTGGAGGAGAACGTCGCCCAGCTCTACGGCGCCCTCGCCCGCCGGTACGCGGCGGGGGACCGGGTGTTCCTGTTCGGCTTCAGCCGGGGCGCGTTCACCGTCCGGGCCCTGGCGGGGCTCGTGTGGCGGCACGGCCTCCCGGAGACCGGCGATCCGGGCGCGATCGCCGCGCGGTTCGCGGCGGCCTGGCCGCGGTTCGCGGCGGAGTACGGGCGGCCCGGGGGTGCGGATGATCCGGAGGCCGGCCGCCCGTGCCCCATCCACTTCATGGGGCTGTGGGACACCGTGAAGTCCTACGGGGGCCTCACCCCGGTGCTGCTGCCCCATCTGCGGCACAACCCCTGCGTCGCGACGGTGCGCCACGCGATGGCGCTCGACGAGCGCCGCGGCTGGTTCGAGGTCACCACCTGGGGCTGGCTCGACGCCGACCGGCGTGACGGGGCGGCGGCGTCGCGGCTGCCGCGGGACGTGGCGGCGCGCCTGGGCGACCGGGACGTCGCGGAGGTCTGGTTCACCGGCGCGCACGCCGACGTCGGCGGCGGGGCGGGGAACGCGGCGACGTCCGACGTGGCGCTCCGCTGGATGCTCGGCGAGGCGGCGGCCGCGGGACTCACCCTGAACGCCGACGGCTGGGTCCTGCTGGCGCGGCCCGACGCGGCACCCGTCCCGAGCGACCCGCGGAGCCTGTTCTGGCGGCTCGTCGACGCGAAGGCGCGGCGGCGGATCGACAACGGCGGCGTGTGGCCGCGGAGCGTCCCGGGCGTGCGGGGGCCGTCGCCCCGGCAGCCGTTCGCCGCCGCGCGGGACGGGACGGTGTGGATCCACGAGAGCGTTCGCGGCGCGGAGCGCCTGGGCCGGCCACCCGTGGGCGTCGCCCTCCGCGTCCGCCGCACCCGACGGGCCGGATCCGCGCCGACGTCCTGAGGTTCGTCTCACCCGACCGGGTGGGTATCAGGACCGTCGTGCGCGACGACGTCCGAGACCTCGGGTCGTACACCGCGGCGGAGCTCACGGGCCTGACCCGGCTCGAGCTCGCCGGCCTGGCGATGCGCGCCGAGGAGGAGTCGGCCTCCCTCTGGGACGAGCACCAGGACGAGCGGGGACGGGTCCCCGCGCACGTCGAGGACCGCGCGATCGAGCTCTCGTCCCTGAGCGACCTCTACGCCCAGCTCGCCCGTCGGGCGGGGGAGGACCCCGGGTACCTCGCCATCTGACGGCGGGGCGGGTCGTTACCTGCGGTAGCGGAGGTACACGACCCCGCCGCCGAAGGCGCGGGTCTCGGCGAGCCGCAGGTCGCGGCGCACCGACGCGGGGAGGAACGGGGTCCCGCCGCCCAGCACGACCGGGTGGACGAACACCCCGTACTCGTCGACGAGGTCGTGCGCGATCAGCGTGGCGGCGAGCCCCGCGCCGCCGGCGCCGATGCTCCCGCCGGGCAGCTCCTTCAGCCGCGTGACCTCCTCGACCAGGTCGCCGCGGACGAGCCTCGCGTCCCCGTCCACCCGATCCAGGGTGGTGGAGAACACTAGCCGCTCCGTCTGCTTCCAGACCCGCGCGAACTCGAGCTCGATCTCGCCGGCGTCCGGGTTCTGGTCGGCCGTGTCCCAGTAGCGCATGGTCTCGTACAGCCGCCGCCCCATGAGGTGGGTGTCCGTCTCCCGCATCCGCGCGTTGTGGAAGCGGTGCAGCTCGTCGTCGGGGACCGCCCAGTCGATGCCGCCGTCCGGCGCGGTGACGTACCCGTCCAGCGACATCCCCATCGAGTAGATCAGGTCGCGGGCCATCAGGCCCCAGGCTACCGCCTGAACGACGGAACCCCGCTCCGGTGGCGGGGTTCCCGTAGCGCGCGCGGCAGGATTCGAACCTGCGACCTCTGGCTCCGGAGGCCAGCGCTCTATCCACTGAGCTACGCGCGCAGCGGGCGGTAGCTTAGCCCACCGTCCCGTCCCGCACCGCGGACGGTGGCCCGGACGCGATCCGGTGCCCGCGTGGAGCGGCCGGGGCTCCACCCGAGGGGGGCCGGGCTCCGCCGCGGGCGCCGAGGGTAGGTTCCCCGCCGTGGGCGACGCCCCCGCCACCATCGCGGTCATCTCCGACACGCACGTCCCGCGGCGCGGGCCGGCGCTGCCGGAGGCGGTCGTGGAGCGCCTGCGGGCAGCCGATCTGATCGTCCACGCCGGCGACTGGTCGGACATGGCGACGCTGCGGATGGTCCGGGGGATGGGGCGGCCGCTCGTGGCCGTCCACGGCAACGTGGAGGAGCCCGACGTTCGGCACGCGCTGCCGCGCACGGCGGAGGCGGAGATCGCGGGACTCCGCATCGGCGTCGTCCACGACGGCGGCCCGGCGTCGGGGCGGCTCGAGCGCCTCCGGGCCCGGTTCCCGGGCGTGCACATGGTGATCTTCGGCCACTCCCACATCCCGCTCTACGACGTGGCCCCCGACGGCTTCATGATCCTCAACCCGGGCAGCCCCACCGACCGCCGCCGCCAGCCGCGGCACACGATGGCCGAGATCGCGGTGTCGGCGGGCGGGCCCCCGCAGGTCCCCTTCCTCGCCGTGGACGAGCCCGCCGGGCCGCTCCCGGCGGATCTCGTCCGCTGACGCCAGAGTCCGCCCCGATGGAGCACATCGAGCCCGTCCTCCTCGGCCTGCTGGTGGCGGTGGCGGCGCTGAGCGTCATCGCCCAGTTCGTCCGGATCCCGTACCCGATCCTCATGGTGCTCGGGGGGCTCGGGCTGGGGCTGATCCCCGGGGCCCCCGAGGTGAGCCTCAACCCGGACGTCGTGCTCGTGGTGTTCCTGCCGCCGCTGCTCTACGTCGGCGCGTTCTTCGCGTCGCTGCGGGACGTGCGCCGCGACGCCCGGGTCATCGGCCTCATGGCGATCGGCCTGGTCGGCGCCACGGCGATCGCCGTCGCGGTCGTGGCGCACGAGCTCGCCGGACTGCCGTGGGCCGCGGCGTTCACGCTCGGGGCCATCGTGTCGCCCACCGACCCGCTCGCCGCCACCCAGATCATGCGGCGCCTCGGCGCGCCCCGGCGCCTGGTGAACGTGCTGGAGGGGGAGGGCCTCGTCAACGACGCCACCGCCCTGGTGCTCTACCGCACCGCCATCGCGGCGGCGGTGGGCGGCTCGTTCTCGGCCTGGGACGCCGGCCTCGGCTTCCTGCTGGCCCCGATCGGCGGGATCCTGGTGGGCCTCGCGGTGGCCTGGATCATCGCCGAGGTGCGCCGCCGGGTGGAGGACGTCCCCACCGAGATCACCATCTCCGTCTTCACCGGGTACGCCGCCTACTTCCCGGCCGAGGCGCTCGGCGCCTCCGGCGTCCTCGCGGCGGTCACCGCCGGCATCTACCTGGGCTTCCGGGCGCCCGAGATCGCGTCGTCCGAGTCCCGCCTCCAGGGCTTCTCGTTCTGGACGATCACCCAGTTCCTGCTCAACGCCACGCTGTTCGTGCTGATCGGCCTGCAGCTGCCGCAGATCCTCGACGGGCTCACCGACCGCTCCGCCATGGAGCTGCTCGTGTACGGCGCCGCCGTCAGCGGCGTCGTCATCGGCGTCCGGTTCGCCTGGATCTTCGCGACCACCGTGGTCATCCGCGTCGCCGACCGCCGCCCCGACCAGCTCATGAGACGGGCGACGTGGCAGGCGCGCGCCATCGCCTCGTGGGCCGGCATGCGCGGCGCCGTCTCGCTCGCGGCGGCCCTCGCCGTGCCCGTCGCCACCGACGCCGGCGACCCGTTCCCCGGGCGCGACCTGATCCTCTGGATCACGTTCTGCGTGATCCTCGCGACCCTCGTGTTCCAGGGGCTGACCCTGCCGTGGCTCATCCGCCTGCTCGGCGTCCACGACGATGGGGAGGAGGAGCGCCGCGAGGAGCTGAAGGCGCGCATCGCGATCGCGGCGGCCGCCCTCGACCGGATCGACGAGCTCGAGGGCGAGCCCTGGGTGCGCGCCGAGACCCTCGAGCGGATGCGCGGCCAGTACCGCTACCGCAAGCGGCGCTTCGCGGCCCAGGCGGGGAAGATCGAGGACGAGGACGGCATCGAGGACCAGTCGCAGGGATTCCAGCGCGCGACGCGCGAGGTCATCACCGCCGAGCGGCGCGTGCTCGTGGCCATGCGCGACCAGGGCACCATCTCCAACGACGTGATGCACAAGGTGGAGCGGGAGCTCGACCTGGAGGACTCCCGGCTGGAGCTCCCCCCCGACGGCCGGGTCCTCGACGGCCGCCGCGCCCGCGACCGGGAGTAGCGCCACCTCCCGCGGCTCGCGGGGATCCCGATCCGCGGCCGCGCGGCACTAGGATCGCCCCGTGGACCTCTCCGTCACCTTCATCGGCACCGCCGCCTCGGTCCCCACGGCGGCCCGGGGCGTCGCCGCCACCCTCGTGGCCCGCGGCGGCGAGCGCTGGCTCATCGACTGCGGCGAGGGCACCCAGCGCCAGCTGCTGCGCTCCGGCCAGGGCCTCGTCGACCTGGACGTCATCCTCATCACCCACCTCCACGGCGACCACATCCTGGGGCTCCCCGGGATCCTCAAGACGTTCGGCCTGCGGGCGCGCGAGCGGCCGCTGCGCCTCGCCGGCCCCCGCGGCCTGGCGCGCCTGATGGAGACCCTGCGCCCTGTCGTGGGCCGCACCCCGTTCGTGCTGGAGCTGCAGGAGCTGGACGAGCGCGAGGTGTCGGCGGCCTGGCGCGGCGACGGCGTCGAGGTGCGCGCGTTCCCCACCCGCCACTCCATCCCGTCGGTGGGGTACGCCATGGTCGAGGAGGACCGCCCCGGGGAGTTCGACGTCGGCGCCGCCCGCGCGCTCGGCGTGACCCCCGGCCCCGACTTCGGGGTGCTCCAGCGCGGCGGCGAGGTGGTCACCGCCGCCGGCCGCACCGTCCGGCCCGACGAGGTGCTCGGCGTGCCGCGCCGCGGCCGCACCGTCGTGATCACCGGCGACACCGAGCCGTGCGCCGGCACCCTCGAGGCCGCCCGCGGCGCCGACCTGCTCGTCCACGAGGCGACCTTCATCGACGAGGAGCGCGACCGCGCCCGCGAGACGCGCCACTCCACCGCCCGCGAGGCCGCCGCCCTCGCGAAGGAGGCCGGCGTCGCGCTGCTGGCCCTGACGCACCTGTCCAGCCGCTTCATGCCGCGCGACATCCGCGCCGAGGCGCAGGCCGTGTTCCCCGGCGTCGTCGTCCCCCGCGACTTCGACCGGATCGAGGTGCCGTTCCCCGAGCGGGGCGCCCCGGTCCTGCATCCCGCCAAGGGCGGCGGCGAGCGCCGGGGCGCCCCTGACGTGGCGTCGGACCCACCTGCTACCGTCCCTCCCGGCACGACCCTTTAACCCGGTCCCGCGAGGCCGAGAAGGAGTGACGATGCACCACGCGCCCTGCGCCGGTCCGCCGGCGGCCGTCGCCGCACAGCCGCAGCGCACCTAGCCTCCGTGGCCACCAAGGTCCTGGTCGACGCCGACCAGGTGCGCCGGACGATCGCGCGGATCGCCCACGAGGTCGTGGAGCGGCACCCCGATCCGTCGCGCCTCGCCCTGGTCGGGATCCACACCCGCGGCGTCCCGCTCGCCGCGCGGCTCGCGGAGCTCATCGACGAGTTCGCCGGCACCCGCCCGGCGATCGGCACCGTGGACATCGCGCTCTACCGCGACGACGTCGGGCTGGACGCCCGCCGCGGCGCGCTCCCCGTCGTGGGCGACACCGTCCTCGACTTCGACGTCTCCGACCGGGTCGTGATCCTGGTGGACGACGTCCTGTTCACCGGCCGCACCATCCGCGCCGCGATCGACGCGATCTTCGACTACGGGCGCCCGCCGTCCGTGCAGCTGGCCGTGCTGGTTGACCGCGGCCACCGGGAGCTGCCGATCCGCCCCGACTACGTGGGCAAGAACCTGCCCACCGCCCGCAACGAGTTCGTCGGCGTCCACCTGACCGAGGTTGACGGCGTGGACGAAGTGGTGCTGGAGCCCGAGAGGAGGACACCGTGAGTCGCCGGTCCCTGCTGACCATCGACGACCTCGACCGCGCCGAGATCGCGCGCATCCTGCGCGTCGGCAACCGCTTCGCC
>DAISWG010000041.1:0-35703 GCA_036826475.1 Miltoncostaeaceae bacterium | reverse complement strand
TCGACACCCAGGGCGGCCGGTCCACCGCCGACTCCGTGTCGGTGGGGGTGCGAATCATCATGGGGAGACGTTCGAATGAACGTCGACCACTCACCGTCCCCAGCCCCGTCCCGGCGTCCTCCAGCTCGCGACCCGGTCCGCGCCCGTGGGGGCACGGGACGCGCCTACCCCGGAGCCGTCCTCCGGGAGCGGGGGTGGGCGCGGTCGAAGTCCTCCCGGAGGTGTGCTGCGGTCACGTGGGTGTAGACCTCGGTCGTCACCGGGGAGGCGTGGCCGAGGTGGGCCTGGACGTAGCGGATGTCCACCCCCGATTGGATGAGGTGGGTGCCGCAGGAGTGGCGGAGGGCGTGCGGGAAGACCCTCGCGCCATCCGCGCGGAGGCCGGCGCGGTCGGCGACGGCGGTCACGATCCGCCAGACGCCCGCCCGTCCGAGGCGGCGGCCACGGCCGCTCAGGAACACCGCATCCGCATCGCGGTGGCGCGCCTGGTCCGTACGTGGACTACGGTCCCGCGCCCGCAGCCCCGGCCGGCCGACATGGAGGTACCGGGTCAGCGCGGCGACGGCCTCCCGGGGCACGGCCACCGCTCGGCGCTTGTCGCCCTTCCCGCGGACGAGGAGGAACGGGTCCTCGGGATCGTCCAGGTGACACGCCGACAGATCGAGGCCCGCCGCCTCGCTGGCCCGCAGGCCACAGCCGTAGAGCACCTCGATCAGCGCGGCGTCCCGCGCGCCGAGGGGGCCGGGGGCCGCCGCGGCCTCGCACATGCGCCGCACCTCCGCCGGGCTGAGGGCGACGACCTCGCGCCCGATCCGCTCCTGGCCGCCCTCCCCCGCCGCCGCGGGCGGCCGCAGGTCGCGCACCGGGTTCTCCAGCGCCAGCGCCCGGCTCCACCACCGGCAGAACGCCCGCGTCGCCGCCACCCGCCGCCGCCGCGTCGCCAGGCGCCCCGGCAGGCCGTCGCGCCACCGCTGCCACCAATCGAGCGTGAGCGCGTTCAATTGAACGGCCGCCGCCCGCGCGCCCGGGTCGTCCTCCACCCCGAAGCCCGGCGCGTCCGCCGGCGGGGGAGGCACCCCCAGGGCGTCGGCCAGCGCCACCAGGTCCCGCGCGTACGCGGCCCGCGTGTTCCGGTTCTCCCGCGTCGCGAGGAACGCCCCCGCCAGGCGCCCGAAGCCGTCGGGGTCGACGAGCGCGTCCGTCATCCCCGCGGGTGCCCGGTGCGCAGGAGCCCCTGCATCGTCTTCGTCGTCACGCCGGTGTAGCGCTGCGTCGTCGCCAGGCTCGCGTGACCGAGGACCTCCTGCACCACCCGCAGGTGCGCGCCACCCTCCCCACCGGGGCCCTCCAGCAGGTGGGTGCCCGCGGCGTGGCGCAGCAGGTGCGGCCCGCCGGCCCGCCCCGCCGCCCGCAGCTCACGCGCGACGACCCGGTAGACGGTGGAGCCGTCGAGCGCGCGACCGCCACGCGACACGAACACCGGCGCCCGCGCCGCCGCGACCGGCGCCCGGCCGGCGACCAGACGCGGTCGTCCGTCGCGCAGCCACGCCCGCAGCGCGGCCACCGCCGGCTCGGTGAGCGGCACCGTCCGCGCGGCACCCCCCTTGCCGACGACCCGGATCGCCTCGTGCTCGAAGTCGAGGCCCGCGAGGACCAGGTCGCACGCCTCCTGGCGCCGCAGCCCCGAGCCGTACAGCACCTCCATCAGCGCCCGGTCGCGCAGGGCGAGCGCCCGCGCGACCGGCGTCTGCGCCGCGCCGGCGCCCACGCCGTCGACCAGGGCCGCCGCGTCCGCCTGCGAGAGGCGCGGCACCGGCGGCGGCACCGGCCGCGGGCGGTCGACCAGGTCGGCGGGGGACCTCCCCGGCGGGTGGAGGGGCGCGAGCCACTCCCGCGCCGACGTCACCGCCCTGGCGCGCGTCGCCGCCGACCACCCCAGCCCCCGGAACGCGGCCTCCAGCGCCGACGGCCCCACCGCCTCGGGACCCGGCACGCCGTGGGACTCCAGCCACCCCGCCAGGCGCCGCGCGTCGGCCAGGTAGGCCGCCTGCGTGCGCGGCGACAGCCGCCGGCCCCGCCCGCCCTGGGCGGCGAGCCGGCGCTCCAGGTCATCCAGGCTCGCTTCCCAGGTCACGTCAATCCCCGTTCGGCGTCCCCCGCAGCTCCACCTGCCCGACGCCCGCCGAGTACCCGCCCTCCCCGTCGTCGACGAGCGACGTGATCCACAGCACGTACGCCTCGGCCGGGGGGCCCGGGGCGAGCTTCACCACCTGGTCGGCGCCGGTGAAGACGCCCTCCGCCAGCATCTCGCGGCGCCCGTCGACCAGCGGGCCGAGCACCTGGAAGTGCGCGCCCGGCGTCGGCGAGCTGACCACCATCTCCGTGGCGACCGCCGGCGCCGTCAGGCGCAGGATGAGCCCGACGCCGGTCTTGCCGGTGCCGCCGAACGCGGCGTCGCCGAAGTAGCGCTCCGTGTACCAGGCGGTCGACGGGTTCGGCTGGCCGGTGGTGGGGTCCACATCGATTGCGTAGCCCCGCAGCGCCGGCTGCTCCTGGCCGTCGTCACCCTGGGGGTCGTAGTCGCGCACCGCCGACAGGGTGAGCGGCACCGCCGCCGGGGCCGGCGGGGTGCCCCCGCCGGCGAGGGGGTCGAGGACCGCGTAGGCGGCGACGCCCATCGCCCCGACGACCACGATGGCGAGCACCCACGCGACGACCCGCCGCCGGCGGCGGCGGCGGGGATGCCGTCCGGTGTCGCCCTCGTCGCCCACCGGCGGCAGCGGCGGCATCTGGAACACGGCGGTGCCGCCGGGGCGCCCCTCGAGGGCCGCCACCATCGACGCGGCGTCGGGGAACCGATCGTCGGGCTCCTTGGCCGCCGCGTGCATCGCGACCGCGGCAAGGTGGTCGGGCACGTCGCGCCGGACGATCCGCGGGTCCGGGAGCGGCTCGGAGCAGTGCTTCATCGCCACCGCCACGAACCCGTCGCCCTTGAACGGCAGCGTGCCGGTGAGGCACTCGTACAGCAGGATCCCGAGCGAGTAGACGTCGGCGCGGTGGTCGACCGGCCGGCCGTCGGCCTGCTCCGGCGAGAGGTAGTCGGCGCTGCCGAGCAGCATGTCGGTGCGGGTGAGTCCCTCCTCGCCGTCCGCCTCGATCGTGCGTGCGATGCCGAAGTCCGCGAGCTTCACCGCCCCGTCGGCGGTGAGCAGGACGTTCTGCGCCTTGATGTCGCGGTGCACCACGCCCTGACTGTGCGCGTACGCCAGGGCCTCGCCGATGCAGCCGCAGATGCGCGCCGCCTCCTCCGGCTCCAGGGCCCCCTCGCGCCGGATGCGGCTCTTCAGGTTCTCGCCCTCGACGAGCTCCATCACCAGGTACGGGCCCTCGGGGTCCTCGCCGCGGTCAAGCAGGCGCACCAGGTTGGGGTGCGAGAGACGGGCGACCAGCAGCGCCTCGCGACGGAAGCGCTCCGCATGCTCCTCGTCGGCGAGCATCCCGGGGTGGAGGCGCTTGATCGCCACGGGGCGGCCGAGGACGGTGTCGGTCGCGCTCCAGACGGCGGCCATGCCGCCCCGGCCGATCAGGTGATCGAGCTGGTACCGGTCGCCGAGGACCGCCCCCGTCACGACGATTCCCCCGTGGCCGTCACACGCGGACGATACCGCCGCCCCGGCACCGGTTGAGACGGCGCGGGCCGGGGCTGATCTAGAATCGGGGCGTGGCCGCTCCACAGACCGTCCTGATCGTCGAGGACGACGAGGCGATCGCCAACTCGGTCGCCTACTCGCTCGACCGGGCCGGGTACCGCACCCTCCGCGCCGGCGACGGCGCGCAGGCGCTGCGGCTGTTCCGCCAGCAGCGTCCCGACCTGGTGATCCTGGACCTCATGCTCCCGCAGATGGACGGCTGGCGGGTGACCGAGGAGCTGCGCCGCGAGGACGCGCGCGTCCCCGTCATCGTCTGCAGCGCCCGCACCAGCGAGTTCGACCGCGTCCACGGGCTGGAGATGGGCGCCGACGACTACGTCACCAAGCCGTTCTCGATGAAGGAGCTGCTCGCCCGGGTGGAGTCGCACCGGCGGCCCGACGGGGACGAGCCGATCGAGGCGGGCGCCCTCCGCATCGACCCGGAGCAGGTGCAGGCCTTCATCGGCGGCGCCTCGGTGGGGCTGACGCCACGCGAGTTCGATGTGCTCTACGCCCTCGCCCGCGCGCAGGGCAAGCCGCTGGCGCGGGAGCGCGTGTATCGCGAGGTGTGGGGCTACGAGATGATGCGTGGCGACCGATCCGTGGACGTGTTCGTGCGGAAGGTGCGGCAGAAGCTGGCCGCCGCGCAGCCCGATCGCAGCTACGTCCAGACGTTGTACGGGGTGGGCTACCGCTTCGAGCCGTCGGACGCCGCCCCTGCCGGCGCGGAGGCATGAGTCGCCCGCGCGCGTGGCCCCCGGAACGGCGGCCCGGGGACGGCTGCTACCCTTCCCGGCGCTTCGACCCCGGGGGGATGCCCGAGTGGTCAAAGGGAGCGGTCTGTAAAACCGCCGGCTACGCCTACGGAGGTTCGAACCCTCCTCCCCCCATCCGCGCGGGATCCCGGCCGTGGGGCCGGGGCCCCGTGGCGCCACCCTCCGGGCTCCCCGCGAACGCCGGCGGCGGCGGCGGTCAGGCCTGCGGCTCGTCCCCGCTGAGGAGCCCCGTCAGGCCGACCAGGTCCAGCAGGCGCCGCACTTCGGGCGTGACGTCGGCGAGGCGCAGGGCGCGCCCCTCCATCGTCAGGCTCTCACGCACGATGAGCAGTGCCCGCATGCCGGTGGAGTCGATGAACGTGACCTCCCCCAGGTCCAGGACCACATCGCCCTCCCGGGTCCTGGCGAGATCGGTGATGCGCACCAGGAGCGCCTCGGCCGCGCTCGTGTCGATCTCCCCCTCCAGCCGGTAGACGGGCCTCCCACCGCTCTGGGCCTCGCCGCCGCGCAATCCGGCGCTGATGTGGTCGGGAAGGGACGCGGCGGCAGGATACGACCCCCCCGGCGGGCGAGGAAAGGGCGAACGGCCCACGGACCTGGGGGCGGGCGATGATCAAACCCCCGTTCACCGGCGTTCATTCGATCACCGACCCCGGATCCGGCTCCCTGAACGGGATGTCACCGATCGGGGGACGTGGCGGGGATCGCGACGCCGGTCGGCCCCGGCGCGCGGCCTCACGGGGTGACGGTCACCTTGATGACCCCGTCCTCCTGGTTGGAGAACAGCTGGTAGGCGTCCTCGATGTCGTCGAGGGAGAACCGGTGGGTGATGAGCTGCTGGAGGTTGAGGCGCCCGTTCTTCACGAGGGCCATCAGGCTCATCAGCCGCTTCTTCCCGCCCGGGCAGAGCGTGGTGCGGATGTCGATGTCACCGATGCCGTAGATGAACGGCTCCAACGGGATCGTCACCTTGTCGCCGTAGACGCCGAGCGACGAGACCATGCCCGCCGGCCGCACGGCCTTCAGGCAGTTCTCGAACGTCTCCTGGATGCCGAGGGCCTCGATCGCCACGTCCGCGCCGCGGCCCTCGGTGAGGGCCTTGATCTTCGCGATCGGGTCCTCCTGGGTGTAGTCGATCACGACGTCGGCGCCCATCTCCTTCGCCATCTCGAGCCGCTTCGGGTTCGAGTCGACGCCGATCACCAGGCCCGCGCCGCGCAGCCGCGCGCCGGCGGTGGCGCACAGGCCGATCGGGCCCTGCGCGAACACCACGACCGAGTCGCCCAGCTGGACGTTGGCGGTCTCCACCGCGGAGATGCCCGTGGTGGCGATGTCGGTCACGAAGAGGACCTCCTCGTCGGAGAGCCCCTCCGGGATCTTCGCCAGGTTGGCCTGGGCGTACGGCACCCGGAAGTACTCGGCCTGCACCCCGTCCATGGAGTTTCCGAGCCGCCAGCCGCCGATGATCCCCCACTGGTCCTCGTACCCGGCGCACTGGGAGAAGTCGCCCGCCTGGCAGAAGTAGCAGGTGCCGCACGGCGTGATCGCGCCGACGACGACACGATCGCCGACCTCGTAGCCCGTCACCGACTCGCCCACCTCGTGGATGACCCCGGCGGGCTCGTGACCGACCACGCGGCCCGGCGCGACGGGGTACTCGCCCCGCCAGATGTGGGAGTCGGTCCCGCAGATCGTCGTCGTGGTGATCTTCACGATCGCGTCGGTGGGACCGCACTTCGGGATCGGGACCTCCTCGATGTGGATGTCCCGGACGTCCTTGAACACGGCCGCGCGCATCGTCTCGGGCATGGGTCCTCCTCGTCTCGGAGCCGGTGACCACCGATGTTCCGGAGCGCCGCGGGCGGCGGCAACGGCCGATCCCCGCCGCCCGCGCCGCGTCCGCAGCGCCCCGGCGCCCCGGATCGCCCTGGCGTCGCGGGTCCGGGGGGCGGAACCCGAACCGCCGTTACCTGCCGGCCGCCTCACCCGATCGTGTGAGTCCACCGCACGCGCGGGTGCCGCCGACGTATGCTCGTGGCAGCCTCACCGGCCCGGGGGGAAGTGTGCAGACACGGGACGCGGCCCGGACCGTCGCGGACGACGGCCGCGGGGCAGCCGACATCAACCTGCTGCGGCGCGCCGACGCCGCGGGGCAGCGGCTGTTCCGGCAGCTGGTGGTGTCGCGGATCGCGTGGGGCGCCGTGTCGGAGACGAGCCGCCTGATCGCGGTCGACGTCGTCGGGTTCTCGTTGCGCGCCACCGGCTGCTCCCACCCGCAGCCCTGCCACCTGCACCACTGCTTCGACCGCCTCGAGATGAAGGCGGTGCTCGGCAACCGCGGCCCCCTCATCACCGGTGCGCGCCTGCCGCTCGAGGGGTGCGACGCCGCCCTGGCCGAGCTGGTCGGCGAGGAGGAGGGCCTGGGGGCGCTGATCGGGGTGCCGGTGTCGTTCGGCGGCGAGGTGCGCGGGGTGCTGCACTGCGGCCTGCGCCGCGACGGCGCGTTCGGCGACGGGGTGGTGGAGGCGCTGCGCCGGGTGTGCACGTACGCCGGTGCCGCCCTGGCAGCGGCCCGCGACCGGGCGCGCGTGGAGGAGGTGGCCGCCAACCGCGAGCGGCGTCGCCTGGCCCGCGCCCTGCACGACGAGTTCGGCCAGCGCCTGTTCACCATCGGCATGACGGCCCAGAAGGCCCGCGCGAGCGCCCGCTCCGGCGGCGCCGACCTGGTGACCCACCTGTCGGGCCTGGAGCAGCAGATCGCGGGCGCGTCGGCGGCGTTCCGCTCCACGCTGCGGTCCCTCGACCGGCCAGCAGCCCCGGGGGGCGCCCTGGCGGTGAAGCTGCGCGAGGACGCCGCGGCGTTCACGCAGCGCAGCGGCGTCCCGTCCCACCTGCTGGTGATCGGCGATCCGGGCGAGCTGGACGGCCCCAGGGAGGAGCTGCTGGTGAGCGTCGCCCAGGAGGGCCTGCGCAACGTGGAGCGCCACGCCGGCGCCACGGAGGTGGTGCTGACGCTCGCGTTCTCCCCCGAGTCGGTGGAGCTGGTGATCCAGGACGACGGCACCGGCGTCCAGGGCGGGTCGCGGCCGGCGGGCGCCGGCCTGGGGCTGGGGATCCTGCGCGAGGAGATCGCCCGCGTCGGCGGCGAGGCGCGCCTCGCGCGCAGCGAGGACGCCGGGTCGACGATGCGCGCGCGCATCCCGCTGGTGTGACCGGCGGCCGCAAGGCCCACACGGTGGTGGTGGCCGACGACCACCCCATCGTGATCAGCGGGATGCGGCTGCTGCTGTCGGGCAGCCGCTTCTTCGAGCTGGTCGGGGAGGCGCGCACCGGCGCGGAGGCGATCCTGCGGTGCGAGCAGTACCGGCCGGACGCGCTGCTGCTGGACCTGCGCCTGCCGGACCTCCCCGCAGCCACCATCTGCGCGCGGATCAAGGAGCGCCACCCGGAGACGGCGATCGTGATCCTGACCGCGCACCCGGAGGAGCTGGCGGTGCGGGGATGCCTGAAGGCGGGCGCGTCGGCCTGCCTGTTCAAGGACGTCAACGAGCAGAACCTGCTGGCGGCGCTGATGCAGGTCGTCCACGGCCGGGCCGTCATCGACCCGCGGATCGCCGGAGCGATGCTGCCGCGCCGGGGCGCGGGGGCCAGCGACGGCGTGCTGACGGCACGTGAGCACGAGGTGCTCCTGCTCATCGCCCGCGGGCTCACCACCCAGGAGATCGCCGACGAGATCGGGCTGTCGCCGAACACGGTGAAGAGCCACTCCCGCGCGCTGTTCACCAAGCTCGACGCCCACAACCGCGTGCAGGCGCTCGCCGCCGCCAAGGAGCGAAACCTGGTCTAGCCGACCATCCGAACGTGGGGTGCGGCTCGCGGCTCGGCCGCCCTACCGTCGGCGCATGCGAACCCTCCTCCTCCCCCTCCTCGCCGCGCTGGCCCTCGGGCTGTGCGGCGCCGCGGCCGCCCAGTCCGCCACCGTCCCGGACCCCGTCGGCGACAACTGCGGCGGCGAGCCGTGCGGGCCCGACCTCACGAGCTCCACGACCAGCGTCGCCCCGGACGGGTCGGCGCGCATCGCGATCACGCGGGCGAGCTCCGTCTGCAACACCATCAGCTACCCCTCGACGGAGGTGCAGCCGTCGTGGCAGTTCCTGGCCGCCGGGGCGACCTCGCCCGGCGACACGCCGTCGTACCGCGGCTTCGTCTTCGCGGTGTCGACCACGAGCGAGTTCTGGTTCTCGCCGGAGGGCGACGGGACGGACGTCCCGCTCGCCAGCACCGTGACGCCCGGCTCGGTCGAGGTCGTGCTCCCGCCGTCGGTGCTCACCGCGATGGGCGGCCTGCCGCTGACCTTCTTCGTCACCGACTCGTGCCGCGACTTCCCCTTCGAGCCGATCACGGACTCGAAGGACCTGCTGCCGGACGCGGGGCTGCTGACGCTCGCCGCCGAGCCCGCCCAGCCCGGGACGGGCGGCGGGACCGGCGGCGGTGGTGGGGCCGCGGCCGGGACGGGCGCCGACGCCTGCCCGAACCTCCCGGGCGCGCAGGCGACCGTGCCGGCCGGCTCGGTCCTGGCGGGCGGGACGTGCGTGCAGACGCTGTTCGCCGGGTCGTCGCGCGCCGACCGCCTCACCGGTAACGGGCTGGCGAACACGCTCCGCGGGCTCGGCGGGAACGACACCCTGCTCGGGAAGGCCGGGAACGACACCCTGCTCGGCGGCGCCGGCCGCGACCGGCTCGTGGGCGGCCCGGGCCGTGACCGGCTTGTGGGCGGGCCCGGGTTCGACACCTGCGTGTCCGACGCCACCGACGTCGTGGTGGGCTGCGAGCGCCGGGTGCGCGCGTAGCGGCGCTTCGGGGTCCGGGGGACGTCCGCTAGACTCCCCCGGCACCTCGCCCAGTTAGCTCAGCCGGTAGAGCACTTCCATGGTAAGGAAGGGGTCAGCGGTTCGAATCCGCTACTGGGCTCTCGTCGCGGCCCCGGCCGCCACGCGGCGGAGTAGCTCAGCTGGTTAGAGCAGCGGAATCATAATCCGCGTGTCGGGGGTTCGAGTCCCTCCTCCGCTACCTCGCGAAGCACCCCCGGGCGGACCATCCCTCAGTACGCCTTCGCCACGAGGCCGCCGTCCACCAGCAGCTCCGCGCCGGTGACGTACGAGGCCTCGTCCGAGGCGAGGAACAGCACCGCGCGCGCCACCTCCTCGGGGCGTGCGATGCGCTTGATCGGGTACGCCGCCTCCATCTCCGCGCGCGTCGCCTCCGGGTCGTCGGAGGCCGCGAAGTACTCGACGATCATCGGCGTCTCCATGTCGCCGGGGAGCACGCAGTTACAGCGGATCCCCGCCGCCGCGTAGTCGACCGCGATGGCGCGCGTCAGCCCCAGGACCCCGTGCTTGGTGGCGGTGTACGACGAGAGGAACGGGTCGGCCGTGGACGACAGGATCGACCCGATGTTGACGATCGCCCCGCCGCCCGAGGCGCGCATGTCGCGGATGGCGGCGCGGCAGCCGAGGAAGGTGCCGCGCATGTTGACGGCGTTCACCTCCTCCCACTGATCGAGCGTCGTCTTGTGCAGCGGCCCCTCCGGACCGAGGATGCCGGCGTTGTTCACGTAGGCGTCCAAGCGGCCGAAGCGCTCGCGGCAGCGCGCCACCGCGTCGTCGTGGCAGCGCTCGTCGCGCACGTCGCCCGCGAGGAAGACCACCTCGCCCGGCAACGCGCGGCTCGCCTCCTCCAGCGACGCGCCGTCCGCGGCGTCGCGGCCCACCCCGATCACCCGGCCGCCCTCGGCCGCCATCATCAGCGCGGTGTCGCGGCCGAGCCCCTTGGTGGCCCCGGTCACGACAGCCGAACGGCCCTCGAAACGCCCCATCTCCCCCCCTGAGTCGGTGCGGGCCACCCTAACGCCGCCCGGGCGGCGGGGTGCCGGGGCCGGGGACGGCGGGGGCGGCGGCCAGGGACGCCGGGACGTCCCCCGCCCGCAGCCGCAGCGACAGCACCGCCGCCACGGCGGCGATCGCGGCGCACACGCCACCGATGGCCTCGTACCCCGGGCCGGAGAACACCGGCCCCATCGCCGCGGCGCCGAGCGTCACTCCGATGTAGGTGGTGCAGCTCATCAGCGCCACCACCGCCCCACGCCCCTCGGGCATGGCGTTGGTGGCGAGGGTGGCCATGGCCGTCAGGAAGCCCGCCTGCTGGGTCCCCATCACCGCGAGGACCAGCACCAGGAGGATCAGTGCCCCGGCCACCCAGGGCAGCCCCGCGTAGATGACCGTGAGGGCCGCGAGGGTCAGCGTCGCGGTCCGGGCCTTCCCCACCCGGTCGATCAGCCCGCCGTTCATCGACATCAGCGCGACGCCCGCGCCGTACGCCAGGATCAGCGCGCCCGCGACGCCGCTGCGCACGTCGAGCTCGTCGCGCAGGAAGCTGCCGAGATAGGTGTAGACGCCATAGAAGGCGAGCATGTCCAGCAGGTTCACGGCGAGCAGCCACCGCACCGCCGGCACCGCCAGGGCGCGACGCAGCCCCACGCGCGCCCCGCCGACGTCGGATCGGGCGGCGCCCGAACCCACGGGGAGCAGGTGCGCGGCCAGCACCGTCGCCGCGGCGGCGAGGGCGGCGAGCGCGGCGAGGGCCTCCCGCCACCCGGCCACCTCGCCGATCAGCCCGCCGGCTGGGACCCCCGCCACCAGGGCGAGCGCCCACCCGGCGATGACCCAGCCCATCACGCGCGCCCGGCTCTCGTACGGCACCTCGTCGCCCACCCACGCGTACGCGGCCGGCAGGAACAGGCCGGCGCCCACCCCGCACAGCGCCCGGCCCGCCACCAGGCTCAGGAGGCTCGGGGCGGCGGCGCAGAGGGCGCCCGCGACCGCGAACACCACCAGGCCCCACAGGATCGCCCCGCGGCGCGACACGCGGTCGGCGACCCAGCCGGCGGTGGGGGCCACGACCGCCACGGCCAGGCCGTAGACGCTCACCGAGAGGCCGGCCGCGTCCACCCCCGTGCCGAAGTCGCCGGCGATGTCCTCGAGCAGCGGGGAGATGACCAGCGCCTCCGAGCCGACGGCGAACACGCCGAGCAGCAGGGCGGCCGTCGCGGCCACCAGGGCGCGGCCCTCGAGGGTGGCCCGAGGCTCGGTCACCATCCCAGCCTGCCACGCCGTCGCGCGGGGCGTGCCGGCCATGGGGCGGCGACCGGGCGGCTCCGGCCGCGGAGTGGTCGATACTGCGGGTGCGGCCCCGGCCGCGTCATGATGAGCGGCACCTCACCCCCACCTCACTCCCGGCTCACGCGCCGGGCCTAGGTTTGGCTTCGTCGACCCCGCAGCAGATCGCGACACGTCCGGAGCGGGCTCACATCCGAGCCGGCACCTTCAGGCTGCTCCTGGCGAGCGTCCGCTTCCGCGTGGTCGCCGCCTCCGTCGCGCTGCTCGCGCTGGCCACCATCGGCTCGATCCTGGTGGCCCGTGAGGTGGTCGTCCGCCAGATCGACGACCGCATCGAGCGGGTGCTCAACCAGGAGGTGGACGAGCTCGGGAGGCTCCAGGCGGAGCAGGACCCGGTGTCCGGCGAGGCGCTCGGCGACGACGTGCGCCGCCTGCTGGAGATCCAGCTGGCGCGGAACGTCCCCGCCGAGGGCGAGGCCTACGTCGCGTACGTGGACGGCAAGCCGTTCCTCCACAGCCGCCAATCCGTGCCGTACCGGCTCGACACCGACCCCGGGCTCACGAAGCGGTGGGGATCGGTCACGACCGTCGAGCGGGGGCGCGTCGGCACACCCGGCGGCGACGTCGAGTACCTGGCGGTGCCGGTCGGCGTCGGGGACGACACCGGGGTGTTCGTCGTCGCGATCTTCCGGAGCTTCGAGACGGGCGACCTCGGGACGATCACGGGCAGCCTCGCCGGCGTGGGGGTCGTCGTGCTGCTGCTGGGGGCGTTCCTCATGTGGCGGACGGCGCAGCGGGTGATCGCGCCCGTCAACGCGGTCACCCAGACCGCCCACCAGATCACCGAGACCGACCTGAGCCGCCGCATCCCGGGGGAGGGCGACGACGAGGTCGCCGAGCTGGCGCGCACGTTCAACGACATGCTCGACCGGCTCGAGTCGGCGTTCGCCGCGCAACGGCAGTTCCTGGACGACGCGGGGCACGAGCTGCGGACGCCGATCACGATCGTGCGGGGACACCTGGAGCTGATGGGCGACGACCCCGCCGAGCGCGACGAGACGATGGCGCTGGTGATGGACGAGCTCGACCGGATGGCGCGCATCGTCGACGACGTCATGGTGCTCGCCCGCGCGGAGCGCCCGGACTTCCTGAACTACGAGGCGGTGGACGCCGCGACGCTCACCCAGGAGGTGGCGGCGAAGGCCCAGGCGCTGGCGCCGCGGCGCTGGAGCGTCGAGCGCGCCGGCCGGGGCGTCATCGTCGCCGACCGTCAGCGCCTGACGCAGGCCCTCGTGCAGCTCGCCCAGAACGCGGTGCAGCACACCCACGAGGAGGACGCGATCGTCCTGGCGTCGACCGTCGCGGGCGGACGCGCCCGCTTCACCGTCCGCGACACGGGGCCGGGCGTTCCGGTCCTCGAGCGCGAGCGGATCTTCGAGCGCTTCGCCCGCGGGTCGGGGGAGCGCCGGGAGGGGGCCGGCCTCGGCCTCACCATCGTCCGCGCGATCGCCGAGGCGCACGGCGGGCGCGTGGAGCTCACCGATCACCCGGACGGCGGCGCCGTCTTCACCATCGACATCCCGGTCGACCCGCCGGCCGCGAGCCCGACCGGAGGAGGTCCGCCATGAGCAGCATCCTGATCGTCGAGGACGAGGAGCGCATCGCGTCGTTCGTGGACAAGGGGCTGCGCTCCAGCGGCTTCGCGACCGCGATCGCGGGCGACGGCGAATCGGGCCTGGCGATGGCCGCCAGCGGCCGGTTCGACCTGGTGGTGCTGGACCTCGGGCTGCCCGACATCGATGGGATCGAGGTGCTCCGGCGGATGCGCGGGCGCGGCATGAACGCCCCCGTCGTGATCCTGACGGCGCGCGACGGCGTCCACTCGACGGTCGAGGGTCTGGAGGGCGGCGCCGACGACTACGTCACCAAGCCGTTCCGCTTCGAGGAGCTGCTCGCGCGGATCCGGGCCCGGCTGCGCTCGGGCACGGAGACCCCGTCGGTGCTGGAGGCCGGCGACGCCCGCCTCGACCTCCGGACCCGGAAGATCCACGTCGGCGACCGCACCGAGGAGCTCACCGCCCGGGAGTTCGCCCTCGCCGAGATGCTGTTCCGACACCCCGGCCAGGTGCTCTCACGGGAGCAGATCCTCGACCGCGTCTGGGGGTACGACCACGACCCCCGCTCCAACATCGTCGACGTCTACATCGGCTACCTGCGCCGCAAGCTCGGCAAGGAGATGATCCGCTCCGAGCGGGGGATGGGCTACCGCCTGGACGTCGACCCCCGCTGAGTCCGGGGGGCGTTCATTCGATCTCCCTCGCGTTCATTCGATCGTCGCCGGAGTCCGATCGGACGCCGGGGCGCCCGGTGGGAGGGTCAGTCCTCCCGGAGCCGGTACCAGACGTTGCCGGCGTCGTCGGCGGTCAGGCGCACGACGCGGCGCTTCACCAGGGCGCGCATCGCGCGCTCGATCGCCTCGATCGGGGCGCGGACGCGGAAGTGGCGCTCCAGGTCGCGGCCCAGATGGGTCGCCGTCGACCAGCCGGACCGGTGGGGGGCGAGGCGGGCGGCCATGCACGCCTCCAGCACGTCGATCAGGCGGCCGGCCTGGCTGAGGGTGTAGCCGCTCTCCTCGGCGCTCGGCGGGCGGGGCTGCACCCGGTCATCTTCGGCAGCGGCCGCGCCCGGCGTGAGGGCATCGGCCGGCGCGGGGGCCGGGGCCGGCTCAGGGACCGAGGAGGGTCGCGACGTCGGCGATGCCCATCGGCCGCGCCCACAGCCACCCCTGGCCCAGCGCGCACCCGACGCCGCGGACCAGGGCCAGCTGGTCCTGGCGCTCGACGCCCTCCGCCACCACCATCAGGCCCAGGCCGTTCCCCAGCTCCACCACCGCGCGCAGAAGGGCGGTCGCCTGGGAGGAGCGCGCCTCCGCCAGCTCCCGGTCGATCTTCAGCATGTCCACCGGCAGTCGCCGCAGCTGGCCCAGCGATGAGTAGCCCGAGCCGAAGTCGGCCCGCTCGGGGGCGCGCTCGATCCGCACCGGCGCGTCGCCGGGGAGCTCGGTCCCGGCCCACACCGCGCGACCCCCGCCGCCCGTCAGCTCCCGGCCCGCCCGGAAGCGGCCCGCCAGGACCTCCGCTCCCTGGACATCCGTGACATCGGCGAAATGTATCGGTGCTCGCGGATCCCGCGCCCCTTCTGGCCGGCCCGGGGGAGGATCGGCCGCCGACGGCGCGAACTGCACCGGCATGGCCGCCGTTCGTATCACGTCAGGGCCGCTGCGCGGAGTCGAGCTCGAGACCGCGGTGCGGACTCCCACAGGCCGCGCCCTGCGCCGCGCCCTGCGCGCCCGCCGGCGGCGCCGCCTGGGCAGCGCCCCCGTCCTGACGCCGCCGCCCGCCGAGCTTCCCGAGGCCCGCTCCGCCGCGTAGCGGACCCGTCGGGCCCTACAGCGCCGCCTGGACCAGGATCGGCCCCTGGGGGGCGGTCCGGCTCGTCGCCGGCTGGGCGGTGACCGCCAGCGCGTCGGCGTCCCGCAGCCCGGTCGCCACCGTCCGCGCCGCCGCGGGCCCGGTCGACTCGAACAACCCGGCCGATGTCGGCGTGCCGTCCCTGATGACCCACAGCTGGTAGGCGTCGCCCGGCCCGAGTGGCGGCAGATCGCTCAGGTCGACCACGGCCGTGTCCTCGTCCGGGACGTAGAGCACCCTGCCGCTGATGCCCGGTGCGGCGGGTCCGGCGGTCATCGCGATGGTGGTGGCCGCGCCGTCCCCGGAGCCGCCGGAGGTGGTCAGCACCAGCCCGACGGCCAGCGCGAGCGCCACGATCGTGGCGAGCGCCGCAGCGGCGGGCCAGGCCGGGATGCCCAGGAACCGGCGGCCGGGCCGCTCGGGACGGCGGATCGCCTCGACGGGCGCGGGCAGCCCCGCGGGGCGCTCGGCGGCCTCGGCCCGCACCGTCGCCATCAGCGACTCCTTCAGCGCGCGCGGCGGCTCGTGCTGCGGCACCGCGACCGCCAGGACGTCCGCGGCGCCGCGGAGCGAGGCGAGCTCCTCCCCGCACACGGCGCACTCCGTCGCGTGCGCCTCGACGCGGGCGATCTCGTCCGGCGTGGCGGCGCCGAGGGCGACGGGCGCGATCAGGTCCCGCAGGGCGTCGTGCTGGCGCGTCATGTGGCCGCCGCCTCCGCCGCGCCGAGCCCGCGGCGCAGCCGCTCCAGCCCCAGGCGCATCCGGCTCTTCACCGTGCCGAGGGGCAGGCCGAGCATCTCGGCGATCTCGTGGTGGGTGAACCCGCCGTAGTAGGCGAGCTTGAGGACCTCGAACTGGTCGCCGGGGAGCTGGCCCAGCTCCTGGCGGAGCCGGCCCGCCATCGCCCGGCCGATGCCCAGGTCGGCGGCGTCGGCCTCGTCGGGGCGCCGCAGCTCGGCCTGCTCCAGCGCGTCGCGCCGGCGGGCCATCGCCGCCAGCGTCCGCAGGCGGTCCACGCCGCGGTTGTGGACGATCGAGAGCAGCCAGTTGCGCACGCTGCCGCGCGCGGGTGTGTAGGCCGAGGCGTTGCGCCACACGGCCAGGAACGCGTCCTGCACGAGGTCCTCCGCGGCCTGACGGTCGCCCAGCAGGCGGAAGGCCAGCGAGTAGGCCACCCGCGAATGTCGGTCGTAGACGACCTCGAACGCCTCCGCGTCCCCGCGCTCGACCAGCGTGAGCAGGTCCTCGTCGGCCAGTCGGGTCAGGTCGCTCGGCGGCGGGTCGGCGGACATCCAGGAGACTCTACGGCCGCCGAGCCGCCGCGGATCACACGGTCAGACGCTCCACGGCCGGGCGGCCACGGCGGCCGCGACGTCGGCCTCGCTCACCTGGCGGCGGTAGCGCCGCGCGCCGCCCACCGGGACGACCCCGAGGTGCCGGTCGATCATGCCGGCGGGCATCCCCTCCTCGGCCAGCTCGGCGGCGTTCGCGTAGCGGAGGGCCAGCGGGTGGACGCGCTTCGAGATCCGGGCCCTGCGAGCCAGGCGCGGGAGCAGCTCGCGGACGTACGCCGCCTTCAGCGGCTCGCCGGCCAACGTGCAGAACAGCGTCCGGTCGTCGCCGACCCCGCGCTCCGCGCGGCGCGCCATCCAGATGCGGATCAGCTCGCGCGTGCCCCCGTCGAGTCCCGTCAGCCGCCGGCGGCCGCCCTTGCGGGGCGGGACCTGGACCGTGCCGGCGTCCAGGTCCACGTCGGCCGGCATGAGCGCGAGGGCCTCGCCCGGTCGCAGGCCCGACCGGTACATGACGGCGACCAGGGCGCGGTTGCGGGTGCCGGTGGGGGCACGGCTGGACGAGGCGTTGACCAGGGCGTGCGCCTCGTCAGGGGTCAGGAGGTCCTCGGACATGGGCTCGGCGGATGGCACCGCGGCGATCGGCGTGGGGAGGGGCGGCCGCGCGATGTCCTCTGACGCCATGAACATCCTTTCGGGAGGTCTGCGTGTCGTTCTTGCAGCTTTTTGTAGTTTGAGGATTGAACGGCGCTGACGTCTTCTCCGTCAACCGCCGGTCAGCGGGGCTTCCCCCCCCGCTCGGACGGGGGGTCGACCTGGACCCGGGGTCCGGGTAGCCTGCGGGCGTCTCGGGTGGGTGGTCGCCCGCGAGGGCGCTCGAGGGAAGCCGGTGCAAGTCCGGCGCGGTCCCGCCACTGTCACCAGGAGCGGCGCGGCTGGGTGGAAAGCCAGCCACTGGGGGATCCCCCCGGGAAGGCGCCTCGCCGCTGCGATCGGAAGCCAGGAGACCTGCCTCCGCCCGAGCACCGACACCGCTTTCGAGGAATGGAGCAGTTGGTGCACCGACGGTCCCGGCGCCCCGTGCGCCTGCCGGCCGCCCTCGCGGCGCTCCTCGCCGTGCTCGGCCTGCTCCTGGGCTGCGAGGAGCGCCGGCAGGACGCCCCTGCGGCCGACGCCCCGGCGGCGACGCTCGTCGCCACGGCCGACTACGGTGCCCGCGACCTCCTGAGCGTCCGCGTGGAGCCCGGCCAGTCCGTGATGCGCGCCACCCGTGGCGCCACCGAGGTGGAGACGGCCTACGCGGGGGCGTACGTCTCGTCGATGCTCGGCCTGGGGAGCGACCGGTCCGGAACGCGCGACTGGTTCTTCTACGTGGACGGACTGGTGTCGTCGGTCGGCGCGAAGGACGTGGAGCTCCACGACGGCGACGCCGTGTGGTGGGACCACCGCGACTGGGGCGACCTGCAGGAGGCACCGGCGGTCGTCGGCGCGTGGCCCCTGCCGTGGGCGCTCCCGGACGACCGCGGCCCCGAGGTGTCCGCCGACCCGCCGCTGGACGCGCCCCTGGGGGAGTCCGGCGCGCGGCTGGTGCAGGGCGACCCCCCCTTCCGCGTGCGCGTGGGCGCCAGCGACGACATCGCACGCCGCGACCCGGTGTGGCGCGCCGCCCTGGCCGACCCGGACCGGGCCGGCCTGACCGTCACGATCGCCGATGGCGCCGTCACGGCGATCGGCCCGGGCGGCGGCCCCCGCACCCCCGTCCCCGGTGCCCGCGCGCTGATCGCCGCGGTCCCCACGGGGACGGTCCCCGAGGGCGGGGCGCTGCTGGTGGTCGCCGGCCTCGACGCCGACGCCGCCCGGGCCGCGGCCGATGCCCTCGCCCGCGACCCGGGCCTCGTCCGGCTGACCTACGCGGTGGCGCTCGACGGCGAGGGACACGTGCTGCGGGCCGGCGGGCGGGCGCCGTGAGCGCGGGGCGGCGGCCGCCCGGGCCGCTCCTGACCCTGGCGGTCGGCGCCATCGTCCTGGCCTTCTCGACCGACGACCCGCTGGTGCTCATGGCCCTGGCGGCCGGCGCGCTGGTGCTGTTCGCCTCGGCGCCGGGGCGGCCCAGCCGCTGGTTCCTGATCGGCGGGGCCATCAGCGGGCTGACCCTGGCGCTCCTCAACCCCGTCGTGTCTGCGGAGGGGAACCTGATCATCTGGCAGGGCCCCGAGGTCACGCTGATCGACACGGAGATCACCGTCGAGGAGGTGCTGGCCGGGCTCGCCGCCGGCGTGCGGCTGTTCGCCGTGGCCGCTCTGGTCGGGGCGCTGCTGGCGCACATGGACGCCGACCGCCTGCAGGCGCAGGTGGCGCGCGTGGCCCCGCGGTCGGCGCTCACCTGCGCCCTGGCGGCGCGGCTGCTGCCGACGCTCGAGCGCGACGCGCGCGCGATCTCCGAGGCGGCCCGCCTGCGCGGCGTCTCGCTGGCCGACGGCCGGTGGACCGCACGCGCGCGTGCGGCCGCTCCCCTGGCGCTGCCCCTGCTCGGGTCGAGCCTGGAGCGCGGCCTGGACGTGGCCGAGGCGATGACCGCCCGCGGCTACGGCGCCGGACCGCGCACGCGGATCGCCGAGGCGCCGTACCGCCCGCGCGAGGTCGCGGCGCTGCTCATCGGCGTCGCCATGTGCCTGCTGGCGGCGGCGACGATCGCGCTTGGGCTCGCCGACTACCGCTTCTACCCGACCCCCGACCCGCTGCTCGGTGCGGGCCTCGGCGTGGCGGCCGCGACCCTCGCGGGGCTCTGCGCGGCCGCCTGGGTGCTGCGCAGGTGACGGCGCTCGCCGAGGCGCGCGGGCTGCGGTTCCGGTACGGGGCGTCCCCCCGCGCCGCGCTCGACGGGGTGGACCTGCGGGTGGAGCGCGGGGAGGTGGTGCTGCTGGAGGGGCCCTCGGGCGGCGGCAAGTCCACGCTGCTGCGCGCGCTGTGCGGGCTGGTGCCCCACTTCCACGGTGGGCGCTTCGAGGGGCGCGTGACGGTCGATGGGCTCGACACCCTCACCGCGCCGCCCGCCCGGGTGTGCCGGAGCGCCGGCATGGTGTTCCAGGACCCCGAGGCGCAGGCGGTGCTGGGAACGGTGGAGCGCGACGTGGCGTTCGGCCTCGAGAGCGCCGGCGTCGACCCGGCCCGGATCCCCGCCCGGGTCGACCAGGCGCTCGAGCTCGCGGGCGCCGGCCACCTGCGCGGCCGGGCGATCGGGACCCTGTCGGGCGGCGAGCGCCAGCGGGTGGCGCTGGCGGCGGTACTGGCCCCCGGGCCGGCGCTGCTGCTGCTGGACGAACCCACCTCCCAGCTCGACGAGCCGGGCGCCGACGCCCTGGTGGCCGCGCTGCGCGCGCTCGCCGACGCGGGTGCCGGGGTGGTGCTGGGCGAGCACCGCCCGGAGCGGGGGCGGCCCGCCGCCGACCGCGTCGTCGCGTTGCGCGACGGGCGGGTCGCGCCCCCCGGGGGCGGGTCGCTGCCGGAGCCCGGCGCGGCGCCCCCGGCCGGGCCGGTGCGCGCCCGGCTCGACGACGTGCGCGCCTCGCACCCGGGCCGGCCGGTGCTGGAGGGGGCGTCGCTGGAGCTGCGGGGCGGCGAGGTCACCGCCCTGGCCGGCCCGAACGGCAGCGGTAAGAGCACCCTGCTGCGCGTGCTCGCAGGACTGCACCGCCCCGACGCGGGCGGGGTGGTGATCGACGGCGCCGAGGTGACCGACCGGCCCGCCGAGCGCCGCTTCCCGGCGGTCGGGCTGGTCGGCCAGGACCCCGGCCGCCACCTGCTGACCGAGCGGGTGCGCGACGAGGTGGGATTCGCCCTCGCGCGCACCGGCGCGCCCGTCGCCGGCCGCGGCGCGCGGGTGGAGCGGATGCTGGCCGATCTCCGCCTCGACGGACTGGCCGAGCGCCATCCGCTGGACCTGTCGGTGGGGCAGCGCGAGCGGGTCGCGATCGCCGCGATCCTCGTGGCCGAGCCGGGCGTGATCCTGCTGGACGAGCCGACCCGGGGCATGGATCCGGAGGGCGCCGCCGCCCTCGCCGCCCTGCTGCGCCGTCGCGCCGCCGAGGGCGCCGCGGTGCTGGTGGCGACCCACGACCCAGGCTTCGCCGCGGCGCTCGCCGACCGGCGGGTGCTGCTGCGCGAGGGCCGCCTGGAGCGGGCGTCCCCGCGGACGGCGGTGGCGGCGGGTGCGGGATGAGCGCCTCCGCGACCGTCGTCGTGGTGATGATGCTGCTGCTCACGGTGGGACTGCTGGCCCTGGAGCGCGGCACCGGCGGGGGGCCGAAGGAGCTGGCGCTGGTGGCCACCCTGGGCGCCGTCGCGGCCGCGGGCCGCGTGCTCTTCGCCCCCGTCCCCGGCGTGCAGCCGGTCACGTTCGTCTGCCTCGTCACCGGCGCCGCCCTGGGCCCCCGCGCGGGCCTCGCCGTGGGACCGCTCGCCGGGCTGCTGTCCAACAGCTTCCTGGGGCAGGGGCCCTGGACGCCCGCGCAGATGGCGCTGTGGGGGCTCGTGGGCCTGAGCGGCGCCGCGCTGCGCGGGATCTGCACCAACCGCTGGGGGCTCGCGGCCGTGGGGCTCGCGTGGGGATTCCTGTTCGGCTGGGGGATGAACGCGTGGGACCTCGCGTCCTTCGGCCCGGACCTCTCGTGGGCCTCGATGACGCTCTGGGGTGCGCGGAGCTTCGCGTTCGACCTCGCCCACGGCGTCGGCACGGCCGCCCTGGCCCTGCTCGCCGGTCCCGCGATGCTCCGCCTGCTGGGCCGCTACGCGCTCCGCGTGCGGACGGAGGTGGTCACGCCTCCGCCAGCTCCCGCGCCCGCGCCACCAGGGCCGCGTCGGCCCGGCCGGCCCGCTCCCGCGCCGCCGCGCTGAACGCCCGCCCCTCGGCGGCCTCGGCGCGGACCGCGGCGATCATGGCCGCCACCTCGCCTGGCGCCGACGAGCCGGTCTGCAGGCGCGCCGCCGCGCAGGCGGCGGGGTCGAGGGCCGCTGCCAGGGCGTCGGCGCCGATGGCCACGGGCCGCCCGATCGTCTGCCGCGCCGCCTCGGCGATGCGCTCGGGGCTCAGCGCGTCCGGCGCCAGCCCCGCGTCGACCAGGTCGCGCACCGCCCGCCCCACCACGTGGTGCGCGGTGCGGTAGTCGAGACCTGCCTCGGCGGCCAGCACGTCGGCGACGTCCGCCGCCGCCGTGAACCCCTCCCGGGCCGCCCGTGCCCAGCGCTCCGGCTCCACCTCCATCCCGGCCACGACGGCGGCGAGGAGGCGGGCGACCGCGACGCACTCGTCCAGCAGCCGGGGGACGCTGCCGTTGAGCAGGTGGAAGTGGTCGGTGCGCGCCGAGCCGGTGTGGAGGGTCACGAGCATCCCGGCCAGCTCGCCCGCGGCGATGCCCGCCTGGGTCCGCACGACCGCCAGCGCGTAGGGGTTCCGCTTCTGCGGCATGAGCGCGCTGGCGCGGCTGTGCCGGTCGGCGAGCGTGACCGCGGCGAACTCCTGGCTGGCCAGGATCTCGAGGTCCTGGCCGAGCTGCGACCCGTGCGTCGCGGCGGTCGCGGCCGCGGACGCCAGCTCGACGTAGCCGTCCCACTGCCACATCGCGTCCTTCGCATGCACCATCAGGCCCTCGCAGCCGAGCAGCTCCGCCAGCCGCTCGCGGCTGATCGGCCAGCGCGACCCGGCGCTGCCGCCGACCCCGGCCACGCTCCGGTCGAGCCAGCCGTGCACGCCCCGAAGGCGCGCGGCGTCGCGGAGGGCGGGCGCCGCGTACGCCAGCAGCAGGTGGCCGATCGTGGTGGGCTGGGCCGGCTGGAGGTAGGTGTAGTCGGCGGCCAGGTCGCCGGCGTGCCGCTCCGCCAGGCCGGCCAGGGCGTCGGCCAGGTCGAGCTGGGCGTCGTGCAGGTCGAGCACCCCCGCGCGCGCGACCAGCCGCAGCGCCACCCGGAAGGCCTCGCGGCGCGGGCGGCCGGCGCTCAGCCACCCCGCGGCCGAGGCGCCCACGCGGGCCTTCAGCTGGGCCTCGCGGGAGTTGAACGCGTCGCCGAGCCCGGGATCCCACGGGAAGTCGGCGGGGGCGATCGCGTCGAGCTCCAGCAGGCCGGCCAGCAGGCCGCGGGCGTCGTCGCCGCCGAGTGCACCGCCCTCCACCAGCGCGACGGCGTGGGCCAGGTCGGCGCGCGAGAGCCCGCGCGCGAGCCGCGGCCCGTGGGCGACCTCGTGCGCGTAGCCCGCCCGCACCAGCTCATCCGCGGGCCCGCCCGTCAGCCGCCCGCCGGCCCCCAGATAGTCGTTCGCCACGGACGGCAGGTTACCGATGCCGCCGACGCGGGTTGACATCGGGCCTCCCACCGACCAAGCTACCGCCGCTTATCGCTCGGATAAGCGTTGCCTATGCATATGGCACCGCCCTCCCTCCGCGGCCACGGGGGGAGGGCGACTCACCCGCTTGGCCCTGTCCGACCAAGGAGCGTTGCGTGATCGTACGACAGAAATCTCGATGGCTCGTCCTCCTCGCAATCGCCGTCGCGGCGGTGGTCGCGATCGCGGCCGGCTGCGGTGGGGACGACGACAGCTCGGCATCCTCCGACACGTCCGCGTCCGCGAGCGGCGGCGGCACGATCACGATCGTGGGGTACTCCGTGGCGCGTGAGGTCTACGCCGACGTGATCCCGGCCTTCAAGGCGACCCCCGAGGGCGCCGGCGTGGACTTCAAGGAGTCCTACGCGGCCTCCGGCGAGCAGAGCCGCGCCGTCGCGGCCGGCCTCGACGCCGACTACGTCGCGTTCTCCCTCGAGCCCGACATGACCCGCCTGGTGGACGCCGGCCTGGTGGACGCCGACTGGAACGCGGGGCCCCAGAAGGGCTTCGTGAGCAACTCGGTCGTGGTCTTCATCACCCGCAAGGGCAACCCGAAGGGCATCAAGGGATGGGACGACCTGACCAAGGACGGCGTGGAGGTCATCACCCCGAACCCGTTCACCTCCGGCGCCGCCCAGTGGAACATCATGGCCGCCTACGGCGCCCAGATCGAGCAGGGCAAGACGGAGCAGCAAGGCCTGGAGTACATCGACGCGCTGTTCAAGAACGTCCCCGTGCAGCCGGCGTCCGCCCGTGAGGCGCTCGAGATCTTCAACTCCGGCAAGGGCGACGTCCTCATCTCCTACGAGAACGAGGCGATCGCCGCACAGCGCTCCGGCATCGACGTGGACTACGTGATCCCGGACCAGACGATCCTGATCCAGAACCCGGTCGCCGTGGTCAACACCTCCAAGAACCTGGCGACGGCCAAGGCGTTCGAGACGTTCGCCCTCGGCCCGGATGGCCAGAAGATCTTCGGCGACAACGGGTATCGCCCGACCGACCCGGACGTGGCGGCGACCTTCGACTACCCCGACCCGCCCACGCTGTTCACCATCGACGACCTGGGCGGGTGGCCCGAGGTCAAGACGAAGTTCTTCGATCCGGACAACGGCTCCGTGACGAAGATCTTCGAGGGCCAGGGTATTGCCACCGAGTAGTTCCAGCGTTGCCACGCGCATCCCGCGCGTGACCGTTCCCGGAGCGGGGAGGCTTGCCTCCCCGCTCGGGATCGGGCTCGCCGTGCTCTACATGAGCGTGATCGTCCTGATCCCGTTCGCCGCGCTGGTCGACGGCGCGTTCGAGAACGGGTGGGACAGCTTCTGGAGGGCCATCGAGAACCCCCAGGCGATGGCCGCCCTGAAGCTGACCGTCGGCGTCTCGCTGGTGGTCGTCGCCATCAACGTGGTCATGGGGACCCTCATCGCGTGGGTCCTGGTGCGCGACCAGTTCCCCGGCAAGAGCATCGTCAACTCGTTCATCGACCTGCCGTTCGCGCTGCCGACGATCGTCGCGGGTCTGACGCTGCTCGCGCTCTACGGACCGAACAGCCCCGTCGGCGTGAACGTCGCGTTCACCCAGGTCGGCATCTGCCTGGCGCTGCTGGTGGTGACGCTGCCCTTCGTGGTGCGCTCCGTGCAGCCGGTGCTGCTGGAGCTCGACACCGAGATGGAGCAGGCCGCGGCCTCGCTGGGCGCCGGCGGCTGGACGATCTTCCGCCGCATCATCTTCCCGAACCTGGTGCCCGCCATCCTGGGCGGCACGGGCCTGGCGTTCGCCCGCGCGCTCGGCGAGTTCGGCTCGCTGGTGCTCATCGCGGGCAACGTGCCCTTCGAGACCCAGGTCTCGTCGGTCTACATCATCGGGCAGATCGAGTCCGACCGGCAGGCGTCGGCCGCTGCGGTCTCGGTGAGCCTGCTGGTGCTGTCGCTGGTGTCGCTGCTGCTCCTCGCAGGCCTCGAGCGGTGGAGCTCCCGCCATGCCCGCTAAGGACACGAACGTCGGCGCGGTCGGCGACTCGCGGGCCGCCCGCTGGAGCCTGCGGACCATCGCCCTGGCCTACCTCGTCGTCGTGCTGCTCGCGCCGCTCGTCTTCATCCTCTACAAGACGTTCGAGCACGGCTTCGACACGTTCTGGACGGCCGTGACGAGCGAGCAGGCCCTGCACGCGCTCTGGCTGACCGTGCTGATCACCGCGATCACCGTGCCGCTCAACGCCGTGTTCGGGGTGGCCGCCGCGCTGATCCTGGTGCGGCGGCGCGTCCCCGGGAAGCCGCTCATCAGCGCCCTCATCGACCTGCCCCTGGCGCTGTCCCCGGTGGTGGTCGGCCTCTGCATCGTGTTCGTCTGGGGCCAGAACGGCTGGTTCGGCTCCTACGCCGAGGACGCGGGGGTGCAGGTGTTGTACGCCGTGCCCGGCATGGTCCTCGCCACGATCTTCGTGTGCATCCCGTTCGTGGTGCGCGAGGTGGTGCCGGTGCTCCGCGAGGTGGGAACCGACCAGGAGGAGGCCGCGTCCACCCTCGGGGCGAACGGCATGCAGACGTTCTGGAGGATCACCCTCCCCGCGATCCGGTGGGGCCTGATCTATGGCGTGATCCTCACGACCGCCCGCGCGATCGGCGAGTACGGCGCCGTCGCCGTCGTCTCGGGGCAGATCTCGGGGAACACGGAGACGATGACCCTGTTCGTGAAGCAGCAGTACGACCAGCTCGGCACCGACGCCCGCGTGGGCGCCTACGGCGCGTCGGTGGTGCTCATCCTGCTCGCGATCATCGTGGTGGTGCTCATGAACCTCCTCAACCGGAAGGGAAGTGGCCGTGGCTATCACGGTGTCTGACGTCAACAAGCGCTTCGGCGACTTCGTCGCGCTCGAGGACGTCAACCTCGACGTCCCCAGCGGCTCGCTCACGGCCCTGCTCGGTCCGTCCGGATCCGGCAAGTCCACCCTGCTCCGCGTGATCGCCGGCCTCGAGACCCCCGACTCCGGGAAGGTCGAGATCTCGGGCGAGGACGCCACGAAGGTGCCGGTGCGCGACCGCGGCGTGGGCTTCGTGTTCCAGCACTACGCCGCGTTCAAGCACATGACGGTGCGCGACAACGTCGCGTTCGGCCTGCGCATCCGGCGCCGCGGCAAGGCCGAGATCAAGGACCGCGTGGACGAGCTGCTCCGGCTCGTCCAGCTCGACGGCTTCGCCCACCGCTACCCCAGCCAGCTCTCGGGCGGCCAGCGCCAGCGCATGGCCCTGGCCCGCGCGCTGGCGGTCGAGCCGAAGGTGCTGCTGCTGGACGAGCCGTTCGGCGCCCTCGACGCCCGGGTCCGCAAGGAGCTGCGCTCCTGGCTGCGCCGGCTGCACGAGGAGGTCCACCAGACCACCATCCTGGTCACGCACGACCAGGAGGAGGCGATGGAGGTTGCCGACAAGATCGCGGTGATGGACCACGCCCGGATCCAGCAGGTGGGGCGCCCCCGCGACGTGTACGAGCATCCCGTCAACGAGTTCGTCATGAGCTTCGTCGGCCCGGTCAACCGGATGCGCAACGACCGCTTCGTGCGTCCCCACGACATCGAGCTGCGCGCCGAGCCGAACGGCATCACCTCCGAGGCCACCGTCCAGCGCCTCGTCCACCTGGGCTTCGAGGTGCGGGTGGAGCTGGAGAAGGAGGACGGTGAGGTCCTCTCCGCCCAGGTCACCCGCGAGACGGCCGACCGCCTGGGCCTGGAGACGGGCCGGCGGATCTTCGTCCGTCCCACCAACGAGCGCGTCTTCACCGCAGACGGCGCCGGGATCTGATCCCGGCGCCGCCCGGTGGGGCCGGGGCGTCGGGTCGGCGGGGGCACCCGGGCGTCCGGGCGCGGACGAGGTGGCCCGGCTCATGCAGGCGCTCCACCCCCGCAGCCGGGTGATGATTCCTGGGGGCCCTCCGCGACGGCGAGCGCACCGTCGGCGGGCTGGCCGAGGCGGTGGAGATGGAGCCGTCGGCCGTCTCCCAGCAGCTGCGGGTGCTGCGGCTCCTGGGCCTGGCGGTGGGCGAGCGGCGCGGTCGCCACGTCCACGACGCCCTGCACGACCCCCACGTCGCGACCCTGCGCGGCGAGGCGGCCGCCCACGTCGTCCACCGTCGCCTGGGCCTCCCCGACCCCGTCGGGTCCGCCGCCCGCGCCGGCGCGGCGTGACGGGCACGCGCCCCACGCACACGGACATGGGCACGGCCACACCCACGGGATGATCGGTCCCTCCGTCGCGCGCTCCCGCGACGGGGTGCGCGTGGTGGCGGTCAGCCTGGTGGTGCTCGCGATCCTGGGAGCCGAACCCCGGACGGCCCGGACGGCCGTGGGCGCGCGACCACCACGCGCCGACGGCCGTCCCGGGCAGGGACGCGCCTAGGCCGCGACCGGCGCGCCCACCTCCGAGAGCTCGCCGCTCTCGACGTGGTAGACGAAGCCCCGCACCGCGTCCTTGCGGGGGATGAACGGGCTCGCCTGGATGCGGGCGATCGACTGGCGGACGTCCTCGTCGAGCGACGGGAACGCCTCGGCCGACCACGCCGGCTTCACGCCGACGTCGTCCTGGATGCTCCGCCTGAAGTCGTCGTCGCTGAACGTGAGCATCCCGCAGTCCGTGTGGTGGATCAGGATGATCTCCTCGGTCCCCAGCAGGCGCTGGGAGATGCTGAGCGAGCGGATGGCGTCGTCCGTGACCACGCCGCCGGCGTTGCGGATGACGTGCGCGTCGCCCTCCGCCAGCCCGAGCACCTTCTGCGGGTCCAGGCGCGCGTCCATGCACGCGACGATCGCGACCTTCCGGGCCGGCGGCAGGGGCAGATCGCCCTTGTCGAATCCGTCGGCGTACTGCTTCGCGTTGCCGAGCAGGTCGTCGGTGACGCTCATGCGATGGTCCTCTCGTTCGGGGATCTGGTCATCCGTTCCTCAGGCCGCCGGGGGTGCGGCCGTCAGCTCGTGGGTCGCCGCGACGGGCTCGCGCCGCAGCGTCCCGTCCTCCGCCACCGCATAGACGCCGAGCCGGGCGAGCGGCGGCGAGTACGCGTGCACGGAGATGGCGGTCGTCTCGGCGACGCCGCGGACGCGGTGCACGTGGGACGGGGGGAAGCCGAGCGACTGGCCGCGCCGCAGGCGGCGGCGGATGGTGCGCCCGATCGCGAGCCGCTCCTCCACCAGCTCCCCCTCCGCCACGGCGAACGCGCCGCTGGAGATGTCGTGGTCGTGGAAGCCGGTGTCGTGGTCCTCACCCGCCCAGCAGATGAGCCAGACCTCCACCCGCTCGTCGCGGCGGAGCTGCGCGAAGTGGCGCGATCCGGTGTCGTGGCGCACCAGCTCCGCCCACTCCCCGGGGCGGGCGGCGATGTCGTCCACGAGGGCGCGGAGCTCGTCGGGATCGAGGAAGTCGGTCATCGGGTGGCCTCCTGGGGGGCGAGCAGCCGCGCGGCGTTGCGCGCGCGGGCCGGGGTCTCGGCATCCGACTCCGGGTCGACGACCGGTCGGTCGGAGCCGTGGACGAGCGCATCGGCGCCGACGGCGGCGGCCATCGCCGCGATCGCGGCCGGGCCGTAGGACGAGGTGTCGTAGAAGGTGAGCGGGTCGCGCAGGCCGCCGGCGCCGCCGCCCCGCGCCGCCAGCCGCTCGGCCTGGAGGGGGGCGAGGCCGGCGAGCATGGCGAAGCAGACCCGCAGCCGGGGGAACGCCGGGCGCGCCCACGTGCGGACGGCGAGCCACGCCGTCTGCATCTGGGCGACGTACGACGTCATCGCCGGCCACCAGTCGGGAAGCCCGGCCCCCGCGGGCGAGGGCGGTGCCCACGGGGCCGGGCCAGGGTGCACGAGGAGCGGGGCGGACCGCTCCTCGAGCAGGCGCAGGAGCGGGGCGCACACGTCGATGCCGCCCGGCCCCGACAGGGCGCCCGCGGGCAGTACGAGCCCCACGAAGCCCTCGTCCAGCGCGGCGCCGAGCGCGCGCGGATCGGGCGACGCCACGCCCGTCGACGCCCACGCGCGGAGCCCGGCGGGCAGCCCGCGCGTGCCCTCGTGCTGGGCCGCGATCAGCTCGGCGGACTCGTCGGGCGGGAGCGCCTCGACACCGAGCGGGCTCGACAGGGCCACCCAGGCCTCGTCGAGCCCGTCGTCCGCGACGAGGGCGGCGCGACGCACGGGGTCGTGGTCGCGCAGGTCGATGGGCCACTCCGGCTCGCCGTCGATGCGCAGCACCCACCCCTGGCCGGAGCGGCGGATGAGGGGGGTGCGCGCGCGGCGATGGAGCGCCCGCAGCAGGGGATCGGGCCAGAGGTGCTGGTGGACGTCCACCGCGGTGGCCACCTGGGTGGTCACCGCGCCCCCCCGCGCCGGATCGGGCGGGCGGGGACTCCGGCCACGCGGCCGGAGTCCGGGACGTCCTCCAGCACCACGGCACCAGCCGCGACGACGGCCCCGGTGCCGATCGTCCGGCCCTGGAGGACCACGGCGCCGGTGCCGACGTGGGCGCCGGCGCCCACCGTCACCCCGCCGCCGAGGCGGGCGCCCGAGGCCACGTGGGCGGCCTCGCCGACGTCCGCGTCGTGGCCCAGGATCGCCCCGGCGTTCACCAGGGCGTCGCACGCCAACCGCGAGTCGGCGCCCACGATCGCCCCGGCCAGCACCTGGACGCCGTCCGCGAGCCGCGCCGAGCGCGCCACCGTGGCCGTGCGGTGCACGATGGCGGGCAGCACGAAGCCGGCATCGCGCAGCAGCGCCCCGCCGGCGCGGCGGGCGGAGGTGTCCCCGGCGCCGCCGAGGCCCACGAACGCGTGCTCCACGCCACCCGCGCGCAGGGCGGCGAGCGCGTCGCCGCCGAGCACGGGATTCCCCAGGACGGTGGTGCCGGCCAGCGCCGGGTCGGCGTCGAGCAGGGCGACGACCCGGAAGCGGAACACCGACTCGATCGCGTCGATCGCGCTCTTCGCGTGACCGCCGGCGCCCACGCCCACGATCGGGGTCAGCGTGCCCGCGGGGGCGGGCATTGCGGCGGGCAGGGGGCGATGGGCGCGGACGGGCCGCGCGGGGGCGGGTGGCGAGATCATCGCTCACTCCTCCGTCGGACAGGGCGGAATGCGTGAGCCGCCCATCTCGGGCGGGTTCTGCGCCGCTGGCCGGCGGCGTTTCCATCAATGCTTCTTATCGTTGAGATAAGCCGCAGCGCGCACTCTAGGCAGCCGCGCGCGAATGTCAAGCGACCGAGTGCGGTTTCGCGTCCGGACCGGCGCGGCGGCCGGGCCGGGGCCCTATGCGGCGGGGAGCTCCTCCACCTCGGCCAGCACGCCGCGGACGCCGGAGACGTCCAGCAGCCGCACCACGGCCTCGGACGGGCGGTAGATGCTCACCGGCGGGGCGCCCTCGCGGCTGCGCTCGTTCGCGGCCAGCAGGGCGCCGAGCCCGCGGCTGTCCATGAACGTGACGCCCTCGAGGTCGACCACCACGGGCACCTGGCCGCGCTGGGCGTCGGTGAGCTCGCGTGAGACATCCGGGAGGGCGAGCGCGTCGAGGACGCCGACGACGCGCACCACGGTCGCCTCGCCCCGCGCCTCGACGCGCACTTCGACGTGCTCGGCGGCCATGGGCGGGCACATTACCAGGGACGATCAGGCCCACCCGGCACGTGCGTCATCCCGCTAGGCTGCGGTCCGCACCCCGTCGAGCGGCGAGAGAGGACCGAATGCGCGGACTGCCCTTCTGGATGATCGGCCTGCTGGCCATCCTGACCGCGCTGCTGCTCATCATCGGGTGGCACGACAAGAGCGAGGCCGGCTACCTGCCGTTCATCATGGGGATCGTGTTCGCGCTGTTCACCCTCGGCGCGATCGGGGGACGCGTCCGCGGCGAGGACGAGGACTAGCCCCCAGGCGTGGCCGCGACCGCCCGCGACCACGACCGGGACGAGCCCCTCCGCCGCGACGTCCGCCTGCTCGGGGACCTCCTCGGGCGGGTGCTGGTGGAGCAGGGCGGGCAGGAGCTGCTGGACGTCGAGGAGCGCCTCAGGCTCCTGAACCGGGCGCTGCGCGCCGACCCGCAGGGCCCCGAGGCCGAGGCGCGGGAGGCCGAGGTCGAGCGGATCGTGGACGGCCTCGACGTCGCGTCGGAGACCGGCGTGATCCGGGCCTTCTCCATCTACTTCCAGCTCGTGAACGCCGCGGAGCAGCACCACCGGGTGCGGCGGCGCCGCGCCCGCGACGCCGAGCGCGCCGCCGAGGGGCGGGCGCAGCCGGAGAGCCTTGCCGCCGCGATCGGGGGCATGGCCGCCCGCGGCGTGCCCGCCGACCGGGTGCAGGCGGTGCTCGACCGGCTGTCGGTGGAGCTGGTGGCGACCGCCCATCCCACCGAGATCACGCGCCGCAACGTGCTCGACAAGCACATCCTGGTGAACGCGTGCCTCCAGGAGCTGGACGAGTCGAGCCGGTCGCCGCGGGAGCGGCGCGACGCGACCGAGCGGCTGCTGGAGGCCATCACGATCCTGTGGCAGACCGACGCGATGCGCGCGGAGCAGCCGCGGGTGATCGACGAGGTCCGCCGCATCCTCTTCTTCTTCGACCACGTGCTCGAGGCCGCGGCCGGCGCCGTGCACGAGGAGCTGGAGCGCCTGCTGGCGGAGGCCTACCCGGAGGTGACCCCGCCGCGGGCGCTGCTCGGCTTCGGCTCGTGGGCGGGCGGCGACCAGGACGGCAACCCCAACTGCACGCCCGAGCTCATCGGCCAGGCGCTCGACCGCCACCGCGAGACGGCGCTGCGCCGCCTGCGCGACCGCGTGCGCGCCCTGGCGGCCGAGCTGGCGATCTCGGAGCGTATGGTCGGCGTGAGCGACGCGCTGCTCGCCTCGATCGCCCGCGACGCCGAGGAGATGCCGGGCGTCGCGGACGTGATCGCCGAGCGCAACCCCGGCGAGCCGTACCGCCGCAAGCTCTCGTTCGTGTGGCAGCGGCTGGAGCACGGCGCGGCCCACACCTACCCGGACCCCGAGGCGATGCTCGCGGACCTCGCCCTGGTGGAGGAATCCCTCGAGGAGCACCGGGGCGGGCGCATCGCGCGGCGCAGCCTGGCGCGGCTGCGGCGCCAGGTGGAGCTGTTCGGCTTCCACATGGCCCGCCTCGACGTGCGCCAGCACTCGTCGCGGCTGCGCGCCGCCGCGGACGCGCTGCGCGACGGCCCCGGCGCGATGGCGTCGGCGGAGCGGGAGGTGCTCGACACGTTCGGCGAGCTGCGGGCGGCGATCGACCGCCACGGGCCGCGCGCGGCGGGGGTGGTGATCGTGAGCTTCACCCACGAGCCGGCCGACCTGCTGGCGCCGCTGGCGCTGGGGCGCGCGACGGGGCTGGTGCGCGACGAACGCTCCGACATCGACCTGGTGCCCCTGTTCGAGACGATCGGGGACCTGCGCGGCGCGGCCGCCACGCTGCGCGCCCTGCTCGCGGACCCGGAGTACCGGCGCAACGTCGAGCTGCGCGGCGACCGGCAGATCGTGATGGTGGGCTACTCCGACTCCAACAAGGACGGCGGGTACCTGGCGGCCAACCGCGAGCTCTTCCTCGCGCAGGAGCGCATCGCCGACGCGTGCCGGCTGCACGGCGTGGAGCTGACGCTCTTCCATGGTCGGGGGGGCACGGCGAGCCGCGGCGGCGGATCGACGTACGCCGCGGTCATGGGCGGACCGGCGGGGACCCTGCACGGGCGCATCCGGATCACCGAGCAGGGGGAGGCCCTCTCGAACAAGTACGGCCTGGCGCCCATCGCGGAGCGCAACCTCGACTCGGTGCTGGCCGCGGTGCTGGAGCGGACGCTGGAGGAGGACGAGGGGGGTGGCTTCAGCGAGCGCAAGCCGGTGTGGGACGAGGCGGCGTCGGAGGTGGCGGAGGCGTCGCTCGCGACGTACCGGGGGCTCGTGTACGACGACCCGGACTTCCTGCCCTACTTCGTGGCCGCCAGCCCCATCCGGGAGCTCGGCCTGCTCACCATCGGCTCGCGGCCCGCGCGGCGCCCCGGCGGCGACGACGCCGCGGGGATCCGGGTCGAGGACCTCCGGGCCATCCCATGGGTCTTCGCGTGGACCCAGAACCGGCATCTTCTGCCCAGCTGGTATGGCGTGGGCACCGCCCTGGGCGGATTCATGGACCGCTACCGGGGCGGCCGAGACGTGCTCCGGGAGATGTACGCGCGCTGGCCGTGGTGGCGGGCGGTGGTGGACACGTGCCACATGACCGTCGGCAAGGCCGACATGCGCGTCGCCGGCCTCTACGCCCGGCTCGTCGACGACGCCGCCCTGCGCGACCGGATGCTGGGGAAGGTCACCGGGGAGTTCGACCGGACGTGCGCGGCGCTGCTGGCGGTCGTCGACCGGGAGCGGATCCTCGACGACAAGCCCTTCCTCCAGACGTCCATCCGCCTGCGCAACCCGTACGTCGACCCCCTCCACGCCATCCAGATCCGCCTGCTGCGCCAGTTCCGCGCCGAGACCGACCCCGCACGCCGCGACGCGATCGCCCACCCGCTGATGCTCACGATCTCGGGCATCGCCGGCGGGCTGAGGAACACGGGATAGGGCGGTGCGGGTGCGTGGCGTGGACCTCCGCGCGGCGGCCTGGTGGGCCGGGCTCGGCGCCCTGGCGGGCGCGTTCGCCGGGTTCGCGTGGGGCGCGGTCGGCGGGCGGCTCGCGATGCTGGCGCTGCGGTTCACGTCGCCCGACCGGGTCCGGGGGGTGGACACCGACGACGGCTTCGAGATCGGCCGGGTCACGTTCGGCGGCACGCTGAACCTCGCCCTGGGCCTGACGATCGGCGGCGCGATCGCCGGGGTGCTGTACGTCGCGGTGCGGGCCGCCGTGATCCCGGCGGTGCGGGCGCCGCTCGCCGCGCTGTTCGGCGCGGCCGCCGGCGGCGCGGCGTTTGTGAGCCCCGACGGCATCGACCAGCGCATCCTCGAGCCGCGGTGGCTGACGGTCGGCGCCTTCATCGTGCTGCCCGCCGCCGCGACCCTGACGATCGTGCTCATCGTCGAGCGGCTGGGGCGGGCGGGGCCGCGGGGGCTCCCGCCGGCGCCGCCGCGGGCGGCCGCCGTCACGCGCATGGTGGTGACCCTGGCCGGCGTCGCCCTGACGGCGGGCGCCGCGATCGCCCTTGCCGACGCGGTGGGGCAGGTCGCGTAGGGGCAGGTCGCCCGGGAGCCGGTTCGCATACGATCCGGCGATGCCAACAGACCCGTACGGACCCTCAGACCCGGCGAAGCGCCACAGCGCCGCCATCACCGACGGCCCCGACCGCGCGCCCGCCCGGGCGATGCTCAAGGGGACCGGCTTCACGGACGAGGACCTCGCCAAGCCGCTGATCGGCGTCGCGACCACCTGGATCGAGACGATGCCGTGCAACCTGAACCAGCGGGACCTGGCGCAGCACGTGAAGCGCGGCATACGGGCCGCGGGCGGCACGCCGATGGAGCTGAACACGATCTCGGTGTCCGACGGCGTCTCGATGGGGACCGAGGGGATGCGCGCCTCGCTGGTGTCGCGCGAGGTGATCGCCGACTCCATCGAGCTCGCGTCCCGCGGGCACATGTTCGACGGCATCGTCTGCCTGGTGGGCTGCGACAAGACCATCCCGGCGGCGGCGATGGCGCTGGCGCGCCTCGATATCCCCGGGCTCGTCCTCTACAACGGCTCGATCGCGCCCGGGCGGTACAAGGGCCGCGACGTGACCATCCAGAACGTCTTCGAGGTGGTCGGCGCCCACGCGGCGGGCAGGGCGACCGCGGAGGAGGTGCACGCCCTCGAGAGCGTCGCCTGTCCGGGCGCCGGCGCCTGCGGCGGCCAGTTCACCGCCAACACGATGTCGATGGCGCTCGACGTGCTGGGGATCAGCCCCGCCGGGCTCAACGGCGTGCCCGCCACCGACCCCGGCAAGGCGACCGCGGCGGAGGACGCCGGCCGCCTCGTGATGGACCTCGTCCGCAACGACGTGCGGCCCTCGCAGATCGTGACCCGCGAGGCCATCGACAACGCCATCGCCGCCGTCGCGGCGAGCGGCGGCTCCACCAACGGGGTGCTGCACCTGCTGGCGATCGCCTGGGAGTTCGGCATCCCGCTGTCGATCGACGACTTCGACACCATCGCCACCCGCACGCCGATCGTCGCGTCGCTCGTCCCGGGCGGGCGGTTCGTGGCCACCGACCTGCACGCCGCGGGCGGCGTGGCCGTGATGACCCGCGAGCTGGTCGGCGCGGGCCTCGTGAACGCGGACACCCGCAACGTCGACGGCCGCACCCTCGCCGAGATCGCCGACGCCGCCGAGGAGACGCCCGGGCAGGAGGTGATCCTCCCGATCGATCGGCCCCTGTCGCCCACCGGCGGCCTCGCGATCCTGCGCGGCAACCTGGCGCCGGAGGGCTCCGTGGTGAAGCTCGCCGGGCACGAGCGGCGCCTGCACACCGGGCCCGCGCGGGTGTTCGACCGCGAGGAGGACGCGTTCGCCGCCGTGAAGGCGCAGTCCATCCAGCCCGGCGACGTGGTCGTGATCCGCAACGAGGGACCCGCCGGCGGGCCGGGGATGCGGGAGATGCTCCACGTCACCGCCGCCCTGGTCGGGGAGGGGCTCGGCGAGGAGGTCGCCCTGATCACCGACGGGCGCTTCTCCGGCGCCACCCACGGCTTCATGGTGGGCCACGTCGCCCCCGAGGCGTACCGCGGCGGCCCCATCGCCGCCCTGCGCGACGGCGACGAGATCACCCTGGACGTGGAGGCCCGGGAGCTGCGGGTCGCGCTCTCCGACGACGAGATCGCCGCCCGCCTGGCCGGCTGGTCGCCGCCGCCGCCGCGCTACACCCGCGGCGTGCTCGCCAAGTACGCGTCGCTGGTGTCCTCGGCCTCGGAGGGGGCCGTCACCCGCCCCGTGTGACGTC
>DAISWG010000040.1:0-36253 GCA_036826475.1 Miltoncostaeaceae bacterium | reverse complement strand
TCGTGAACTCGGGGTTGTGCTTGTGGCTGACGCCCTCGTTGCGGAAGTCCTTGCCCAGCTCGTAGACCTTCTCCAGACCGCCGACGATCAGCCGCTTGAGGTACAGCTCGGTGGCGATCCGCAGGAAGAAATCCCGGTCGAGCTGGTTGTGGTGGGTCACGAAGGGGCGGGCCGCGGCGCCGCCGTAGATGGGCTGGAGCGTCGGGGTCTCGACCTCCACGAACCCGCGTTCGTCGAGGAAGCGCCGCACGGCCGCGATCGCCTTCGCGCGGGTCAGGAACGCGCCGCGGGCGTCCGGGTCGGACATCAGGTCGAGGTAGCGCTGGCGGAAGCGGGTCTCGCGGTCGCGGACGCCGGCGTGCTTGTCCGGCGGCGGACGGAGCGCCTTGGCCAGCAGCGTCATCCCGGTCGCGGCCACCGAGAGCTCGCCGCGGCGGGTGCGCGTGACGGGCCGGTCCACCCGGACGATGTCCCCGAGGTCGAGGTCGAGGGTCGCGGCCATCCCGTCCTCGCCGAGGCGGTCGATCGACGCCCACACCTGGATCCGCCCGCCGCGGTCCTCGAGGTCAAGGAACGCCACCTTGCCCTGGCCCCGGCGCGCCAGCAGCCGGCCCGCCAGCCGCACCGGCTCCCGCGACTCCGCACCCGCCTCCAGCGACTCGTTGGCCCGGCGCACGTCCGCGATACCGGTCCGCCCCGGGAACCGGGGCGGGAACGGGTCGATGCCGGCGTCGCGGAGGGCGTCCGCCTTCGCCCGGCGCTCCGCGACCAGCGCCGGGAGGCCGTGCTCCGACGGGCTGCCGTCAGCCGCTGTGCTCACCCGCCTGGATGTCGACGATCTGGTAGTGGATCGCGCCGCGGGGGGCGGGGATCGTGACCTTCTCGCCCTTCTTCTTGCCGAGCAGGGCCTTCCCGACCGGGCTCTCGTTGGAGAGGCGGTGGTTGCGCGGGTCGGCCTCGGCGGACCCGACGATGGAGTACTCGCGGGTGGCCTTGCTCTTCGTGTCCTTGAGCGTCACCCGGGCCCCGATGGAGACCGTCTCGGTGGAGACGTGCTCGGTGTCGACGACGCGGGCGTTGCGCAGCTTCTGCTCGAGCGTCTGGATGCGGTACTCCAGCTGCGCCTGCTCGTTCTTGGCGTCGTCGTACTCGGAGTTCTCGGAGATGTCGCCGAACTCGCGCGCCTCCTTGATCCGCTCCGCGACCTCGCGACGCTTCGTCGTCGACAGGTACTCGATCTCCTCCGTGAGCTTCGCGTACCCCTCTTCGGTCAGGATGACTTCGCGGTCCATGTGCAGGCCCTTCGTTTCGGCGCGTGGCGGCCCGGCAGGGTAGCGACGCGCTGTCCGGGGATCAAGCCGCGGCAGGCGCCGCGGCGAGCTCGCGGAGCCGGGCGATCGCCCCCTCCGCCGTGGGGATGGTGAGCAGCGCCGAGAGCTCCGTCGCGGGGATCGGATACCCGGCCAGGTACCAGGGGTAGAACTTGCGGAGGTACCCGGTCGCGCGCCGGTCGCCCAGCGCGAGACGGGCGTCGGCGGCGAACGCGGCCAGCTCGTCCACCACCTCCGGCAGCGACGGGCGCGGCCGGTCCGCGCCGCGGACGATGTCGCCGAAGACCCAGGGGTTGCCGAGCGCGGCCCGGCCGACGGCGATCGCGGCGCAGCCCGTCTGCTCCATCACGCGGCGGGCGTCGTCGGCGCCGTGGACGTCGCCGCTGGCGATGACGGGGATCCCCACCGCGGCGACGACCTCGGCGGTGACGCGGTGGTCGGCGGTGCCGCCGTACTCCTCGGCGGCGGCGCGCGGGTGCACGCAGAGCGCGGCGGCGCCCGCCTGCTCGAAGCGCCTGGCGAACTCGACCGGACGGGCCTCGGAGGGCGTCACGCCGCGGCGCATCTTCACCGTCACGGGGATGTCCACCGCGCGGACCATCGCCTCGACGATCGCGGCGGCGTGCTCCGGGTCGCGCAGCAGGGCGGCGCCCGCGCCCGTCTTGCAGATCTTCGGGACGGGGCAGCCCATGTTGACGTCGACCATGTCGGCGCCGGCCTGCTCGACCGCGCGGGCCGCCTCGGCCATCGCGTCGGCGTCGGCCCCGAAGATCTGCACCGAGACGGGGTGCTCGCCGGGGGCGATCGTGAGCATGCCCAGGGTCTTGCGGTTGGCGTAGCGGATGCCGAAGCTCGCGATCATCTCCGACACGGTCAGCCCCGCGCCGTGGCGGCGCGACTGGCGGCGGAAGGCCCAGTTGGCGATGCCGGCGAGGGGCGCCTGCACCAGGCGGTTCTCGAAGCGGAGGTCGCCGAGCTCCCACGGCTCGGCGACCGGGGTGGGCCGTGGCGGCGCGACCTCGGCGGCCACGGGCCGTCCACGGTCCGCGAGGACGGCCTGCATGCGCTTCTTCACCGCGCCTCCCCGGTGGGGGCGGGCTTGCGGACGTTGAGCTCGTGCACCAGGCGCAGCCCCTCCAGCGTGAGCAGCGGGTCGACCTCGTCGATCTGCTCCGAGTGCGGGAACACGAGCGAGGAGAAGCCGCCCGTCGCGACCACCACCGTGTCGGCGCCCAACTCGTCCTTCATGCGGGCGCAGAGGCCGTCGACCATGGCGGCCGTCCCGAAGACGATGCCCGATCGCATGCTCTCCACCGTCGACTTGCCGATGGCCCGGTCCGGCGCGACCAGATCGACCTTCACGAGGCGGGCCGCGCGGCGCGCGAGCGCGTCCAGCGACGTCTCGATGCCGGGGGCGATCGCACCGCCCAGGTACTCGCCCGCGGACGAGACCGCGTCGAACGTGGTGGCGGTGCCGAAATCGACGACGATGCAGGGGCCGCCGTGGCGGCGGAGCGCCGCGACCGCGTTGACGATGCGGTCGGCGCCGAGCTCACGCGGGTTGTCGATGGCCAGCGGCACGCCGGTGCGCACCCCGGGGCCGACCACGAGCGCCTCGCGGCGCAGATATTTGAGCGACAGCGACGCGTACGCCGCCGACAGGGTCGGGACCACCGACGCCACCACCATCTCGTCCAGCTCGCCCAGGCTGCCGCCGCGCAACCGCAGGATCTGGTCGTGGTCGGCCGCGAGCTCGTCGGCCGTCGCCAGCCGCTCGGTGCGCAGGCGCCACTCGTGCAGCAGCTCCTCACCGCTGTAGACCCCCGCCTGGGTCTGGGTGTTGCCGACGTCGATCGCCAGGAGCACGGCCCGCCTCCCGGGCGACTAGCGGGTCGCCTCGGCGGGCCCCGGCGCGTCCTCGGTCTTCAGGATCTCCACCGTCACGTCCTGGGTGGTGTAGATCTCGACCTTCGGGATGATCCGCGTGGGGCGGTTCTTGTCCCACACCCAGACGTCCTCCATCGTGATGTGGAAGAACGGGTAGGACGCCTGCGGCATGAAGTCCCGCTCGAAGCGGTTGCAGAGGTACGTCGCCTCCTGCGTCAGCACGCAGTACCGGAACAGGGGGAAGACGTCCGCGTATTCGCGCTTGAGCCTCAGCTCGAGCTCGGCGTCGTACTCCTCGAGCTCATCGGTGTGGGACATTCGGCCGCGTCTCCTGGCGCCGTCGGAGGCACGCGATCATAGCGTGACCCGGATCCCGCGGATCGCGCGTGGCGGTCGCCCCCCCGGTCATGCGGGTCCCAGGTCGGCGATGGGCTCCGCCCGCTGCTCGCGCGGGTCCAGGGCGGCCTCCAGGTCGGCCAGGCGGCGGCCGTCCGGCAGGGTCAGGCGCGGGTCGAGGTCGAGGAGCGGGAGCAGGGCGAAGCGCCGCTCGTGCAGGCGGGGATGCGGGATCTCGAGGCGGTCGTCGGCGAAGGCGCCGCCGTCCCAGAGCAGCAGGTCGCAGTCGATGACCCGGGGGCCGAACCGCACCCCGCCGGGGTCGCGGCCGAGCTCGGCCTCCAGCCGCTTGGCCTCGTCGAGCATCTCGGGGGGCGCGAGCGCCGACCGCACCCGCGCGGCGGCGTTGCGGAAGGGCGGCTGGTCCTCCAGGTCGCGCGGCGAGGTGTCCCACAGGCGGCTGACCGCCTCCACCCCGTGCCGCACGTCCAGCCAGGCGACCGCAGCGCGGATCGTCGCCGCCGGGTCGCCGAGGTTGCCGCCCAGGCCCACCCAGTACCGGTGCGCGGGGCTCACGCGTGCCGGGTGAGCGTGACCGCCGTCTCGGTGACCACCTGCGGCAGCGCGACGTGCGGCTTGCGGACGGTGACCTCGACGTAGCGGGCCCGGGGCTCCGACAGCACGCGGTCGGCGATGAGGCTGGCGAGCCGCTCCAGCAGCCGGACCGGCTCGCCCCCCACGATGTCCGCGACCGCCGCCGCGAGCGTCGCGTAGTCGACGGTCAGCGCGAGGTCGTCGGTGTCGGCGGAGCGGGCGTCCGACAGGCGGATGTCGATGTCGACCACGAACCGCTGGCCGAGCTCCTGCTCGGCCGCGTGGACGCCGTGGCGCCCGAACGCCTCCAGCCCCCGGATGCGGACGGTGAGCTCGTCGTCGGCCTGCACTAGTGCGCCGCCTCCACGGCGCGCCACACGGCGAGGGCGTCGGCGGTCTCGCGGACGTCGTGCACGCGCAGCACCGCCGCCCCGCGCGCCACGGCCGCCAGCCCGGCGCCGAGCGACCCCGCCATGCGCTCCGGCACGTCGCGGCCCGTCAGCACGCCGATCATCCCCTTGCGCGACGCCCCCACCAGCACCGGCGCCCCGAGGTCGGCGAACCGGGGAACGCCCGCGAGCAGGGCCAGGTTGTGGTCGAGCGTCTTGCCGAACCCGATCCCGGGGTCGAGGATCACGCGCCCGCGGCCCACCCCGGCGTCCTGCGCCGCGTCCATGCGCTCCTCGAGGTGATCGCGTACCTCGGCCACGACGTCACGGTACCGGGGGTCGGACTGCATCGTGCGGGGGGTGCCCCGCATGTGGACCAGGCAGACGGCGGCGCCGCGCTCGCCCACGAGGGGCAGCAGCTCCGGGTCGCCGCGGCCGGCGGTGACGTCGTTGACCAGGACGGCCCCCGCGTCGAGGGCCGCCTCCGCCACCCGCGCCGACGAGGTGTCCACCGAGACGGGGACCCCCGCCGCCTCCCCGCGCATCGCGTCGAGCACCCCGGACAGGCGGCGCAGCTGCTCGTCCGGCGGGACGGGGTCGGAGCCGGGCCGGGTGCTCTCGGCCCCCACGTCGCAGATCGCGGCGCCGTCGGCGCGCATCCGCAGCAGCCGGGCGGCGGCCTCCCCCGTCCCGATCGGCCCGGCGCCCGCCCAGAGGGAGTCGTTGGTGACGTTCAGGATCCCCATGACGCAGGGGGCGTCGAGCCATTCCATCGGATCGGTCACGCGTGAAAGGCTACGCGCGTGAACGTCCCGCTCACGCTGGTCGATTTCCTCGACCGGTCGGCCCTCCACGGCGATCGTGTCGCGGTGGTCGACGAGCCCGGCGGCCCGGCCTCGCTCGGGGAGGTCACGCACGCGGGGCTGCGTCGGCGGGCGGTCGGCATGGCGCGGGAGCTCGACCGGCTGGGCATCGCCCACGGCGAGCGGGTGGCAATCGTGAGCCCCAACTCGGCGCGCTTCGTCATCGCGCTCCTCGGCGTGAGCGCGTTCGGCCGGGTGATCGTGCCGGTCAACTTCCGCCTGAATGCCGACGAGGTGCGCTACATCGTCGAGCACTCGGGCGCGCGCGCGCTGCTCGTCGACCCGGAGCTCGCCGGCCTCGACGACGTCACGGCCGAGCACCGCTTCCTGCTCGACGGCGACCAGGACGCCGCGCTGTTCGCGGAGTCGGACGGGGAGCCCGCCCCGTGGGAGCCGGTCGAGGACGCCACGGCCTCCATCAACTACACCTCGGGCACGACCGCCCGGCCGAAGGGCGTCGAGCTGACGCACCGCACCCTGTGGATCCACGCGGTCACCACCGGCTGGCACCTCGGGGTGTCGCCGCGCGACGTGTACCTCCAGGTCCTCCCGCTCTTCCACTGCAACGGCTGGGGGATGCCGTACGGGCTGGCGGCGATGGGGGCGAAGCAGGTGATCCTGCGGGCCGCGGCGGGGGCCGAGGTGCTGGCCCGCGTCGCGACCCACGGCGTCACCTTCACCTGCGGCGCGCCTGCCGTCGCGGACGCCGTCCTGGCCGCCGCCAGGGCCGCGGGGACCCCACCGGGCGGCGCGCCCGGCCACGGCCGCCTGAGGATGTTCGTGGGCGGCGCGGCGCCCCCCAGCTCCACCATCCAGCGGGTGCAGGAGGAGCTCGGCTGGGAGTTCATGCACGGCTACGGCCTGACCGAGTCGTCGCCGGTGCTCACCGTGAACCGCAGCCCGGCCGAGGACGACGTCCTCCCGCCCGCCGAGCGCGCGGGCCGGCTGGCCCGCCAGGGGGTCCCGACCGTCGGGGTGCGTGTGCGCGTCGACGATCACGGGGAGCTGCTGGCCCGCTCCAACCACATCCTGCGCGCCTACTGGGACGACCCGGATGCGACCGCCCTCGCCCTGGACGACGGGTGGCTCCACACCGGCGACGGCGCCGTCGTGGACGACGAGCATCACGTCACGATCACCGACCGCAAGAAGGACGTGATCATCACGGGCGGCGAGAACGTGTCGTCGCTCGAGGTCGAGGACCACCTGCGCGCCCACCCCGACGTGGCCGACTGCGCGGTGATCGGCGTGCCCCACGACCGGTGGGGCGAGACGGTGAAGGCGATCGTGCTGCTGAACGACGGCGGCGCCTGCGACGAGGGCGAGCTCATCGGCTTCTGCCGCGACCGGATGGCCCACTTCAAGGCGCCCACGTCGGTCGAGATCCGCGACGCCCTGCCCCGCACCGCCACCGGGAAGGTCCAGAAGTACCTCCTGCGGGCGCCCTACTGGGAGGCGTCGGCGACGGACCCGGGCCGGCCGGGGTCCTCGAGCTCCAGCACCGCGATGTAGGGGAGGTTCCGCCACCGCTCCGAGTAGTCCAGCCCGTAGCCGATCACGAACGCGTCGGGCAGGTCGAAGCCGACGTAGCGCAGGGGGATGTTCAGCCGCTTGTGGCCAGGCTTGGTGAGCAGGCTGCAGATCTCGAGCGACGCCGGCTGGCGCGACGCCAGGTTCTTCATCAGGTACGAGAGCGTCAGCCCCGAGTCGATGACGTCCTCCACCACCAGCACGTCGCGCCCGGCGATGGGGATGTCCAGGTCCTTGAGGATCCGCACGACGCCCGAGGAGTGGGTCGAGGAGCCATACGACGACACCGCCATGAAGTCGAGCTCGACGGGGACCGTCATGTGCCGGAGCAGATCGGCGATGAAGAACACGGCGCCCTTCAGCACCCCGATCACGAGCGGCTGGCGCCCCTCGTAGTCGGCGGAGACCTGCGCCGCCAGCTCGCGGATCCGCGCCTGGAGGGCCTCCTCCGTGACGAGGGTCTCGCCGACGGTTCCGAACTCGCTCATGCACGCTCCAGTTCGAGGACGATCCCGGGCCCCGGCCCGGCGGTGACGAGGTCGTCGGCGGCGCGGTGCCCCGCGACCCACACGACGCGGTCGCCCGACGCGACCACGGGAACCGCGGGGCGCAGCCGCACGGGCACGCCGGCGCCGGCGAGGAGCCGCCCCACCGCCACCCGCCCGCCGCCGCGGACCGCCAGGCGGTCGCCGTCGCGCGGCGGGCGAACGTGGAGCGGCCCGGCGTCGCGCACCGCCACCCGGTCGGGGCCGGGAGCGACGCCGCGGCCCCGGCGGGCGACGACCGCGAGGGCGCCGAACGGCACGCGTCCCGGAACGTCCAGCGGAGCGGCGGGCGGGGGCGCCGGCGGGGTCGCGTCGACGCGCAGCACGCCGCGCACCACCTGGGCCCGCCCGTCGCCCGGCAGCGCCACGGCGCCGCCGGCGTCGAGGAGGGCGAGCACGCGCGCGACCTGCTCGGCCCCGAGGGCGTCGCCGGGCAGGCCCGCCCCGGCGACCAGGCGGCGCACCAGCAGCCGCCGCATCGGCTCGGGCTCGGCGCCGAGGGCCACCCGGTCGAGCCCGTCGCCGCGGGCGGCCCGCCCCCACGCCGCGTCCACCAGCGGGGCCAGGAGCGCCGCCTCGTCGCGCAGGGCGTCGGCGAACGCGGCCACGTGGCGGGCCGCGGCGGGGGGGACGGCCGACAGCGCCGGCACCAGCCCGTGCCGCACCCGGCTCCGGGCGTGGCGGTCGTCGTCGTTGGACGGGTCGCGGACGGGGTCGAGGCCGTGGGCGGCGCACCACGCGCGCGTCTCGTGCGCCTCGACGGCCAGGAGGGGACGGATCAGGTCGCCGCCGCGCGGCGCCATCCCGAGCGCCCCGGTGCGGCCGGTGCCGCGGGCCATCCGGAACAGCACCGTCTCGGCCTGGTCGGACGCCGTGTGGCCCGTCGCGATGCGGGCGTAGCCCTCGCGCGCCGCCAGATCCCTGGCCGCGGCGAGCCGCGCCTCGCGGGCCCGCGCCTGCACGCCGGGCCCCGCGGCCAGCCCGAGGGGCGCGACGTGCGCCGCGAGCCCCAGCGCGCGCGCCGCCCCGGCCACCGCCTGCGCCTCCGCCGCCGCCTCCGGGCGCAGCCCGTGGTCGATCGACAGCACGCCCACGGGCCCGTCGTGGATCCGCGGCAGCAGATGCATGAGGCAGAGGGAGTCGGCGCCCCCGGAGACCATCGCCAGCACCGGCGCGCCCGCCGGCAGCAGGCCGTGACGGCGGCAGTGCGCGGCCACCCGCTCCTCGAGGCGGAGGCGGTCAGCCACCGAGCTGCTTCGCGAAGGACTCGAGCTGCGCGTCCGAGATCTCGCCGATGAACGTGGCCGCCAGCTTGCCGTCGGCGTCGATGATCGCGGTGACCGGAAGCCCGTTCACGCCGAACTGTCCCGCCGCGTCGGCGTCACGGTCGAGGCCCAGCTCGTACGGCACCCCCTCCCTGCGCGCGAACCGGCGGGCGTCGGCCGGGATGTCGTTCACCGCCAGCCCCACCACGTCGATCTTCGGGTGGCGCTTCGCGAACGCCACGAGCTCGGGCGTCTCGCGCTGGCACGGCTCGCACCACGACGCCCAGAAGTTCAGGAGCACCGGGGTGCCGAGGTGCGACGCGAGGTTCACCCGGCCGTCCCCGTCGAGCGCCGGGACGTCCACCTTCGGCGCCGCCTTGCGGTCGGGTGGCGGCACGACCTGCTGGTCGGTGTTCTCCCCCAGCCCCCCGCCGCTGCAGCCCGCGAGGACCGCCGCGACCGCGAGCGCGACGAGGAGGGCGAGCGCGCGACGCATCGCCCCGAATGTAGCAGCGGGCCCGCGGCGGTAGCCTGCCGCCGGATGCGCCGCCTCCTGCAGCTCGACCGGCGCCTGGGGGGCGCGATCCGCCGCCTGGCGGCAGCGGTCCCGGGCGGCCCCTCGTGGGCGCGCGTCACCGCGCGCGTGATGAGCCCGGCGTTCCGCATCGCCGTGGCCGTCATGATCCTGCGCCGGCCGACGCGGGCGACCGGGCTGCGCTGCCTCGCCGCGGGGGTCGGAGCGGCGGTGGCGGCGAGGCTGCTGCGCGACCGGCTCGCCCGTCCCCGGCCCGGCGACCGGGCGGATGGCGGCCTGCCGAGCCGCCACGCCGCAGCGTCGGCCGCGATCGCCCGCACCGCCGCCGCCGGGGCCCCGCGGGTGGGGCGGGCGATGGCCGCCGGGGCCGTGGTGGGCATGGCGGCGCGGGTGGCCGCCGCCGAGCACGACCCGGCCGACATCGCGGCGGGCGCCGCGCTGGGTCTCGCGAGCGCGCGGGTGGTGTCCGCGCTCGCGGGCGGGCAGCGCCGGCGCGCCGGGGCCTGATACAAGGGACCCGGGATGATCACGGAGCCACCCACGGCCACCGGCACCCGGCGCGAGCGCTCGATGATCGGCGCCGCACGGATCGTCGCCTGCGTCCTGGCCTTCGCCGGGATCGTGGGGCTGGTGCGCGTGGGCACCACCGGCGAGACGCAGGACCTCGCCACACTGCTCATCGCCCCGGCCACGGCCGCGATCTGGTTCGTGATCGGGATCGCCGGCATCGCGCTCAGCGTGCACGCCGGCCGGGCGCGTGCGTACCTGATCGTCGTGGGGGCGTTCCTGACCCTGTGGGGCGTCGTCGGCGTGGTCACCCAGGGCGCATCAGACGTGCTGACCAACGACCCGTCCACCGTGGCGCTGCTGCTGGTGCTGGGCATCGGCGCCCTGGGCGTGGCGCTGGGGCCGACGCCGGACTTCGTGGAGACCGCCCTCGCGCTGCCGGACGCCGAGGCGGACGAGGAGGGCGGCCCCGCCGCCGAGCGGCCGCCGCCGGGGAGATCCGTCTAGGAGGCCGCCGCCCAGCGGTGCTCGGGCGCGAACAGGCTCACCCGGTCCCGGCCGGACGCCTTGGAGTGGTAGAGGGCCTTGTCGGCCTGGTCGAGCATGCGGTCGCCGCGGTCGCCCTCGCCGTTCCCGAAGTCGGCGACGCCCGCGGAGATCGTGGTGCCGGCCGTCTCGCCGCCGGCGACGAGCACCCGCAACTCCGCGACCGCCGCGCGGATGCGCTCCGCCGCCTCCAGCGCCTCCTCGGCGGGGCCGGGGACGATCAGCGCGAACTCCTCCCCCCCGAAGCGGGCGGCGATGTCCGACGCCCGCGAGCTCCGCCGGATCGCCTCGCCCACGGCGGCGAGCAGCCGGTTGCCGGCGTCGTGGCCGTGGCGGTCGTTGAACGCCTTGAACCGGTCGAGGTCGAGCAGGATCAGCGACAGCGGCAGGCCGTACCGCTCGGCGCGGCGGCACTCCCGAGGCAGGGCGTCGGCGAAGAACGCGTAGTTGTGGACGCCCGTGAGCCGGTCGACCAGCGACTGGTCGGCGATGCGCGCGGCGGCGCGCTCCTGGGCGCGGTGACCCGCCCCGACGGCGACGCCGGCGGCGGCGAACGCCAGGAGGCCGACGGTCATGGCGCGCCCGTCCGCGCCCTCCCGGCCCGACGCGAGGGCGCACATGATGGCCGCGACGACCGACGCGCCGGCCAGCCCTGCGGGCCCGGCGAGCGGGACCGCCAACGCCATCGGCAGCGCGAAGAGCGTCCAGGCGGGCGTGGCGCCCAGCAGCACGAGGGCGGAGGGGACGGCGACGGCGACGGCGAGCAGGACGGCGCGCCGCCGCGCCGGCCCGGCGCCGTCGGACGCCTCGAGATCACGTGCCGCGTGGGAGGTGCGCATGTCCCCCGGAGGTTCGACGCGCGGAACGGTAGTCCCGTGTCCGGACGGACCCGCGACCCGCGACGGCGGGGCTATGCTCCTCCACCCGTGCCGGACCCCGCCTTCACGCCGTATCCGTCCCTGCGCGGACGGTCCCTCCTGACGCTGCGGCACCACGAGCCCGAGGCCGTCGCCGCGATCCTGGAGTACGCCTCGCACCTGCGCGCGACCGTCCGCGACGGCTGGCCGCCCCTGCTCGCGGGGAAGGTGGTGGCGCTCGTCTTCGAGCGGCCCTCGACCCGCACCCGGGTGTCGTTCGCCAGCGGCATCGCCCGGCTGGGCGGCACCGAGATGGTGCTCTCGTCCGGCGACATGCAGCTCGGACGCGGCGAGACGATCGAGGACACCGCGAAGGTCCTCGGGAGGATGGTCGACGCGATCATGCTGCGCACCGGGCCGCACGCCGCCCTGGAGGAGCTCGACCGGCACGCGGGCGTCCCGGTCGTCAACGGCCTCACGTACGAGCACCACCCCTGTCAGGCGCTCGCCGATGCGCAGACGCTGAAGGAGCGCTTCGGGGACCTCGCGGGCCTGCGGGTGGCGTACCTCGGGGACGGCAACAACGTGTGCGTGTCGCTCATGATCGTCGGCGCGCTGACCGGCATGGAGGTGGTGGCGGCGTGCCCGCCGGGCTACCAGCCCGACCCGGAGGTGGTGGCGTGGGCCGACGCCGCCGGGCGCGAGCGGGGAGGCGGCGCCCGCGTGACCGCCGACCCCCTCGAGGCGGTGGCCGGCGCCCGCGCCCTGTACACCGACACCTGGGTCTCGATGGGCGACGAGGACACGCGCGAGGAGCGCCTGCGCCACCTCGACCCGTATCGCATCGACGACGCCCTGATGGACCGCGCAGCGGGAGACGCGGTCGCGCTGCACTGCCTGCCCGCGCACGCGGGCGAGGAGATCACCCACGAGGTGCTCCACGGGCCTCGGTCGGCGGTGTGGGACCAGGCCGAGAACCGGATGCACGCCCAGGCATCACTGCTCGCCCACGTGCTCGCCGGCACCTAGGTGGTCATCGCGTGATCCCGCTCAAGGACGTCAACCCCACGCGGCGTCCCGCGGTGCTCACGATCGCGCTCATCGTCGTCTGCGTGCTGGTGTTCGCCTACCAGCAGACCAAGGCGGACGACCTCAGCCTCGACAGCCGCCAGGGCTTCATCTGCGAGTACGGCCTGATCGCCGACAACGTGGTCCACGGGCCCGGGGACGAGCCGGTCGACGGCTGCGACCGCCTGAACCAGGAGCAGCCGCGGTTCCTGGCGCTGCTCACCAGCCTGTTCCTGCACGCCGACTGGCTGCACCTGGGCTTCAACATGCTGTTCCTGTGGGTGTTCGGCAACAACATCGAGCAACGGCTCGGGCGCATCCGATACATCCCGTTCTTCCTGGTGTGCGGCATACTCGCGACCCTGGCCCAGGTGGCGGTGGACCCCGGCAGCCAGGTGCCGCTGATCGGCGCGTCCGGGGCGATATCGGGCATCCTCGGCGCGTACCTGGTGCTGTACCCCAGGGTGCCTGTCTGGACGGTGGTGCTGCCGCTGTTCTTCCTGCCGTTCAAGCTTCCCGCCTGGATCTGGCTGCTGATCTACCTGGCGCTACAGCTTCTCTACCTGGGTGACGACGCGACGGCGGGCGGCGGCGGCGTGGCCTACATGGCACACATCGGCGGGTTCATCGCCGGCGCGGCACTGATCCGGCCCTTCCTGGTCGGGCGGAGCCCCGATCCCCCCGCCTCGCCGGCGTCGCCGGTCGTGGGGCGGCCGTGGTGAGCCTGTTCCGCCGCCGACGGGCGCGTGAGCGGCGGCCGCCCGCGCCCGAGTGGATGCGCGTGGCGACGGCGATGCACCAGCCGGAGGCCGAGATGCTGGCGTCGCTACTGGGGGAGCTGGACATCCCGGTGCTGGTGCGGCGTACCACCATGGACGTGCCCGACATGCTCGCCGGCGGCCCCCGGGAGCTGCTGGTCCCGGCCGACCGGGCGCTGGAGGCGCGCGCGCTGCTCGACCCCATGGAGTCGGCCGGGGAGGCGGACGAGGCCCCGCCTGCGCGATGATCCCGGAATGAGCACCGACGACCGTTTCGGCGTGGGACTGTCCCAGGCCGCGGATCCCCGCGACGCCGCCGCCGAGGCCTGCGCCGCCGCGCGCGCGACGCTCGGCGGGTCGCCGCCCACCCTCGTCGTGATGTTCGCGTCGCCTGACCTGTGCGACGACGCCGAGGGGCTCCTCGACGCGGTCCACGACGAGCTGGCGCCCGAGAACCTGATCGGCTCGATGGGCGAGGCGGTGGTCGGCGCGGGCCGCGAGATCGAGGACGGCCCCGCCCTGGCGGTGTGGGCGGCTGTGCTGCCGGGCACGGAGGTCATCCCGTTCCGCCTCGTCGCCCGACCGCTCGGGGAGGGTCTGGGCGTGCTCGGCTGGCCCGACGCGGTGGCCGACGCCCCCGCCGGCAACATCGGCCCGATCATCATGCTCGCCGACCCGTTCACCTTCCCCGCCGACGGGCTGCTGGCGGAGCTCAACGACGAGCCGGGCGCCCCGGTGGTGGTCGGCGGCCTCGCGTCGGGGGGCCGACGCCCCGGGGTGCACCGGCTGTTCGCCGGGCAGGACGTGCTGGAGGAGGGCGCCGCCGCCGTCGCCCTGCGGGGGGCGACGATGCGCACCGTGGTGTCCCAGGGCTGCATGCCGGTGGGCCCCGAGATGGTGATCACCGACGGCGAGGGCTCCACCGTCAGGTCGCTGGCGGGCACGCCGGCGCTCGACAAGCTGGAGGAGGTCGTCGCCGCGCTGGAGCCCGAGGAGCGGTCGCTCGCGGTGGAGGGCCTGATGGCCGGCCTGGTGATCGACGAGAACGTGCCGGACTACACGCGCGGGGACTTCCTGGTGCGCGCGATCCACGGCGGCGACCGCGAGAGCGGCAGCCTGATCGTCGGCGAGCAGGTGCGCGTGGGCCAGACGATGCGCTTCCAGGTGCGCGACGCGTCGTCGGCCGACGAGGATCTGCGCGAGGCCCTGCGGGCGGCGCGGGCCGGGCTGGGCGGCGCCGCCCCGGCGGGCGCGCTCGTGTTCAGCTGCAACGGCCGCGGGACGCGGATGTTCGCGTCGCCCCACCACGACGCGGCGGTCATCGCCGAGGAGCTCGGCGACGTGCCCGCCGCCGGTCTCTTCTGCAACGGCGAGATCGGCCCGGTCGGCGGCCGCAGCTTCCTGCACGGCTTCACCGCGACGATGGTGGTCTTCGGCTCGGGTTCGGGAACGTAGATTTCACGTCCGGGGCAGATGCGTGATCACGTGAATCGATTCGCATGACACGCCGCCGCCTCTATGATCGCCCCCAGGTGTAATCGATCGTTGTTTTCACTCCGGAGGGTGACATGGAAGACGAGTCGTCGGAGACGACGTCCACGGAACGCGGGAACGTGGGCAACGAGATCTTCGACCAGGTGGAGAAGCTGATGGCCGACGAGGGCCTCAGCCGCACCCAGGCGTTCCAGCGCCTGTCCGACATGACCGGCCGCCGCGCGGGGACCGTCGCGGCCAACTACTACCGCGTCGCGCGCCAGCGGGGTGCCGCCCTCCAGCCGCGCGCCCCGCGCGGATCCCGCTCGGGCGGCGGGGCCCGCAAGTCACCGGGGCGCAAGTCGTCTCGGGCCTCGGGCGACGTGGAGGCGGCGCTTCAGCGTGCGACCGCGTCCATCCAGGAGCTCGCCGGCCTGGTGCGGAATCAACAGCGCGAGCTCGACGAGCTCCGCGAGCAGACGAAGGTGCTCGAGCAGCTGCGCACCCTGATGAACTGAACGTCTATCCGGGTGTCACGGGGTGTTTCGCCCCCCGTGACACCCGGAGGACCCCGGGTACGTCATCGAGGGCGATCGGCTCGCGCAACACGTCGGACGTGTCGAACGGCGGGTCACGCAACAGGTGGAGCGCCTCGGCGAACGCGTCCGGCGTGTGGTGATACGCACCGCGGATGGTGACCTCGCGATAGTGGATGTCGTGGGCGGGGATCGCGACCTCCGCGCCGGCGGGCACCCCGCCGTGCACGAGGACCGCGCCGCCCGAGCGGGCCATGAGTGGCGCCAGCGCCCACGTCCGGGGGCGGCCCACCGCCTCGACGACGAGGTCGGCGCCCCCCGCGCCGGGCAGCGCCGCGGCCAGGGCGCGCGCCGCGGCCGGATCGCGTGGAGCGTCGTGGACGGCGGCGGCGCCGCCCCGTGACGCGGCCTCCCGCCGGTCGGGGTGGGGGTCGGCCAGGTGCACCTCGGCGCCGCCGCGGGCGAGCAGGCCGGCGAGCATGCGCCCCTGGAACCCGCCGCCGATCACCAGGACGACGGCCCCGTCGACGCGCCCGGCCCGGCGCGCCGAGTGGATCGCGCAGGCCAGCGGCTCGGCGATGGCCGCCACCGCGGGGTCCATGCCGTCCGGGAGCGGGTGGACGTTGCGCGCGACGATGCGCGCCGGCACCAGCAGCCGCTCCGCGAAGGCCCCGGTGAGGTAGGTCATGTCCGCGCAGAGGTTCGGGCGGCCCTCCCGGCACGCGCGGCACGCCCCGCACGGCGCGGAGTTGGCGACCACCACCGCGTCGCCCGGCCGCGGCCAGGCGACGCCGGCGCCCGCCGCCTCGACCACCCCCGCCACCTCGTGGCCCAGGCCCGCCGGGAGCGGCCCGAGGGCCGGGTGCGCGCCGGCCGCCGCCATCTTGGCGTCGGTCGCGCACGTCACAGCGGCGAGCACCCGGACGACCAGCTCCCCGGGGCGGGGCGTCGGGTCCGGGACGTCCTCGACCCTGAGGTCCCCCGGCCCGTGGAGCATCACGGCGCGCATGGGGGTTAGCATGCCGCGTCGGCACCGCTCGGAGGTCCCCACGCCCTACCCCGATCACCTGCGCGACCTCGTCGAGGCGTACCTCGAGGACTTGGACTTCGCCGCCACCGACCCGGTGGAGCGCGACGAGATGGCCGGCACCGAGGGGCTCGTGGAGGCGATGCGGCACTCGCTGCTGGCCGGCGGCAAGCGCATGCGCCCGGTGCTGGCGCTCGCGACGGCCGAGGCGCTGGGCCGGCAGGCGCAAGAGCTGCTGCCCGCGGCCGCGGCGATCGAGCTGGTGCACACCTATTCGCTCATCCACGACGACCTGCCGGCGATGGACGACGACGCCCTGCGCCGCGGCCGGCCGACGTGCCACGTGCTGTTCGGCGAGGACACCGCGATCCTCGCGGGGGACGCGCTCTTCGCCGAGGCGGTGCGGCTGGTGGCCGAGCACCAGCCGGGCGGCCCGGCGGTGCAGACCGGGATCCTGCTGGAGCTGAGCCGCGCGACCGGCGTGGGCGGGATGGTGGGCGGCCAGTACCTGGACCTGAAGGACGCGGGCCGCGAGTCGGCGTCGGCCCTCCGCCGCGTCCACGCCCTGAAGACCGGCCGCCTGATGTCGTGCGCCGTGCACTGCGCGCTGGTGCTCAGCCGCCCCCCCGAGGAGGTGGACCGGGCGCTGCGCCGCTATGCCCGCGAGCTGGGGCTGCTGTTCCAGATCGTCGACGACATCCTGGACGTCGAGGGGTCGGAGGAGGACCTGGGCAAGGCGGTCGGCGCCGACGAGCGCATGGGCAAGGTCACGTACGTCAGCACCCACGGCCTGGAGGGTGCGCGGCGCCGGGCCGGCGAGGCGCACGCCCGGGCCCTGGAGGCCCTGGCGGAGGTCCCCGGGCCCACCGACGACCTGGTGGGGATCACCGACCTCACCTTCGTCCGCACCAGCTGAGTCGCGGCGCGGCGTCCGTCCGGTCCGAACGCCTCCGCGGCGCCGCGGGAACGGGGCGGACCTGGAGCGGGGCGCTGGAGTAGAGTCGCCTCACCTCTCATTTGCCGGACGTCGCAAGGAGCGGATCGACGGTGCCCAATCGCCCGCGTGCACTCGAGCTCGGCATGGCCACGTACCTCGTGAAGAAGCGACTCATCAAGCGTGAGTCGCGCTTCCCCGTGACGCTGATGCTCGAGCCGCTCGAGATCTGCAACCTGGCGTGCCACGGGTGCGGGCGGATCCGTGAATACGAGCACGTGTTCCACAAGCGGATGTCGGTTGAGGAGTGCCTGCGGGTGGCCGACGAGGCCGGGGCGCCGATCGTGAACATCCCGGGCGGCGAGCCCATGATCCACAAGCAGATCGACGAGATCGTCAACGGCATCATCGGCCAGGGCCGCTTCGTCTATATGTGCACCAACGGCCTGTTGATGAACCGGGCGTTCGGTCGCATCCCGCCGTCGAATCACTTCGCCTTCGTGGTGCATCTGGACGGCATGCGCGACGTGCACGACAAGGCGGTCGACCGCGACGGGGTGTTCGACAAGGCCACCACCTACATGCGCGAGGCCATCGAGCTGGGCTATCGCGTGTGCACCAACACCACCATCTACCGCGGCGTGGACCCCGAGGAGTACGTGGATCTGTTCGCGTTCCTCAAGGACATGGGCGTGGAGGGGTGCATCACCGCGCCGGGCTTCGACTACGAGTCGGTCACCCACGACCGCGAGCAGTTCCTCGCCCGCGTGGAGTCGCAGCAGCTGTATTCGCAGGTGCACGAGCTGTGCGACCACATGGACATCCCCTTCTACAACAACCCCCTCTTCCACGAGTTCCTCCAGGGGAAGCGGCAGTACCGGTGCACGGCGTGGGCCATGCCCACCTACACGGTCGAGGGGTGGCGGAGCCCCTGCTACCTGCTCGCCGACAAGCACGTCGGCAGCCTCCGCGAGCTCTACGACGACACGGACTGGGACGCGTACGGCACGGACCGCGACCCGCGGTGCGCCAATTGCCTGATGCACTGCGGCTACGAGGCGAGCACCATCCTCGACGCGTTCTCGCGCCCCCGCGACCTGGTGACGCTCGCCCGCTCGTGATCGCGGTGGTGTGCGCCGTGCCCGCCGAGCGTCGCGCGCTCGCGGGCCTGGCGGATGAGCGGCTGCGCCTGCACGTCTCGGGCATCGGCGCCGCCAACGCCGCCCGGGCCGCCGCCGCCGTCGCCGCCGACGCGCCCGAGGCGCTGATCGCCGCCGGGTTCTGCGGCGCTCTGGCGGAGGATCTGCGCGTGGGGGACCTCGTCGCCGCCGACGTGGTCGTGGACGAGGGCACCGGCGACCGCTTCACCCCCGACCCGCGCCTCCTGGCCGCCGCCCCGGGGCGCCGCGGGGCGATGGTCAGCGCCGAGCGCATCGCCCGCACCCCGGCGGACCGCGCCCGCCTGGAGGGCCTCGCGGTCGACATGGAGAGCGCCGCCCTGGCGCGAGCCGCCGGCGCCGCGGGCATCCCGTTCCTGGCGCTGCGCGCCGTCACCGACGAGCGGCACCACCGGCTGCCCGACTTCGACAAGGTCATGAACGCGGCGGGGCGCCTCACCCCCGGCGCCGGGCTGGTGCACTTCGTGCTCCACCCGCGCGAGCTGCCCGCGCTGATCCGGCTGGGCCCCGCCGCGCGCCGCGCCGGCCAGACGCTGCGGGAGGGGATGGCGACGCTCGTGGGCGGCCTCGGATGAGCGTGGCCCTCGTGACCGGCGCCACCGGCTTCGTGGGCGGGCACGTCGCCGCCGATCTGCTCGCCCACGGCTGGACGGTCCGGGCGCTGGTGCGCCCCGAGAGCATGGGGTCGGGCCGCATGCCGGCCGGCTGCGCGCCCGTGCCGGGCGACCTGCTGGACGCCGCCGCGGTTCGCGCCGCCGCGGGCGGCGTCGACGCCGTCTTCCACGTGGCGGCGCGCTACTCCCTGGCGCGCGCCCGCGCCGAGGAGGTCTACCGCACCAACACCGAGGGCACCGCCAACGTGCTGCGCGCGGCGGCCGACGTCGGCGCGCCTGCGGTGCACTGCTCCTCGGTCGCCACGATCGGCCTTCCCGCCGGCGGCGGGCCGGGCGACGAGGACACGCCGCTGCCCGCGTCCCAGGTCATCGGGGCGTACAAGCGGTCCAAGGTGGCGTCCGAGCGGCTCGCCCTGGAGGCCGCGGCCCGCGGGCAGCATGTCGTGGTGGTCAACCCGACCGCGCCGGTGGGCCCGGGCGACCACGTCCCCACGCCCACCGGGCGGATCATCACCGACTTCCTGGCCGGCCGGATGCCCGCCTACGTCGACACGGGGCTCAACCTGGTGGACGTACGCGACGTGGCCGCCGGCCACCGGCTGGCGCTGGAGCGGGGGACGTCCGGGCGCCGCTACATCCTGGGCAACCAGAACATGACGCTGCGCCAGATCCTCCACACGCTCGCCGCGCTCAGCGGCAGGCGCGCCCCGCGCCTGCGCATCCCCCACGCCGTCGCCATCGCGGCGGCGGCCGTCGACGAGACCGTGGAGGGGAAGCTGCTGGGCCGCGAGCCCCTGGCGCCGCTCGACGGCGCGCTCATGGCGCGCAAGCGGATGTGGGTCGACGGCTCGCGGGCCGTCCGCGAGCTGGGGCTGCCGCAGTCGCCCGTGCGCGACGCGCTGGCCGACGCCATCGCGTGGGCCCGCGGACGGGCGGCGGCGTGAGCACCGGCGCGCTCCGCGACACCGGCGTCCGCGACGAGGCGCGCGAGGCCCTGGCCCGCGGCGTCGCCCACCTGCGTTCCCTGCAGCACCCCGGGGGCTACTGGTGGGGCGAGCTGGAGTCCAACAGCACGATCGCCTCCGAGCACGTGTTCATGCTCCACCTGTTCGGGCTGGCGACCGACGACCTGCGGCGGCGCCTCGGGAACGAGCTGCTCGCCACCCAGCGCGATGACGGCTCGTGGGCGAACTGGTGGAACGGCCCGGCCGACCTCTCGACCACCGTCGAGTCGTACTACGCGCTGCGCCTCTGCGGCATCCCCGCCGACGACCCGCGGATGGCGCGCGCCAGGGGCGTCGTGCACGCGCTGGGCGGGGCCGAGCGGTCGCGCTTCTTCACCAAGCTGTGGCTGGCGGTGATGGGGCGCTACCCGTGGGACCGGATCCCGGTGCTGCCGCCCGAGATGATCCTGCTGCCGGCGCGGGCGCCCCTCTCGCCGTACCGGTTCGCGTGCTGGGCGCGCGGGACCTTCGTGGCGTTGATGATCGTGATGTCGCGCAAGCCGGTGTACCCGCAGCCCGTCGGGCTGGACGAGCTGTTCACCGACCCGCCGGGCTCCGGTCCGCTGCCGGTCTCCAAGACGCCGGGGCGGTGGACCCCGCCGCTGACGTGGGCGATGAAGGTCGCCGCCGCGTACAACCGCCACCCCATCCCGTGGCTGCGCCGCCTGTCGGAGCGGCGGGTGAAGACGTGGATCATGGAGCGCCAGGAGGCCGACGGCTCCTGGGGTGGCATCCAGCCGCCGTGGATCTACTCGATCATCGCCCTCCACACGCTGGGCCTGCCGCTGGACCACCCGGTCCTGAAGCGGGCCATCGAGGGCTTCGACGACACGTTCGCGCTCCACCTCGACGGCGGCGAGCGCCTGCGCATCCAGGCGTGCCTGTCGCCCATCTGGGACACCTGCCTGGCCGCGGTGGCGCTGGAGGACGCTGGCGCCGGCGGCGACGACCCGGCGGTGCGGGCCGCGTGCGACTGGCTGCTGACCAAGGAGGTCACCCGCATCGGCGACTGGCGCTTCGTGCCCCACCGCGGCAGGGCGGGCGGCTGGTCGTTCGAGTTCGAGAACGAGTGGTATCCCGACACCGACGACACCGCCGAGGTGCTCATCGCCCTCCGCCGGGCCGGCCACCCCCCGTCGCATCCGGCGATCCGCCGCGGCGTCGACTGGCTGCTGGCGATGCAGAGCGCGAACGGCGGGTGGGGCGCGTTCGACGTCGACAACGACCACCGGATCATGACCCAGCTGCCGCTGTGCGACTTCGGCGAGGTCATCGACCCGCCCACCGAGGACGTCTCGGCCCACGTGGTGGAGGCGCTCGTCGAGTGCGGCGTCCCGCGCAGCCACCCGGCCGTGCGGCGGGGCGTGGCGTACCTGTGGCGCACCCAGCGCCCGGACGGGTCGTGGTGGGGGCGCTGGGGCGTCAACCACGTCTACGGGACGGGCGCCGCCCTGCCGGCGCTGGCGGCCGCGGGCGAGGACATGCGCTGCCCGGCGGCGCGGCGGGCGGTCGGGTTCCTGGCCGAGCACCAGAACGCCGATGGCGGCTGGGGCGAGGACATCCGCAGCTACGGCGACCCGGCATGGATCGGCCGTGGCGCGTCCACCGCCTCCCAGACCGCCTGGGCCCTCCTGGCCCTGCACGCCGCCGACCCCTCCCACCCGGCGGTCGACGGCGGGCTGGCGTTCCTGGCCCGCACCCAGAACCCGGACGGCTCGTGGGACGAGGAGGCCTACACCGGCACCGGCTTCCCCCTCGACTTCATGATCCGGTACCACCTCTACCGCCAGGTGTTCCCCGTCAGCGCGCTCGGGCGGATCCTGCGGTGAGGGCCGTCGATCCCGCCACGAGCGCGCGCACGCCCGGGCGGGAGGCCGTCCGGGCGCACGACGAGAACTTCCCCGTCGCGTTCCTGCTCGCCCCCCGCGACGTGCGGGCCGACTTGGGCACCGTCTACTGGTTCTGCCGCACCACCGACGACATCGGCGACGAGGGGCCGGGCGGCCCCGAGGAGCGGCTGCGGCGGCTCGACGCCTTCGAGGCGGAGCTCCTGCGCGCGTCGGAGGGCGGTGACGCGTCACCGGGGCTCGTCGCGACGGCCGACGTCATCCGCCGGCGGGGGCTCGCCACCGACCCGTTCCTGCGGCTCATCGAGGCGAACCGCATGGACCAGCGCCGGCGCCGGTGGGACACGCACGAGGAGCTCATCGACTACTGCCGCCATTCGGCCACGACGGTGGGCGAGATGGTGCTGGGCGTGCTCGGCTACCGCGACCCGTGGCGGCTGGGGATGAGCGACGCCACCTGCATCGGGCTGCAGCTCGTGAACTTCTGGCAGGACATCGCCCGCGACCTGCGGGACCGCGACCGGATCTACCTGCCGCGCGAGTCGATGGCCCGCTTCGGCGTGGGCGAGGACGACCTGCGGGCGCCCGAGGCCTCGCCCGACGTGCGGGCGCTGGTGGCCGCCGAGGTGGCCCTGGCGCGCGGGTACCTGCTGCGGGGTGAGCCCCTGCATCGGTTCGTCCCGCGGCGGGTGGGCCTCGACCTGAGGATGTTCAGCGCCGGCGGCCTCGCCCTGTGCGACGCGATCGCCGCCCAGGATCACGACACCCTCCGGCGGCGCCCCGCACCCGGGCGCCTGGGGCGCGCCCGGATCGCGGCGGCGGCGTTGCGCCGCGCGGCGCGGGCATGACGCTCGAGGAGGCGCACCGCCACTGCCGCGAGGTGTCCCGCCGCGAGGCGCGGAACTTCTACTACGGGTTCATCCTGCTCCCGGAGCGCAAGCGCTCCGGCATCTACGCCGCCTACGCCTTCAGCCGGCGTGCCGACGACGCCGTCGACGGCGCGGAGCCCCTCGCCCGGCGGCGTGCCGCCGTCGCCGTCCTGCGGGAGCAACTCGACGCGGCGGTGGCGGGCACGCCGCCCCCGGACGACCCCGTGCTGGTGGCGCTGGCGGACACCATCCGCCGCTTCGCGATCCCCCGGGAGCCCCTGGACGCCCTGATCGACGGCGTCGAGATGGACCTCACCGTGTCGCGCTACGCCGACGAGGAGGCGCTGCGCGTCTACTGCGACCGGGTCGCCGGCGCGGTCGGCCTGGTGAGCCTGCACATCTTCGGCTTCGACGATCCCGCCGCGCCGTCCCATGCCGAGGAGCTCGGCGTGGGCCTCCAGATCGTGAACATCATGCGCGACGTCGCCGAGGACGCCGGTCGCGACCGCATCTACCTCCCCGCCGACGCCATGGCCGCGCACGGCGTGACCGAGGAGCAGATCAAGGCGGGCGCGGTGACGCCGGGCTTCCGGGCGCTCATGGCCGAGCAGGGGGGGCGCGCCCACGCGTTCATCGCCCGGGGCGAGCGGCTGCTGCCGCTGCTCGACCGCCGCTCTCGGATGTGCGTGGCGATGCTGTCGGGCCTCTACCGCCAGATCCTCGCCGAGATCGAGGAGCGCGACTACGACGTGATGGGCGGCCGCATCTCCCTGTCGGGCGGCCAGAAGCTCGCGCTCATGGCACGCCGCACGGCGGGGGCGCTGCGCTGACGCGCCCCCACGTGGTGGTGTGCGGGGGCGGCCTGGCGGGCGTCGCGGCCGCCTGCGAGGCGGCGGGCCTGGGCGCGCGGGTGACCCTGGTGGAGCGCCGCCCCTTCCTCGGCGGCCGGGCGTTCAGCTTCACCGACGCCGCCAGCGGCCGCGAGATCGACAACGGCCAGCACGTGTTCCTGGGCTGCTGCACCGCGTACATCGGGCTGCTGCGCCTGCTCGGCACGCTCGGCGCCACCACCCTCCAGCGGAGACTGGACGTCGCGGTGCGCGACCGCGCCGGCAGGACGGGCCGCCTGCGCGCGGCGCCGGTGCCCGCGCCCTTCCATCTGAGCGCCTCGTTCGCCGCCTACCCCCACCTGACCGTGGGGGAGCGTGCGGCGGCGGTGCGCGCCCTGCTCGCGCTGGTGGCCCTGCGGCCGGGCGCCCGCGATGCGCTCGACGACCGGACGTTCGCCGACTGGCTGGGCGACCACGGCCAGTCGGAGCGCGCGATCAGGCGCTTCTGGGACCTGATCGTGCTGCCGACCTGCAACGACCGCTCCGACCGCGTGTCGGCGGCCCTCGCGGCGTACGTGTTCCAGGAGGGGTTCCTGCGCACGGGCGGCGGGTCGGCCATCGGGTGGCCGCGGGTGGGGCTCACCCGGGTCGTCGACCCGGCCGCGCGCGACTTCCTGGCGGCGCGCGGTGGCACGGTGCTGACCGGCCGGGGGGTCGCGGCGGTGGGCGAGCGGCACGTCGAGCTGCGCGGCGGCGAGCGCCTGGAGGCCGACGGCGTGGTGCTGGCGATCCCGCCCCGGATGGCGCACGAGGTGGCGCCCGACGCGGTGCCGCACGAGCCGGGGCTCAACGCGTCGCCCATCGTGAACGTGCACCTCTGGTACAACCGCCCCGTCATGGACGAGCCGTTCGAGGCGGTCATCGACAGCCCCGCCCAGTGGGTGTTCAACCGCTCGGCGATGGACCACGCCGGCGCCCCGGGCGAGCACCACCTTGCGGTGTCGATCTCCGGCGCGCGCGGCGAGGTGGAGGTCCCGCGCGACGAGCTGGCGGCGGCGATCCGCGACGAGGTGGAGGGCCTGTACCCGCGGGCGCGGGGGGCGGAGCTGCTGGGGAGCGCGGTGGTGAAGGAGCCGCGCGCGACGTTCGCGGCGGCGCCCGGCCAGGCCTCCCGCCGCCCCGGCGCCGCCACCCCCGTGCCGGGGGTCGCGCTGGCGGGGGCCTGGACGGACACCGGCTGGCCGGCCACGATGGAGGGGGCCGTCCGCAGCGGCATCCGCGCCGCCCGCCACGTCGTCGGGGCCCCTGAGGGCCGCCCATACGGCGGCATTACGGATCGGTTCCGCATGCTTGTCGGGTCGAGACGGCGATCGTAGTGTCGGTCGCGATGACCGCCCGCCGCCTCGCCCCCGCCGCCGTCGCGCTCGTCGCGCTGCTGGCGGCGGCCGCCCCGGCGCTGGGCGCGCGGATCCTGCCGCCGGGCGACCGCTACGGCGACGCCGCCGTCGACCTCAGCACGAATGGCCGCGCAGCCGTCGCGTACGAGCGCGCGCTGCCGGGGCCCGACCGGATCCGCGTCGCGATCCGCCGCGTCGACCGGCTGAACCGGCCGACGGCGGGGTACGAGCTCGGCCGCGGGAACCTCCAGTTGGTCCGGGTCGGCGACGCCGCCGCCGGGCCGCACGTCGTGGCCTGGAAGCGCCGCGGCGAGCTTCTCGTGTCCGTCCTGTCCCGGGGCACGTGGCGCACCGAGCGCCTGCCGCAGGAGGTGCGGTCGTTCACCGCGCTGTCCGCGGCCGTCGCGGGCTCCCGCGTGGTCCTCGTCGCGGGCGACGACACCGACGCCGTCGCCCTGGTCCGGACCGGGCCGAGGCGATGGGTCTCACGGCCGCTCCCGCCGGGCCCCGCCCGCACGGCGGTCGTGGCGCGCGCATCCGAGCCGTCGGGCCGCGTCGTGGCGGCCTGGAGCGAGGCCGGCGTGGCGGGCCAGTCAGTCGCCGCGTCCTCGTTCGATCCCGGCTCCCTCCAGTGGGCGCCGCCGACGACCCTCGTCGCGCCGGGGACGTACCCCTCGCCCGCTCCCGCCGACCTGTACCTGAACGCCCGCGGAGACGCGGTGCTCTCGGTGTCCACCGCCGAGGACCACTTTGGCGCGCCGCCCGCGATCGCCCCCGTCCGGTACCTGCCGGCACTGTCCCCGGCGTGGGTCGCCCTCCCGAACGTGCCGGTCATCACCACGCGCACGAGCGTCGTCCAGGTCGCCGTCACCCCCGATGGGACGCCGGTCTACGCGCGCAGCGGCGACGGCGCCCGTCTCGGCATCCTCTCGGGCGGCGTCTGGGGGCCGGAGGAGGTCGCCTGGACCGGCCCCGCCGATCCCGACTTCGGGACCATCGACGCGGTGGACGACCTCGCCGTCGCGCAGGGCGGCCGGGTGGTGATGTCCGTCGCGGTCGACCCCGGCCCGGGCCCGGACAGCCACAGCTTCCTGGTCCGCTCCGCGGTCGGCGGCGCATGGGGCGCGCCCTCGCCCTTCGCGTCGACGTACGGCACGCCCGAGCTCGTCGTCGGCGGCCGCCGCATCGCCGCCACCTGGGTCGAGGACCCGTCCAGCACCGGCCTCCCCGAGGCGGTGCTCGCCCCCTAGGCGGACGAAACCTCCCGCGTGCGCCGACAACCGGGCCGTCCGAACGGCCAGGCTCCGACGATGTGGCCGATGTTACGATCGCCTGCACCCCGCGATCCGTCACCGGCGGTCGACCTGGCCCGGACACCACACGAGAGGCTCCACCTCCGCCCCGCGGACGCGGCACACCCGCGCTGGGAGGCGGTGCGGGGCGCGGCCGTCGATCTGGCCCGCGGCGAGTGGGCGGCGCTCGTCGGCGCCTGGGCGTGGATCGTCGCGCGGCTGCGCGCCGCCCGCCTGGCGGCGGCCTCGACCGGGAGCGGCCTGCGCGAGATGGCCATCGCCCTGGGCGCGTACGGCGTCTACAGCCTGGTGCGCGGATTCTTCGGGGGCACGATCGCCGAGGGCCGCGAGAACGCCGCCGACATCGTGAGCCTGGAGAAGACCCTCGGCATCTCCGTCGAGTCGGGGATGCAGCGCTTCTTCGTCGACCACTCCCTGGCCATGCCGTTCTGGAACACCCTCTACGTGGTGAGCCAGGTGGTGGTGCTCCCGCTCACCCTGTTCCTGGTCTACCGCTACCGCCGCCCGGCGTACGCCTTCGTCCGGAACATGGCGATCATCTCGTGGTCGGCCGGCCTGGTGGTCTACGCGCTGCTCCCCGTCGCCCCGCCGCGGCTGCTCGCGTCGGGGTTCACCGACACCGTGAGCGAGCAGACGTTCTTCGACCTCGACTCGTCGTTCATCCGCGCCTTCTACAACCCGGTCGCGGCGATGCCGAGCCTGCACGTGGGCATGGCCCCCGTCGTGGCGTGGGCGCTCATCAGGTTGACGCCGTGGATGTGGACCAAGGCGCTCGGGTGGGCCTACCCGGTGCTGATCGCCGTGTGCATCGTGGTCACGGGCAACCACTACGTCCTGGACATCGCCGGCGGGCTGGCGATCGTGCTGCCGGCGGCGGCGGTGGCGGTCTGGATCGTGCGCGCGCGGCCGGCGTCCCCCGGGACCCCCGGCGCCGCCCCGGCGCGGCGGGAGCCCGTCCGGACGTGACATCCGGCCCGTCGACCGCGGCGGTCGGCAGGTCCACGATGGGGTAACAGCACTCCGACCGGCCGGCCCCCCTGGAGGCGTGCCCCGTGATCGACCCCGTCGCGCACCTCGCGGGCCTCGCGCTGCAGGCCGGGGGCGCCCTGGGCGCGACGGCCGAGCAGGAGCACCTGTTCCAGGCCCGCCAGATGCAGGCCCTGTCGCTCGGCTGGCACATCATCATCGTGTGCTTCGGGGTCGCCTTCCCGGCGATCGTGCTGACGGTGGAGGCGCTCTACCTCCGCACCGGGGACCCGCTGTACCGGACGCTGGCGAAGCGGTGGTCCAAGGCGATGATCGTGCTGTTCGCCGTCGGCGTCGTCTCCGGCACGATCCTCTCGTTCGAGCTGGGGATCCTCTGGCCGGAGTTCATGGCGACCTTCGGCGACGTGTTCGGCCTGGCGTTCGGATTCGAGGGCTTCTCGTTCTTCGTGGAGGCCATCTTCATCGCCATCTACGTGTACGGATGGGATCGCCTGCCGAGGAAGGTCCACTTCCTGACGGGCATCCCCGTCGCGATCGCCGGCATCGCCGGGTCGCTCTTCGTGCTGACGGTCAACGCGTGGATGAACAACCCGACGGGGTTCGACATCGTGAACGGGGAGGTCGTGAACGTCGACCCGTGGGCGGCGATCTTCGGCAGCTACGTCTGGCACGAGCTGGTGCACATGCTGCTCGCCGGCTACATGGTCGCGGGGTTCTGCGTCGCCGGGGTGTACGCGTACGCCTGGCTGCGCGGCAAGCGCGACCGCTACCACCGCATCGGCCTCGTCGTGCCGTTCACGATCGCCGCCCTCGCGGCGCCGGTGCAGCTCGTGGTGGGCGACTGGGCCGCCCGATCGGTGGCCGACACCCAACCGGTGAAGCTGGCCGCGATGGAGGGGCTCGGGCAGACGCAGGCGAGCGCCCCCCTCCACATCCTGGGCTGGTACTCCGACGGCGAGGTCCACGGGGGCATCGCGTTCCCCGACATGCTCTCGGTCCTGGCCCAGCACGACCCGGACGCCGTCGTGCAGGGGCTCGACAGCGTCCCCGCCGACGAGCAGCCGCCCGTGAACGTGGTGCGGTTCGCGTTCCAGGCGATGGTGGGCCTCGGCACGGCGCTGGCCGCGCTGGCCCTGGTCTACCTGCTCACCTGGTGGCGACGGCAGCGCCCACCCCGCTCCAAGTGGTTCTACCGGGCGGCGGTGCTCGCGGGGCCGGCGGCGGCGGCCGCCCTGATCTGCGGCTGGATCGTGACCGAGGTGGGACGCCAACCCTGGATCGTCTACGAGGTGATGACGGTCGACCAGGCGGTGACCGGGGCGTCCGGGATCCCGTTCGGGTACGCGACGGTGATCGTCGTCTACCTCGCCCTGACGGTCATCGCGGTGTCCCTGCTCCGGCGGGTCGCCCGCACCCCGCTGGACCATGAGGTGCCCGGCGCCGAGTCGCTCCCCAGGACGGAGGCGGAGGCGACATGAGCCTGGCCGACTGGTGCGGGGCGCTCATCGTGGTGGGGCTCACGGCGTACGCGGTGCTGGGCGGGGCCGACTTCGGCACCGGAGTCTGGGACGCCACCTCGGGCCGCGGCGAGGAGGGCGTGCGCATCCGCCGCCTGATCGAGCGCTCGATGGGGCCCGTGTGGGAGGCGAACCACGTCTGGCTCATCTTCGTGCTCGTGGTGTTCTGGACCGCGTTCCCGGAGGCGTTCGGTTCCGTCGCCTCGACGCTCTGCGTCCCGCTCTTCCTGGCGGCGATCGGGATCATCCTCCGCGGCGTCGCGTTCGCCACCCGCGGCGTGCACGGAGGGTCGCCCCGCTCCGACCGCGCGTACCGCGCGCTGTTCGCGCTGTCGTCGGTGATGGTGCCGTTCTTCCTGGGCGCGGCGGTCGGCGGGGTGGCCTCCGGGCGCGTGCCCGTGGGCAACGCCGCGGGGGACCTCCTGACGAGCTGGTGGAACCCCACGTCGGTGATGACGGGGCTGATCGCCGTGGCCACGGGCGCCTACCTCGCGGCGGTCTACCTCGCGGCGGACGCCCGGCGCCTCGGCGAGCCGGACCTGGCCGACGGGATGCGCCTGCGCGCGCTGATCGCCGGCGTCGTGGCCGGGGCCCTCGCGATCGCGGGGCTCCCCGTGCTGCACGAGGACGCGCCCGCGCTGTACGACGGCCTCACGGGCGACGCGCTGCCGTTGGTGATCCTGTCCGGCGTCGCCGGGGTCGGGACGCTCGCGCTCGTCTGGTGGCGGCGGTTCGGCGCGGCCCGGCTGACGGCGGCCGTCGCGGTGGGGGCGATCCTGTGGGGCTGGGTCGTCGCCCAGCACCCGGCGTTCCTGCCGCCGGAGCTCACGATCGACGAGGCTGCGGCCTCCCGCGCGACGCTCCAGGCCCTGCTGATCGCGGTCGCGATCGGCGCGGTCGTGCTGGTGCCGTCGCTCGCCTACCTGTTCCGGCTGTTCCTCACCGGGCGCCTCGAGAAGGACGCCCCGGAGGACGCGAGCGGGAAGCCGCTCCCGTGACGGGGCGCCGGCTCGCGCTGATCGCGGTGGCCTGCGGCGTCGTCGGCGCCGGGCTCGCCGTGCTGGTGGAGTCCCCGGTGGCGCTGGGGATCGGGATCGCGCTGATGATCGCGTTCATCGCGATCGGTACGGCGGCGATCGCCACGCCCGAGTACCTCGGGCGCGACGACGACTGGCGGGACGGGCCGCCGGGCTAGGCCGCCTGGGCCGGCGGGATCGCCACCATCGGACGGCTCGGGTCGGCGTCGGCGCGGCGGGCGACCTTCACGATCGCGTGCAGCAGCTCGCGGTAGTCGGCGGGGTTGCCGACGCCCGGGACGTCCAGCTCCGCCGCCAGGCGGTTCGCCCAGGCCACCACGCTCGCCTGCGGCTCGGCCGTTGCGTCGAGCAGGGCCAGCTCGACCACGAAGCCGCCGAGGCCCTTCAGCTCGGAGCGGACCACGACGCGCTGGCGCGGCGGCTTCGGCTTGGCGCGGCTGCGGCGGCGGGTGGTCGGGGCGGGCTGGGCGGGCGGGGCGACGAGAGGGGCCACGGGATCTCCTGGGGGGCGGGACGACCCGGCTGCGGGTCGTTGCGGGCGATACCCACCCTTCGGCGCGAATCGCCGATCCCTACGTCCCCCGATCGGGGGATCAGCGCGGCGGAGCCGCCGGGGGCCCGTCAGAGGCCGGTCTGGTGCGGCGTCGCGTCACGGGTGTGCTGGGCGACGATGTGGACGAGCCGCTGGGGGTCGGCGATGCCGGAGTAGCGGATCCCCGCATCACCCGTATCGGAACCTGCGGTGTCGAACTCAACGGCCCCCACCCGCAGGAGGCGGTCCATCAGGCTCTGCGAGACCTCCACGTTCTGCACCCGCTCGAACCGGGCGGTCTGCTCGTGGCGGGACAGGATCCCGTGGCGCACCCGCAGGCGCTGGTCCGTGACCACGTACAGCGTCGAGTACCGCCGGATCGCGTCCCACGCGACCACCACGATCACCAGCAGCAGCGAGATCAGGAGCCACTGGTAGTAGGGCAGGCCGGTGCCCTGGTCGTTCGCGGTCAGGATGCCCGCGATGATCACCGGCAGCAGCGCGAGCGGGATCCAGACGACGAAGTACGAGATCTGGGCGCGCCACGAGGGGCGGCCCTGCCAGAGGATGTGCTCCCCCTCGACCAGCTCCATGCCCGGGAATCTAGCCGTCACGTTCGGATGCGGCGCCGGATCGCCCCGCGGGACGCGGCGGGGGTACGATCGCGTGGTCCCGGTGCAGGGCGAGATGAGGAGCGACGGATGAGCAGCGACGGCCCGACGATCACGTCCCTCGAGCTCGAGGACCGGCGCTTCCCGCCGCCCCCGGAGTTCGCGGCCCAGGCGAACGCCACCCAGGAGCTCTACGAGCAGGCGGCCGGCGACCCCGAGGCCTTCTGGCTCGCCCGGACCAAGGAGCTGCTCACCTGGGAGTCGGAGCCGACCCAGGGCGTCGACCGGTCCAACCCGCCGTTCTTCACGTGGTTCGCCGACGGCACCCTCAACGCGAGCGTGCAGTGCCTCGACCGCCACCTCGCGGCGAGGGGCGACCAGGTCGCGTTCCACTGGGAGGGCGAGCCGGCGGACGAGCGGGAGGCGGTCACCTACCGCGACCTGCACGAACGGGTCTGCCGCCTCACGAACGGCCTGCGGGAGCGGGGCGTCGGCAAGAGCGACCGGGTCGCGATCTACCTGGGGATGATCCCCGAGATCGTGGTCGCGATGCTCGCCTGCGCCCGCATCGGGGCGCCGCACACCGTGATCTTCGGCGGCTTCTCCCCCGACTCGGTCCGCGACCGGGTGCTCGACTGCGGCGTCACCGCCATGATCACCGGCGACGGGGCGTGGCGCGGCGGCAAGCTGGTGCCGCTGAAGGCCAACGTCGACGCCGCCCTGGAGGGGGCGCCGGACGTGCACACCTGCGTCGTGGTGCGGCGCACCGGGAACGAGATCGGATGGGTCGAGGGACGGGACGTCTGGTACCACGAGCTCGTCGAGCGCCAGGCGACCGAGGCGGAGCCGGAGATCGTGGATGCCGAGCACCCGCTCTACATCCTCTACACGTCGGGGTCGACCGGGAAGCCGAAGGGCATCCTGCACACCACCGGCGGCTACCTGACCGGCGTGGCGGCCACCCACAGGTGGGTGTTCGACCTGAAGGACGACGACGTGTACTGGTGCGCGGCGGACGTCGGCTGGGTCACGGGACACAGCTACATCGCGTACGGGCCGCTGGCGAACGGCGCCACCAGCGTCCTCTACGAGGGCGCCCCCGGCACGCCGGACAAGGACCGCTGGTGGGAGATCATCGCCCGCTACAAGGTCTCGATCCTCTACTGCGCCCCGACGGCGATCCGCACGTTCATGAAGTGGGGCGTGGAGTATCCGCAGCGGCACGACCTGACGTCGCTGCGCCTGCTCGGCTCGGTGGGCGAGCCGATCAACCCGGAGGCGTGGATCTGGTACCGCGAGAACATCGGCGGCGGCCGCTGCCCGGTGGTGGACACGTGGTGGCAGACCGAGACCGGCGCGATCATGATCTCGCCGCTGCCGGGGGTGACGACGCTGAAGCCGGGCTCGGCGACGCGGCCGCTGCCCGGCATAACCGCCGACGTGGTCGACGCCAACGGCCAGAGCGTCCCGCTCGGCGCCGGCGGCTACCTGGTGCTCGACGAGCCGTGGCCGTCGATGCTGCGGACCCTCTACGGCGACGACGACCGGTTCGTCGCGACGTACTGGAGCGAATACGAGGGCAAGTACCTCGCCGGCGACGGCTGCCGCCGCGACGAGGACGGCGACTACTGGCTGCTCGGCCGCATCGACGACGTGATGAACGTGTCGGGCCACCGGCTCTCGACCATCGAGATCGAGTCGGCGTTGGTGGACCACCCCAAGGTGGCCGAGGCCGCGGTGGTGGGCCGCACGGACGAGACCACCGGCCAGGCGATCGCCGCGTTCGTGACCCTGAAGGGCCACATCGCCGGAGACGAGGCACTCATCGCGGAGCTGCGCCAGCACGTGGCGACCAAGATCGGCGCGATCGCCCGGCCCAAGTCGATCGTGCTCACCGACGACCTCCCGAAGACGCGCTCGGGGAAGATCATGCGCCGCCTGCTGCGCGACATCAGCGAGAACCGCCACCTGGGCGACGTCACCACCCTCGCCAACGAGGACGTCGTCGCCGACATCGCCAACCAGGCCGAGGCGGCCCGGGCGGCCGACAAGGAGTGACCGGTTCGACACCACGCTGCGCGGCGTGGCGCTGGGGGGCGTTCCCGTCGTGCAGGTTGCGGTCTGATCCCGGCGGTCAGGAGGCCCTCGTTGGCGGGGCCTCCGGCTCGCTTCGCTCGCATCGGACCGCCGGGAATCTCACGTGGCGTGGTGCGGGGGAGCGCTCGCGCGGCGCAGATGTTCAGGGGGCGGGGGGGCGCCCTCCCGCGGCGGCGGCTCCGACTCCGGCGATCGGCAGGTAGGGGTCGCGGAGCAGGGGGCTCGACAGGATGAAGTCGGCGGTGGCGCGGTTGCAGGCGATCGGCACGTCGTGGACGACCGCGATCCGCAGGAGCGCCTTCACGTCCACGTCGTGGGGCTGGGGCTCGAGCGGATCCCAGAAGAAGATGACGATGTCGAGGCGCCCCTCCGCGATCCCGGCGCCCACCTGCTGGTCGCCGCCCATCGGGCCGCTCAGGAAGCGGTGCACCCGGAGGTCCAGCTCCGACGCGATGAGGCCGCCGGTGGTGCCGGTGCCGAACAGCTCGTGGTCCGCGAGGGTGCCGCGGTTGAAGCTCGCCCAGTCGAGGAGGTCGAGCTTGCGGTTGTCGTGCGCGATGAGCGCGATGCGCTTGCGGTGTTCCATGCGGTCACGGTAGCGCGACCACGGGCGTCGCCCCGTAACACGGGGCGACGGCGGGGCGCCGCTACGCGGGCAGGCCGGGCCGCCCGGCCCGGCGCAGGCGCCCGTCGGCGTGCGCCAGGGCGAAGGCCAGCGCGTTGCGCGGCGCGGCCCGCCGGTCGGACTCGCGGAACCAGGCGATCACGCCCTCGGCGCCCAGGGCGAGCGGCAGGCGGTCCTCCTCCCGGTCGGCCGACAGCGCGATCAGCAGCGCGAGGGACGCGACCTCGGCGAACGGCCCGCTCGCCGCCGGCCGGTCGGCGAAGCGCGGCACCGTGCCGCCCAGCGAATCGAGCAGCTGCACCTCCACCCGCGCGCGGCCCGGCCCCTCCCACGGCACCACCGTGAGCCCGCCCGGGGCCCCGAGCGGGCGCAGGTCGACCAGATCGTCCGGCAGCGGGCCGGGCGGCGCGGCGGCGAGCCGCCCGGCCAGCGCCGCCAGGGCGTCGCGGAACGCCGGCCACCGGGCCTCCGGGCTCGTCCCGGCGGCCAGCGCCGCCAGGCCCACGCCGAGCCCCAGGCGGTCGGCGGCCTCGTGCGCGGGCCACCGCCCCGGCGCGGGGTGCAGCGACACCGCGGCCCGCGACGGGCCGTGGAGCGCCACCTCGGCGGCGGCGGCCGGGGTGCGTCGGAAGAGCGGGGTCACGGCCTCCGTCCTGCGGGAGTTAGCCGTGGCTAGCCCGGTGGGCACACGGCGGTCGACGACTTGACTTAGCAACAGGCTAAATCACTACCGTCCCCCGCCGTGGACGCCGACGCACGCCGCAACCGGGCCGCCGCGCTGCTCTCGCTCGGCTCCAACGCCACCCTGGCGGTGGCGAAGCTCGTCGTGGGGCTCGTCACCGGATCGGTGGCCGTGCTCTCCGACGCCGCCAACTCGGCGGGCGACCTCGTGGCCAGCGGGATCGCGTTCGCCGGTGTGCGCGCCGCCAGCCGGCCGGCCGACGAGGACCACCCCTACGGCCACGAGCGCTCCGAGAACCTCGCCGCCCTCGTCGAGGGGCTCCTGGTGCTCGCCGCCGGCGGCGCCGTGGCCGTCGAGGCGACGCGGCGCCTCGTCACGGGCTCCGCCGGCCTGGTGTCGCTCGACGTCGCGGTCGCCGTCATGGTGGCGTCGGCCCTCGTGAACCTGGCGGTCTCCGCGCGGCTGCGCCGGGTGGCGAGGGCCACCGGTTCTCCGGCCATCGCCGCCGACGCCGCCCACATCGCCTCCGACGTCTGGACCTCCGCCGGCGCCGCCGCCGGCCTGATCATCGTCTGGGCCACGGGGTGGACGCGCGTGGACGCCGCCGTCGGCGTCGCGATCTCCCTCTACGTCGTGGTCGTCGGGGCCCGCATCGCCTGGCGCGCCGGCCAGATCCTCATCGACCAGGCCCTGCCCGACGACGAGATGCGCGCCATCTCCGCCACCCTCGACGACTTCGCGGCCCGTGAGGGCGTCGGCTTCCACGCGCTGCGGGCGCGCCGGTCGGGCACGAAGCGCCACATCGACATGCACATGGTCGTCGACCCCGAGACGACCGTCCGTGAGGGCCACGTCCTGACGGGCCGGGTCAAGGCGGCGGTCCGGCGGACCCTGCCGGGGAGCGAGGTGCTGATCCATCTCGAGGACCACGACCAGGGCGCCCGTGCGGGCGGGGAGGAACCTGCGGCCGCGCGTCGAAACCAGCGCGCATGACGACCACTGCGCTGACCCTCCCCAACGACGAGGACACCCAGCGGGTCGCCCGTCCGCTCGCGGCCGACGGGCCGCACGCGCCGCGGCGCCTCGCCGAGATGGACCTCGATCCGCCCTCCGGCCCGGTCCCCGCCGACGTGCTCGCCTACTTCGAGCGCGCCATCGACGGCGAGCGGCGCAGACAGGCCGCCTAGCGCATCGGTCGCGTGCGGGCCGCCCGGCGGCCGCAGCGCTCGACGCACGCGGCCCGGTGTGGTGTGGTCGACCCACGACCACGCCCGGGGAGGGCCCATGAGCGACCGGCCGGGACGACCCGGGAACCTCGTGACGCGCGGGCACATCGCCCGCCGCCTGCACCTCACGCGCGCCCGCACCGAGGCCGCCGTCGCCTCGCCCGGCTTCCCCGAGCCGCTCGGCCACCTGGACGGCTCGCCCATCTGGCGCTGGAGCGACGTGCGCGCCTGGGCGGAGAGCGCCGCCGGCAGCGCGGCCGGGCCCTCCGAGGACGGGCTGCGCCTCGCCGGCATCCGCGACCGCTTCCGCGCCGCAGGGTTCCGGCTCAAGATCGCCCCGGACGCCGACGGCGAGGGGTGGTCGGCGGTCCGCGTCGCCCCGGGCCGGCGCTCCACCCTCGGCGACGCGTTCCACGGGCGCACCGCGCTCGATGCGGCGGAGCAGGCGCTCCAGTGGCTGGAGACCCACCGCTGACGCGGCAGGACTCACGCTCGACTTCAGCCTGAGGCTCGGCCGGGGGTCTCCTCGATGGAGAGCCCCGTCGCGTCCTCCAGGCCGGTGAGCACCAGCACCCGGTGGACCGGGCCGCCCTCGGGCGCCCGCACCGCGAGGCTGGCGCCGCCGCCGGCCTGGCGCGCCGCGAGCTCCACCAGCAGCCGCACGCCCGAGCTGTCCAGGTAGGCCACCGCCGACAGGTCGAGCCGCAGGTGCACGTCGGCGGGGCAGGCACGGCGGATGGCCACGCCCACCGCGGCGGCTCCGACGGCGTCGATGTCGCCCCGCACCACCGCGACGGGCCGGGCGGGGTCGGCGTGGTCGATCGCGACCGACGCCGCCCCCTCGGCGCCGGCGGGGGGCCGGCGCGCCGTGACCGGCGCCGCGCGGGGCCGGCGCACCATCCGGAC
>DAISWG010000039.1:20415-37189 GCA_036826475.1 Miltoncostaeaceae bacterium | reverse complement strand
GAGCGCATCCACCGCGGCAACCTGGTGGGCATGGGCGTGCTCCCGCTCCAGTTCCGCGAGGGCGAGGGCCACGAGGAGCTCGGGCTGACCGGCCGGGAGACGTTCGCCCTCACGGGACTGGCCGACCTGCAGCCGCGCGACGAGGTGACGATCACCTACACGCGCGAGGACGGCTCCACGGGCGAGTTCACCGTGCTGGCCCGCGTGGACGGCCCGACCGAGCTCCGCTACATCCACAACGGCGGGATCCTCCCGACCGTCCTCCGCCGGCTCTATCAGGAGAGCGCAGCCTGACGGCGGCCGCGCGAGACGTCCGGCGGATCGCCCGCGGCACGGGGCACCCGCGCCCCGGACGGAGCCGCCGCCCCGTCTGACGTCCCGCGCGAACTCCCCGACCGGGGAGCTGGCACTTTGATGAGCGATCTCTAATCTCAGCTCATCGACTGGACGCTCTTCCAATGGCTGAACGATCTGCTGACCGGCCACGGCCTGATCGGCGACGAGATCGAGGACTTCACGATCTGGAGCGTCCCGGTGCTCGCCGCGGCGACGATCGGCCTGTGGCTGGTGAGCCGCCCCGGCATGGTGTCCAAGTGGCGCCTGGCCGCCGCCTCGGCACTGGCCTCAGCCGGCCTGGCGCTGCTGACCAACCAGGTGATCTCCCACATCTGGGAGCGTGCGCGGCCCACCGACGCACACCCCCAGGCGCACCTCTGGTTCGTCCACCCCTCCCACGACCCGTCGTTCCCCAGCGACCACGCGGCCGCGTCCTTCGCGATCGCCGTGTCGGTGTTCCTGGTGAGCCGGCGGGCGGGCTCGGTGTTCATCGCCGCCGCCGTGGCCATCTCGGTGGCGCGCGTGCTGGTGGGGCTCCACTACCCCGGTGACATCGCCGGCGGCGCGCTCGTCGGCACCGCCGCCGCGCTGGCGGTCCACCACCTGGCGCGACGCCCGCTGACGAGCGTCGTGCGCGCGGTCGGGCGGCTCACCGACCCGCTGATCGCGCCGTTCTGGCGCGTCGCGGTCCCGCGGCGCCGCTAGCCGAAGCGACCTGAGACGTAGTCCTCGGTCGCCTTCTCCTTCGGGCGGCTGAACATCGTCTCGGTGGCGTCCATCTCCACCAGGTACCCCGGCATGCCCGTGCCCTCGATGTTGAAGAACGCGGTGTAGTCGCTGGCGCGGCTCGCCTGCTGCATGTTGTGGGTCACGATGACGATCGTGTAGTCCTGCTTGAGCTGGTGGACCAGGTCCTCGATCGCCAGGGTCGCGATGGGGTCCAGCGCCGAGGCGGGCTCGTCCATCAGGAGCACCTCGGGCTTCACCGCGATCGCGCGCGCGATGCAGAGGCGCTGCTGCTGGCCGCCCGACAGGCCGGCGCCGGGCTTGCCGAGGCGGTCCTTCACCTCGTTCCAGAGGTGGGCGCCCCTCAGCGACGACTCGACCACCTCGTCCAGGTCGGCCTTCGCGATCTTCTTGCGGTTCAGGCGCAACCCCGCGGCGACGTTCTCGTAGATCGACATCGTGGGGAACGGGTTGGGCAGCTGGAACACCATGCCCACCTTGCGGCGCACCAGCACCGGGTCGACGTCCTTGCCGTAGATGTCCTCGCCCTCGAGCAGCACGGTGCCCTCCGCGCGGGCGCCGCGGATGACCTCGTGCATGCGGTTCAGCGAGCGCAGGAACGTGGACTTGCCGCAGCCCGACGAGCCGATGAGCGCCGTGACCTTGTTGCGCTCGATCACCATGTTGACGTCCTTCACGGCGTGGAACCCGCCGTAGAAGAGGTTCAGGTCGATGACGTCGAACGCGGAGCGCTGCGCGACCGGCGCCCCCTCGGCGGCCGGCGCGACGGCCGCCTCGGGCGCGGCCACGGGGGCCTCGGTGGTCGTGTCCGTGGAGGGACGCTGGGTCGTCACGCGTTGATGTCCTTTCCGAAGCGTCGGTACACGAGCCGGGCCACGATGTTGAGGACGAGCACGATCAGGATCAGGGTCAGCGCCGCCGCCCACGCACGCTCGAGATACGGCGCCTTGGGCACGCCAGGGTTCTTGTACTCGTTGAAGGCGAAGACGGGAAGGTTCTCCATCCTGCCCGAGAACGGGTTCCAGTTGGTGGTGGAGAAGGTCCCGGTGGTGATGAGGAGGGGCGCGGTCTCGCCGATCACGCGGGACACGGCCACCATCACGCCCGTCACGATCCCGGCGAGCGCGGTGGGCAGCACCACGCTCACGATCGTCCGCCACTTGGGGACGCCGAGCGCGTAGGCCGACTCGCGCAGCCCGTTGGGCACGATCTTGAGCATCTCCTCGGTGGAGCGCACCACGATCGGGATCATCAGCACGGAGAGCGCCAGCGCGCCCATCACGCCCAGCCGGATGCCCGGGCCCATGAACAGCGAGAACAGCGCGAAGGCGAAGAGGCCCGCGACGATCGACGGGATGCCCGTCATCACGTCGACGAAGAAGATGATCGTCTTCTTCAGCCGGCCGTGGCCGTACTCGTTGAGGTAGATGGCGCACATGATCCCGATCGGGACCGACGCGAGCGTCGCGAGGCCGGTGATGACCAGCGTGCCCACGATGGCGTGCCAGCCGCCGCCGCCCGCACCGACCACGTTGCGGACGTCCTCGGTGAAGAACTGCGTGTCGAAGCGGTCCATGCCGCGGCCGATCGTCACGGAGAGGACCGACACCAGCGGCACCACGGCGACGGCGAACGACGACGCCACGATGAGCGTCACGCCGCGGTCGGTGGCGCGGCGCGAGCCCTCCACCACGCGGGCCCACGCGTAGACCGTGACGCCGGCGGCGATCGCTGCGACGATCGCCGCCAGCAGCATGTTGGCGCCGCCGGCGACGATCGCGACGACGGCGAGCAGGCCGAAGCCGGCGTAGACGCCCCAGGTCCCCCACGCCGGCAGGGTGCCGCGGACCAGCGTCCGCGGCTGGACGTCGATCGGGCCGGGTGCGGTGGCGCTGCTCACGACGACGCCTTCGCCTCGCCGCGGGAGATGACCGCCCGGGCCGCCATGTTCACGACGAGGGTGATCGCGAAGAGCACCAGGCCGCTCGCGATGAGCACGTTCACGTCGAGGCCGGACGACTCGGGGAAGTCGAGGGCGATGTTGGCGGCGATCGTGGACGGGTTGCCGGAGCTGACCAGGTCGAAGGTCACGGCGCCGGACACCGACAGGATGATCGCGACGGCCATCGTCTCGCCGAGCGCCCGGCCCAGGCCGAGCATCGAGCCGCCGATGATCGCCGACTTGCCGAACGGCAGGACGGTCATGCGGATGACCTCCCAGCGCGTCGCGCCGAGCGCCAGGGCCCCCTCGATCTGCGCGCGCGGGGTGCGGGCGAAGACCTCACGGGTGATGGCGCTGATGATCGGCAGGATCATGAGCGCCAGGACAAACCCCACGATCAGCATCGTGCGGCCCGTCGCCGACGCCGGCCCCTCGAAGAACGGGAGCCAGCCGAGGTGGTCGGCCAGCCACCGCTGGAAGTCGACCGACGCGGGTCCCAGCACCGCGATGCCCCACAGCCCGAAGACGATGCTGGGGATGGCGGCCAGCAGGTCGACGATGGCGCCCAGCACGTGCGCCAGGCGCCGGGGCGCGTAGAAGGCGATGAAGAGCGACACGGCGCACGCGAGCGGCACCGCGATCAGGATCGCGAGGCCGGCCGAGAGCACCGTGCCGAACACGAGCGGCCCGATGTAGGCCAGCAGCCCGTCGCCGCCGGGGATCTCCGAGGCGTCCGCCGTGAGCGCGGGCCAGCCCTCGCGGAGCAGGAAGGCCGCGACCCCGGCGAGGACCGCCAGGATGATGAGGCCGGCGCCGAGGGCCGCGCCCGAGAAGAGCCGGTCGCCGAGGTGCGTCACGCGCCTGCCGGGGCGGGCGACCGAGGTGGTCTTGATGTCCTGCGTCGTCACGCGGGGTCACGTCCTTCGTTCATGGACCTCGGTGGCGTGCGGGCCGGGCCCGCACGCCACCGACACTACCGGCCCGGGTCAGCCCTGGATCGCGTCGACCGCGGGCTGGATCAGCGTCTGGATCTGCGGCGAGAGCGGCGCGGAGCCGGCGGCGGAGGCCGCGGCCTGCTGGCCCTCGGTGCTGATGATCCAGCTCAGGAACGGCTTCACGACGGCCGCGTCCTGGGCGCTGGAGTACTGGGTGCACGCCATCTCGTAGGAGACGAGCACGATCGGGTAGACGCCCTCGGCGGTGGTGTCCCGCTTCAGGTCGTAGGTGAAGACGTAGTCGCCGCGGTCGTCCGTCTGGGGCGACTCCTCCAGGATCGCCGCGGCGGCCTCGGGCGAGGGCGGGACGAAGGTGCCGCCGACACCGATGTTGGCGACGCCGAGGTCGGCGACCTGGCTGGCGTCGGCGTAGCCGATGGTGCCCTCGCCGGCGCTGATCGCGTCCACGACGCCGGAGGTGCCCTGCGCGGCCTCGCCGCCCTTCACGGGCCAGTTCCCGTCGACCTCATAGGTCCAGACGCTCGGGGCGGCCGCCTTCAGGTACTCCTGGAAGTTCTCGGTGGTGCCCGACTCGTCCGAGCGGCTCACCGTGGTGATGTCGGTGTCCGGCAGGCTCGCGTCCGGGTTGTCGGCGGCGATGGCCGGGTCGTTCCACTTGGTGATCTCGCGCTTCATGATCTTCGCGAGGGTCTCGGCGGAGAGGTTCAGGCCCTCCACGCCCGGCAGGTTGTACGCCACCGCGATCGGCGAGACGTACACCGGGATCTCGATGAGGTTGTTCACGCCGCCACAGCGCTCCTGGGCGCCGGTGAGCTCCTCATCAGCGAGGTGCGCGTCCGTGCCGCCGAACACGGTGCCGCCGGCGACGAACTGCTCGCGGCCGCCACCGGAGCCGACGGGGTCGTACGAGATCGTGGCGCCCGGGTTCGCCTGCTGGAAACCCGCGATCCACGCCTCCATGGCGGCGTCCTGGGAGCTGGCGCCCGCTCCGGCGATCGTCCCGGAGACGTCGGACGCCGCGGCCCCACCGCCGGAGGTGTCGGAGGCCGCGCCCGAGTCGTCGTCGCCGCCGCAGCCGGCGGCGGCGAGGGAACCCGCGGCGAGCGCCGCCGAGGCGGCGATCAGGGCGAGACGGCGTGCACGTGCCATACGTGGTTCCTTTCAGGCGGATATCGGGACGCGCTCCCGGCGGACGTGGGCACCCCGGGATGACGGCGCGACCGTAGCCCGGGACCGGCGGGGCGCAGGTGTCGTTGCTGTGACGCTCCGGTGAACGACTTGTGAACACGGCCCCGGCGGACGGGCCGCCGGATCGCCATACTTCGCGGCCGTGGCCCAATACGCGGGAATGAGCGACGGCGCCCCGCCGTCGGACGGGGTGCGCCTGATCCTGGAGCGGTACCGCCGCCTGGCCGTGGTCGGCCTGTCGCCGAAGGCGGATCGCCCGAGCCACCGGGCGATGATCCACATGCAGGCGAACGGCTACGACATCACCCCGGTGAACCCGGCGTGCGACGAGGTGCTCGGCAACCCGTGCGCGGCGTCCCTCGCCGAGGCCGCGGAGCGGGGTCCGCTGGAGATCGTCAACGTGTTCCGCAAGCCGGCGGACGTGCCGCCGATCGTGGACGAGGCCATCGCGCTGGGGGCGAAGGTGATCTGGCTGCAGCTCGGCATCACCTCGCCGGAGGCCACTGCCCGGGCCCGGGCGGCCGGCCTCGAGGTGGTGGACGACCGCTGCATCAAGATGGAGCACTGCCGCTTCTTCGGCGGCCTCAACGTGGTGGGGCTGTCGACGGGAGTGATCGGGTCGCGCCGCATGGCCCCGTTCGCCGCCTGATGACGGAGGACCGGGAGTACGGGTTCGACACCCGCGCCCTCCACGCCGGCCAGCGCGTCGACCCGGTGACGGGGGCGCGGGCGGTGCCGATCCACCAGACGGCGGCCTACGTCTTCGAGGACGCCGAGCACGCGGCGGACCTGTTCGACCTCAACCGCTTCGGCAACATCTACACGCGGATCATGAACCCGACGACCGCGGTGTTCGAGGAGCGCATGGCGAGCCTCGAGGGCGGCGTCGGCGCCCTGGCCACCGCGAGCGGGCTGGCGGCCCAGGCGGTGGCGATCACGACGCTGCTGGAGGCGGGCGACCACGTGGTGGCGTCGCGCCACCTGTACGGCGGCAGCCACAACCAGCTGGCGATCACGCTGGCGCGGCTCGGCATCCGCACGACGTTCGTCGACCCGGCCGACATGGGCGCGTGGCGCGGCGCGGTGGAGGACCGCACCCGGCTGCTCTACGGGGAGACGATCGGCAACCCGCGGCTCGATGTGCTCGACATCGCCGCCGTGGCGGAGGTGGCCGGCGAGGCCGGGGTGCCCCTCCTCATCGACAACACCTTCGCGACGCCATACCTGTGCCGGCCGATCGAGCACGGCGCCCACCTGGTGTCGCACTCGGCCACCAAGTGGATCTGCGGCCACGGCACCACCATCGGCGGGGTGCTGGTCGACAGCGGCACGTTCCCGTGGCAGGACGGGCGGTTCCCCGGGCTGGTCGAGCCGAGCCCCGGCTACCGGGGGCTGCGCTACGCCGAGACGTTCGGGAACTTCGCGTTCGTGATGAAGGCGCGCGTCGAGACGATGCGCGACCTGGGGCCGGTCCTGTCCCCGTTCAACGCGTTCCTGCTGCTCCAGGGGCTCGAGACGCTGTCGCTGCGGATGGACCGCCACGTGGCGAGCACGGCCGCCCTGGCCGAGTTCCTGCGCGGCCACCCGGGGGTGGAGTGGGTGACGTACCCGGGGCTGCCCGACAGCCCGGAGCGCGCGCGCGCCGACCGGTACCTGCCCCTCGGCGCGGGCAGCGTCCTCACGTTCGGCGTGAAGGGCGGTCGCGACGCCGGCCAGCGGCTCATCGAGGCCTGCGAGCTGCTGTCGCACCTGGCGAACGTGGGCGACGCGAAGTCGCTGATCATCCACCCGGCGTCCACCACCCACCGCCGCCTCGACGAGGAGGGCCTGTCCCTGGCGGGGGTCACGGAGGACATGGTGCGCATCTCCGTCGGGCTGGAGACGCTCGACGACATCATGTGGGACCTCGACCGCGCGATCCGCGCGGCGACCGGCTAGCCGCCGGCGGGCACCCCCAGCTCCGCGAGGAGCCCCGCGACGCGCCCGCGGATCTCGTCGCGGATGGCGCGGACCTCGTCCAGGTCGCGCGCCCGGGCGGGGTCGGCCAGCTCCCAGTCCTCGTAGCGCCGGCCGGGGTAGAAGGGGCACGCGTCGCCGCAGCCCATGGTCACCACCACGTCCGACGCGCGCACCGCGTCGTCGGTGAGCGGCGCGGGGAACCGCGCCGACATGTCGAGCCCCAGCTCGGCCATGACCTCCACGACCATGGGGTTCACCCGGTCGGCCGGATCGGACCCGGCGGAGCGCACCGCCACCCGGCCGCGCCCGAGGTGCTCGGTGAAGAGCGCCGCCATCTGGGAGCGCCCCGCGTTGTGGACGCAGACGTAGAGGACCTCGGGGCGGTCGGGGCTCACGCGCGTGCCTCCTGCTCGAGTGGGATGGCCGCGTTCCCACCGCGGAGGAACGCGTAGACCGCGGCGCCGGCGAGCGCGCCGATGACGGGTCCGGCGAGGTAGATCCAGAGGCCGGCGGCGTCGCCCGCGATGACGGCGGGGCCGATCGACCGGGCCGGGTTCATCGACGCCCCGGTGATCGGACCCATCACCAGGGCCTCCAGCCCGATGGTCGCGCCGACGGCGAGGGCCGCGAGCGACCCCACGGCCCGCGTGTCCGTCGCGACGGCGAGGATCACCACCATGAGCACCGCGGTCAGCCCCGCCTCGAGCACGAGCGCCCCGGCGTCGCCGACGTGGTCGGGATGGGTGACACCGAGGCCGCCCTCGGCCCCGAACACCCCCCGGAGGGCTGCCGATGCGAGCAGCGCGCCCCCGATCTGCGCGGCGACGTAGGGCGCGACCTCGCCCGGCGGGAAGTGCCGGGCGGCGGCAAACGCCCCGGTCACCGCGGGGTTCAGGTGGGCACCGGAGAGATGCCCCACGGCGAAGATCATCACCGCCACCACCAGACCGAAGGTCGCGGCGGTGCCCCCGTGACCGATCGGGCCTCCGGCGACGGCATCCACGACGACGGCGCCCGTCCCCGCGAAGACCAGGCAGAACGTGCCGAGAGCCTCCGCAGCGAGGCGGCGGGGGAGGTCCGGGCGGCCGGTCACGGCGGTCAGTCTATTCGATTGACAGTTGTCACTTCAATCGATAGAAGTAGATTCATGGCGATCGATATCGAGCTGACCCCCAAGCAGAAGCGCCCCGCCGGCGAGGCGTGCTGTGAGCCGGTCGTATACCCCGACGTCGAGCGCGAGACGGCCGAGCGCATGGCCGCCGTGGCGAAGGCGCTCGGGGACCCGATCCGGCTGCAGCTCGTCGACGTGCTCCGCAAGCACGCGGGGAAGGTGTGCGTCTGCGAGCTGATCCCGCTGTTCGACGTCGGCCAGTCGACGGTGTCGCATCACCTGAAGGTGCTGCGGCAGGCGGGGCTCGTCGACTCGGAGCGCCGCGGGCTCTGGGCCTACTACTTCGTCCTTCCCGACGCGCTCGCCGAGTTCTCGGCGTGGATCGCCGGGCCCTCGCAGGAGGCATGCGGATGCTGAACGACCCGACACCCCCGGGGGCTCCCGCTCCCGACATCCACGAGCAGGTGCGGCGGCGGTACGCGCAGGCGGCGGCCGAAGCCGCCTCGGGCAGGGAGCCGGGCATCGCCTCGGGCTGCGGCGAGGGCGGATGCTGCGCCCCGGGCGAGGCCGTCTTCGGCAGCGGCCTGTACGAGGCCGGCGAGCAGGGTGCGCTCCCCGAGCAGGCCGTGCTCGCGAGCCTCGGCTGCGGCAACCCGACGGCGGTCGCCGAGCTGCGCCCCGGGGAGACCGTGCTCGACCTCGGCTCCGGCGGTGGGATCGACGTGCTCCTCTCAGCCGCGCGGGTCGGACCCACCGGAAAGGCGTACGGCCTCGACATGACCGATGAGATGCTCGCCCTGGCCCGCAGGAACGCGACCGAGGCGGGGGCGGCCAACGTCGAGTTCCTGAAGGGACGGATCGAGGAGATCCCCCTCCCGGCGGAGACGATGGACGTCGTCATCTCCAACTGCGTCGTGAACCTGTCGCCCGACAAGCGGGCTGTGCTCAGGGAGACGTTCCGGGTGCTCCGGTCCGGCGGCCGCATCGGCATCAGCGACGTCGTCGCCGAGGATCGCCTCACCCCCGGGGAGCGCGCCGAGCGGGGCGGCTGGGCGGGCTGCATCGCGGGGGCCCTGTCGCTGGGCGAGTACCGGGCGCTCCTGGACGAGGCGGGGTTCGCCGACGTGGAGATCGCGTTCACGCACGAGGTCGCCGACGGCCTCCACGGGGCCATCGTCACGGGTGTCAAGCCGGTCGACGCGCCGGGCGTCCCGGCGGCGGCGTCCAGCGCGGCCGGATGCTGCTGAGGGCCCCACCGCGCGGCATTGCCGCAGCGTGCGTCGGGAAGGCCCGGATTGCCGCGGCTCCGCGGGCCGGCAGGATGCCTGTATGACGACCGACCAGCCCGACCAGCAGACCAAGTGCGAGTGGTGCGGCGCCGACGACGACCCGGCCGGCCGGCCGGCCGCGCCAGCCCACCCGCAGCCGGCCCCGGCGCCGGGCGCAGGCGCCGAGCCGGCGACCCACTGCGAATGGTGCGGCGCGGAGTACCCGGTCCCGGAGGCGCCCGGCGCATCCGGGTGAGGCCGCGCGGCCGGGGGTCAGCCCTTCGGCCGCCACTGGTTGGCGCGGATGTCCTGGGCCGCGAGCCGGGCCGTCTCGGCGATCCGCTTCCCCCGGGTCTCTGGCCGCTTCGCCGTGCTGATCCACTCGAGGATCGCCCGCTTCGCCGACCGTGGGAACACGTCCCAGTGGCCGCGCGCGCGGGGGTCGGCGTCCAGGGCCTGCGCCAGATCGGGCGGCTCCACCAGGTTCTCGACGTCGTCGAGCGCGAACCACGACCCGTCGGCCCGGGCCGCCTCCACCACCGCGATGCCGGCGGGGAGCAGCAGCCCCGCCGCGGAGAGCCGCTCGATCCGCTCCTTGTTGGGCCGCGACCACCCGCTCCCGGCCTTTCGCGGGGTGAACAGCAGGCGCGACCGCTCACCGTCGACCGTCCCCGCCCGGCTGTCGATCCAGCCCACGCAGAGGGCCTCCTCCACGCTGTCGGCGTAGGGCAGCCGCGGCCGTCCCGTCGCCGCCTTCCAGCCGACGAGCCACGCCCCGGCGGCGGCGGCGTGGTTGGCGACCAGCCACGCACGCCACGCGGCGCGGTCCTCCGGGTGCACGTGCTCCAGGCGGTCGAGCGCGGAGGCCATGGGCGCCATCATCCACGTCCCCGGGCTCAAGATGGAGGGGACCGGCACCGATGTGGCGCGCAATGGCAGCGGTCCACACCCCCGGCGGCGGCGCGATCGTCCTGAGCCTCCGGGACGCCCCGCACCGCCGGCCCTCGCGCCGGCGCGGCGAGCGACGCACCGGCCCGCTCTGCGACCGCCTCGCCCTCGGCACGGCCCCGCTGCACGAGCACGTCGACGGACGCCTCGACCTGCCCGACGGCCTCGAGGACCGCGACCACTACCGGACGCTGCTCGGCGCGATGTTGCGCGCGTGGGATGCGGTCGAGCGGACGCTGGCCACCAGCGGCGCCGTCCAGGCGCTCGGCCTCGACCCGATCGACCGGGCCGACGCCCTGCGCGCCGACCTGGGCGCCCTCGGCGGCACCGCCGAGCTCGCGGCACGCCCGGCCGTCGCGATGGGCCTTGCGGAGGGCGTCGGGACGATCTTCGTGCTCGAGGGGTCCGCGCTGGCCGGTCCGGTGATCGCCCCGCTCGTGGAGCGGCACCTCGACCTGGCCCCCGGCGAGGCGACGACCTTCCTCCGCGGCCTCGGGCCGCTCACCGCGCGGCGCTGGGCGGACGTGCAGGCGCGCATCGACGCCTGGGGCCGCGGCTGCGCCGGCGCCGAGGTCGACCGCGCCGTGTGGGCCGCCCAGCTCACGTTCGCGATCGTGGGCGGCGCGATGGCCGGCGCGCTCGGCCGCTAGCCGAAGAGGCTTCCGCTCACCTGGATCCCGGCGATCGCCAGGACCGCGGCGACGAGCGGGATCAGCACCCCCTGGTGCACGAGGTAGATCGGCAGGGCGTGACGACCGGGCGCGCCGAGCGCCCGGGCGACCGCCGGCTCCGGCAGCCGGTCGCCCCACCGGCCCCGGCGGCCCCCCGGGTACAGGGCGCGCCCCACCGCCAGGCCGATCATCATGGGGCCGAGCCAGGGCAGCACGGGATACCAGTCGACCGTTCCGTGGGAGGGGGGCACGCCCACGACGAACAGGCCCGGCACGTCGGAGGCCGCGCGCGTCCCGAGCGCGACGCCCGCCACGATCACCGCGACCCCGAGCGGCACGTTCCACCACCCGAGGCGCAGCAGCGGGGGGCCCACGATCATCGCGACGGCGATGCAGTGCAGGATCCCGAAGCGCACGTAGTCGTCGCCCAGGGCGACCACGGTCACCAGCGTCACGAGCACCGCGGCCGCCGCCACCTGGGCGGCGCGGCGCAGGTGCCGCCGGTACAGCTCCCAGCCGTCGAGGCCGCGGGCGCGGCCGCGGGCGTTCGAGATCGCGAGGCTCACACCCACCACGAACAGGAATGTCGAGCCGCACGCCACCTGGAGGGCCCGCCAGCCCCCGTCGAAGGGGTCGACGTCCACCGAGGGCGCCAGGTGGAAGACGTCCCAGGCCGCGTGGTACGCGACCATCATCAGGATGGCGGCCGTCCGCACGACGTCCACCTCCCACAGCCGTCCCGGGGCCGACTCCGCGCTCATCCGCCGGCGACCAGCCCCCGCAGGTCGGCGACCACCGCCGGGTGGCCGGCGATGACGCCGTCCAGCGCCATGTCCTCCACCGCCCCGCCCGACTCGCGCACGATCATCTCGCCGGCGGCGCGGTCCCACGCCTTGAGACCCGTCTCGAAGTAGCCGTCGAAGCGCCCCGCCGCGACCCAGCAGAGGTCGAGCGCGGCGGCGCCGAAGCGGCGCACGTCCCGCACCGCGGGCAGCACCGTCGCGAGCAGCCGCGCCTGGCGGGCGCGCGCCTCGGCCGTGTACTCGAAGCCGGTCGCGACGAGGGCCTCCGACACCGGGGTCGGCGGGCGCACCGCGATCGGCGTCCCGTCGAGGCGGGCGCCCCCGCCGCGGACGGCGGTGAACGTCTCGCCGCGGCTGGGGTCGTGGACCACCCCGGCCAGCGCGCCGTCCCCGTCGTACGCGGCGACGCTCACGCACCAGTGGGGGACGCCCCAGAGGAAGTTGATGGTGCCGTCGAGCGGGTCGACGAACCAGCGCACCCCCGAGCCGCCGTCGGCGGCGGCCCCCTCCTCGGCCACCAGGGCGTCGCCGGGCCGCGCGCCGAGGATCGCCCCCGCGATGAGCTGCTCCGCGGCCCGGTCGGCGTCGCTCACCAGGTCGGTGCGGCTGGTCTTGGCGCTCAGGCCGGTGGCGGGCTCGCGGAACCGCTCCAGCAGGAGCGTCCCGGCGGGGAGCGCCGCCGCCAGGGCGAGCTCGAGCAGCTCCTCGCTCACGCCAGGTGCCCCGCGATGGCGGGCAGCACCGCGTCCGGCGCCTCCAGGTGCGGGAAATGGCCGACGCCGGGGAGGCGCAGCATCCGTCCCCCGGGGAGCACGCTCACCAGGCGCAGCGCGCCCTCGACGGGGGTGACCCGGTCGCGGTCGCCCCCCACCACCAGCGCCGGCTGCATCATGCGCGCCGCCAGCGGACGCACGTCGTAGGCCATGCCGCTCGCGGCCCAGTCGGCCATCGCGTGCAGGTCGGCGTCGACGAGCCGGTCGGCGGCCAGCTCCAGCAGCGCCGCCATCCCCGGGTCGCCGGCCAGCCGGTCGGGGTGCGCGATCGCCGCGCGGTAGGCCTGGCGGCGGCGCTCCGGGTCGCGGCGCATCCGCCCGATCGCCAGGCGCCCGAGGGGGCGGCCCACCAGCGGCAGCTGCAGCACGTCGGACACCCGCCGCGGAGGCAGGCGGCGCGGCCGGGCGGTCACCCACGGCGACACGAGCGCGACCCGCCGCACCCGCGCCGGCTGCCCGGCGGCGAGGGCCGTCGCCACCTGGGTGCCCAGCGAGTGGGCCACCACGTCGACCGGCGCGTGCCGCTCCACGAGGGGGCCGAGGGCCTCCGCCAGCGTCTCCGGGCCGGTGCGCCGCAGCCGCCGGCTCGCGCCGAAGCCGGGCAGGTCGACGGCGATGACGCGGTGGCCCCCGTCGGCGAGCGCCCGGGGCAGGGGACCCCAGCCCTCCTTGAAGCCGTTGAGCCCGTGGACGAGCAGGACCGCCGGGCCCTCGCCGAGCTCCATGGTGGCGACGTCGGACACCCCGAGGACGATACGGGGTCGGGTGGGGTACCCTTCCGCACGTGGCCACGCACCTGGAACTCGTCGCTCCGCGGGGGTATTGCGCGGGCGTCGACCGTGCCATCGAGACCGTCGAGCGCATGCTCGAGGAGCTCGGCCCCCCGGTGTACGTCCGCGGCGAGATCGTCCACAACAAGCACGTCGTCGAGTCGCTCGCGGCGAAGGGCGCCGTGTTCGTCGACAGCGAGGCCGAGGTGCCCGTCGGCGAGACGATCATCCTCTCGGCCCACGGGGTGTCCCCCGAGGTCCGGCGCGTGTGCGAGGAGCGCGACCTGCGGGTGATCGACGCCACCTGCCCCCTGGTGTCGAAGGTGCACGCCGAGGTGCGCCGGTACGCCGGGCGCGGCGCGACGGTGCTGCTGGTGGGCCACGGCGACCACGACGAGGTGATCGGGACGCGCGGCGAGGCCCCGGAGTCGGTGATCCTGATCGAGAGCGTGGCGGACGCCGAGGCCGTGGAGGTCCCCGACCCCGAGAACGTGGCGCTGACCACCCAGACGACGCTCTCGATCGACGACACCACCGAGATCGTCGACGTGCTGAAGCGGCGCTTCCCGGCGCTCTGGGGCCCGAAGTCCAGCGACATCTGCTACGCCACGCAGAACCGCCAGGACGCCGTCCGCGAGACGGTGCGGTCGGGCGCCGACCTGGTGCTGGTGGTGGGCTCGAAGAACTCCTCCAACTCCAACCGGATGGTGGAGGTGGCGGAGGCGTCGGGCGCCGAGTCGCACCTGATCGACAACGTCTCCGAGCTGGACCCCGCCTGGCTCCGGGACAAGCGCCACATCGCCCTGACCGCGGGCGCCTCGGCACCCGAGGTGCTGGTGCAGGAGGTTGCCGCGGCGCTCGTGGGCGCCGGCTACGCGCGCGGCGGCGAGGAGGAGCCGTCGGCCGAGGGCGTGTTCTTCGCGTTGCCCCGGGGGGCCCGGCAGAAGGCCTGAGCGGTATTGCAGCGGGCTCAGATGCCGTTGCAGACCGGCCGATGGGGATTGAGGCAGCCCCGCCGCCTCACCAGAGTGGGCGGGCCCCTCCCCCATGTCGTCCGCCCAACCCCGCACGCGGCTGCTGGCCGCGCTCGTCGCCGTCGTTGCCGCGGCATGTGCGCTGGGCGCGCCGGGCGCCGATCCCGCGGCGGGCGCGGGGACGATCGCGGGGACCCGGACGCAGATCGCCGACCTGGGCCGCGAGGTCGCGCTGCTCGACATCCGGATGGGCCAGGCGATCCAGGCCAACAACCAGGCGGTCGACCGGCTGGAGGCCGCGCAGGACCTGCTCGCAGCGACACGGTCCGAGCTGGCGGGCGCCCGCCGCGACCTGGACCGCTCGCGCGACCTGCTGGCCGAGCGGGTCGTGGCCCTCTACGTCAACGACCCGCCGTCGTTCGTGGAGTTGCTGCTCACCACCGGCAGCCTCCAGCAGGCCCAACAGACCGGCGACCTGCTCGACCAGGTGGCCCGCGGCGACGCCGGGGTGGTCACCACGGTCAAGGCGCGCCGCGCGCGCCTGGAGGCGCTCGAGGAGACGCAGGCCGGCGCGGAATCCACCCGGCGCCGCGAGCTTGCCGCCGCCGAGGACCGCCGCGCCGCCGTCTCCGCGCTCCGCGCCGAGCAGGAGCAGCTCCTCGCCGACGCCCGGTCGGAGCTGAAGCGGCTGGTGAAGGAGGAGCGCGAGCGGCAGCGGCGGCTGAAGGCCCTGGAGGCCGCACGCACCGCCTACCTCACGTCGCTGCCGGTGGCCGGCGGCACGACGCTGGCGGGCGCCCTGCCGCAGGGCGACTTCCTCTTCCCCGTCGCCGGGGCGGTCCAGTTCACCAACGACTGGGGCTTCGCGCGCGCCGGCGGGCGCAGCCACGAGGGCATCGACCTGTTCGCCGCGCGCGGCACCCCGGTGGTCGCCGTGGCCGACGGGACGCTGTTCAACGTGGGCTGGAACGGCCTGGGCGGCTGGCGGCTGTGGGTGCGCGACACGGCCGGCAACGGCTTCTACTACGCCCACCTGGACGCGTACGCGCCGACGGCGAGGGAGGGCGCCGCGGTCACGCGCGGCACGGTGCTGGGCTACGTGGGCGACAGCGGCGACGCGCAGGGCACCCCGCCCCACCTCCACTTCGAGGTCCATCCGGGCGGCGGCGGACCGGTGCCCCCCTACCCGATCATCACGGGCTGGCCGCGGGCGGGCTGAGCACGGTCGGACCCTCGACGCGGAAGCCGAGGGGCAGCACCTCCGCCAGCTCCTCGGCGTCGAGGGCGAACCGCGGATCGATCTCGATGTCCACCGGCTCGCCGTCGTCGCCGCGGGGGACCGCGACCCCCGCCGCCTCCAGCCAGCGCGCGTTCAGCCGGTTGAGATCGCGGCGCGCCGTCTCCGGCGAGTCGGCGCCCTCGGCGTTCTTGATGGGCGAGAACACGTCCTCGCGCGCCGCCTCCACCGTGACCGTGCGGTCGGCGAACGGCAGCGCGTCGAACAGGAAGGTCTCGAACTTGACGGCGTTGGGCTCGTCGGGCGTCACGCGCGCGCCGGCGTCGTCGATGTACGGCACCTTCTTCAGCGCCCGGTGGAACGGCAGCCGCAGGCCGCCGTCGGTGAGCCGCCGCGCGAAGTCGACCGCGATGCAGTGGACCGCGATCGAGCCCGCCCACAGGACGAGCTCGCCCTCGTGGTCGCGCTCCTGGGCCAGCTCGTCGGGCAGGTCGCTGTACTCCACCACGGTCGTCCGGCCGTCCGCCGTCGCGATCACGCCCATCTTCTCGGCGGGGCCGAGCTTGCGGACGACCATCGACGACATGTCCGCGCCCGCCAGGGCGTGGTGGCCCAGGAACTCGGGCTGCGCGACGGGCAGCAGCGGGTTGTCGACCTGGAACGTGAAGATGGTGGAGACCCCGGCCGTGGACATCTCGTCGAGGGCGCCGGACGTCCGCAGGGCGGAGAGCAGGCCGCCGTGCCCGTCGGGCGACAGCGCGATGCGCCCGGGGGCGTCGCGCAGAATGTCGCCGGTGTCCCGGTCGACGGCCGGCAGGGTCCCCTGCACCACGAACCGCACGGAGCCGGGCTCCAGGCCGTACCAACCGGCCTCCTCGAACGCGGCGCGCGTGGCGGCGTCGTTCTGGGGCGAGGTGAGGATGTACCACGGCAGCGCGCCGTACCGGCCGCGGAGCGCGGCGATCTTCGCGGCGTGGGTCGCGAACAGCACGGACCCGGTGATGGGCGCGTACGGGTAGAGGCCCTTCGGCCCGTCGAAGCCGAGGCGGGGGCCCCCTCCCCCCGCCCGCCAGCCCCCCCCCCCACCCCCC
>DAISWG010000039.1:0-20405 GCA_036826475.1 Miltoncostaeaceae bacterium | reverse complement strand
CCGTGGGGCCCGGCGACGCGGGGGGGGGTGCCCTCCCCCCCGGCCGGGAGGACCGCCGCGACGCGCCCCTCGGCCAGGAGCGCCTGGCCGGCCCGGCGGGCGCGAAGCTCCCGCTGCCGGTCGGCGTCGGTGGACGGCAGGGCCACGAGCGCGTCCGGCGGCGGCGGGGCGATCGCCCCGTGCACGGCCGCCCCGTCGCCGCCCACCAGCTCGCGCACCAGGCGCTGCACGAGCGGCAGGTCGAGCCCGGCGATCTCGGCCTCGAGCGTCGCGCGATCCTCCGGGCCGAGGCCGGCGAGCGCGTCGGCCAGCCGGTCCTGGCCCGCCGCCCGGAGGACGTCCTCCGCGCTCATGCGGGGGTGAGGGCCACCTTGGTGACGCCCTCCGCGCGCGCCGCCATGAGCCGGTAGCCCTCCGGCGCCTCGGTCAGGGGCAGGCGGTGGCTCAGCATCGGGGCGGGGTCCAGCGTCCCCGCCTGCACCAGGTCGAGCAGCTCAGGGATGTAGCGCGGGCCCGGCACCAGGCCACCCGTGACGGAGATGTTGCGCAGGAACTGGTCGAACCAGTTGATCGTCGGGGTGGACCCCATGAAGTGGTCCATGCCCAGGCACGCGATCGTGCCGCCGGGGCGCACCGTGGCGTGGGCCGTCGCCATCGAGCCGGGGCTCGAGATGGAGTCGATCACCACGTGGGCGCCCTCGCCCCCCGTGTGCTCCATCACCAGCTGCGTGATCTCCTCGTCGTCGCGCGAGTCGATGGTGAGCGTGGCGCCGAGCGTCGAGGCGGTCGCGAGGCGGTCGGCGTGGTGGCCGAGCGCCACGATCCGCTCCGCGCCCTTCGCCCGCGCGCCGTGCACGCCCGCCAGGCCGACGGCGCCGTCGCCGATGACCACCACCGACTGGCCGGGCGCCGCGCCGGCCGCGGTGAGGCCGTGCCAGCCGGTGGACATCACGTCCACGAGCGGCAGCAGCGACGCCTCGCGACCGGGGTCCGACAGGGCCTCCGGCATCGGCAGCAGGGTCGTGTCGGCCAGCGGCACGCGGACGAACTCGGACTGGCCGCCCTGCACCGCGCCGCCGTGCTGCCACACCCGCGGCGCCCACCCGAACAGCGACCAGCGCACGCACGACGACGCGAGGCCCTCCCGGCACCAGGTGCACTCGCCGCACGCGACGGAGCAGGAGGAGAGGACGCGGTCGCCGGGCCGCACGGCCGTCACGTCGGAGCCGACGGCCTCGACGGTCCCGATGAACTCGTGTCCGAGGCGGCTGCCCTCGGGGAAGCCGAACGCGGCCCCCGCGTTGAAGATGTGGAGGTCCGATCCGCAGATCCCGGCCATCGTGACCCGCACCAGCGCGTCCGTCGGCTCCACGATCGTCGGCTCGTCGACATCCTCGACGCGGACGTCCTGCGGTCCCTGGAAGGTGAGCCCCTTCATGCGTGCCTCCTCGTCGTCCCCCGGGCCCGCGGAGCCTATCCGCGCCGGGCGGCGGGGGACCGGTACGCTGGGCGCCATGGAGCGTCCCCCGCACGCCGGGCTGGCCGACCGGTACCGCGCGGAACCCCACCGCGCCGCGGTCACCCAGCGCGTGCGCACGGAGCTGGGCGAGGGGATGCGCTGCGAGACCACCTCCCGCGGCCACACCATCGTGGCCGACGAGCCGCGCTCCTTGGGCGGCACGGACACGGCGCAGAGCCCGATCGAGCTGTTCCTGACCAGCATCGCGACCTGCCAGGCGGCCACCTACCGCCTGTGGGCCGACGAGCTGGGCGTCGCGCTGGACCGGGTGACGGTGGACGTGGAGGGCGACATCGACCTGCGGGGCTACCTCGGCCTGGCGGGCGACGTGCCGCCCGGCTACTCGGCGATGCGCATCGCGGTGCGGCTGGAGGGCCCCGAGCCGGAGGAGCGCTACCGCCTCCTCTCGGAGGAGGCGGAGCGCCACTGCCCGATGATCGACGCGCTCGTGCGTCCCGTTCCGTTGGAGCGCTCCCTGCTGCTGGGCCCCGCCGGGGACTCCTAGGACGCGTCGTCGTCCCCGTCCCGGGCCGCGAAGCCGGGGCGCATGCGGGTGAGCTCGTGGGAGGAGATCACCCGGTCGATCAGGCCGTAGTCGAGCGCCTGGTCGGCGGTCATGTAGCGGTCGCGGTCCATGTCGTCGTGGACGCGCTCCACCGTCTGACCGGTGTGGCGGGCGTAGATCTCGTCGACGCGCCGGCGCAGCTCGATGGTCTCGCGGGCGTGGATCTCGATGTCCGACGCCTGCCCCTGGAACCCGCCGCTCGGCTGGTGGATCAGGATGCGCCCGTTCGGCAGCGACATCCGCTTGCCCGACGCGCCGCCGGCGAGCAGCAGCGACCCCATGCTCATCGCCACCCCGAAGCAGATCGTCGCCACGTCCGGGCGGATGAACCGCATCGTGTCGTAGATCGAGAGGCCCGCGTACACCGACCCGCCGGGCGAGTTGATGTACAGCGAGATGTCCTTGTCCGGGTCCTCCGACTCCAGGTGCAGGAGCTGGGCGACGATCAGGTTGGCGATCTGGTCGTCCACGGGCGTGCCGAGGAAGACGATCCGCTCGTTGAGCAGACGGGAGTAGATGTCGAACGAGCGCTCGCCGCGCGAGGTCTGCTCCACCACCATGGGGACGAGGGGCATCGGCCCTCCTTTCGACAACTGATTAGTTGTCATGCGCGACGCACGGTAGAGTGCAACCCAACGGTTGTCAAAGGAGGACCCGTGGAGACCCGCCGCGAGATCGAGATCGACGCCGAGCCCGACGAGGTGTGGGAGGCGCTCGTCACCGAGGAGGGCCGGGAGCGCTGGCTCGACGAGCCCGACCGCGAGATCCACGTCGAGTCGGAGAGCGCGCCCAACCGGCTCGTCTGGTGGTGGTGGCGCGGCGACGAGCCCGCCACGAGGGTCGAGTTCCTGGTCGTGCCCTCCCGCGGCGGCAGCCGGGTCGTGGTCACCGAGAGCGCCCCGGCCGTGCCGATCGCCCGTCTCGCCGCCGCGTTCGCCCGCGCGTACGCGTGACCGACCGCATCGGCCCCGTCCTCTCCGCGCTCGCCGACCCGACGCGCCGGCATGTGGTCGAGACCCTGCTGCGCGACGGCTCCACCTCGGTTCCGGCGCTGACCGAGACGCTGCCGATCACCCGCCAGGCCGTGGCGAAGCATCTGGCCGCGCTCGGCGAGGCGGGCCTCGTCGAGCGCGCACCGTCGCCGGGTCGCGAGGTGCGGTACCGGCTGCGGGCGGGGGCCATCGCCCCCGCGAGCGAGTGGATCGGCGGCGTGGCCGCCGCCTGGGACCGCCGGCTCGAGCGCCTGCGCGACGCCGTCGAGGGGCGCGACCACATCGCCTGACGGACGCTAGGCGGCTGCCACCCTCGTCATCGCGTAAACGGTCTCCGGCAGCGAGTCGTCAAGTTCCCAGGTGATCGCCATCGGTCGCTCTCCCTGGTGCCCGCGGTACTGGACGGTGCCCAAGAAGACAAAGGGCTCTCCGATGACCGCCCGCGCGAAGAGCAGGACATGCGAGCCGCGCGCGCGATGGTTGATGTACCGCTGACCCGTTGGTGACCGCTCGGTCGTCGTGCTCTGCGACTCCCAGTGGAACAACGAGCGGGAGATGGCGTGATCGCGGTACATGGTGGTCGGCGAGTAGTGGCGCTCGCTCTTGTTGATCGTCACGAAGAACAGGTCGCAGCCGGACTGTTGATCCCAGAGGACGCCCTCGCGAAGCGGCCGGGGGGCTTCTGCACGCGACGCGCCCACAGCCGCCAGGGCCTCGTCGCGGGTGTAGCGACAGTGGACCGCGAGCGGGATGGGCTGGGTGAGTCGCAGTTGGCGGGGTACCACCGAAGCGCGGTCATCGAGGACATCGACCAGCTCGCCCAGTTCGAGCAGTCGCGCCGGGTTCTCCCACAGACGGCGGGCGCCGGCGTCGAGATTCCGGAGGCTGGGGTCGGTGCCCCACAGGTCGAAATGCAGCATCGTGAGGAGCCGCCTGTCCCGCTCCCCGAGCATGGTCGCCTGCGGAGGCTCATCAGCCGCGAGGGTGCGGCGAAGCCCCTCGAGTCGTTCAGGGTCGTCGATGTGCAGCATGCGCCCGAGCGCACGTCCGAGACGCGCGTCGTCCGAACCGAGCTCAGGAGTCGCGAAGCCAGCGTCGCGTCGAAGGACGCTCCACCCTCGACCACTCCGATAGAGCTCCTCGACGTCCCGGTCCGCTCGCCGGAGGTACTCGCCAAGTGAGACGTCGCCGACGTCACGAAGCTCGGTGACCAACTCTCCCCACCGTCCGCCGATCGTCCGCCTGAGGTTGTCGAGCACGACCGCCTGAGCGACCCGGTCAAGTTGGACGTGGCAGCCAGCCGGTAGCAGCGGGAAGCCGTCCTCCACCGTGCGGGTGATCTCGGCCCTGGTGCCTGATCCGAGTAACGCCCTGAGCCGCCGGTCGAACCGGAACTCACGCCGCTGTTGCCCGATGAAGTCCAGCACCGTCAGACATGCCTTGCCGTCGGCGCGTCGCAATCCTCGGCCAAGCTGCTGGAGGAAGACGGTCGCGCTCTCCGTCGGCCGGAGAAACAGGACCGTGTCGATCGATGGAACGTCGACGCCCTCATTGAAGAGGTCCACAGCGAAGAGACAGTTGATCTCACCCATCGCCAAGCGCCGGAGCGCCGTCTCGCGATCGGCGCTCCGTGTCTGGCCGGAGACCGCCGCGGATGGGATGCCGGCCTCGTTGAACCGCCTCGCCATGTAGTCGGCGTGAGCGACGCTGACGCAGAAGCCGAGGGCTCGCATTCTCAAGGGGTCGGCGACGATCTCTCGGATGGATCGGAGGACCTTGGCGAGCCTGGCGTCGTTCCCGGTGTAGACGTTCTCAAGTTCGGCGGCCGCGTAGCCGCCGCGGGTCCATTCGATGGCGGAGAGGTCGACGTCGTCGTGGACCCCGAAATACTGGAATGGGCACAGCTGCGCACCCTCAATTGCATCCCAAAGGCGGATCTCGGCGGCGAACCGGCCATCGAACCAGTCGGTCACGCTCAGACCATCCGCACGTTCCGGAGTCGCCGTGAGCCCCAGCAGCACCTTCGGCCGGAGGTGATTCAGCAGGCGCGCGTACGTCGGCGCGGCGGCGTGGTGGAACTCATCCACGATCACCATGTCGAAGTGGTTCGGGGCGAGATCAGCGAGATCGAGCGTCTTCAGGGACTGCACCGACGCGAACACGTGTCGCCACTCGGTGGGCCGACGTCCGTCGACGTACGTCTCGCCGAACGCTCCGTCCTTGAGCGCCTCTCGGAAGACGCGCCGGCTCTGCTCGAGGATCTCGCGACGATGCGCGATGAAGAGCAGGCTCATGTCGCGCTGTGAGGCTGCTCGCAGGCGTCGATAGTCGAGCGCAGCGATGACCGTCTTCCCGGTCCCGGTCGCTGCGACCACCAGGTTGCGCCAACGACCGTGGCGCTCCCGTTCGACCTCGAGCCGTTCGAGGATGCCGACTTGGTGCGGGTACGGCACGAGATCGAACGGGGAAAGCGGATCGTCGGGTCGCTCGGGGCGTTCGCGGGCAACGGCGCGAGCGAAGCGCGTTGCCTCGTAGGACTCGACGTGCTCGCTCTCCCAGTAGGTCTCGAAGGTCGCTCTGAAGGTGTCGAGAACGGCGGGCGTCTCCGTCGCAGAGAGGCGCACGTTCCATTCGAGGCCATCGACGAGGGCCGTGTTCGAGAGGTTGGACGAGCCGATGAGGGCTGTCGAGAAGCCCGAGCGGCGATCGAACAACCACGCCTTCGCATGGAGGCGCGTCGAGGTCGTGTCGTAGGAGACACGAACCTCCGCGCCGAGCTCGATCAACGCCTCGAGTGCCCGCGGCTCCGACGATCCGAGGTAGGTCGAGGCGATGACGCGCACGCGGCCACCACGCCGGACGACGTCGGCGAGTCGGTCACGCACGATTCGAACCCCCGTCCAGCGCACGAAGGGGAAGAGAAGATCGACGTGGTCCGCGGAAGCGAGTTCGCGATTGACCTCGCTCCCGACAGCAGGCTCTCCACGCGCATTCACGAGAAGCGCACTCGCAGTGAGCGGAATGGTCGGCCGATCGCGTCGCGGGCGGTGACCCAACGGATCCGAGGGGCCGAGGACTTCGTCAAGCCGTCGGGGAGGCAGGTCGAGTTCATCCCCGTCGCCGTCGAACGAGCGGGCCGAGGTCTCACGGAGCACGCGGAGCAATGCGTTCACCATTGCCGCTTGGGTCTCGTCTCGTTCTTCGCGGGGGACATCACGGAGGGCGCGGGCGAGAAGCCGGGCGACATGCCGCGCGAGAAGCGGGTGACCCTCCTCGTCGCCGAACGAACTGACGAGCGCGGCGTCGCCGATCTGTTCCAGACGCGCCGCGAGCGCGCGGGTCACCGGCTCTTCATAGAGCCCGATCGGCAGGTCGGGTTTCGTACTCACGCGGGCAGGAGCCTAGCCCCGCCTGCGGCCGCTCTCGCGTCAGGGCCTAGAGGATCAGCTTCCGGGTCATGCCCCAGATGGCGAGCCGCCAGGTGAGCAGGCCGAAGCCCACCAGGATGGCGGCGTGGGCCACATCGACCGGGCCCTGCCAGCCGAACACGGCGGCCCGCACCAGCTCCACCAGGCTGTAGAGCGGGTTGAACCAGGCGAGCACCTGCGCCCACTCGGGGAGCTCGTCGATGGGGAAGAACGTGCCGGCCACCAGGAACAGCGGCGTCAGCACGGCGCTGATGATGTACGAGAAGTTCTCGAAGGAATCCATCCGCGACGACACGAACGTGCCGAACCCCGCCCAGCCGAAGCCGGCGACCATCGCGATGAACGGCACCGCCAGCATCCCCCAGCTCGGGTCGAGGCCGAAGCACATGGCCACGAGCATCGGCACGCAGCCGTAGGTGCCAGAGCGCACGGCGATCCACAGCATCTCGGCCGTCACCAGCTCCTCGGTGTCGACCGGCGCCGCCAGGATCGCGTCGTACGTGCGCTGGTACTGCCGTTTGACGAGGGTCCCGAACATCGCCGGGAACGCCGACGAGAACAGCACCGCCGTGGCGACCGTCCCCGTCCCGACGAACTCCACGTACGGGTAGCCGCCCACCTCCGACACCAGCGAGCCGAAGCCGAAGCCGAACGCCAGCAGGTAGATGGTCGGCTCCACCGTCGAGCTGAAGGTGGTGGAGCGCCAGTACGACGAGAAGTTGATGATCTCGCGCACCAGCACGCCGGAGAGGGCCGGCCACTCCAGACGGCGCAGGCGCCTCGCGGGCGGCGCGGCGGTGGTCACGCGATCTCCTGGCCGGTGAGGAGCACGAACACGTCCTCCAGGTTCGCGGGCCTCCGCTCGCCCTTGGGCAGCTCGTGACCGTTGGCGCGGTCGATGTTGAGCAGCGCGATCGACGTGCCCGTGCGGCGGCTGCTGATCCCCGCCAGCGCCGCCTGCGCCTCCACCTCGCCGAGGCGGCTCGGCGGCCCGTACACCTCGAGCGCGGTCGTGCCCGTGTGCTCGGCGATCAGCGCCTGCGGCGGCCCCACGGCCACCGCGGTCCCGTGCGACACGATCGTGACCGTGTCGCAGAGGCGCTCGGCCTCCTCGATGTAGTGCGTCGACATCAGGATCGAGACGCCGTCGAGCCGCAGCCCGTCGATGAGGGACCACAGCTCCTGGCGCACCTGGGGGTCGAGTCCCACCGTCGGCTCGTCCAGCAGCACCAGGCTCGGCCGGTGGACCAGGGCGCGCGCGATCAGGAGGCGGCGGCGCATGCCGCCCGACAGCTGGTCGACCTTCGCGGTGCGCCGGTCCGTGAGGTTCGCGATCCCCAGCGCCCGGTCGACCGCGTCGTGCCGCTCGCGCCGGGGGATGCGGTACAGATGCGTGAAGACGATGAGGTTCTGCTCGACCGTCAGCGTCGTGTCGAGGTTGTCGAGCTGCGGCACCACGCCGCACCGGGCGCGCGCCTGCTTCGACTCGTCGGGGAGGCGGTGGCCCAGGACCTCCAAATGACCCTCGTCGGCGATGGCCTGGGCGGTGAGCAGCTTCATCAGCGTCGACTTGCCGGCGCCGTTCGGGCCGAGGAGTCCGACGCACGTCCCCGCCGGGACCTCCAGGTCGAGCCCGTCGACGGCCGTGATGGCGCCGAAGCGCTTCACGGCGGCCCGGACGCTGATGGCCGGTGCGCCGGCCACCGCCTCAGCCCTCCCGGTCGAGCACGCCGGCGCGCGCCAGCGCCGCCGCGGGATCCATCACCAGGCCGACGAAGAACGGCCCGAACTCCCCGTACCGGGCGCTGACCTCGTCGAAGCGCATCTCGTAGACGATGTCCTTGACGACCGCGGGATCGTCGGCGAGCAGGGTCACGCCCCACTCCCAGTCGTCCAGGCCGGTCGCCCCGGTGATGAGCTGCAGCACGCGGCCCGCGTACGTGCGCCCCACCCGCGCGTGCCCCTGCATCAGCTCGCGCCGCGTCGCGAACGGCAGCGAATACCAGTTGTCGTCGCCGTCGCGCCGCTTCGACATGGGGTAGAAGGCGATGACGGGGCGCTCCGGCAGCCGCGGGTGCAGGCGGTCCTCCAGGTACTTCGCCATCCGCGCGCGCCACGCGGCCAGGGCCCCCTCGACATCCGCGTCGCCGGCCGCCTCGAGCCGCGCCCGCTCGTCGTCCTCGGTGGACGTGTATTCGCTGAGCTCCGTGAGCGACACGAACGAGTACGCGACCTCGAACGGGCCCCGCAGGATCGTCTTCGTCAGCACGTCGAGGGCGTCGAGGTCGGGGCCGAGCGCCATGACGCCGACGTCGGCGCTGCCGCCGAGCACCGAGAAGGCGATGGCCTGCTGCGGCTCCTCCCGGCGGAACGCCTCGATCGCGGCGAGCGCCTCGTCGGCGTCGCCGGCGCCGGGGAGGGCCCGCAACATGAGGTGGACGACCCCCCACCCGGTCGACGGTCGGACCTCCGGCACCGCGCTACCCGCGGACGAAGCGGTAGAGCGAGCCGCCGGCGATCACGTACAGGTCGCCGCTGAGGCTCTCGCCGAACGACGTGACGTTGTAGAGGCCGGCGCCCAGGCCGGTCTCGCGCCGGACGTCGCCGGGGTTCGGTCCGGCACGCATGCTCCAGACGGTACCGGAGCAGAAGTCGGCGTAGACGTACCTGCCGCGCAGCGCCGGCACCTTCGTGCCGCGATAGACGTAGCCGCCGGTCACGGAGCAGCCCTGCGCGTGCGTGTACTGGGCGACCGGCGGCGTGTGCCCCGACGGACCCTCGAGCGCCCCGGTGCCGCCGATGTGGGAGGCGCGGCCCTCGAACGCCCGCCACCCGAAGTTGGCGCCGGCGCCGGTGTCGCGCCGCCGGAAGTCGATCTCCTCGATCTCGCCCTGGCCGACGTCGCCGATCCACAGGTCGCCGCGGGCCCGGTCGAACGAGAACCGCCAGGGATTGCGGAGGCCGTAGGCGTAGATCTCCGGCCGGCCGCCGCCGCTCGCGAACGGGTTGCCCGCCGGGATCCCGTACGGCGTGCCGTCCGCGCGTCGGTCGACGTCGATGCGCAGCAGCTTGCCGAGCAGCGAGCCGGTGTCCTGGGCGTTGCCCTGCGGGTCGTCCCCGCTTCCGCCGTCGCCGAGGCCGATATAGAGCATGCGGTCCGGCCCGAACGCCAGGGCGCCGCCGTTGTGGTTCGGGAACGGCTGGTCGACGCCCAGCAGCACGCGGGCGCTCGACGGGTTCGCCCGTGTGGCGCTCGCGCGGCGATACTCCACCACGCGGGTGTCGCCCGAGCGGTCGGTGTAGTTCACGTAGAAGCGGCCGTTGCGCGCGTAGTCCGGGTGGAACGCCAGGCCCAGCAGCCCCCGCTCGCCGCCCGCGCTGATCTGGCCGGACACGTCCAGGAACGGCCGGCCCAGGAGCCTGCCGTTCTGCAGGACGCGGATCCGCCCGCCCTGCTGCACGACGAACAGGCGCCCGGGCTGCCCGGGCGCGCCGGTGATGAACAGCGCGTCGCCGAGCCCGCCGCGGACGCGGGCCAGCCGTACCCCTCCGGTGGCCGTCTCCTGCGCGGGCGCCGCGGCCGGGGCGCCGGTCGTCGCGTCGGCCTCCATGCCGTCCGAGCCCCCGCCGCACGCGGCGAGCACGAGAAGGGCGGCGGCCGCGCCCGCGGCGAGCGCGAGGATGCGACGTGTGGACCGGGGCGGGCGCACCCGGGCCACGCTAGCGCACCTCCGCCGCCCCGCCCCCCGCGATGGGCGCAGTCTCAGCGGGCGTCCCCGATCGCCGCGGCCGCCGCCAGCTCGAGGGGGTCGCGGAGCGCCGCGACCGGCGGGGCGTAGGCGAAGTCCGACTCGGCGAGCGCCCGGATGGTCATCCCGGCGCCGATCGCGGCGGCCGCCGTGTGCAGCCGCGGCGCGACGGCGGCCTCCCCGGCCATCTGGGCCCCCAGCAGGCGCCCGGAGGGGGCGTCCCACACCAGGCGCACGAGCACCCGGAGGGCCCCCGGCATGTACCCGGACCGGTCGCGGCCCTCCCGGGCGATCGCGCGGGGGGTGAACCCGGCATCTGAGGCCGCCGCCTCGTCGAGGCCCGCGCTGCCGAACGAGACGTCGCGGAAACGCGACACCCACGACCCGATCGCCCCCCCGTACCGCGCCTCGCCCCCGGCCGCGTCGCGGCCCGCCACGCGGCCCTGCGCGTTCGCGACCGTCGCGAGCGGCATCCACATCGGACGGTCCAGCACCTGGTGGTGGGCCACCGCGCAGTCGCCGGCGGCCCAGACGCCGGGCACGCTGGTGCGACCGCGCCGGTCCACCGCGATCGCGTCGCGGTCGCCGAGAGCGCATCCCGCCGCCACCGCGAGCCGCGTCTCGGGGGCCACCCCGGTGCCGAGCACCACCAGGTCGGCGGGTAGCGGGGCGCCGTCGGCCACCACCGCCAACCCGTCGCCGTCCGGGACGATCTCACTCACCGTCGCCCCGGTGTGCACCCGCACGCCGGCCTGCGCGAGCGCCGCGGCGACGGGGGCGGCGACCACCGGCGAGAGCGCGGGGAGCACCTGCCCGGCGATCTCCACCACCGTCACCAGGGCCCCGCGGGCGAGCAGCGCCTCGGCGGCCTCCAGGCCGATGGGCCCGCTGCCCACCAGCACCACGCGCGGGCGCACGTGGGGCGCGAGGGCCGCCTGCATCTCGCGGGCCGACCGCAGGTCGCGCAGCACGTGGACGCCGGGCAGGTCCGCCCCCGGGACGGGGGGACGCACGGGCCGGGCCCCGGTCGCGACGACGAGGGCCCCGTAGGCGATCTCATCGCCGTTTGCGAGCGCCACCCGCCGGCCGGCGGGATCGATCCTCGTCACCTCGGCCCCGGTGCGCACGTCGATGTCGCGCGTCCGTCGGAACTCGTCGGGCGGCGCCGTGACCAGCGCCCCCAGGGCCGCCACCTCGCCGGAGATCACGTACGGGATGCCGCAGGACGCGTATGAGGCGTCCGGCCCCGCCTCGAGCACCGTGATCGGCAGGGCGGGGTCGGTGCGGCGCGCCGCGGCGGCCGCGGACATCCCGGCGGCGTTGCCGCCGACGACGACGAGCGGGCCCACGCGGGGGGCTGGGCCGGGGGGCGTGCCTACGCGGTGACGGGCTCGATCGCCGGCTGGACCGCCCGGCTGACGGTCACCGGCAGGAGGCGCACGAACGCGTTCAGCTCGGCGGCGGGAGCGCCGTCGGCGATTCCCTTCACGAGCCGTTCGAGGACGGCCTCCTCGCGCGGACCGAGCTCGCCGGCGACGGGCAGCAGCGCGTCGGTGAGGCGCTGCGCGATGTCGGGATCCAGCTTCTTCAGGGACTCGACGAGGGGAGCGGGAAGTTCAGCCATACGGGCCATTATCGCACAGAGGGCGGACACCGTGCCGTTGCAGGATCCGCCGGATCCGGGAGGGGTTCGCGCCGCCACCGTGAAGACGGGCAGCGCGAGAGGGGAGCCCTGATGGACTGGTGGATGCTGGGCGTCGCGCTGGCGGTGCTGCTTGCGTGGAGCGCGTGGGACGTGGGACGGCCGGCGCGGGCCGAGCGGTCGGCGCTGCTGCTGATGCGGACGGTCGGCGGGCTCGGGCTGATCGCCATGGCCGCCCTCGCCCTGGAGGCCGGCTCCGACCTGGGCGCGCTGGTCGCGGCGGCGGGCGCCGCCCCCCTGCTGCTGGGCCTCCTCGGCGGCGCGGTGCGGGAGCCGCGCCGGTCGAAGGTCCCGCGCGCCGTCCCCGCGCCGCGCGTGCGCCCGGCCGCGCAGGCGGCCGTGGCGGCCGACGACGGCCGGGAGCGCCGGGCCGCCTGAGGCGACGGACCCCGCCGCGGCGGGGTCAGCCCCCGGAGACCGGATGACGCCCGCCGCGCTGCGGGCGCATGAGCCAGCGCTCGATGCGGTCGAGCACGGGCTGGTGGCGCAGGGAGGGGATCCGCCAGCCGACGTGGGCGGTGCGCTCCAGCGCGGCGCCCACCAGCTCGATGGCCTCGTGCAGGTCCACGGGCATGCCGGGCAGGCCCATGGACTCCATGGGGGCCAGCAGCTCCCGGCGCATCCGCGCCTCGCACATGTCGGGCAGGAAGAACGCGTCCTTCACGGCCCCGCCCAGGTCGTGCAGGTCCACGAGCACGATGAGCGGCGAGACGCGCCCGTCCTCCTTCCCCACGGTGACCACGACCTGCTGCTGGTCGGGCGCGTCGATCGGCGACGTCGCCCAGGCGGCGGCCGGCCGCGCGCCGAGCAACCCGCCGACGGCGGCGGATCCCGGCCGCGCGCCGTGGCCGGCGGCGTCGCGGGCGGCCGCGGCCAGGCCCGGCGGCAGGATCGCCGACATCGCGAGGCACGCCTGCCGGCCCTCGTCGCCGGCCTCGCCGAGCAGCCCGACGAGTGCCGCCAGCTCGTCGGCTCCGCGCTCGGCCGCGAGCTCCTCGACCAGCGCCTCGACCAGGTACGAGCGGGCGAGGCCCGCCATGGCCCGCGCCACCCGGTCGGCATCGGCGGGGCGCGGCGGACCGTCGTCCTCGCCGGCCACCAGGAGGCGGGCGCGCAGGAACGCCGCCTGCGCGTCGAGGTCGTGCGCGAGGTCGGCGAGGCAGAGGCCCACCTCCGAGCGCCCGCCGGCGTCGGCGTGCGCTGCGCCGGTGGCGGCCCAGCGGCGGGCGCTGACCTCGTCGCCGGTGCGGCGCGCGATGACCGCCGCCTCGTAGAGGTCCTCGGCGTCGTTCGCCGCGATGCCGGGGCGCAGCACCCCGAGCGCCTGCGCCCCGTGGCCGGCCCGCGCCAGGATGCGCGCGAGGGCGCGGCGGGCGCGCGGGACCCGTTCGGGCACGTGACGGCCGAGGACCGCCAGCAGCCGGCGCTGGACGGCGGCGGCCTCCAGCACCTGCTCGTGCGCGAGCAGCCCGGCCACCTCGGCCTCGAGCGCGTCGACCTCCTCGCCGGTGAGGTCGTCCCACGCCGTGCCGGGGGGCCCCACCCATCCGAGGTGCGCGTCCCAGCCGCCTGCGGCAAGCGCGTCGGACAGCGGCCGGCCCGGGGTGCGCAGCGCGCGCGGGTCGGCCGCCGCGACGCCGGCGACGAGGGTCGCGAGGTGGACGATCGGCGGCCGGGGCCCCGCCGCCGCGGCCGCGGCGGCGGCGGCGAGCGCGGCCTCGTCGGCGGGGCGGGCCGGCGACGGCGGGGCCGCCGCGACGACGATCCGGGGCTCGTCGCCGGCGTCCTCGATACGCACCACCACCACGTCCCCGGGGGCGGCGTCGTCGGGGATGGGGAGCGCCGGGCCGAGCCCGATCAGCTCCAGCGGGGCGAGGTCCGGCTGCACCGGCAGCTCGCCCGCGGCCAGGTCGGCGTCGCCGACGCGGGCGGTCAGGACGACGCCGCGGAGCGCCTGCGCGATCGCGGCGAGGCGGCCGTCGGGCAGGCGCAGCACACGGGGGTCGCCGGCCAGCGCGCGGCGCACGGCGGCGCCCGGGTCGCGCGCGCGGGTGGCCCCGGCGTCCCGGAGCGCGTCGCCCAGCGACTCGGCCGACCGCGGTCCGACGGCGAGCAGGCCGAGCGCGGATTCGGCGATGCGCCCCATGTGGTGATGGTAGCGGCGGGGGCGGTCGCGACCCTCGGCCGACGCTGTCATCATCGACCCGTGCCGCACCGCGCCCGCACGCGCCGGACGGCGCCGTGACATCGATGCTCGCCGCCCTCTCGGGCGCCGGCTCCATCGTCCAGTCGTTCGCCGACATCGCCGAGAGCGCCGCCGACTACGGCTATTGGGCGGTGCTGCTGGTCGTGGCGGGCGACGGCGTGTTTCCGGCGCTGCCGGGCGAGACCGCGATCGTCGCGGCCGCCGTGCTCGCCGCCAACGGCAACCTCAACATCCTGCTGGTGATCCTGTCGGGCGCCGTGGGGGCGATGATCGGCGACTCGACCGCCTACTGGATCGGGCGGGCCGGGGGCGGCCCGATCAAGCGGACCGTCACGCGCTTCGCCGGGCGGGAGCGCCTCGAGGCCGCCGAGCGGATGGTGGCGCGCCAGGGGCCCGCCCTCGTGGTGGTGGGGCGGTTCCTGCCCGGCATCCGCATCGCGATCAACCTGTCGTGCGGCGCGGGCCAGATGAGCTATCCGCGCTTCTTCATCTTCGACTCGATCGGCGCGATCGTGTGGTCCACGCAGGCCGCGCTGCTGGGGTACTTCGCCGGGAAGGCGTTCGCCGACCAGCTGTGGGTGGCGTTCCTCGTGGCGTTCGCCGTGACCGCCCTCGTCGGCGGGTTCGTGGCCCTCAAGGAGCGCAAGCGCGTGCGTCAGGAGCGCGCCGCGGCGGAGGCGGAGCGCAGGACGACGACGGCCCCCGGCGAAGCTGAGAGCGAGTTGTGACCGCATTTCGCCGGAATCATCAGCGTGTGAGTTTTTTGTCAGAGCGGGCGTCCGGAACCGAAGCTTTGCTCAGGTTCTCGACCTCACTGGACGATAGGAGAGGTTGCAGCCCGTGAGACACGTCCCCATGATCGGCGCATGACAGGGCCGGTACGCCGCAGTGATGACACCCCCGCGTCACACCTCGGAACACACGCCGACCCGGCGGCCCGGAGGGCCTGAGATGGTCACCACGGGCGGCGCCCGACTGGACGAGCAGGCGGTCCCGCCGAGCTCGAGGGGGGCGTCCGAGTCCCGCCTGCTCACGGTCTCGGCCGCCGCGCGCCTGCTGGGCGTGAGCTCCTCGTCGCTGCGCGCCTGGGCGGCCGCGGGACGGGTCCCGCACGTGCGCACGCCGGGCGGCCACCGCCGCTTCGAGCTGGACGAGCTCGTGCGCTGGCTGTCCGAGCGGGGCGGGGCGCCGCCGGCACCCCAGCAGCGCCTGCAGGAGCTGGTCCCCACCCGCGTGGAGGCGATGCCGGAGACCGCCCTCGCGCTGGCCGACGCCGGCGACGAGGTGCTGGCCGCGTTCGAGGAGGAGCTGGCGCGGACCCGCCCGAGCGGCGCCAGCCGCCCCTCGGCCGCCCGCCAGACGCGCGTGCTCGGAGCGCTGGAGGCCCTCGCGGCGGCGCTCGACTCCGGCGATCTGGCCGGCGCATACCGCGACGCCGAGTGGGAGGGCTTCCGCCACGGCGCCTCCGGGCAGGCGGGCGACGCCCCGGTGACGGAGGCCCTGGCGCTGCGCCGCGCGGTCGACCGCGTGCTCGGGCCGATCCTCGCGGCGCGCCCCGCCGAGCAACGGGCGGTGGAGCGCTCGCTGGACCGGATGGCCGTGCGGGTCGCGGCCGGCTACGCCGACGGTGTCCGCTGCCGGCTCCGGTCCACGCTCGAGTGGCGTGGGGCCCGGGGCGAGCGTGACGCGCATCGGCGGCCGGACCCGCCGCTCCGAGGGCCCCTGGCTCTCCGTCTCCGCGGCGGCGCGCGCGCTGGGCGTGAGCCCGAGCACGCTGCGGCTGTGGGCCAGCGAGGGACGCGTGCCGCACGTGCGCACGGCCGGCGGCCACCGCCGCTTCGACCCCGAGGCCCTCCGCCAGTGGCTCGCGCGCCAGCCCCCCCGCACGCCCCGCCCGGCGCGGCAGGGGCCCGGGCAGATCCCCGTCGCCCCGGTTCTGGCCGAGGCCCTCCGCGGCTGCGCGGACCGCGTCTCGGACCAGGTCGAGACCCTGGTCGAGGGGCCGGCCGAGGCCGCCTACCGCCGGCTGCCGCCGCCGGAGCGCCGCGGCGTGGTGCGGGCCTGGGTGGACGCCCTGGCCGACGCCTTCCAGACCGGCAGCCTGGCCGACGCGCTCGAGCGCGCCGAGACCTACGGCCGGGGCCACGGGCTGGCCGGCTCCTCGGCCGAGGTCACCCTCGGCGGCAGCCTGGCCCTGGAGCGCGCGATCGACCGCGCGCTGGCGAGCCCGCCGCCGCTGCTGTCGGAGGCCCAGCGGCGCGAGGTCGTGGCCGCGATGAGCCAGCTGACCGTCCGGGTGGCCACGGCCTGGGCCGCGGCGGTCGCCGGGCGCGGCCCCCGCCCCGCGGGGTCCTAGGGAGCGCCGGGCGCGGGCGCCGGCGGGCGGGCGGCGATGACCACCCGGTCGAGCGTGGCCCCCTGCGGCGAGACGGCGCGCACCACGACACGCGCGCGCGTGGCCGTGACCAGCAGGAAGTGGTACGCCGGGAGGCACCGCTCGAGGCCCTCGGCGGGACGGACGCAGGGGTAGACCGGCGCGCCGCCGCCCCCGGTGGTGATGTAGGTGAGGGCGCCGATGCGGAAGCGCTCGTAGGCGTGGTTGTGACCCTGGAAGACGACGGTCACGCGACCGCGCCGGAACAGGGGTTCCCACAGCCGGAGCGCCTCCTCGGACGGCGGGTGGATCCCCGCGGTGTGGAGCGGCTGGTGGAGCGCGACCATCCGGACCGGCTCCCGGGCGGCGGCCAGCTGCCGCCGGATGAAGGCCAGCTGGCCGGGATCGCCGGGGGCGTTGCCGTCGAGCACGAGGAGCCGCACCGGGCCCGCGGTGACGGCGTACCATCGCCGCGGCGAGCGGAGCGCCACCGCGGTGCCGGTGCCCGCCGCGTCGTGATTGCCCCACGCCGCGTGCCACCGGACCCCAAGGGCGGCGAGGCACCGCTCCGGCCGGGTGAAGTTGGCCGCGGTCGCCTCGCCGTCCGGCCGGTAGAAGTTGTCGCCGGTGGTGGCGACGAACCGGAACGGCGCCCGCCGGTACTCGCCGCACATGCGGCGCGTGACCGCCGCCTGGGCGCTCCCGCCCCACCCCCAGTCGCCCTTCACGGCGAAGCGCACGACCGGCGCCGCGGCCGGCGCGGCGGGCAGGGCGGACGGCGGCGCCTGCTGGGCCGCACCCGTCGCCGCCAGCGCGAGCGCGACGGCTGCGGCGGGGAGGCTCCCCCGCCTCGCGGAGGGTCCGCGTCGTCCCCGGTGCCCTCGATCTCCTGCCGGAGCGCATCGGCGCGGCTGCGCAGGCGGTCGCGGGCGGCGTCGAGCGCGGCCTGCGGGTCGTCCTCGCCCGGCGCGTGGGCCGGCGGCACCTGGGCCTCGGCGGGGACGCCGGGCGGCGGCGCGGGAGGGGGCGGGGGGGCGGGCATGCCGGCCGGTCCGCCGGTCGTCGTGGGGCGCCGCCGGCTCGCCACCGCGAGCCCCGCGCCGGCCGCCGCCGCGCCGATCGCCGACGCCGCCCACATCCTCCATCGCGCCATCGGAACACCTCGCATCCGGGGCCTCGTGGGCATCCTAGCGACGGTCCGGCCGCTGCTATACTGCCCCGCCTGCCGGGCGCCGGTCGCCCGTCAGCGCCTGCGTGTCGCAACCCTCCGGAGGTCCAGGATCAGCCCGTACGAGATCATGATCATCCTCAATCCCGATGCGGACGAGGAGCAGCAGCAGGAGATCCTGGAGCGCGTCCAGCAGCTGGTCCGCGACGGCGGCGGCAGCATCGACCACGTCAACGACTGGGGCCGGCGGAAGATCACCTTCCCCATGGAGAAGCGCCCCGACGGGCGCTACGTGATCATCACGTGCACGGGCGAGCCCTCGTCCCTGCCCGAGATCGAGCGCGTGCTCTCCATCAACAAGGGCGTGGTGCTGCGGGCGCTCTTCATCCGGCTCAACCGCACCGACGCGGAGCGGGCCAAGGCCGGCGGCGCGCCCGCGCCGGTCGACACGCACCCGGAGCGCGAGGACCGCCCGCAGCGCGGCGGCCGCCCCGGTGGCCGCGGCGGCCGACGCCCCCCGCGCTGACCCGCCGTGCCGGCCGACCTGAACCGCGTGACCCTGGTGGGGCGCCTGACCCGCGACCCGGAGCTGCGCCACACCGGCGGCGGTGACCCGATCTGCTCGATCCGGCTGGCCGTCTCCTCCCGCGCACGCGACGAGTCCGGCAACTGGGGGGACCGCAGCAACTACTTCGACGTGACCGTCTTCGGCCGCCAGGCCCAGACCGCCGCCGACTACCTCGCCAAGGGCCGGCGGATCGGGGTGGACGGTCGGCTGTCGTGGCGTGAGTGGCAGGCCCAGGACGGCAGCAAGCGCCAGTCGGTGGAGGTCATCGCCAACGACCTGTTCTTCCTCGACTCGCGCGGCGAGGGCGGCGGCGGCGACCAGCAGCAGGCCGGCGGCTGGAGCCGGCCCGCGGGCGGCGGCGGCGACCTGCCGGTGGACCGCAGCGACATGCAGCCGGCGACGGCCGCGGACGACGACATCCCCTTCTAGGGTCTGAGGAGAGAGACGAATGCAGGCGATCCTTCTCGAGGAGGTCGAGGGGCTGGGCGAGGCCGGCACGGTCGTGACGGTCGCCCGGGGCTACATGCGCAACTACCTGCTGCCGCGGGGCATGGCCGAGGAGGCGACGCCCGCGCGCATCGCCGAGGTCCGCCGCCGCGAGGAGGCCCGACGGGCCGCCGAGACCAAGGCCGCGGAGCAGTCGCGCGAGCTGGCCGAGCTGCTCGGCCGCACGATCCTCACGCTCAAGGCCAAGGCCGGTGACGACGGCCGCCTGTTCGGCTCGATCACCGCGGCGGACGTCGCGACCGCCATCGAGGAGGCCCGCGGCGTGAGCATCGATCGCCGCCACATCACGGTGGAGCCCCCGATCCGCGCGGTGGGGACCTACTCCGTGCCGGTGGATCTGGGCCCCGGTCTCGCGACCGAGGTCAAGACCATCGTGAGCCCGCTGCTCGACTGAGCACCGCCCGCCCCCCGGGGCCGACCCCCACGGCCGTGTCGACCAGCACGCCGCCACCACAGAACCTCGACGCCGAGTCGATGCTGCTCGCCAGCCTCATGGAGGTCGGCGCGTACGTCGCCGAGGCCCAGGGGATCCTGGACGCCGAGGACTTCTACCGCGAGGGCCACCGCGCGGTGTACCGGGCGATCATGGACCTGTTCCACGTCGGCGAGCCCGTCGAGCCGATCACCGTGATCGAGCAGCTCACCAAGAACGGCGAGCTCGACGCGGCGGGCGGGCGGGGCGCCGTGCTCGACCTGATGGAGACGCCGTTCATCGCGGCGAGCTACCGCACCTACGCCGAGATCGTCCGCGACGCCGCGACCCAGCGGCGGCTGCTGCGCGTGAGCCGGGAGATCGACCGGATGATCGCGGAGCGCCAGGGCGAGACGTCCGGGATGATCCGCGACGCCGAGACGCTCATCTACGAGTTGTCCGGCAAGGGCGTGCGCGGCGACTTCACCCGGGCGGACAAGCTCGTGATCAAGGGGCTCGAGCGGCTGACCGCCGCGGAGGAGTCCGGCGGCGGGGTCGTCGGCATCGGGACCGGGTTCATCGACCTGGACAACGTCATCGGCGGACTCCAGGCGGGCAACATGGTCGTCGTCGCGGCGCGGCCGAGCATGGGCAAGACCGCCCTCGCCCTCGGCATCGCCGAGCACGCCGCCCTCCAGAAGAACCTGGCGGTCGCCGTCTTCAGCCTGGAGATGAGCGGCGACGAGCTCATCCAGCGGCTGCTGTCGTCGACCGCCGTCGTCGACGCCGGCCGCATCCGGGCCGGGCGGCTCGCGCCCGAGGACTGGTCGCGCATCGGCCGCGCCGCCGACCGCCTGTCGGCCGCGCGCCTCTACATCGACGACTCCGAAGGCGTCACCGTCGGCGAGATGCGCACCAAGCTGCGGCGCCTGAAGAGCCGCGACGGCCTGGACCTGCTGGTGGTCGACTACATCCAGCTCATGGAGGGCGGCACCCACCGCCGCGACGAGAACCGCGTGCAGGAGATCTCCGCGATCTCGCGGAGCCTGAAGATGCTGGCGCGCGACCTCGAGGTGCCAATCATCTGCGTCTCGCAGCTCAACCGCGCCCCCGACGCCCGCAACGACAAGCGGCCGATGCTGTCGGACCTGCGCGAGTCGGGCGCCATCGAGCAGGACGCCGACCTGGTGCTCATGATCTACCGCGACGACTACT